>JAJQHQ010000100.1 GCA_021199655.1 Lachnospiraceae bacterium | reverse complement strand
TATGTTACTGGCTACAAGCCTGAAAAAAGCTTACGTCCGCCACTATGGCGAACTGCTATAAGGAGGTTTACATCATGAACTGGACAGATATCTGGATGAAATTATTTGGTACTGCAGAATTCCTCGGATTGAATATGGGATTTTGGGTATCCATGATTGTTGTTGCAATGGTTGTCATTCTTATGAATGTTGTTTTCTGGGGAGTGAAACCAAAGAAAAAATAGAAAATCAAGTTGCTATTGCTCACCAGAGAGGCTGTTTTTTGCCTTTCTGATGGGCATTTTTTGCTTTTGTTTGGCCAAACAGCCGACTTCTTTCCTTTTCAGAATCAGGAGATACTGTCTCACTTTTTTTCCGGAGGATGATGTGGCATGAAGGTGAATATAGAGGAACTGAAACGGCTGGAGGGGATGGATGTGCGCGGACTTCACAGGGAGAATCTGAATTATGTCGGGAAGACTGCGGTTGACCGGACGAAGCCGACGGACAGGCAGATGGCTGACTTTCTGGAAGTAAAAGGCTAATTGTTGTCCAATCTCATCATAGTATATTGGTAGAAATTTACTGATTCGAATTCCAGCGAAGCAATGAGTCAAGTAGCCAGAGTCATAAGGAATACACCGGCAAGCCGGTACTACTTATGACATAGTTTGCACGGATTTTTAATGGCGTTGAACGGTTCTGCGTGCCAGTGGCACCCAGAACCGACCGAAACGAAGTGTGGATGCCACGAGAGCCAAATACCCTGATGGAGTATTTGGCTTACAATATTTTCCAATATCCATATCTTTTGCCACCCTGACGGATAAGTTTTCCATTTTCACGCAATCTCTTTATCGTACGTTCTATGGTTCTTTTTGTAACATTTAGTTTAGCAGCCATTTCAGCCATTGTAGATGCTGGGTTGGCGGCGATTATTTTAAGAATATCCTGTTCCAAACCGACATCCAAACCGACATTTAAACCGACATCCAAACCGACATTTTGGCGGTTTGGCATTTTAAAGTCAGAAATTTTTGCACTTTCAAGAGCTGTAAATTTCACGGTCAGGTCATTGCCGAGCACAGTGTATTCCGGATTTGGTGTACCAAGTTCCTGGCAGGCTTCGCATATTTTCTGTACACCGCGTCCCCAGGCCTCGATATATCCGGCGCGGTAAAATGCGTTGGCGATGGATGGATTAAATGGCATGGATTTATGTGGCTTCATCAGTGTTTCCGTCGTCCAGTCCTTTGGCAGTATACAGTTATTGCTGATATACATGGCATCATCTTCGATTCGGATTTGAATCGGGACACTGTCGGCGTAATTATTATGCCCCAGGGCATTATAGACGGCCTCGCGCACACCTTCCCGGGGGAATGGGTAAGTTTCTACACGGACGTCGTGCTCGTAGGTAATCGCGGCTTTGAGATATTTTGTATAAATTAAGTCGATCACCCGGTCCGCAATGTCGAAGAGGGAGCCTTCGATGGTGTCCTGATACTGGAGGTCAGAGCCTTCTCCGAATTTCCCGATTTTCACATAGCAACCGGTTATAATCCTTCCCGGCTTATTATATTAATCGAGTATGAGGCGGTTTTCTGCCTCATACTCGTCCGCGCGGGCCGGGTGCGGCTTCAGCCGCAAAACCCCTTGCCCGGCCCTGCGCATAAGGGGTTGTGGGAAGTGAGTTTCACGCTGAAAGAATTTTAAAATCTGCTTTTATTGATGGATGGGGTATGGTAGAATGCGTGGGTACACTAAAGTGTGAAATGAAAGTTGTACAAACACCTATAAAGAATTAGATTGACAGCTTCCAGTTTTCAGTGAAATTGGATATGCCCCAGAATTATCAGGAGTGTATGAATGAACAAAATCATAGTGATCGGATGCCCCGGAGCAGGTAAGAGCACCTTTGCGCGGCAGCTTAATTATAAAACACAGATACCTCTGTTTTATCTCGATATGATATGGCACCATGCAGATAAAACTACTGCTACAAGAGAGCAATTTGACGATGAGTTGAATAAGATAATGGATCAAGAACGGTGGATTATAGATGGAAACTATATCCGAACCCTACCAGTGCGGTTACAGCAATGTGACACTGTTTTTTTATTGGATTATCCTCTGGAAGTCTGTATTGCCGGAGTGGAGTCACGCATAGGCAAATCAAGAGTGGATATGCCTTGGGCAGAAACAGAATTTGACCCGGAATTCAGACGGTGGATTTCTGAATTTCCACAGAAACAGCTTCCAGAAATATATTTCTGGCTTCACGCATATCCGGACAAGAAGATTCATATCTTTAAGTCCAGAGAAGAGGCGGTTGAGTTTATAGAGAATTGTTGATGAAAATGATGAAGAGCATACAATAATGTGTAGGTTGTAGGCATTTGTTAAGTTCCGGGTTATCGGCAACAAATTTATAACAGAACATTTTACACAGAGCATCAGTCACAGCGGCTGGTGCTTTTTTGATGTATGGAAGGAGGCGGTGGCGGATGTATGCGGTCAGTGATGTTTTCCTTACGGCGGTGGCGGCGAATACCCGGAGTTATTACTGGGCCGGTACGATCACGACGACTGCCGGGAAGGTGTATGAGTTTGGATACAGCGATATTTTGAAGGGATCCGGGTATATTTCTTCCCAGTGCTGCGGGAGAACGGTATCGGCACGCGCGGCTTTGCCGCACCTGCCAGGTCGTGTGCCGCATTGGAGAATCGCTTCGCGATTGGCGGCACACTCACGGAGATTGAACTGGGGACGGTGTATTCCTCGGAACTGGGGATCACGCTCCTGTCCGAGGTGGACAGGTACACGCTGGAGGATGCGGTTGTGGAGATTTCCTGCTTCCTGCGGCTGGCGGACGGCAGTTATGAGGAAGTGCCGATGGGCGTGTTTGAGGTGTCGGAGGCGAACCGGACGGCGAAGTGCATTGAGATCAAGGCGTATGATTATATGCTGCGGTTTGAGAAAAGCTTCAACGGGTTCCAGAGTACCGGCACGGCCTATGATTTCATTAACCTGTGCTGCCATGCCTGCTCGGTGGAGATGGCGCAGACGCAGGATGAGATTGAGGCGATGGCGAACGGGTCCGAGACGCTTTCCATTTATTCCGAGGAGGACATTGAGACCTACCGGGACGTGCTCTATTATGTGGGGCAGGTTCTGGGAGGTTTTTTTGTGATTAATCGGGAAGGAAAGCTGGAACTGCGGAAATACGGCAGTGAGCCGGTTCTGGATATCGCGCAGAAGCACCGGTTTTCCAGTTCGTTTTCAGATTTCATTACCAGATATACGGCTGTGAGTTCCACGAATATGCGGACGGAGACGGCAGAGTATTACAGTGTGGATCCGGATGATGGGCTGACGATGAACCTGGGCGTGAACCCGCTGCTGCAGTTTGGTCTCGATGAGACGCGGGCGCAGCTTTGCACGAATATTCTGAATGACCTGCAGGCGGTGAATTATGTGCCGTTTGATTCGGACACGATCGGGAACCCGGCGCTGGATCTGGGGGATGTGCTGACGTTCTCCGGGGGTCAGGCGGACGGAGACCAGATTACCTGCATTACGAGCATCAAGTATACGATCGGCGGGCGGCAGACGCTGAAATGCGTGGGGAAGAACCCGAAGCTGTCCCAGGCAAAAAGCAAGAATGATAAGAACATCTCCGGGCTGCTGAGCCAGATCGAAGAAGGGAAGATGGGGCTTTACACCTATACGAATGCTTCTGCTTATACCATCGCGGATTCCAACACGAAGATCATCAGCATGGAGTTCACGGCGAAGGAAGAAACCTATGCGGAGTTTATCGCGCAGATGGTTGTGGAGATTTCCGCGGATGCGGTGGAACGGTCGGCGACGGCTTCTGGGACGATTACGATCCCGGAAAGTTCCGGTGGGGGAGGCGTCTGAGGATGAAACTATAGACGGTCCATCCACGGATGATGAAAGTGCAGAGACATCCGGGACAGAGGTAGAGGTGTCGCTGCCGGTGGCCTGGACGGAGGACGGCGAGGCGCTTGTGTATGTGACTTACGAGTATAACAACTCTTACATCACGGCCTTTGCACCGGTGGAAACCTGGCACAGCGGGAAGCATATCCTGACGCTGTTTTATCCGATTGAGGACATTGCGGCCAGTGTGGCGAGTCATTTTAACGTTTATCTTCGGCTGGAAGGCGGGAGCGGAAAGGTTGCTACTGGCGACTGTATTGCGGCGATTGCGGGGCAGTCGATGGGCGGCACCTATGCGTGGGACGGCGTTCTGGAACTGGAAGAGGAAGACGTGGGCAGGTTCTCACTGGTTACCGGCCTTATGAATCCGGGGTATACGGATGAGATGGCGTATGAAAAGTACGGCAGGAAAGAATGGGGCGTTGAGGAAAGCGCGTCTGCGGTGGCGTTTGGCCGTATGTTCGCGCCGTTTGAGGATGCAACATGAGGCCGGGCGGAGACCTGAGTTTAAAGGAGGAGACGAGATGAAGCTGAAAGGCGGTATGAAGATTAAATTGACGGATGTGAACACCGGGGAGGTGACCACGGTGGAGCATGATATTATGATGACGGATGCGGTGAGCAATGTCCTGGGGCTGAACCTGCTGGGGACGCTCTATTATTTCGGGGGCACCTACAGCAACTCCCTGAACGGGTGGATGACGAACCTGCTTCCTATCTGCCCGAACCTGATTGGCGGGATCCTGCTGTTCCCCAATACGCTTACGGAGGATTCCGGGACGTGTAAAGGCGAAAAGGATACAATTTATACATCTAAATATTGGAAAAAGTGGCGGAAATAACGGCTTTCAGCAGGGATTAGCCCTGCTTGGAGGCTGTTTTAGTGTCTGCGGAAAATTTTTGACGGATTAAGGAGCAAAGGAAGGTTGCCGGTAACTGATTAATAACAGAACATTTTATGCAAAGCATCAGTTAAAACGGCTGATGTTTTTTGATGTATGGGAGGGAAAAAAATACTTGTTATGAGAGACAGGGGATGGTAAAATATTTCGAAACATAAGGGCAAACAGAAGTAAGTGGGAATGGGGGAACTTATATATGAAAAGATATGTTATAGCTGCATAGTATTGGCTATTACAATATTATGTAGAACTGTTATAGCCAATGCTACCCTTAAAGGAATTTAAATAAGGAGGCAGATATGGGCTATATAAGGGCAGAAGAGATTTTGCCAGTGGAGATTGTTGAACTGATACAGCAGTATGCAGAAGGAGTCAATATTTATATCCCGAAACGGAAAGAAAGCTATAGCGGGTGGGGACAGGTGAATCATGCAAAAGAGAACCTTTGCATGAGAAATAAAAAAATATATCAGGAATATCTTGAAGGATCGAAAGTTGACGAACTTTCCAGGAGATACTATCTGTCAGAAAAAAGTATATGGAGAATCCTTCGCAAGGCAAGGTTTGAATCTTAAGAAAAATGAGTCTGTGATAAGCAGTAAATGTTATGCACAGACTCATTTTCAATTATAAAAGAAAATGAGGTTGTATGATTTGTCCGCCGCATTGTATGATCAAGATGCATCTGAAACATGGATTATATGGAGGAAATGTATTATGGATTATATGATAAGGAAACTGACGGACTGCCCTGAAATGAAGGAATATGCTGCAGAGTGGTTTCATCAAAAATGGGGAGTTCCGTTAGAAGCATATCAGGCAAGCATGGATGAAGCATTAAAGGAAGAATCTGTAGTTCCACAATGGTATATGGCGGTGAAAGATTCCAGAATTATCGGTGGGCTTGGTATTATTGAAAACGACTTTCATGATAGAAAGGACCTTACGCCCAATGTCTGTGCAGTCTATGTAGAGCCAGAATTCCGATGCCAGAAAATAGCGGGCAGATTGCTGGATTATGTATGTGATGATATGTCTTCCTGTGGAATTGATACACTTTATCTTGTTACGGATCATACTTCTTTTTATGAACGATATGGATGGAAATTTTTTTGCATGGTGCAGGGGGATGGAGAAGATGAGATGACAAGAATGTATATCCATAAATCAGAAAAAGTACCTGTGCTTGAAAAGATGGATGTCTTTTTTGAAAACAGGTTGGAAGGTTATGATGAACATATGCGGCAAGAGGTTGATGATGGCAGTGAAAATGGTTTTTATAAATTTACTGCCGCACAATTGCCTGTTTTTGCTGGGTGCGAAGTGCTTGACCTGGGTTGCGGAACAGGAATTGAATTGGAAGAATATTTTATGATAAACCCGGGTGCTGTTATAACTGGAATTGATTTATCGAAAGCTATGTTGGGGGCGCTTGCAAAGAAGTCTTTATTTAAGAGCATGAGGCTTGTCTGCGGTTCTTATTTTGATATACCACTTGGAATTGAAAAATACGATGTGGCTGTGTCTGTGGAATCGCTCCATCATTATACTGAAAAAGAGAAGCTTTCTCTGTATCGAAATCTTTTCCGCGCATTAAAGGATGGTGGTTATTTTATATTGACGGATTATTTTGCAGAGTCAGCCGCTCTTGAAAAGGAATATTTTGAGAATCTGGCATATTTGAAAAAACAGCAAAATATAACAGATCATGCATTTTATCATTACGACACCCCATTACTGCCTGAACATGAAATGGAAGTGCTGAAAAACGCGGGTTTTTCTAATGTAGCGGTTTTGAAAAGATGGGGAGCAACATGTACTCTCAAAGCAATACGATAAGGAGGTGCCGGTTATGGCGGAGAAATGATTCGGGTTGGCAGATGGATGATGACGAAACGGCAGAGGCGAAAAACTTAGCCGCGTGGGCATACAGTATATCATAGATAAATATGTTTTGATGGCAAGGGAACAGCGACCAGATTTGTTTAAGAATAAGATTTCAAACCACTGTTTTCGTCATAGCAAGGCGATGCATTTTCTGGAATCCGGGATCAATCTGATTTACATTCGCGATTTTTCTGGTCATACCTCGGTAGTTACGACTGAAATTTATGCAAAAACGAATCCAAAGATTAAAGAAGAACAGCTTACAAAGCATAGCTCTACGGTGATAACATCCAAAAAGTACAGTAAAAAAGAGAAGGAAGATCTGATTGCCTGGTTGAAAAACAATCTATAAGATGGTAATATTTTATGCAAAGTTAAAGTTCCGAATTCCTTGAATATATTTGGAATTCGGAACTGACTTTGCATAACTAACGACTTTACATAACATAAGGCTTATGAGAACTGTAATCCGATTCAGATCAGCATTTACGAGGACCATATGTATGTCTGGAATGAGGGGAAAATGCCGGAAGAATTGGATTCTACGGAAAAACTCTTTGAGAAGCATTCTTCTAAACCGTACAATCCGAAGCTGGCAAATACTTTTTTCAAAAGCGGAATGAACATCCAGACCGAGGCAGAGTCTAAAAAAACTTCGCAGAAGAGAGCAGGAATGATTCCTGCAAATATGCGAGGCTGGCAGGTCAGAATGATTTCGATTCCTTTTAGAGATAATCCGCACCTTTTTCGTGAAATTCCCTGCAGATCCGGGGCTTTTCAAAAGGTGTGGTTTTTCTGACAGATTCTGATATTTTGTGAAATCTTAAGCATTTTCCGATTGTTATAAGGGATGACATCGGATATACTTTGAAGCAGTCGGGTGAAAAAGACAGCCTGATATATCGGAATTTATTCTATGTAGAATTTAAGGGATACTAACATGAGACAAGGAGACATGACAAAGGGGCCTGTATTCAGGACGATCAGTGTTTTTGCGTTACCGATGTTGCTTGGAAACATGCTGCAGCAGATGTATAATGTGATAGATACCTGGGTGGTCGGAAACTTTATTGGCTCCGATGCACTGGCAGGTGTGGGAAGTGCATATACGCTGATGATTTTTCTGACATCCATCCTTCTGGGGCTGTGTATGGGAAGCAGTGTTGTGTTCTCATTGTGTTTTGGACAGAAGGATGAGCAAAAGCTAAAAGAGTCAGTGGGAACGGCCTTTTTACCGATTGCGGCTGTTACTGTCCTTCTGACGGCAATTCCGATTCTGGCACTTGACAATATCCTTGCCTGGATCAATATTCCACAGGAAATCCTGACGCTGACAAAGGAATATCTCTTTAACGGTTATTTCGCTGGGGACTCGTGTTGCGCTTGCTTATCTTTTGTCGCCGATTTCTTCAATTGGGGTGACGGGAATCTGGTGGGCGATCCCGATTGGATGGTTTCTGGCGGATACAGTCGGCATCGTTTATCTGATTGTGAACCGAAAAAAAATTCTGTCTGTTGATGCAGTCGAAGATGTTAAATAGTGGGAAAGGACAGAAAAATGGGATATGGAGGAATTGTAATTGAAAAATATATTGGTTATCCAGGGCGGCGGCAGACCAAATGGAAATACCGCACAACTTATCAACTCGTTTGTGAAAGGCGCGATAGACGCAGGCCATACTACCCAGGTCATTTCGTTAATCAAAAACGAAGTGAAGGGCTACATAGGCTGTAATGCCTGTCGCTATGGGAAACCATGTGTCCAGAAGGATGCTATTAATGATATAGTGCCAAAGATTAAAACCACAGATTGCATTGTGTTTGCTTCGCCACTGTATTTTTGGACGCTATCCTCCAGACTGAAGGCTTTTATCGAACGCTTTTATTGTATTGCGGAGGAAGACCCAAATCCTCCTTTGGCAGATACGAAAAGTATCCGGTAAAGGATTGTGCTCTGCTTATGACATCAGCTGATAATTTCTTTTGGACATTTGAACAGGCAGTATCCTATTATCAGTTTGCAATCGTCAATTATATTGGATTTCAGGATAGAGGTATGCTTCTTGCCGGCGGCTGCGGGGACACGAATGGTAAGGCACAGATCGACAAAACGTATTATTTGCAGAAGGCATACGAATTTGGAAAAAATATTTATTTGGAATAAGAAGTCAAGAACAACATATTCAAGATGGTGGCGGAAAGCTATGATCTGGTTGTGAAGAAATAACTGAAAATGGAATTGACTTAAGCGTCTGCCGGAAACGGCGGGCGTTTTGTTTTTACAGGGATCGGGAAACCGGTACTTTTTGCGCGTTGAAGGAGGCGGTGGCCGGGCTGGTGACAGTCCTGACGAGCGCCTGGATGTGATCTGCGGGAACACGGAGTATACGGATGCATATGATGATACCAGGGTCGAAAGCTCATGAATGGAACGCTTGTGTTCCAATTCATGAACCTGGGACCCGCAATCCGTGGTATCATGATTACTTTTAAACTGTGAAAGGAGAAGGTTAAGATGGCTGTGAAGATTACAAAAAAGACAAGCACACACAATACGACAGCATCCGCCGGGAGAACGATTAAATATATCGTGATCCACTATACGACGGGGGTTTCCTCTGCGCAGGGGGAGGCGGTGAACACGGCGGAGTATTTTGCCGGCACGACGAACCAGGCGTCCTCAGATTTTATTGTGGATGATGAGACAATTGTACAGTACAACCCAGATCTGGAAAACAGGTACTGCTGGCACTCTGGAGGCAGGAATCTTTCCACAAAAGGCGGATCTCTGCATGGCGTGGCGAAGAATGCTAATTCCATCGGGATTGAGATCTGTTCGACGAACAGCACAGGGAAGGTTCCGTCCGCGAATGATAAGACATGGAGCTTTACGGACGCTGTTGTGGCAAAGGCGGTGGAGCTGACGCGGTACCTGATGGAGAAGTATTCCATTGACGCGGACCATGTGATCCGCCATTACGACGTGACCGGGAAGCTGTGTCCGGGGATTATCGGATGGAATGCGGATTCCGGGGATGAGAGCCAGTGGAAAGCGTTCCAGGCGGCGCTTGCGTCCGGGGCGGCGGACACTGCAGCATCCGGGACGGTGCTGTATCGGGTGCGGAAGACCTGGGCGGACAGCAAGAGCCAGAAGGGCGCCTATAAGATTCTGGCGAACGCGAAGAAGTGTGCGGATAAGTATGAGGGCTATTCCGTGTTCGATGCAGACGGGAATGTGGTGTATGTCGGCGCACTGACGGCGGCAGATGCTTCCGGAAGCGCGGAGACGGAAAGCTTCCAGGTGAAGGTGAGCATCAGCAACCTGAATATCCGCACGGGTCCTGGGACGGGGTTTGCGAAGACCGGGAAGTATACCGGGAAGGGCGTGTTCACGATTGTGG
>JAJQHQ010000016.1 GCA_021199655.1 Lachnospiraceae bacterium | reverse complement strand
AAACGTGTTCTGGCGCAGCCTGACAGCAAGTGTCAGGCTCGCCGTGAATAGTAACAAGCCTGCGACATGGATTGGCAATGCATATCTGTGACAGGATATACGAGGAGGAGTACATATGATTAACTATGAGGAGGAACTGAAAAAGTTCCATACCAGTATGGATGTCAACGAGGCCGAGGACGCGATCTACAGCCGTGACCTGACGGATATGAGCGACATCCTCAAGGAGATGCTGCGGGAGGAAAAGAAGAACAGAAAGCAGGGGAGTCGATGAAATGTATTTACTGCAATACCCCTCTCGGCGCGTCTGACTACTGTTCGGGCTGCGGAGCGGATATTACAATTCAGAAGCGGATCGGGCGTATTTCGAATCTTCTTTACAATGAGGGGCTGGAAAAAGCGCGCGTCAGGGATATGGAGGGAGCGATCACCTGCCTGAAGCGCAGCCTGAAGTTTTATAAGGCCAATACCGATGCCCGCAATCTGCTGGGCTTATGTTATTATGAGACCGGCGAAGCCGTTGCGGCGCTCTGTGAGTGGGTCATCAGCAAAAACCTCCAGCCGGAGGACAACCTGGCCGATTATTTTATCGACCAGATGCAGAATAATAAAAACAAGCTGGATTCGATTAACCAGACTATCCGCAAATACAACCAGTCTGTCATGTACTGCCGGGAAGACAATGAGGACATGGCTATCATTCAGCTGAAAAAGGTCATCAGCCGCAATCCGAGGCTGGTGAAGGCGTATCAGCTTCTGGCATTGTTATATATGAAACGGCAGGAGTATTCCCGTTCGCGCAGGCTGCTCAAAAAGGCCATTCAGATTGACGCGACGAACACGACGACGCTGCGTTATCTGCAGGAGATCGAGACGGCCACCGGCAAAGGCACGAACCTGAATCGCAGACACAAACGCTATGAGAAGGAAGGCGAGGAAGAGCAGGTATCCGGGACGCTCCGGTATTTAAGCGGGAATGAAATGATCATTCAGCCCACAACGTTCCGCGACAGCTCGACGATAGCGACCTTTATCAACATCATTCTGGGAATTCTGCTGGGCGGCGCGATCGTGTGGTTTCTGATCGTACCGGCGAGCCGGCAGAATGCGAATGACAACGCGAACCGGCAGGTGACAGAAGCGAACGCGAAGCTTGCGTCCGTGCAGGTGCAGGCGGAAGAACTGCAGGAAGAGATTGACGGCTATGAGGAGCAGATCGCGGAGGCGGAAGAAGACCGGGACGCGGCGCTGGCCAAAGTGGACAGCTACGATGAGCTTCTGGCGATCGCGGATCTTTATGTCAGCGGAGACGAATCAGAGGCGGCAGAGCAGCTGCTCGAGCTGAGCTCGGATGTATTTGAAGGCAATGCCCTGTCCCTTTATGAGTCTTTGAGCAGCGCGGTATCCGCCAGCCTGTTCACCGAATATTATAACGCGGGCACGACGGCCTATGTACAGAAGGACTACGAGACCGCCGCGGAGAATCTGGCAAAAGCCGTAGAGGCGGATCCGAACCGTGAGCAGTCGAAGCATTATGATGCGCTTCTGTATCTCGGAATGGCCTATTATTATCTGGGCGACCGGGACAGCGCGGATGAGATCTTCAACCAGATCATCGAATACTATCCGTCCAATGCGTCGGTCGTTCAGGGCTATATTTCCTCGTCCTCCTCGGACGGCGATACGTCCACGAACACGCTGGATTTAAGCGGACTCGGCGACGCGGCGACGGACGTCACGGCCGACACGGGCGATGATATTACGATCTATGATGACACCGCGACCTCTTCGGAGGTGGTGTGGACAGATCCGACGACCGGGCTGTCGTACGACGCGTCCGGAAACGTGATAAACTAAGTTCAGAACAGCAACCAAACGATAAACCCAAAAGTATGGGAGAGCGCAGACGGAAGATCCGGCGCTCTCCTTTTGCGTGCAAAACAGGAACAGGAGGGACTTTCATGGATTCAGTATTTTCAATCGCAGGCACGGTGATGACCGTACATCTGCCGGCGGAGATCGATCATCACACATCGGACCGGCTTTGCGCCGAGGCGGACAAACTGGTGCAAAGAAAACATATCCGCTGCATTGTTTTTGACTTTGCGGGAACCACATTTATGGACAGCTCCGGCATCGGCATGCTGATTGGCCGCTACAAGAGGATGCGTTTCATGGGCGGCACGGTGGCAGCGGTCAATGTCGGAGAGCGGATAAGGAAGATGCTTGAAGTCTCGGGTATCGGGAAAATCATGGATATTTATGAGGGAATGCCGTTGCGGACCCCGGCGTGCTGAAAGTATCACAATAAGAAGAACAGCAGCCGATAAGGCGCGGAGCAGTTATAAAGAATGGAATCCGGGTTTTAAGAAATGGAAAAACCAGACACGGATCGAAAGGGGAGAATCAGGATGCAGCAAAATGAAATGAAACTGGAATTTGACAGCCATTCCTGCAATGAGAGCTTTGCGCGGGTGACGGTTGCTGCGTTTATGACGCAGCTGAACCCGACGCTGGAAGAGGTGGCAGATGTGAAAACTGCCGTGTCCGAGGCGGTCACGAACGCGATCATTCATGCGTATAAAAATGAATCTGTTGTAAAAAGCCGTTTTGTGAAAAGCGAAGATACAGCGGAAGAGGCGGGCAGGATATGGATTACCTGCCATATCCGGGACAACCTTCTGGAAGTGGAAGTGCGGGATACCGGCTGCGGCATCGCGGATGTAAAGCGCGCGATGGAGCCGTTCTTTTCGACAGCGGAAGAAAATGACCACTCGGGATTGGGATTTGCGTTTATGGAAGCGTTTATGGATACGCTGGAGGTTGAATCTGCACCGGGAGAGGGCACCTGTGTGCGTATGACCAGAAGGATTGGAGGCGGCCGGCATTCGGAAAGTATATGCGGTAAAACAGATGCGTTTGATATGCTGCAGCCTGAGCAGGATGGAATGCTGCCAAAGAGCCTGTATGACGGAAACGATGCCCGGAATATCCTGTTGTCAGATGGGCGGTAAAAAAGGGAGATCGAGGACAGACGAATGGAACAGACCCTTGCGTTGATCAGGAAAGCTCACGAGGGGGATAAAGAGGCCAGAACGCAGCTGGCAGAGGAAAATATAGGACTGGTGTATACGGTTGTGCGTCGTTTTACGGGGCGAGGCTGTGAATATGAGGACCTGGTGCAGATCGGAAGCATCGGTCTTCTGAAAGCAATCGACAATTTTGACAGCTCTTTTGACGTGCGTTTTTCCACCTACGCGGTTCCGATGATCGCAGGGGAGATCCGCCGTTTTCTGCGGGACGACGGAATGATCCGGGTGGGGCGGCTGCTGAAGGAAACGGCGGTACGGGCCATGCGCGCACGCGAGGAGCTGGAGCAGGACGGCCAGACGGAACCGGCGATGGAGGAGCTTGCGCTTGCTGTTGGCGTCAGTCCGGAAGAGCTGGTGATGGCGTTGGAAGCCTGTTCTGACGTCGAATCCCTGAATCAGACGGTTTATCAGGGAGACGGTACGCCGGTGCTTCTGGAGGACCGGCTGCCGGACGAACGGGATCATCATGAAATTCTGCTTGATCATATGCTGCTTGACCAGCTTCTGAAAGCACTTGCGCCGGACGAGCGCAGACTGATCCGGATGCGTTATTTTGAAGATATGACGCAGGTGCAGACTGCTGCCTGCCTTGGCATGACACAGGTGCAGGTCTCCCGCGCGGAAAAACGGATCCTGCGCCGGATGCGGGAAGCGGCGGTGTGTAAGGATACAGGGCAGCACTGAGTACAGCAGAACAATGCATGGATTGAGACAGGTTGACCGCAATCCCATTGGTTTTAGATGAGGGGGAGTTCATAATAATATCTGTGATATGAAAATGGATTAAAAATGGAATGAAATTGCAAAGAAAAGGATGTTTTATGGAAAATAAACGGTTGACATTTGGATAGACCGGTGATAAAATCGGGAAAATAACAGAAAGAATATATGCTGTGAACTGAGTGGACCAGCACAAAGGACGGTCTGCCGTATGGCAATACATAGGATAAGACGGTTTATGAGACGATAAGGGGCAATTCTTATGACAATTGACGAGATGAAAAGAAAAAAGAACGAACTGGGATACTCCTATGCGCAGATTGCAGAGATGGCTGATCTTCCGGTCGGGACCGTGCAGAAAGTGCTGGGAGGCATTACGAAGTCTCCCCGCTACGCAACGCTGCAGGCACTGCAGAAAGTATTTGATGATGGATTCGGTGCGGGATCAGAGCGTGGGCCAGGTTCGCCTGAGCCTGACAGGGGATCGGAATATACGCCGGGGGCGTCTGGGGCTTGCGGCGGAGCAGGACGTCCGGTTCCAAAGCATACGTACAACTATGATCATGCGGGGCTTACTTCCGCAGGTTTTGTTGCGGAACCGGCCATGGCTTATGGTACCCGCCCGGATTCATTTGCCGCGGAGTCAGCTCACGATACCCGCTCAGATTTCTTTACCGTGGCGGACTATCTGGCATTGCCGGAGGATCGGCATATGGAGCTGATTGATGGCATCTTTTATGATATGGCGGCACCGACCCATATTCATCAGATGATAGCGACAGAGATCTGGCGCTGCTTTTCAGAATACATTCGAAGCAGGCATGGTTCCTGCCGCCCCATGGTGGCTCCGCTGGATGTGCAGCTGGACTGTGATGACAGGACCATGGTACAGCCGGACGTGCTGATCCTGTGTGACCCGGATAAGATCAGGCATGGGAGGATCTGTGGTGCGCCGGATCTTGTGGTGGAGGTATTATCAGAGGCTACTGCCCTGAAGGACAGTCACCTGAAGCGTTTTAAGTATGCCCGGGCGGGTGTGCGTGAATACTGGCTGGTATATCCGAAAGAAAAAAAGATTGTAGTATATTGCTTTGAAGAGGATACTATTCCAAAGATATATGGATTTTCGGATCGGGTACCGGTTGGAATCTACCAGGGGGAATGTACGGTAGATTTTGCGGAGATTGAAGAATATATCGGCGACTGGTATGAGCGGTTGTGAATCATGGACGGCTAAGATCTGACCGTCGTCCTGCAGTTTTAACTGTTTTTCATATTTTTATACCTTTCCTCATAAGATAGCTTATCGGAAAACAATGGATGCCTTCAGGCATCCATTTCGCAGCGTCTGCCAGCCGCAAAGCGGCTTCGGAATGGCAGACGCGACTTGCCGCCGAGCGATAGCGAGGGGGCGTTACCATCTGACCGATGTCAGGCTGTCTATGGGGAGGGCGCGGCATGAACGACAGGGCTTTAAGGGTATTGGAGCAGTATGAGCTGGAGGTGACCGGCACCAGACGCGGGCGCGGGTACTGGTATCTTGATACGTCCGGCGGACCGGGCATTTTGAGTGAATATGCGGGCACAGAGAACAGGGCACAGTTTCAGAACCGGGTGATGAGGGCGGTCTGCGAAGGCGGTTACGGAAATGTAGATGAGATATTGCCCAACAAAGAAGGGGCGCTGGTTTCCAGAGACTGGGAGGAGAAGCGCTATGTAGTGAAGAAATGGTTTCCGGGCCGGGAGTGCGATCCGTCGAATGAGACGGAAGTGCTAAGGGCGGTGGAGAATCTGGCACGGCTGCACCGGCTGACGAGAGTAGAGGAGGAAGACACCTGTTATGTCGCGCGGCCGCCTCTTGAGGAGCTGCGTGCCTGGAACGCGCAGCTGCGCAAAATCCGCACGTTTGTACGCACCCGGCAGAAAAGAAGCATGTTTGAACAGATGTTTCTGGAGTCCTGTGAGCAATATCTCGCACAGGCAGCGGAAGCGGTATCGCAGCTGTCACGTGTAAACGATCTTCTGGAAGAGTTTCGCACGGAGCACAATGGCTGTGTCTGTCACGGGGATTACAGCCATCATCATGTTCTGATCTGCGGCTATGAGATCGCAACGACGAATTTTGACTGCTGCCGCTTCGATTTTCAGGTGAATGATCTTTACCGCTTTATGCGCAAAATTCTGGAAAAGCATGACTGGAACGTGCGCTTTGGCATGCGTATGCTGGAAAGCTATGGCCGGGTGCAGCCGCTTTCACATACGGAGCGCAGACTGCTTTATGTGCGGATGCTGTATCCGGAGAGGTTCCGGAAGCTTGCCGGTACGTATTATGGTGGAAATAAGGCCTGGATCTCCCGCCAGTATTCGGATAAGCTGGTGAAGATGAACCGGCAGGAGAAGGCGAGGGAGGCGTTCCTGAAGCAGCTGGAGACGTAAAATATCCTGTCCGGCTCTGTGATCGAGCAGGAGGCGGCCTGGCGGCTCCTGCTCGCCCGCGTCGGCCGGATGCGGCTTTAGCCGCAATACACCCTGTCCGGCCGTGCGCATAAAAAAGGCGTAAAATGGCGGAAAAGCGGTTTTCATTTCAGAGAAAAGCTGATATAATCGTTTATCATGACAGATCGGAAGCATCGCCGGATACTATACAGGCTGCAGCGAAGAAACTGTGAAATTCTTGAAGATACCGTTTTCACAGAGAAGGGGTGTGGCAGACTTCCGATACATAATTTAGGAGGAAATCAAATGGAAGCGTACAGAGAAGCCTATGAGGAATGGCTTTCCAATCCGCATTTTGACGAAGAGACCAAAGCGGAGCTGAAAGCGATTGAGAACGATGAGAATGAAATTAAGGAGCGGTTTTACACAGAGCTGGCGTTCGGTACGGCAGGCCTGCGCGGTATTATTGGCGCGGGTACAAACCGTATGAACAAATACGTTGTACAGAAAGCGACGCAGGGGCTGGCGAATTATATCAACAAAGCCTGCGACGATCCGCAGAAAAAAGCGGTAGCGATCGCGTACGATTCCCGTCACATGTCGCCGGAATTCGCGGATTTTGCGGCGCAGACGCTGGCGGCGAACGGCATTAAGGCGTATGTATTTGAGTCTCTGCGCCCGACGCCGGAGCTGTCTTTCGCAGTACGTGAGCTCGGCTGCATCGCCGGTATCAATATTACCGCCAGCCACAACCCGCCGGAATACAATGGTTACAAGGTTTATTGGGAGGACGGCGCGCAGATCACACCGCCGCATGATACCGGAATCATGGCGGAAGTGAAGGCGATCACGGACTATACGGCGGCGAAGTCGATGGATAAGGAAGCGGCGATTGCGGCAGGACTTTATGAGGTGATAGGAGAGAAGATCGACGACGCGTTTATCGGCTGTCTGAAGAAGCTGGTGCTCCATCCGGAGACGATCGAGCAGGAAAGTAAGAATCTGAAGATCGTCTACACGCCGCTGCACGGCACGGGCAATATCCCGGCGCGCCGCGTACTGAAGGAACTCGGCTTTGAGAATGTCTATGTGGTGCCGGAGCAGGAGCTTCCGGACGGTGATTTCCCGACAGTCAGCTATCCGAACCCGGAAGCGGACGAGGCGTTTGACCTTGGCCTGAAGCTGGCGAAGGAGATTGACGCGGAGCTGGTGCTGGCAACAGATCCGGATGCGGATCGTCTCGGCGTCCGCGTGAAGGATTCAAAGACGGGCGAGTACCATACGCTGACCGGCAATATGTCCGGCTGCCTGCTGGCGGATTATGAGATTGGTCAGAGGAAAGCCCTCAAAGGTCTTCCGGAAGACGGCGTCCTGATCAAGACGATCGTGACGACCAACATGGCAGACGCGATCGCGAAGTATTATGGGACGGGCCTGATCGAGGTCCTGACCGGATTTAAATATATCGGACAGCAGATCCTGGGCTTTGAGCAGAGCGGAAAAGGCACTTATCTGTTCGGCTTTGAGGAGAGCTACGGCTGCCTGATCGGTACGCATGCACGTGACAAAGACGCGATCGTGGCGGTGATGGCACTGGCGGAAGCGGCTGCGTTCTATAAGGCACAGGGCAAGACACTCTGGGATGCGATGATCGAGCTGTACGAGCGCTATGGTTATTATAAGGACGACATTAAGTCTATCACGCTCAAGGGTATGGAAGGTCTGCAGAAGATTCAGGAGATCCTTGAGACTCTGCGGAAGAATCCGCCGACAGAGATCGGCGGCTACAAGGTCGTCTCCGCACGTGACTACAAGGCGGATACGATCACGGACATCGCGACCGGCGAGGTGAAGCCGACCGGTCTTCCGAATTCGAATGTGCTCTACTATGACCTTACGGATTCCGCATGGCTCTGCGTACGTCCGTCCGGCACGGAGCCGAAGGTGAAGTTCTACTATGGCGTCAAGGGTACCTCTCTTGAGGATGCGGACGCAAAATCGGCCGCGTTGGGCGAGCAGGTGCTCTCGATGATCAACTCCATGCTGTAAATGTGAGGGTACTGAACAGTTACGATACTGAACAGTTACGAATTGGCTTGACAAACGATTTATTACATTATATAAATAGTAGCGGGCACGAGATTGCATAAAATACAGATTTTTTACAGGAGGAATTAAAATGAACAGAACAGAACTGGTTGCAGCGATTGCGGAGAAGACCGAGTTATCAAAGAAAGATTCAGAGAAGGCTCTTAAGGCGTTTACGGATGTGGTAGCGGAGCAGCTCAAGAATGGCGAGAAGATTCAGCTGGTTGGATTTGGTACGTTTGAAGTAGCTACCCGCCCGGAGAGAGAAGGAAGAAATCCGCAGACCGGCGAGACGATGAAGATCGCGGCGTCCAAGACTCCGAAGTTCAAAGCCGGCAAAGCGCTGAAGGACGTTGTAAACGGCTGATCCGATGCGTCTGGACAAATATCTGAAGGTGTCGAGACTGATCAAGCGCAGAACTGTGGCGAATGAAGCATGTGACGCAGGACGTGTGCTGGTCAACGGTAAAGCGGCGAAAGCATCCGTAGCCGTGAAGCCGGGAGATGTGATAGAGATCGGTTTTGGCTCCAGGACCGTGAAGGTTGAGGTGGTATCCGTAGCAGAAACTGTCAAAAAAGAGGCTGCCGCGGAGATGTACCGCTGTCTGTAGATGCAGCGGTGACTATTCAGGACAGTACCTCGCACTCGCTGCGAGGTACGTATGAAAACATATATTTTACAGGAAAAAGTCCCATCGCGCAGCGATTTTAAATGGACTTTTTCCCGTAACTGTGAAGATACTGAACAGTTAGCTGTGAAGATACGTAGCAGGCACAGACTTTCGATAAGTAAAAATAGAAAACCCCGGCTTTTCAGTTCTGTAAGCCGGGGTTTTTTCATATATTTAGAGCAAGGTGATTGCATCCGGAGAGCGGGATGGAAGAAAAAAAGAATGACAGACCACACAGTATTTCGTGGAAAGACAGAGCGGAGGGTGTCGTGACAGGCGTGACAGATGTCCTCTCCTTTGACGAAAATACCGTAGTGCTTCAGACCGGGCAGGGAATGCTGACAGTAAAGGGGAAAGATCTCCATATTGGTCGGCTTGAGCTTTCCCAGGGAGAAGTGAAAATGCACGGCAGTGTAGAGAGCATCCTTTATTCCGGCAGCAATCCTGCAAAAAAAGGCAGCCTTATAAGGAGGATGTTTCAATGAGCAGTGTGATACGGCAGGAGACTGCCGTATTTTTATGTTCTGTTCTGCATGGAGCTGCACTGTCGATCCTCTATGATCTTCTGCGTGCGCTGCGGCGGAGCATACGTCATTCTCTGGTGGCGCTGTCTCTGGAGGACTTTTTTTACTGGCTGCTGGCCGGGATACTGACCTTTCATCTGGTTTTCTGGGAGTTGGGCGGAGTTATCCGCGGATATGCCTTTGTCGGGATGCTGATAGGTTTTTTGCTGTATCATATTACTCTGAGCCGCGGATTCGTGAGGGCGGTAAGTACATTGCTTCGGTGGATTGGGAGGGTAAGAAAGCGAATTGTACTGCTGTTTCATAAAAAGTTCTGAACAGCAGGCCACAGACCGCCTTCTTCGAAGGCTATATGCCGCTTGCGCGTCATATGTCTGAGGCTTTATGGGCGTCTACGCTACCGCTTCGGTCGGTGCTAAACGCGTGCCACTGGCACGCAGCACCCGCCCATCCCAAGATGAAAATACAGCCTTTAGCAGACAAGTCTGCACAGTCTGTCTTTACATCTTGTTGCTGTTCAGAACTGGTGCGAAAAATTTGTAAATTTTGTAAGAAAATAATTGAAATTGGTCGAAAAAAAGCTTACAATGAAAAAACAGACACGGCTGTTTCGGACGGTAAAAGAAAAAATGAGGTAACTGTGAAGGCACTGAACAGTTACAAAATGGGGAGCGTCCGTACACAGACATTGTATTATAAGGGGTAGATGAAAATGGCAGGACGGAAAAAACAGCTCAGCACAGGGAATCGCCTTGGTATGTACGTGATCTCAGCGATCATTATGGTGCTGCTTGCGGTATTTCTGGTACAGAGCCATTCGCTTCGCGCGGAGAATGCGGCGTATGCTGCACAGGTAGAAGATCTGGAACAGCAGCTGCAAGATGAGGAAGTTCGTGCGGAAGAGATTGATGAGCTGAGCGACTATCTGAATTCTGATGAATACATCGAGAAGCTGGCGCGGGAAAAGCTTGGGCTGGTGTATGAGGATGATGTGATTTATCGGGTGGCAGATTAATGGTGGCAATAGCGGGACGCGGAATAGTTTCATTCCGCGTCTTTTTTTATGCACACGGCCGCGAAAGGAAATTAGTGGTTTTGCCACTCGCGGCCGGCGCAGGCGGATAGGGAAAGTGTTCCCCTACTCGATCGCAGAATTATTTTCCCTGACAGATTTTGACAGATCACGCGGCTGCCGGGTGATATGATAAGAAACCGTAACCGTGAAGATGAGGTAACTGTGAAGGTACTGAACCGTTACCAGGTGCGGACGAAAGGGGAGAATGTAAGATGAGCGAATGGGTACAGCCGGAACAGGAACAGATGGAACAGGCTGCGGAGGCGTTTTTTTCACTGGCAAAGCTGTTTGAAAAGCTGCCCTGTCAGAAGGAACGGCTGGGAGATGAGGAGCTGCAGGTATTGTTTGAGAATGTGAGGAATCGGGCATGTTCAGGCTGCAGGGGAGAGAGCGGCTGCTGGGGCGGGGCGTATTTTGAGCATTGCAGGATGCTGTATGAGCTTTTGAAGGAAATGGAACAAAGCGGTGAATTTTCTGCAGAGCTAAGAAGGCTTCTTCAGAAAAAATGTGAGCGGCCCGGGCAGCTGGAGCTGGCGCTTTTGACAGGATATGAAGAGGCACGCACGAATCTGCTCTGGAGCAACCGTATGCTGGAGCAGAGGCAGGCTGCTGGTGAACAGATTGCCCGGACAGCAGAGCTTCTGAAGAGGACAGCGGAAGGGTTCACTTCCCTGCCGCAGAGTGAAGAACGGATTGCCGGGAGACTGAAAAGGGAATTATGGTTCCTGCATGTAGAAGTAGATGCGGTTCGGGCGTTTCGGCAGGAAGCTGACAGACAGGAGTATTATCTGACGCTCCATATAAAAAGGCATTATGAGAAGGGAAGCATAGTTTCAGCCAGATCCGTTGCCGAGGCACTTTCTGACTGCTGTCAGGAAAGGATGTGTCCGGCGTTCAACTGCCGCCCGGCAGTCACCGCGGAACCGATGCTTTTTCATTTTGTCCCGGATACAAAATATCAGTTTTTTTGCGGTGTTTCGCATATCACAAAAGCCGGAGAACTGGTGTCCGGAGACAATTATACACTGCTGCAGAAGGATACGGGCAAAGTGGTGATGAGCCTTGCGGACGGAATGGGCTCCGGTACGGCGGCAAATCTTGAAAGTGAAAAGGTGATCGAGCTTCTGGAGCAGTTTCTTGCTGCCGGTTTTCCGCAGGAGAGTGCGGTGCGGCTTTTGAATTCCGGCATGCTGCTGCAGAACAACAGCCCGGTTTTTTCCACGATTGACTTATGTATGGTTGACTTATATAATGCCAGATGTGATATGATGAAATCCGGTGCTGCCCCGTCATTTATCCGAAAGGACGGGCAGATTGAGGTGATCCGCGCGAACTCGTTTCCGACCGGTGTACTGCAGCAGTCGAATTATGAGAGCATGCACCGGCAGCTGGAGCCGGGGGACAACATCATCATGATGACAGACGGTGTGCTGGATGCGATGCCGGGAGAAGACCGTGAGCAGGCGATGGCCGAGCTGATCGTCCGTCTGGTGACGCGCAACGCGCAGGAGTACGCCAGACGGCTGATGGAGCGGGTGTATCTGATGCAGGAGCTGAACGCGCGGGACGACATGACCATTCTGGTCGGCACGATCTGGGAGAAATAAAATGCGGCCGGGAATGGCCTGCGGTTGGAGTGCCGGTTCGGCGGAAGGATTTTGGCGGGAGGCATATAAAACATGGACGATCTGATTCAAACCATTTTTCGCACAATAGAAGAATATCATATGATCGAGCCTGGGATGCGGGTGATCGCCGGGGTGTCCGGCGGTGCGGATTCGGTCTGCCTTTTGTACGCCCTTCGATGTTATCGCCGCAAAGTGCCGTTTGAACTGCTCGTGGTCCATGTGGAGCATGGACTGCGCGGCCGGGAGAGCCTTGAGGATGCGGAGTTTGTGGAACAACTGTGCGCCGGATGGAAGCTCCCCTGCCGTGTCGCAGCGGCCAGGGTTCGTCAGAGAGCAGATATGGAAGGCCTTTCCATTGAGGAAGCGGCCCGGGCGGAGCGCTATCGTATTTTTGAGGAGACCGGCAGAGAATGGAACGCGGATCGGATTGCTGTGGCACACAACCGGAACGATCAGGCGGAGACCGTACTCTGGAATCTGGCACGCGGAAGCTCATTAAAAGGACTGGGCGGAATTCGCCCTGTGCAGGGGAACCGGATTCGTCCGCTTCTTTTTACGGAACGGAAGGATATTGAGGACTGCCTGCAAAGGGCGGGACTACTCTGGAGAACAGACCGCACCAATCTGGAGACGGAATATACGAGGAACCGGATTCGGCTTTCCCTGCTTCCGCAGATGGAAAGAGATCTGAATCCGCAGGCGTCGCGGCATATCGCGGAGGCGGCGGACAGGCTTCGCGATGTGCAGGACTATATTGATCGGATGACGGATGAGGCTGCTGGGCGCTGCATCGCTGTGGAAGACGAAGATACGGACGAGACCGCCGGGCGCTGCATCGCAGCAGAAGGCGAAAGCGCGGATCAGCCGCCGCAACGGGTTCCGCAATCCAGGATTGGCTTTCGGTCAGAGCGTTCCGTAGTGATCCGGCTGGAAGCATATAAAAAAGAAGAACGCCTGATCCGGCAGGAGCTGCTGAGACGCGCGCTCCAGCTATGCGCTGACGGGAATAAGAAAAGCGGCCTTAAAAATATCGGCGCGGTACATATTCACATGCTCGAAGAACTTACGGATATGGACTGCGGAAAGCGCTGTGACCTGCCCGGCGGTATCCGCGTGGTGCGGGAGGATGGGATCCTGCGGTTTCTGAAGCACAGGGGGGCGGCAGGAATGAGGATGGGCTCCGCATGTGCAGGCGAAAACTCAGCCGGCTTCGCCCTGTCCGACAGTGATAATGTTCCGGAAACCGACAGCGGAAAGAGGAAGGCTGGAGAGTGCGCGGCAATCGAACTTCCGGTCCCGGGGCAGATCTCACCGGATGGAATTGCGGGCAGTATTTATGGCGGCATTTCTGTGACGACGGAGCTGATGCCCAATTCACCGGAGCTAAAAAAATGTTTTTTGGAAGAAAAAAAGTATACGAAATGGATTTCCTATGATACAATAAAAGATAATTTGCTTTTTCGGACCAGGCAGCCGGGGGATTATCTGGTGGTGAACGCTGAGGGCGGGAAGAAAAAGCTGAAGGACTATCTGATCGATCAGAAGATTCCGCGGGATAAGCGTGACCGGATTCTGCTGCTGGCAGACGGATCACACATTCTCTGGGCGGTCGGATGGCGGCTCAGCGAGGCTGCAAAGGTCACGGATGAAACACGGCAGGTGCTGAAGATTGCTTTGGCGGGCGATGGTATTTCATAAATTCAAGCCCAAAGGAGTCTGGATCACATCAGGATAACTGCTAAGGTACTGACCAGATACAAATCAGGAGAAAAGTGATGAAGGAAAACGTAAAGATCCTGCTGACGGAGCAGGAGGTCGACCAGAGGATTGAAGAGGTTGCGGGACAGATCAGCAGAGATTACGCAGGACAGGAAGTACACCTCATCTGCGTGCTCAAGGGCGCTGTCTTTTTTATGTGCGAGCTGGCAAAGCGGATCACGGTGCCGGTGACGATGGATTTTATGTCGGTGAGCAGCTATGGCAATGATACAAAATCAAGCGGCGTGGTGAAGATCGTGAAGGATCTGGATGAGCCGCTTGATGGCAAGAATGTGCTGATCGTGGAGGATATTATCGATTCCGGCCGGACCTTAAGCTATCTGATCGAGATCCTCGAAAAAAGGAATCCGGCCTCCGTGCGCCTCTGCACGCTGCTTGACAAGCCGGAACGGCGGATCTCACAGGTAGTGGTAGACTATACCTGCTTCAATATTCCGGATGAATTTGTCGTAGGGTATGGTCTGGATTATGCGCAGAAATACCGGAATCTGCCATTTATCGGCGTGGTGACTTTTTCGGACTGAGCAGATGAGAGTGAGTTCTGTTTGCTGATACAGTGTCTGAATGGCACAGCATGAACTGACTGTCCGGAAAGGGATATGGCAGCAGCGCGAATACGATAGACAGGAGATGCAAAGAATTGACGAAAAACGCGAAAGGGATCGGACTGTATCTGGCGGGCGTCCTGATCATCCTGATCCTTCTTATGACGTTCCGCGGCGGGATGGAGGCCGCGCAGACATGGAACAGCAGTGAGCTGACCGAAGCGCTGGAAAACGATGAGGTTGCGGCGATCACGATCACGCCCAATGAGGAGACGCCGACCGGTACTCTGAAGATCGTGCTGAAGACGGGGGACGTCCGCTATGTGAATGTGCTGAATGTCGAGACCGTGGCGGAAGAACTGGAAGCTTATGAGATCGTGCCGGAGATCGAGGATGTGGAGCGCGAGAGCGCGGTGCTGACCTGGCTGTTTCCGACCGTGATCATCTGCGTGGTGATGATCGTGATGTTCACGATGATGAACCGGCAGGCGGGCGGCGGCAATTCCCGGATGATGAATTTCGGCAAAAGCCGGGCGAAAATGATCTCTCCGGACGCAAAACGGGTGACCTTTGAGAATGTGGCCGGATTAAAAGAAGAAAAAGAAGACCTCGAGGAGATCATATCCTTTTTGAAGGAGCCGGACCGCTTTGTCCAGATCGGGGCGCGCATCCCCAAGGGCGTGATCCTGGTGGGGCCTCCGGGCACCGGCAAGACACTGCTCGCGAAGGCAGTCGCCGGGGAGGCGGGCGTTCCGTTTTTCTCCATATCCGGTTCGGATTTTGTGGAAATGTTTGTCGGCGTCGGCGCATCCCGTGTGCGCGATCTGTTTGAGGAAGCGAAAAAACACCAGCCCTGCATCGTCTTTATTGATGAGATCGACGCGGTGGCAAGACGGCGCGGCACCGGTATGGGCGGCGGACATGACGAGCGCGAGCAGACGCTGAACCAGCTGCTGGTGGAGATGGACGGCTTCGGTGTCAACGAGGGCATTATTGTGATGGCCGCAACGAACCGTGTGGACATCCTTGATCCTGCCATCCTTCGTCCGGGACGTTTTGACCGTCAGGTATCGGTGGGGCGGCCGGACATCAAAGGTCGGGAGGAGATTCTGGAGGTTCATTCAAAAGGAAAGCCGCTGGCGGATGATGTCGACTTAAAGGAGACCGCGCGGACGACGGCGGGCTTTACCGGCGCGGACCTGGAGAATCTGATGAATGAGGCTGCCATCATGGCCGCAAAAGAGAAGCGCGCCTATATCTGTCAGTCGGACATCAACCGCGCGTTTATCAAGGTTGGGATCGGTGCGGAGAAAAAAAGCCGCGTGATCTCCGAGAAGGAGAAGCGGATTACCGCATATCACGAATCCGGACACGCCATTCTGTTTCATCTGCTGCCGGATGTCGGGCCGGTGCATACGGTTTCCATCATACCGACGGGACGGGGTGCTGCCGGCTATACGATGCCGCTTCCGGAAAAGGATGAGATGTTCAATACCAAAGGCCAGATGGAGCAGAATATCATCGTCAGCCTCGGCGGCCGGGTTGCGGAGGAGCTGGTCATCGGCGATGTGACGACCGGCGCTTCACAGGATATCAAGCAGGCGACCGCGATCGCCCGCGCGATGGTGACCAAATACGGTATGTCGGAAAAAGTCGGTCTGATCAATTACGACAACGAGGATGATCAGGTATTTATCGGAAGAGACCTTGCACACGCCCGCGCGTACGGCGAGAAGATCACGTCCCTGATCGATGAGGAAGTGAAGCGCATTGTCGATGAGTCACATGAAAAAGCACGTGAGATGATCTCGGCGCACATCGATGTGCTCCACGCGAGTGCGGAGCTGCTGATCGAGAAGGAAAAGATAGGCAGGGAAGAATTCGAGGCGCTCTTTGCTGCAGAAGAATAGTTACAATTTTTTTGCAAATGACGCGGCAATGTTTCTGAATCTCAAAAAGGAAATATTGCCGTCTTTTGATTTATGGTATGAAAGCTTCCTGTATAATATAAAGCATAGTGAAGCTTGACTAAAGAAAATACCTCAAGTAGATTTAGATAGTTACTGACCCGACAGTTGGTAATAATCTAAACGAACGAGAGGTATCTGAAATGAATACTAATGTAAAGACCGTCGAAAAGCAAGCAGAATCTGAAAATTGCGTAAAAAAATCCAGAGCGGATTATCGCCGGGAGAAGAAAGCTGCCGTGAAGGCCAAAGAATCAAAATCGAAGAACGGAAAAGTTCAGGGATCAACGCTGGCGCTGTGTGATCAGGAACTGCTTCGTAAGATTGATGAGATTACCGAAAACCTGAAAGCAAAGACCTGGCTCCATCTGGAAACGTCCGGCAAGTTTAAGAAGAACGAAAAATTTTCTTCATCAGTGATGACATGCTTATAGTTGGATGCGATATAGGCAGCGAAACACATTATGTGAGGGCGATTGATACGCGGGGGCGTGAACTCAGCAGGAAGGCGCTGGCTTTTGAGAATAATGCGGAGGGATTTGGAAAAGCGAAAGGCTGGGCGGTGGAACTGGCGGCGAAGCATGGGAAGAAGCAGATCGTTCTTGGCCTTGAGCCAACAGGCCATTACTGGTTCGCGATCGCTTCGTGGATGGTCTCGCAGGAGATCAGTGTTGTCCAGGTAAATCCTTATGCGGTAAAGCAGACAAAGGAAGTGGAGGATAACAGCCAGCGAAAGGATGACCGGAAAGATCCGAAACTGATTGCAAATCTTGTAAAAGATGGAAACTACGGGATGCCTTATCTGCCTGAAGGGATATATGCAGATCTGCGCGGGTTTGCCCTGTTCAGGGATCAGCTTACGGAAGACCGAATCCGGTGTATGAACCGGCTTCACCGAGAGTTGAAGATTTATTTTCCGGAATATAAAGAGGCATACGGAAAAGTAGATGGTGCTTTCAGCCTTGCATTGCTGAAAGAAGCACCATTTCCGAAGGATATTCTTAAGCTTGGAACGGCAGGGATCAGGGAAATCTGGCATAATGCGAAACTCAGGGGACGCGGTTACGCAAAGGCAGAAGAACTTGTACGATATGCTGAAGAGAGTATCGGGTTGAAGGAAGGTGCAGAAGAAAACAGGGAGCCAGTGAAATGGTATGCGGAAGAGATCACAAGGCTGACGGAGAAGCTGTCAGAGATCGAGGAGAAGCTCCACCAGAAGTGCATGGAGATACCGCACACGGAGAATGTGCTGGAGATACCGGGTATAGGTGAGAACATCATGGGCGGCATCCTTTCGGAGCTTGGTGATATAAGCCGTTTTGATGACGCAAAAGAGCTCCAGAAGCTGAGCGGGCTTGGCCTTGTGGCATGTAGTTCCGGGAAGCATACGGGGGAGACCAGGATCAGCCGCAGGGGACGCAAGCGGTTAAGGTACTGGCTGTTTCAGGGAGCGAGGTCAGCTGTAGCCCATGGGCTTGTGTGGAATATGATTGATAAAAGAGTAAAAGCGACAATGAGTAAGGTGCAGGAGGAAATCGCACCATTTGTGAAAAAACATGTATTTAGCCGGGACACTGTTGATGCAAAGTATATCCGGCAGATTGCTGTCTTGTTTTTGCACCAATATAATAACGTTTCCATTTGCCAGGGACTGGAGCGGAAAGACGGGAAACCCTGGCTGAAAATAACGGTAAAGACATTCCCATTCAGTGAAGATAAGATACTGGAAGTAACAGGTATTCCAAAGGAAAAGAAGAACAACAACCTGGATTGGATAGACCACATAGAGGAATGTGAGGCGTTTATGGATGATTAGCTATCTTTTTCTGTCGGAATATCATGGTATATGTGGCACACCCGAAGGATATCTGGCTGCTTTTCGAAAGAAAGCTGTTGCGAAGAAACGCATGACGGAGGCAGAGGCATCCGCACCAGATGACGTATTGCTGCATGATTTAAAACTGTATGACCATAATCGTCTTGTTCGTGCGGCTGCACTTATGTTTCATCCGGACCCGGAGCAGTATGTGACGGGAGCTTATATTAAAATCGCTTATTTTGCGCCGGCAGGGGCTTATGGTCAGAATAAGGTGGATGATATCATTTACTCCGATGATATACACGGACCCTTGATGATGCAGGTGGACAAGGCAATCGACCTGATTTATACAAAATATCTGAAGGCGTTGATATCATACAATGGATTGCAGAGAATAGAAACGTTTCTATGGCCAAAAGAAGGTTTCAGGGAAGTGCTGTTGAATTCGGTTAACCATAAAGCGTATGAGACTGGGATACCGATTCAGATTCGGGTTTATGATGATAAGATTACAATCTGGAATGATGGGCAGTGGCCGGATAAAATCGATGTTGCGAGAGTGTATGAGCGTCATCCATCTATCCCACATAACCCCAAAATGGCAGATGTGTTTTATCGTTCAGGTGAAATTGAATCCTGGGGAAGCGGTTTTGATAAAATAAAGATGGAATGTGATCAGGCTTTGGCACCATATCCGGTTATCAATGCAAATCCGAAGGGCGGAGTGGAGCTGGTCTGCAATGCCTGTGATCTGTATCTGAAATTATTAAAACATGGAAGGTATTATGATACGTATCCGGAAGAAGGATCAGAAGAACCGATGACTTCAACAAATATGCTGTCAGCAGAGGCGATGAAATCTGTTGACAGAATGATGGATATATTGAGTAGAAGGCTTTCTGATAAGGAAAAAGCAAAAATGCTTCCGATTGTGGAATACTTGAAAGTTCATGATGAAGTGGACACACAAACCGTGAAAATAATTATTGGAAAGTCCAGGGCTACAGCATCCAGATATATACAACGTCTTGTGGAATTAGATATATTGGAAAAGAAGGGGGACTCGGTAACAACAGTTTTCTATAGAAAATAATCCAGGGTTTCCGAAAAATGAGAAGCTTTTGAGAAGTAAACGGAAAAAATGAGAAGCTTTTGAGAAGCAATGAGTAAAATGAGAAGCTTTTTGAGCCGCAACCATAAAAAATGAGAAGCTTTCATGGATAATAAGCCATCTTTTTCTGGCGGGATATCATGGCATATGTGGCGCACTGAAGGACATCTGACTGTTGTTGGCAGCAGATTTAGTGATAGATAAAGGCAGGAGACATTGTAGATATGTGCAGCAGGTATTATATCGATGATGACACGTTAGATGAGGTCCATTATGAAGGTAACACTCAGATCGCCATTCCAGAACAATGGATATACTGGAAAACCGTTGTACGAAAATAGGGCAACTAAAATTCAAAAATGTCCTTGACAAGGGGTACAATTCACATAATAGGAAGGAATTTACAGCCATGGCAAAACGCAATACCCGCAACACCCGCAGCCGCATCGTTTCGGCGGCCTGGGAACTGTTTTACGAGAATGGATATGATGAGACGACGGTGGACGAGATCGTAGAGCGCTCTGGGACATCGAAGGGATCCTTTTACCATTATTTTGCGGGGAAGGATGCCCTGCTTTCGTCCCTGTCCACATTGTTTGACGAAAAATACGAGGAACTGAATAAACAGATTCCCGCGGATATGAACTGCTTCGACCAGCTGATCTGGCTGAATCACGAGCTGTTTTTCATGATTGAGAATTCTGTATCGCTGGATCTGCTCGCCAGACTGCTGTCCACGCAGCTGGTCACGACGAGTGAAAAGCACCTGATGGATCAGAACCGCTATTATTTCCGGCTTCTCCGCAGGATCTGTCTGGACGGGCAGAAGAAGGGCGAGCTGCGGGACGACATTTCCGTCAATGAGATGGTGCGCACCTATGCGCTTCAGGAGCGGGCGATGATGTATGACTGGTGTATCTGCGGCGGAAACTATTCGCTGAGTCAGTATTCTTCCACGCAGCTTCCGCTGCTGCTTCAGTATCTGCGGAAAGAGAACGAAAAATCTTTATTATGAATTATATTTTGTACAAAACAGGATATAAATTTTAGTCTAATAAAAAAATCCTTTTAAATCCTGATAAAATTTCAAAAAATGTATCTGTAAAGTATAGACTTCGTTCTGCATTGCAGTCGGTTTTTCGTGGGTGTATACTGTCTTTTAATTGTGGTCTGAGAAAAAGAATGGTTGCCAATCCGGAACAGCAGGCTGCAGGAAAGAGGAGGAACATTATGGATTCAAGGAGTATTTTGGTTCTGGTAACAATGATCGTGTATCTGGTCGGGGTAGTCGGGATTGGCGTCTGGTTCTCCCGGTCGAACAAATCTTCCGGTGACTTTTATCTGGGCGGCCGGAAGCTTGGACCGCTGGTGACGGCGATGAGTGCCGAGGCGTCCGATATGAGCTCGTGGCTGCTGATGGGTCTGCCGGGCGTGGCGCTGCTCGCGGGCGTACCTGAGGCAGTGTGGACTGCGGTTGGCCTTGCAGTCGGTACATATCTGAACTGGCTCTTCGTGGCAAAGCCGATCCGTCACTATTCGCAGCACATCGGCGCGACGACGATCCCGGAATTCTTTTCCAAACGCTATCACGACGACAAACACATCCTGTCGCTGATCGCAGCGGTTGTCATTGTCGTATTTTTCGTGCCGTACACCGCATCTGGCTTCAATGCCTGCGGTACACTGTTTTCCAGTCTGTTCGGTGTGAACTATCTGACAGCGATGCTGATCTCAGCGGTAGTCATTACCCTGTATACGACGTTGGGCGGCTTCATGGCGGCTTCTACTTCGGACTTTGTGCAGTCGATCGTGATGACGATCGCGCTGATCGTTGTTGTGTTCTTTGGTATTAATGCAGCCGGAGGCTGGTCTGCGGTCGTATCGAACGCACAGTCCCTGCCGGGCTATCTGAACCTGACACAGGGTTATGATGCGGCGACTGGTGCGGCGGCATCCTATGGTCCTCTGACCATTGTATCTACGCTGGCATGGGGGCTTGGTTATTTCGGAATGCCGCACATCCTGCTGCGCTTTATGGCAATTGAGGATCCGAAGAAGCTTCCGCTTTCCCGCCGTGTCGCTACGGTGTGGGTCGTGATTTCCATGGGCATAGCGGTTTTGATCGGTATTATCGGAAACGCAATGATCAGTGCGGGAGCTCTGGAAGCGCTCTCTTCCTCTGACTCTCAGCGGATCGTGATCAAGATCGCGGAGCTGATCAGCACGCATGGCGTCCTTCCGGCAATCGTGGCGGGCGTGATCCTCTCCGGTATCATGGCAGCGACGATGTCCACGGCGGATTCACAGCTTCTGGCGGCTTCCTCCAGTGTTTCACAGGATATTGTCCGTGATACTCTTGGTGTGAAGCTTTCGGATAAGGCACAGATCATTATCGCGCGGTGCACCGTTGTGGCGGTTGCTGTGATCGCGATGATCTGGGCCAGAAATGAGGGCTCAGTGTTTTCCATCGTATCATTTGCATGGGCGGGCTTCGGCGCGGCATTTGGTCCTGTCGTTCTGCTGGCTCTGTTCTGGAAGAGAAGCAATAAATGGGGCGCGATCACCGGCATGATCGCCGGCGGCACCATGGTATTCATCTGGGAATATGTCATCAGCCCGCTGGGCGGTATATTTGCCATCTATGAGCTGCTCCCGGCATTCCTGATCGCGATCGTGGTGGATGTGGTCGTGAGCCTTGCGACCGGCGCACCGGATAAAGCGATCGAGAAGGAATTCGACGAAGTGGCAGCAATGAAAGACTGAAAGGATGTGGCCGCATTCTGATCATTTTTAGAGGATGAGAAGTTCAAAATGATCTGGACGCGGAACAGGTTCAGAAATGAAAACTGCTGTATGAAACAAAATAGAGATATGATACAGAGGCGTTTCCCTGACGGGAGGCGCCTTTCCTTATGGCATAGCCGTAGCCATAAGGAATCCTCCGACTTCGTCGGCATCTTCGCTTCGCTGCGTTCCGCGCTAAACGAGTGCCACTGGCACTCAGCGCCCTTATGGCATAGCCCGCAGGCTTACGGATGCATAGAAGATCCCGTCTTCCCATCGAAAATCCGCACGTCCCTGATGGCGCTCGGCGATCGTGCGTACGGACTCGGTGCCGAGACCGTAGCCTTCATGCCGGGAAGAAAGGAAACGCCCGGCCTTTATCGTCGGGGCGGTGACAGCTGTGTTATCAACGGTGAGAAGAAGTTTCTGTTCATCCGCTTTGGCGAGAACACGAATGAACGGCGCGGTGTTTTCAACACTGCGGCAGGCCAGAAGTGCATTTTCCAGCAGATTACCGAGGACAGAGGTGAACTCCGGTTCGCTGATGGGCAGCTGCTCCGGCAGGCTCATTTGTGCGGTAAAGTCAATGCCTGAATTTTCCGCTTCCTGAAAATAATAGCTGACGATGGTATTTACAGCAAAATTTTTGCACCAGGAACGGCTGGTATCCGGCGGGAGGGACTGCTGGTAGTTTTCCACATATTCCTTCAGCGCTGCGTCACTGCCGGTGCTGATGTAATTGTTGATAATGCGCAGATGCTGTGCGAGATCATGACGCGCCTGTCTCGTCTCCTGCATATGGCGGGAGAGCTGGCTGTACTGCGTGCGCTGCAGCGCCAGAAGATTTTCCTGCTGAGCGGCCTGTTCTTCCAGCGCAGCTTCATTGCGGATGATATCCAGCGTTTGAAACAGAACGCCGTACAGGCTGAACATACCGAAGATCAGAAGCACGCGGGAGAGAAGGAAACGGATCTGCCGCACATTTTCCGGAGAGAGATCTCCTGTATACAGCAGGACGATCAAAGTGGTAAAGACCGGGAGCAGCCAGATCACTTTCCACAGGGAAGGCGCGTCTGTATGAAATACCCGTTCGGCGGTTCTTTTGAGAAACAGGAGCATAAATGGCGCGGTCATCGCGAGAACGATCAGGTTCAGCAGCAGACTGCGCAGAGAATTAAATTCCAGCTCCGGGCTGTAGAACAGCCGGGCTTCGGCAAAGAGCGAGATTCCGCGCACGAGGATGATATAATCGAAGAGAAACACGTACAGAAACAGCGTTTTCCAGCGATCTGCGTCAACGCTGTTTGTGTAGATCAGAAAACAGATTGCGGCAAAGAAAAATTCCAGAAAGCGTTCGCCGCCGATGTCCTGAACAGTCAGCCAGGCATAGAGCGCCGAATGGAGCAGCTGTGTGCATCCGATCAGGAGCGCGATCGTCCACATCGGATAGAGCAGACGCTTCCGGAACGGATAGTATCCCATGAGCCGATAGGGAAGTGTAGAAACTGTCTCATATAGAAAACAGATCAGGAAAGGAATATTCATCGCCTGGCCCCCTTAGCTTTATCGAACCCCGTCACTGCGCATTGCCATAAACTGATAATTGTCATAGGCGGCAAGAGTTTCTTTCAGTTTCCTTCTGCTGCAGAAAATCCGTTCCTTTTCTCCGAGGAGGATTTCCCCGTTTTCTGTAATCGCTGATACAAAAGAGAAGTTCACCGTCAGACCCCGGCTGCACTCATAAAAACGTCCGGAATTCGGAAGCTGCCGAACGATGTCCGCATAGGTCTGCCCGGTACGGATCGTTTCTTTGCGGGTGTGGATCAGCAGACCGTTCCGCACCGATTCCATGTACAGGATATCATCCAGCGGAATCAGACGGTTCACTGATGTCCGATCCTCTGCGATGCTCCGCACAGTCAGCACAACGGGCGCCGCCAGCACATCACGCAGCCGCTTCAGGCACCAGGAGAGCGCATTTGCCTGCACGGGCTTTACCAGAAAATCCATGGCATGGACACCGTAGCTCTCCAGCGCAAAGTTTCATTCCGTGGTCGTAAAAATAATTGGAATTTCTTCATCCGTCTCGCGGATCTTCCAGGCTGTATCGAGACCGGTCATCTCGCCTTTTAACATAATATCCAGAAAAACGGCACTGCAGAACCCCTGCGAAATTCTTTGAGAAAGGCTTCCCCGCTCTCATAGACCGACAGATCCACATTTTCCTGATGTGCGGCGCAGTCTTCCCGAATGCGGTTTATGAGATTCTCCTGATCGGATTTCAAATCCTCTACGATAGCAAAATGCATGGGAACTCCTTTCCGGGTCTGGCGTTTCACACAGTGTGCAGCATCCGTGCCGGATATTCTGTCTCAGGGTGCGGATTACCGTTTAACTGAAAAAGTGACCGTTTAGCAGTCTGCTCTTGCAATTTCCTGTGGGAAATTGTAAAGTAAATAGCGAAAACGATTTCGTAAATTGCCGGGCGTCCTGTTTATCATGAAGTATATAACTGTTCGGCTCTTCACAGTTACGATAAAATATACAGCGACACAATTCACAAGGAGGTGAGCACATGGTGCGGTATGTCATATATGCAGACCGGGAGCAGACTATAGCGGGTCTTGAAACTATTCTGCGCAAAGTTACGCATGAAAGAAACGAGTGGCCGCTCGTGCATACTTATATCGGCACCGATGCGCTGCCTGAATATCTGAATTTCGTATATCAGAACCCCTGTCTGATCATGCTGGTCGCGGCTGCAGGACCCTGTGGCCGCGAGGCTGCAAAACAGATCCGGGAAAACAACCGGGACGCGCGTATGCTCTGGTTCTCCGACCGTGAAAATGGCGTCTGTTCTTATGAAATCGGGGTCACCTGGTTCGGACTCCTTCCGGTGACGCCCGAATCTGTCGCGAGTGCTCTGGATGTCTGCCAGATCACATTATAACACTGTTACAGAATAAAGTCATTCCGTTTTTTGCTGACGGATGGCTTTTTTCATGGCTTTTTTCGTGCTTGCAATGAGACCGGAGTTTATGTATGATGATGACAGATCAGGACGGCGCTTTGTATCTGCCGGGAAGCATAGAACGATAGTAACTATTCAGTATAGTACTTCGCACTTATTTTTATGCCTGGCAGTGCCTGCAAAGCGGACATGAGAACCTGAAATGATGGAAAGGAACCGGTGGCGAAACATGGAACAGTCGTATATTTCCCTGAAAGGACAGATTTCTCTGGATTTTCTGAAAAAAAGGAATTTCACGGGAAGCTATAAAGAAATGCGTTACAATCTGTTTATAAAGGACGGGCAGCTGACGGCGGCAATTTATCCGCAGCCGTACTGCTGGGAGTGCACACCCGAAGAACAGAAGACATACCAGTCTTTCGAGACTTCAAAGGACGGGCTCGAAGAGGCGATCGCCTGGCTGAATGAGGCGTATGAGACGGCTGCCTGGCGTTCCGAAACGGATGAGTGAGAGAGATATCATCCGTCGCCTGCAAATCTTGTTGAACTGCATTTTTGTTTATGCTATAGTTTGATTGATTAAGCAGATGGGATCACATCACTATTGAAATTAAAGCTATTAATCCAGGAAAAAAGAGTGAACAGTAATTGTTTTTTGCAGTTTACTAAGAAGGGAGAAGAGTATGAAAAAAATGAAATGGGCCTTTGGGCTGGCAGCGGTACTTTTGTTTTCTGCTTCACAGAACTGTGTTCTGCAAAGCTGTGCGGAGGAGCAGGAGGTGATCCTGGCGGAAGAGTCCGAGGCGATTTTGTCAGAGGAAAGCGGGATTATCCTGGAGGACGTGACAGATGCCGCGGATTCCGGGATGGAAGGACTTTCGGCTGAGACCGGTCAGTACGGGCAGAATGCTGCGGATGGCGGAGAGGACACTATTTATATAGAAGAAATAGAGAGCATCGATGAATCGCAAATTCCGGATGCGGTAAGCGTGGGTGATGTCGATACATATGTGTCTTCGGACGAAGGCGATTCGTCTGTTTCATCGAACAATGGGGGGGCTTCTGAAAACATCAATGACGGGAACACGGCGGCTTATACAGATGACGCAGACGGCATTTCCCTTGCATCGGTATCGGCGTCAGATACGTATTCTCTGGGACTGACCGTGACCTACGGGCAGACGGAAGCACGTTCCATGCTGGACATGATCAACAGCCTCCGGACCGGCAGCGATGCCTGGTACTGGAATTCTGACAATACGACGAAAACTGTATGCTCCGGGCTTTCTGAGTTGACCTATGATTACGATCTGGAAGCGATCGCGATGCAGAGAGCAGCCGAGATCGCGCTGTATTATTCTCATACAAGACCGGATGGCACGACCTGCTGGACAGCATACACTGAGAATTCTTATGCAATATACACTGTCGGTGAGAATATCGCCGCGGGCTACACCACCGCCAGCTCCGTATTTACCGGCTGGGCGGAGGAAGACGAGGATTACTCGGGACAGGGTCACCGCAGAAATATGTTAAGCAGCAGCTTCACATCCGTCGGGATCGGACATGTATATTACAATGGCTGTCATTACTGGGTCCAGGAATTTGCCAGATCGTCAAATAAGAGTACAGCTGTGTCGGCAAACGACAGCGCTACCGATGCGACAGTCCGGGTGCTTGGCAGCAATATTTCAGCTGTCACGCTGTCCGCTGACAAAAGTGCTTACGATCTGGTGACAGAAGAGAGCGCGGCTCTGCCCAATCTGACTGTCACTGTCACGTTGTCCTCGACCTGGCCGGGCGGGCGCAGGCAGCCGGTGAGCGCAGAGCCTTCCTGGAGCGTGGTGAGCGGCAGCTGTGCGTCAATCTCCGGGAATCAGGTGGTCGCGGCTTCCACGGCGGGTACCGCGGTGCTTCGGGCAGCTGCCTTGGGGGAGACGCTGGACATATCGGTGACCGTGCAGTATGATATCGGAAAGGCGGAAGCTTCCCTGTCCGGAAGTACCTTTACTTACAACGGTTCCGCACAGACACCGACCGTGACCGTTCGCTATGGCTCTGCAACGCTCGCGAAAAATACGGATTATACGGTTTCTTATTCGAACAATACGAACGCGGGCACCGCGACGGTGACGGTGACCGGTACGGGCAGCTATACCGGCAGCCTCACAAAGACCTTTACGATTGAGCCGGCCGGCATTTCCGGTGCTTCGATTGCCCTTTCCGCGAGCAGCTATACTTATGACGGAACGGCAAAGAAGCCGTCTGTCACGGTAACCTGCGGCGGCAGGACACTGACTGCCGGCACAGATTATACGACTGCGTACTCTAATAACACGACGCCAGGTACCGCGACAGTGACGGTCTCCGGCAAAGGAAATTACACAGGCACCGTGCAGAAGACCTTTACGATCAATAAGGCCAGCCAGACGGTAACGGCCAGCGCAGCTTCCGCTTCCGTCGCAATAGGCGGAACAACGACAATCACAGCTGCTGGCCAGGGCACGATCACCTACAGTTCCGGTAATACGACCGTCGCGACAGTAAACAACAGCGGCGTGGTGACTGGTGTGAATCCCGGTACCGCGGTTATTACGGTGAGCGCGGCGGGCAACAGTCTGTATAACGCGGCCAGCAGGACCATCACTATTAAGGTGAAGCCTGGCACGGCGACGATTTCCGCTTTGACAAACACATCCAAAGGAATCACGGTTACGTGGAATGAGGTGACCGGCGCGACCGGCTACTACATCTCACGCAAGACAAAGTCCGGAAATTACAGTACGATTGCGACGATCACCAGCGGCACAACGGTAAGCTATACGGATACGAAAGTAAAAAGTAAGAATGGAACGCAGTATACGTACAAAGTCGTGGCGTACACGGTCAGCGCGGGGAATACCATATCCGGTGATTTTGTCGCGAAGACTACGGTCCGCCTGACAGGGACGTCACTTTCGAGCGTAAAAAATTCCTCTTCGAAAAAGGCCGTCGTCAAATGGAAAAAGTCGTCTTCTGTGACCGGCTACCAGATCCAGTATTCCACAAGCAAAACGTTTGCGGACGGAAACAAGACGGTCAAGGTCTCCGGCGCGTCAAAGGTGAGCAGGACGCTCTCCAAACTGACGAAGAAAAAAACATATTATGTGCGGATCCGGACGTATAAGACTGTCGGTGGAAAAACATATTATTCCGCGTGGAGTTCTGTAAAGAAAGTAAAAATCACGAAGTGATCTAAGGCGTAATCAAAGCCAGAGACAGGGATCAGAGCCTGTCTCTGGCTGAAAATAAGATGAGCAGTATCCTGTTTTCGGGAACTCGTATAATCATTGATTTTTTTGTTCCAATGCCAATCCAATCAGCCGATTGGTCTGATCTGCCATGAACAGTGGGATATTCAGCACATCATCATCCAGTTTCAGATTATCAAGAGAGAAACGAACACGTAGTCTGGTTTGTGAATGGAGGTGTCAGGATATGACAAAAATCTTTAATGTAAATGGTCTTTGCAGACCAGAGAAGCATTATATGGTAGATCTGGAAAAGCGTCTGGAAGCAATCAAAAAGATGGTGGACAACGGGGACTATTTTACGATTAACCGTGCGAGGCAGTATGGGAAAACGACTACCTTAAATGCGCTTGCTGATTATCTTCGCAAGGACTATCCGGTGATCAGCATGGACTTTCAGACTATGGATGCATTGGCGTTTGAGAATGTCGAGAATTTTGTGTCAGCATTTGCAGAGGAATTGCTGGATGCCATGGATTCGTTTCCGGATGAAATCGAGGAAAGACTGACTGCATTTGTAGAGGGTACTGCGAGAATCAATTCCCTTCAGGCGTTATTTAAAGTCATAAAATCCTGGTGCCGGACGCTGGAAGTGATGCCGGTTCTGATAATTGATGAGGTAGATACGGCTACAAATAATCAGGTGTTTATAGATTTTCTGGCACAGCTGAGGGCTTATTATCTTAAACGTCCGGGGACGGCCACTTTCCAGTCTGTGATTCTGGCAGGTGTGTATGATGTCAGAAATATTAAGAGAAAGATTCGTCCGGATATGGAAATGCCCCCTCGCGAATGCTCGGCGGCAGGCCGCAGGCACGATTACGAGAACGCTTCGCGTTACGTGCCTGCTGAAGAACATAAGACAAACAGCCCCTGGAACATCGCGGCTAAATTTCGCGTTGACATGAGCTTTTCCGCGGATGAGATCAGTGAGATGCTGAAGGAATATGAGGCGGATTATCACACCGGTATGGACAGAGACGTTTCCGGACAAAAGTGCTGCGTGGACAGCGGAAGGCGTGAACGAGGCGGTAAAGATTCTGCTGACCGAGCAGAATGCCCTGTTTGAGTCTCTGTGGGACAAGCTGAATCAGTATCCTGAAATGCGAGGGCGCATCTATGATCTTTTATTCAGGGGTGAGCCGATTCCTTTCAATATAGATGACCCGGTGACGAATCTGCTCCATATGTTTGGTTTTGTCAAAAACGAGGGCGGCACAATGCAGGTCGCGAACCGAATTTTTGAGACGCGGCTTTATAACTATTTCCTGATGACGGCAGAAGCCTCCAGAACGGAAATGTTCCGTCTGGGATCTGATGAAAAGAACCAGTTTGTAGCGGATGGACATCTTGATGTGGAGCATTTGCTGGAAAAATTTGTCGAATACTTCGATGACATATATGGTGATCAGAATCAGAAGTTTGTAGAAGAGGACGGGCGCCGCTACTTCATGCTGTTCTTAAAGCCGATTATTAACGGCACGGGCAATTATTATGTGGAAGCACGCACCAGAAACCGAAAGCAGACGGATCTGATCATTGATTATCATGGGGAGCAATTCGTGATCGAACTGAAAATATGTGCGCGGCAATGCTTACAACGAACGCGGTGAAGAGCAGCTGGCAGAATATCTTGAATACTTTCACCTGAAAAAGGGTTATATGTTAAGCTTTAATTTCAATAAGAAAAAGGAGATCGGCGTAAAAAAAATACCGCTGGGCGATAAAATGTTGATTGAAGCGGTAGTATAGTTTCCGTAATTAAAGATGCAGCGAAAGCCAGTCAGCCCTTTCGGCAATATTCGGTCGAGTAAAATACATGAGCCGAGTAGTTGTCGGAGGGGCTGCGTTGCATTATATTCGGATACCCTGAACCCGCATAAACACTGGCTTTTTCGAAGGGCAAGAAAAAAACACCGCCCCCGATACTCATGGTCATCGAAAACAGTGCTTTCAGTGCGCGATCAGGGGCTCGAACCCTGGACACCCTGATTAAGAGTCAGGTGCTCTTCCAGCTGAGCTAATCGCGCATTTTTGATTTCCGCTGCGGATTTATTACCTCATCTCTCGCAAGCAAGGAGTATTATAATACAGCCTTTTTAAAAAAGCAAGCCCAAATTTATCTTTTTTTAAGAATTTTTTCTGCCTTTTGGTCGCTCTTTTCAAGCAGCTGCCGGACCTCTTCAAAAGAACGGTGAATCTGCAGGAGCTTTCGGTCCCAGTCCGGTCTGGCGCTGACGAGTAGGTACAGGTTTTTGCGAATGCCGCGAAGCCGCATATGCCGTCACCTCAGGATGATTTATATTATATTATATGATACAAGGGACAAAAGGTCAGGAATGGAACGCTTGCGTTCCGATTCCTGACCTTGGGGACCGCAACAACATGAGGAAGTAGCCATTTTGGACAATATATTGGCCAAAATGAGCGGATTCCGAATGGTGTTAGGATTTCGGGAGCACGAAGTGCGGAGAAATCCGTAGTATCATACCCTTTTGTCGCTCGGATCATTTTTCGCACTTGTTGCGAAGTACGTATGAAAACGTATATAATGCGGGGAAAAGCCCCATCGCGCAGCGACTTTAAATGGGCTTTTCCCTCGTAACTGTGAAGGTACTGAACAGTTATGAACATTAACGGGAAAGCACCACTTTGCAGATGGGATTTCCCTTTTCTGAGAAGCGTTCCTCGTATTCGGTCATGATATTGCCCGGCAGCATTGCTTCGTCATGGTGCAGATCAAAGGTGCAGGCTTCAATCGTCCATCCGCAGATGCGGGCTTCGTCAAGCGCAAAGTCAAACAGCGAACGGTTGTCGGTCTTGAATTCGACCCGGCCGTCCGGTGTGAGGATCTGATCGTAGCGCGCGAGAAATTCCCGTCCGGGCAGGCGGCGCTTTGCGTGACGGTCTTTGGGCCAGGGATCGGAGAAATTCAGATAAATGCCGGCGACTTCGCCGGGGGCGAACACATCGGTCAGAGTTTCTGCCTCCATTCGCAAAAAAAGCAGGTTGGTAAGCTCGGGCAGCTGTTCGCGTTTCTCAAGGGCGCGCACCAGCACGCTGGAAAATTTTTCGATACCGACATAATTCCGGTCGGGATGAAGTCCGGCAAGTTCTGTCAGAAACCGTCCTTTTCCCATGCCAATCTCCAGATAAAGCGGCTGTGCGCGGTCAAAGACGGTGTCCCAGTGTCCCTTTTTTTCCCGCATTTCATCCTCATGTATAACAAAAGGGCTTTCGGCAATCGCTTCCCGTGATCCGGGGATATTGCGAAGTCTCATGATCGTATTCTCCTGTCTTTTCATTTCGATGCTGCTGTGTTGTGATTTAGAACAGCAGGCCACAGACCGCTATATGCTGTTCTAAAACTTTTATTTCCATTTTATAGGGGAAAACGGAAATGTCAAGAGGCCGTTTTTTTCCTGCTTTCAGGGAATCTTTGTATTGACTTTGGAGGAGACATAAGATAAAATGTTAAAAAGATTTAAAAATTCTGTAATCAAATTTAACGAACTTATTACATGAGGGATTTGAGATATGAGGATTAAGGCTGAGAAAGTTTTGCTGACATTTGTATTTGCAGTGTCGATTCTGCTTTTGGCTTCCGGCATACATTCGGAGGCGGCCTGGGTGTCGACGCAGAACGGGCGGATGTATACCACTTCGGATTCTGTGGGATACGCGGTCGGGCTGGTGACGATCGACAACGCGAGATATTATTTTAATGAGAGCGGCATCATGCAGACGGGTGTGGTGACGGTCGGCAATAACATGTATTATTTTGCGTCGGATGGTAAGATGCAGTACGGCTGGATCACGGACGCGAGCACGAAGAAGAAATATTTTGCAAATAAGTCCACGGGGATACTGTATGTTTCCAAATGGTACGGCAAGTATTATCTGCAGTCAGACGGCACTATGGCGGTCAGCAAATGGATCGGCAATAAATGGGTCAATTCAAAGGGCAAATATACCGGCAAGAGAAAGACCGGTTTTGTGACTCTGGAAGGGAATACCTATTATTACAAGACGAAGACGAAGTACAGTACGGGCTGGTTCAAGGTGAGCGGCAAGTATTATTACGCGAATTCGAAGGGTGTGGTGCAGAAGAGTACCTGGGTCGGCAAAAAATATGTGAACAGCAAGGGTGTGATGGTGACCGGCAAGCAGACGATCGGTTCGAACACCTATATCTTTAAGTCGAGCGGAGTCCGATATGCCAGCTGCTGGGTGAAATACAGCGGGAAATATTATTACTGCAATGCGAACGGTGTGGTACAGAAGAGTAAATGGATCAGCAGCAGCAAGTATTATGTCAATTCGAATGGAGTCCGGGTGACCGGCTGGCAGACGATCGATGGGAATAAATATTATTTTTCATCCAAGGGCGTGAAGCAGACCGGAGTAAAGAAGATCAGCGGAAGCTTTTACTATCTCGGAACAGATGGAGCGCTTGTGACCAACGGCTGGGTCAACTCGAGTGAGAATTATTACGCAAATGCCAACGGTGTGCTGCTGACTGGCCTGCAGGCGATCGGCGGGGAGATTTATTATTTCGATACCAGTACGGCAAAAAAGGTGACCGGAACATTGAAGAAGGTCGGTTCTTCCACCTATTATTTCCGGCCAACGTATGGAGTCGCAATTCGCAGCACACGGATGAAGATCACGGTGAGCGGGACTGTACGCTGGTACTATTTCGGAAGTGACGGCAAGATGGTGACGAGTACCTGGGTGAATCAGTATTATTATGGTTCCAGCGGTTATCAGACGAATACGCGCTCGACCGGCTGGTTTACGACCGGGACCAATACGTATTATCTGAGTGATGATTATGAGGTGCTGACCGGACTGCAGACGATCGATGGCGATACGTATTACTTTGATTCTGTGGGGATTATGCTGACTGGACTGCAGACGATTGACGGATATAAGTATTATTTCTACTCTGATGGTAAGATGGCGACTTCAACGACCATTACGGTTGGTTCTGTGACCTACACGATCGGTTCGAGCGGTAAGGTAACAGCGGAAGAAGGCATAACTGCCAGCGGCAGCACATTGGGATCACAGATTGCGAACTATGCGCTGCAGTTTGTGGGCAATCCGTATAAATACGGCGGCTCCAGTCTGACGAACGGTGCAGACTGCTCCGGATTTACGATGGCGGTATTTGCTTACTTTGGTATCACACTGCCGCACAGCGCGGATTCGCAGATGAAAGCTCTTTCCACTTCCGTTACTCCGGTGGAGGTGGAGGTGAGTACCGACAGCCTTCTGCCCGGCGACCTTATCTTCTATGGGTCTTCCAGCAGCTCGAGTTATGCGTCTCATGTGGCGATCTACATTGGCGACGGCAAGATCGTGCACGCGAGTAACTCGGCGGCGTACCCAACGGGCGGCATCAAAATATCGAACTATAATTACAGCAGTAATATACTTAAGGCACTTCGTTACTGGTCGTAAGACCGGGGAATCTGTTCCCGGATGTTATGACCACAGATATATGACAGATAGCTGCTCCTTTTCCCGGCCTGTATTGTGAAAACGTACGGGTCGGGATTTTTTGCTTTATAGGAAGCTTTGTTCCTATACAACAAAAACGCTCCGTCAGGGCGCCGGGTTGAATATTTCTGCACCCGGATCGCATAGAATGATAGAGATTTGCGATCAGAGTGTGCAAAACGTGGGAAATAACGATCACAACGAAAAAGATAATACTAAAGAAAAAGATAATGCCAACGAAAAAAACAGTGCCAACAAAAAAGATGATGCCAACGAAAATTGCGATACCGGTGAAACTCAAAAACAAAGGGCTGAGAAACTGATCCAATACTTCATGATATTGGTTCTGCTGGCTGCGGCTGTGCTTTTGCCTGCTTATGGTGCAGATCACCGCGCGGAAAAAACGCAGGGCGACGCGGAAATCTCGGACACCGCAGATGCTGCGGATGGGGTGAACACCAACCGGATCGTTATTGATCCGGGACATGGCGGTTTTGATTCCGGTATGGTAGGAGCGAGCGGCGCCAGCGAGAAGGAACTGAATCTGATTTACGCGAAAAAGCTGTCGGCTCTGCTTGAGGCGGAAGGCTACGAAGCCGTGCTGACTCGTGAGACGGAGGACGGCCTTTATGACGAGGATGCCTCTAGTAAAAAAGCGCAGGATATGGAACGCCGCGTTGCACGGATCGCGGAAGAAAATCCCATTCTGACAGTTAGCATTCATCAGAACAGCTATCCGGACGATTCGTCCGTGAAAGGACCGCAGGTCTTTTATTATGAACAGTCCGCGGAAGGGGAGAAACTGGCGGCGGCGATTCAGGAGTGCCTGAACACGGAACTTGCAATCGAACGGCCGCGGGTGCAGAAAGGGAATACGACATATTACATATTGAAGCGTTCTGTCAGCACGACTGTGATCGTGGAATGCGGATTTCTGACAAATCCGGAGGAAGAGGCTCTGCTTCAGGAGGAAGCGTATCAGGATCGGGTGGCACAGGCCATCTGTGACGGGATTCTGGCATATCTGAGGGGATAGTGAAAAACCGGCGGAAAAACCTTCGGGGGTTCTTCTGCCGGTTCTGTCTGTTTTCATTCATACTTCGCAGCATGTGCGAAGTACTTATTGTCTCATATTGTTGCGGTGCCCAAAGTTATGAACAGGAACGCAAGAGTTCTATTCCTGACTTTTTTGTCCCTTGTATCATTACATCACAGCTTAATATTTTTAAATAAGGATGCAAGTGAGGTGGTGGCACTTTCTGCCTTCGGCATCTTGTAGGTCTCCTCCTCGATCTCCTGTGCGGCCACATCTTCCAGCGCTTTCATGCTGAGGCTGATCTTGCCGTCCTTGACCGCGATGACTTTGACTTTGACAGTCTGTCCTTCCTTGAGCACTGCACCCGGATGCTTGATGCGCTGCTGGCTGATCTGGGAGACATGCACCAGACCGCTCAATCCTTTGCCGAGATTGATAAATGCGCCGTAATCCTTGATGGTCTCCACAACGCCTTCCGTCACAAGCCCGACTTCGACATTGGAAATGCGCTGTTTACGCTCTTCCTGCTCTTTTTCACGGAGAATATCGCGTGCCGAAAGGACCAGACGCTTATTATCCGGTTCCGCGGTGATGACGCGGACCTCAATCTCACGGCCGACATACTCATCGAGATTCTCCACATAAGAGAGTGAAAGCTTGGAAGCCGGAATAAATCCGCGGATCCCTTCGACATAAGTGGTCACGCCGCCCTTGACCGCTTCATTGATCTTGACGGTAATGTTGGACTGATCCTTCTGAAGCTGCTGCAGACGTTCCCAGCCAAGTACGGCTGCCGCCGCTTTCAGGGAAAGCTGAATGCGCCCCTGGGCGTTGTCACGGCGGATGACTGTCGCGGAAATCTCCTGTCCGATCTCAAAATCACGGAATGAGAAATTCGGATCGTCGCTTGCATCTTCCAGACGAACGATACCGTCCGTGTAGATGCCAAGGTCGACGGTCAGTTCTTCATCGGAAACTCCGATGATGGTGCCCTTGAGAATGTCTCCTTCGTGGATTGGCTTCATGGAAGCGGTGATCGCCGCGTCATAATCCGCCATGGTCTCTGTCGGCTCTTCTGCTTTAGGCTCTTCTGCTTTAGGCTCCTCTGCTTTGGGCGCTTCTGCGGCTGCCGCTTCTTCCGCCGGCATCGCTGCTTCTTCCGCTGCCGTTTCATCTTCTGCCGGAGCCTGGGTCATTTCCTCTGCCGCTTCTGCCGAAGCTGCTGTTTCCAGTGCAACTGTTTTTTCTTCTTCGCTCATAACTTCCGTTTCCTCCTGACGCTTGCGTCCGGATTCCGCGGACGCCTGAATAGTTTCATTCTAACACAGCTTTTTCTTTTTGAACACAGAAAAAAGAGAAAATAATAAAAATAGTTTCAAAAATACGCTTATGGTGATATACTGTTTGAAATGAGGCAGCGGCGGACACAGAGTTCCTGTGGTGCAGACGAAACGACTGGAAAAAGACATGTGATCCTGTGTCAGAAAGAAAACGTCCGTGAAGGAGAATGGGGAATGAAGACGGAAGTAGAAAATATGAGTGAAGGCGTCCGTGAGGAAGGCATCCGCCGCGCCGGTGAGATCCTGCGGCAGGGCGGTCTGGTCGCGTTTCCTACGGAGACGGTATACGGCCTTGGCGCGAACGCACTGGATCCGGAAGCTTCTGCGAAGATCTACCGGGCGAAGGGCAGGCCGTCGGACAACCCCCTGATCGTTCATATCGCAAAATGGGAGGCAATCGGGAGGATTACCGAGGGACTCCCGGCGCAGGCGAAGCTTCTTTCAGACGCATTCTGGCCGGGACCGCTGACGATGGTTCTGAAAAAGTCAGCGGAAGTGCCGTATGCGACGACCGGCGGTCTGGATACGGTGGCCGTGCGCATGCCGGACAACGAGATTGCGCGCGCATTGATCTGTGCGGGAGGCGGCTATGTGGCCGCGCCAAGCGCGAATACTTCCGGACGTCCAAGCCCGACGACTGCACAGCATGTCGCGGAGGATATGGACGGTGTGATCGATATGATCATTGACGGAGGACCTGTTTCCATCGGTCTGGAATCTACGATCGTGGACCTGACGGAAGATATTCCTGTGATCCTGCGTCCGGGCTTTATCAGCCAGGAGATGTTAAGTCAGGTGGTTGGTGAAGTGCGGATGGACCGGGGGCTTCTTGCGGATGATCCTTCTATCCGGCCCAAAGCACCCGGGATGAAATATCGCCACTACGCACCGAAAGCGCCGCTGTTTATTGTGGAAGGCGAGCGGGAGCGCGTGCAGGAGAAGATCAATGAGCTGACAGCGGCCCAGTCCGCTGCGGGACGGAAAGCGGGAGTCATTGCCGCAGACGAGACGTTTGACGGCTATTCCCACGCGATCGTCCGATCCATTGGTTCCCGGGATCATGAGCTTACCATCGCGCAGCATCTGTACGCGATCCTGCGGGAATTCGACCTTCTGGAGGTTTCTGTGATCTACTCGGAATCCTTTGAGACGCCGCAGATGGGGGCGGCGATCATGAACCGGCTGATGAAAGCGGCCGGCCATCAGGTGATCGGGGTGTAGTTTTACCTTTGGACAGAAAAGGGAATGGAGAATTGGGGGAAATGTTTTGAAAAAATTTGACAGACTGATTTTTGTGAGTCAGGCGGACACGGCGGCGGGGCCTATGGCTGAGGCGATCCTGCAGAGCAAATACCTGCTCGATGAGCTGGACGTGACGTCAAAAGGGCTTGTCGTGCTGTTTCCGGAGCCGATCAATCCGAAGGCAGAGGCAGTGCTGGCGGGCAATGGACTGACAATGAAAGAACACATGAGTGACCCGCTTGTGCGGGAGGATTTCGATGAGCGTACTCTGATGCTGGTTTTTACAGATGAGGTCAGGGAAAAAGTGCTGGAAACATTTGCACCTCAGCATGAGGAGATGGTGCAGGTACTCCATCGCTTTGTCGGCGAGGCGGAAGGGCCGCAGAATCCGTACGGCGGTTCTCTCGCGGATTATGGGCAGTGTTATTCAGTGCTGGAAGCATTGATCAAAAAACTGGTAGTACAGTTAAATGAGGAGGAATTACTATGTTAGCAGTGGGTTGTGATCAGGCGGGCTACGGCCTGAAGCTGGAGATTCTGAAGTATCTGGATGAAAAAGGGATCGAGTATAAGGACTGCGGTACCTGGTCCGCGGATGCGGTGGACTATCCGGTCTACGCAAAGGCGGTCGTACAGGAAATTCTTTCGGGACGTGCCGAAAAAGGCATTCTGATCTGCGGGACCGGCATCGGCATGTCAATGACAGCCAATCGTTATAAAGGAATCCGTGCGGCGCTTTGCGGCGACTGCTTCAGCGCGGAAGCCACCCGTATGCACAATGATGCGAACATTCTCTGTATGGGCGCGAGGGTCACTGGACCGGGACTTGCGGTGATGATCACGGAGACGTTCCTGAATACTCCATTTTCCGGGGCGGAACGCCATGCGCGCAGAGTGCGGATGATTGATGAAGAGTGAGGGGCTGCAGCAACCTTAAGAATATCTAAAAGATTTGGACATATTTCTGTGGTAAAATACAGAAAATTTATGAAAACGCTTAACGTGACGTGCGGTTCCGGTAAAACGGTGCAGGCGCGGATTTCAGGAAATGACTACTGTTGTTTTTTATATGTTCAGGAGGAGAGAAAATGCAGAAGATAATGATCATGGACCATCCGGTGATTCAGCACAAGATCGGCATCATTCGGAGAAAAGAGACCGGATCCCGTGACTTTCGGGCAATGATCGGTGAGATTGCCATGTATATGTGTTATGAAGCGACGCGTGACCTGAAGCTTCAGGACGTTGAGATCGAGACGCCGATCGCAAAGACAACCGTGAAAGAGCTGAGCGGAAAGAAGCTTGCGGTGGTTCCGATCCTTCGTGCCGGACTTGGCATGGTGGACGGTATGCTGGCGATGATGCCGGCGGCAAAAGTGGGACACATTGGCCTTTACCGTGATCCGGAGACTTTAAAGCCGGTGGAGTATTACTGCAAGCTCCCGGCAGACTGTGACGAGAGAGAAGTATTCGTGGTGGATCCGATGCTGGCTACGGGCGGCTCTGCGGTGGCTGCGATCCAGATGCTGAAGGATAAGGGCTGCAAGAGCATTCGTTTTATGTGCATCATTGCTGCCCCGGAAGGAATTGAGGCGATGAAAAAGGCGCACCCGGACGTAGATATGTATATCGGAGCGCTGGACGATCATCTGAATGAACACGGCTACATCGTTCCGGGTCTCGGGGACGCGGGAGACCGGATTTTCGGTACAAAATAAAAGGTCTGGTAACTGTGGGGAACTGAACAGTTACGAAGAGACAGAACGGCTACGCGGCATGAACGGTTTATAACTGCGATAGTGAAAGGTGAATGAGGATGAGGAAGCTGAAAAAAATAGCTGCAGTATTGCTGACGGCAGCTTTGCTGGTGCAGCAGTGCAGCGTTACCGGATTTGCAGAAGAAGGCCAGTCGACTGAAGCGCAGGCTGCGGCCGAGACACAGACGCAGGCGACGGAAGCACAGACGCAGGCGGCTACGGAGGCGCAGACGCAGGCAGCTACAGAGGCGCAGACGCAGGTGGCTACGGAGGCACAGACGCAGGCGGCTACAGAGGCACAGACACAGGCGGCAACGGAAGCGCAGACACAGGCTGCAACGGAAGCGCAGACACAGGCGGCTGCTGAAGCAGAGTCTCAGACCGCTGCGGACGAGGAATCCGCGACTGAGGCGGAGACCACAGAATCCGGGAAGCAGACGTCATCAAAAAACACCGGAAAGAAAGAGACAGAGGAGACCGAGCGCTCGGAGCGGGAGAATTCCGGAGATAAGATAAAGCTTGAGAGTCTGGTGAAGAAGCTGTCCTCTGTGCTGTCTTATCTGTTTGTTGCGGAGACGGTGACCATTCCGGATGAACTGACAGCGGATGCCGAAGAAGCGGATTTAAATCTGGAGGAACTGATCCTCGATGGCAAGGAGGGCAAGGCTCTTCTCACCGATCTTAAGAAACTGTCCATCAGCTTGGCGGACGCGAAGACATCGAAGTCCGTTACGGTGATCAATCTTTACGCGGATGAGGACGGCAATCTGGACGAGGCACAGCTGGAAGCTCTGTTTTCAGACAAAGTGCTGGACGTAACAGATATGGCTTATGTGATCAATGTGGTTGCAGATTCTGCGGAGCAGGAGCTTGCTTTTTCCGGCTACGCGATGAAATGTTCCGGAAAGACCGTTGATTATGAAGATGCTTTCGAGGCCGGAGATGTGATTTATAACTTTGTGGCATTGGAAGATGATGACTATGTGGATTATACCGGTACGCTGAAGCTTTCCGATGGCATACAGGGAACCGTTCTGGCCCCGGCCGCGACGGTGGAGGTCACAGGCGACCTTTCCGGAGCGGTTTATGCCGCTTCCGTGACGGTAAAGGATGCGGAGGCCGCATTGCTGCGGGTTGCGTTCTCTACCGGAGTGGAAGAAGAGACGGAAGCAGGAATCACAGCAGCGGCGGAGACAGAGTCAGAAACCGCAGCAGCAACCGAGACCGGCACAGAAACCGAGACGGGGACGGAAGCAGCAACGGAGACGGAATCCGAAACCACGGCAGCAACGGGGACGGAAGCAGCAACGGAGACGGAATCCGAAACCACGGCAGCAACGGAGACGGAATCAGAAACAGCAGCAGTGACGGAGACAGAATCGGAAACAGCGGCAGCAGCGGAGACAGAATCCGAAACCGCAGCTGCGACAGAGACAGAATCCGAGTCGGAAACGGAGAGCTCACTTAGCTACGCAGTACCTCTGACTGTGACCTTAAACGTCCTTGACCGCGATGGGACAGCGCTGGCGGGAAGTGAGACATTCTATGTGGATGTTTACGCAGATGAAGCCAAAACGCAGAAAGTAAATGTTTATACGGATTCGACCCTGACGACGGCTGCGAACAGCAGTGCACCGATCGCGATCGCTATGGATGGCGGCAGTACGCAGACGGTGACCTTTGTGCTGGAAGCGACGGCGGAAGAGCAGACCTTTTATATCGGAGAGACGGACAGTACCGGCGCGGAAGTGGCCGGCGGTGTGAGCGGATTTGCCTACAATGTTTCTTATCCGGACACGAACGCGAATGCGGTGACGGTCAGATATGGGGATACGGCAGCGGCGGTGACGGTGCAGAATCGGCTGAACGATTCTACGGTAAAGATCAGTGTGCGGGATTCATCGGATGGCGGTCTGCTCTCCGGTGCGAAGCTGGCGATCAAGGACAGCTCCGGCAAGATTTATGAGGTCAGCACGGTTGGCAGCAAGACGTTTACCTCCGGCGAGACGGAAATTGTATGGACCAACGCCCTGACAGACGGCGAGACGTATTATCTGACGGAGATTACGGCTCCGGATGGCTATACGCCGGTGCCGGATGTTGCATTTACAGTGGTGCGGGGCTGTACGACAGAGGTAGCGATCGAGAATGCCGCGACTGTTTCGACTGATTATAAGCTTACCGTTACCAAGCAGGTGTACGTGGGAGATTATCAGGTCTATGCCTATGACACGACATCGGGCACGTATCAGGCAAAGGGAGCTTACACATATTATTTTGCCCTTTTCTCAGATTCAGCCCGTACAAAAAAGGTCAGCAATGTGGTGTCGCTGGATGTGAGCGGATTTACCGGGACTGTAACGTTCTCCAATCTGACGAAAGACGGCGTTTACTACCTCTCAGAGACAGATCAGTACGGAATTGTGAAGACATCGACGAGTTCGCTGACGATCCGTTACACGAACAGCGGCAAGGTGACCATGTCGGATACAACGCGAAGCATGGTGGCGCAGAATGTCTATACGTCGCTGCCCGGCGGCTATCGTTACACCGGAACGCTTTCGCTGACACTGAATGTGACAGACTCCTCCGGAACGGCGGAAGCGGTGACGAATACATTTTATCTTGGAATTTACCGGAACTCGGATTACAGTGATACGCCGACGATCGTGAAGATGAGCCTTTCAAATGCTTCCTCTGTCACGGTGCGCAGACGCATCCTGCTCTCCGGCGAGAACAGCATGACCTACTATATCGCAGAAGTGGATTCGAGCGGCACCCGCATCACAGATTCTTCCACGTTCTCCTATGTAGTATCGGTCGACAAGCCGACTGTAACGATTTCCAAAGGGAGTACGCAGTCGGTGACGGTGACGAATAAGCTGAAAGCCTCGAAGGTAACACTTTATCTCACAAAACGTGTTTACGAGGGAACGACGCAGAAAGCGGTGAGCGAGACATTTTACGTGGGGCTTTTCAAGGATGAGGATCTCACAGAACTCTATGCCGACCCGATTGCCATGACACTGGACAACGCGAGTGAAAAGACATTGAAGCTGACGCTGAATCTGGGATCGGCCTCCGGCGTGACGATTTATATTGCCGAAGTGGACAAGGACGGCAATGTGATCACGGATCAGCGCTCGTTTGGTTATCAGATCAAGGTAGTGAACGCCACGGCAGCGTTTACTCAGGATAATCTGTCGATACAGACCGTTCTGCTGAACTCAGTATATGGCACGACATCGAGCGACGACTGGGATACCATTCTGAACTCAACATCCTCCGATCTGCTGTCTGATACTTCTTCCTATACGGTGTCTGACAACGGCTCCGTATCGGGCGAGACAACCTCAGTGGAGACCGGGGATAATACGCCGCTGTTCGGCTATGTGCTGCTGATGGGCGCGGCATTCCTGGTGCTTGCCATGAGTGCGAGGAGAAGACGCAGGTTTATGCAGTGATATAATAGATAAGGACAGGAAGGGGGTCTTTTCATGAGTACTATCGAAGCAACAGTATCTATGATGGAATCCATGCCGGAAGATGCAAGAATGAAAGTGATGCAATATGCACAGAAACTGTTTGTTTCTAAAAAACCGGCAAATCCTTTTGCGGCGATTACAACAGAGCAGATTCTCAGGGATTTGGATCAGTCTGAGAATGATATCTCAGAAGGAAATTATCGCCCCATGAAAGATGTCATAGACGAGATGGAGAGACAATATGGTTTTATATGATGTAGTCATGACGAAAAACGCGGAGCTGCAGCTTCAACAGTATGTGGATTATGTTTTCTATACATTGTTTAATGACACTGCTGCAAAAAGTATATTAGAAGATGCCAGAGAGACGCAGAAAACATTGTCTGAGGTTGCTGCCAGCCTTCAGTATTGTAGTCATCCTGAATTGAGGAAACGGGAAATTCGCGTGATTATGTTTAGACGACATCAATATGTTATGCTTTATCGAATTGAGGGAAATATCGCCTTTATAGAAGCGGTATATCATCAGAAACAGGATTATGAAAATGTTTTTTTGAGAACAATCAGGTGATAAAGTTATATCAGCAAAAAGAACCGGTGAGGCATATCTCACCGGTTCTTTTTCCGCAGCTCGAATCATAGAATGAGATAATTACGGCAGGACACGGAGATGTGAAAAGAAGATGAAGATTCTGTTGTATCTTTCAGAAGTCATAATACCGTTAGTGATTTTTTGCATTGTGAGTTATGGAATGGCAGCAAAAGTACCGGCATATGACTGCTTCGTAAAAGGAGCGGCTTCGGGACTGGAAACGGTCGTGAAGCTTGCGCCGACATGGATCGGATTGATGGTTGCGACCGGAGTGCTTCGTGCATCGGGATTTCTGGATCTGCTGGCGGCAGGAATCGGGCAGATTCTTCCGAATGAACTGTTTCCCTCCGCACTGGTGCCGCTGGGCGTCGTGAAACTGTTTTCGTCCGGCGCGGCCTCCGGACTGCTTCTGGATATCTACAGGCAGTATGGGACGGATTCCCTGACCGGCCTGACCGCCTCCCTGATGCTGTGCAGTACGGAGACGGTTTTTTATACGATGAGTGTCTATTTTATGAGCGCCGGTATCAAAAAAACGCGCTATACGCTGGGCGGCGCACTGCTGGCCTCCGCCGCCGGAATTGCCGCGAGTGCCCTGCTTGCGAGGCGGATGATCCGCTGATGCCTGAACCGAAGCGAGCGCTCAGCGCGGCGACCACGACGAGCTGAGCGCACAGAAAGGGTAATATTACCAACTGTATACCGGCGCGCTTGAGTTGGAGTAAAGACGAAAAAACGAAAAAACGAAAAAACGAAAAACGAGTAGAAGTGACTGTCGGCCTGTGTTATACTGAATTTGTTATAGTATATCTATATAAAATGGTTATGATGCATTAAGAGAGGAGCTTTTCAGATGAAAATTCTTATTGTAGTGGACATGCAGAATGATTTTATAGACGGAGCGCTCGGCACGAAGGAAGCGGTCGCGATCGTGGACAATGTGCGGAAGAAAATTGATGAGTATCTGGGCAATGGCGGCACGGTAATTTACACGCGGGATACCCATACGGAGGCGTATTTACAGACGCAGGAAGGACGGAACCTGCCGGTAGTGCATTGCGTAAAAGGGACGTCCGGATGGGAAATCGCAGAGAAAGTGTATGCAGAGGGCTGCCCGGTGGTGGACAAGCCGTCGTTCGGGTCGCTTGCGCTGCCGGAGGTTGTAAGAAGCTGTGTGGTGAAAGGAGAAGACTTGGTAGCACAGGGCGAGGATAGCAAAAACGCACAGCATCAGACATATCAGGATTCGCAGAATGGCGAAAGCCGGTACAATCAGGACAATAATTCGGATGACGGGATTGTGCCGGACTCCATCGAGCTTGTCGGACTTTGTACGGATATCTGCGTGATTTCGAACGCGATGATCCTCAAGGCGGCTTTTCCGGAAGTACCGATCGCGGTGGACGCGTCCTGCTGCGCGGGTGTGACGCCAGAAAGTCATGAGAATGCGCTGAAAGCGATGCAGATGTGCCAGATTCAGATTTTATAATCCGTAAAAAAGCAGGTGCTATAATGCAAATATAAACTGTAAATTACTGGACAAATCTCACTTTGTCAGATATACTGAATCTGAATTCAGTGAAAAATATTTCAGCTAGTGAGGTGCCTTATGTTTATTGGCCGTGAGAAAGAACTTGCTCTGATACAGGAGATACTTGATCAGCCCAGAGGAAGCATGATGATCTATGGTAAGCGCAAGATTGGCAAGACAACACTGCTTACCCATGCCCTGAAAGATCACTCGGATAAGACGGTGTATTATGAATGCCTGAAAGCGCCTGTGAAGGATAATATTGATGGTTTTGTGTCTGTGCTCGTGCGGATGAAAGTGCTGCCTGTCGCCATGTCGTTTGACAGCTTCATAGACGTGTTTATTTATCTGAACGCGCTGCCTGAAACGCTGAATATCATTATTGATGAGTATCCTTACCTTAAGCAATTTACGGAAGCCGCGACAGTTGATTCTGTGTTTCAGAGTATTATTGATAATAACCTTGCCAATATCCGGCTGTTTATCTCTGGTTCCCATGTAGGCATGATGAAAAATCTGTTGGAGGAAAATAATGCGCTCTATGGCAGGTTTACGACAGTCATTTGTCTGAAAGAGCTGGATTATAAGACGGCTTCCGCTTTCTATCCGGAGAAAAGTCCTTATGACAAGGTTGGAATGTATGCGGTTTTTGGAGGTTCACCGTACATCAATGAACTACTGATGTCTTCTGCATCTTTGAAAGAGAATGTGATACGCACGATCCTTAATCCATCCAGCGCCGTCTATCAATACGCTGATAATCTGCTGTTGTCTGACCTTTCAGTCAGCAGCAATATGGAGCGTATTTTGTTTGCTATTGCGAATGGCAAAAAGAAATACACAGAGATTGAAGAAAAACTGGATATGACATCAAATGGTTTGCTCAGTAAGCAAATGAAGACTCTGCTTAATATGGAACTGGTATCAAAGGTTGCACCGATCAATAAGCCAAACGACAACCGAAAGACCCGCTATGAGATTACAGATAATCTTTTAAGGTTTTTCTATGCTTATGTTTACAGCAATAAGAGTGCGCTGCAGATGTTGGGAGCGGAAGCTTTTTATGAAGAGTATATCGAGGCTTCGCTGGTGACTTTCATTTCTCACCGGTTTGAGGACATTTGCCGTACCTGGTTTTCCATTCAGGTTCAAAGCCGCAAGCTGAAGGGTGTATTGAATATTGGCACTTATTATTACGATGATTCCAGAACCAGGACTCATGGCGAATTTGATGTGGTCCTGCAAAGGAAAGATGCTTATGATATATACGAAGTCAAGTATCTTTCGGCTCCTGTGACTCAAAAACAGATGCAGGAAGAAGTCCGGCAGGTGGCTGCAATAAAAGGTATCAGGGTCGGAAAAATCGGATTTATTTCCATCAATGGTTTTGATGCGGACTACAATAGTGATTATATCTGTCTGGATGGGGCTGTGCTGTACCAGTGAGAAGTCGTTTCGCTTCTGTATGCATTCGGGTATAATAAACGGTCTTTTTGTGAAAATCCGGTTGCGGTTCAGCTGCCTTTTGGCTATAATGCACACAGGCGCACAAGGAATCATGACAGCTTACGCTGTCTGCGCCTGACGCAACAGAATCAATAGCAGCGAAGCTGCGGCAGATGTGCGGAGCACAGCCGGATTCCGGAACAACGGGCAGCTGATTTTGCTGCAAGTAATATCTATAAGTAAACAGGCAAAATGGGGGGTGCAGAAATGGGATATTATCTGAATCCGGAAGATGTTCTTGAATTGTATAGGGGAGAAACGGAGAAACCATACTTTGTAGATAAAACAGAGATGTTATCAGAAATGATTACGTTACTGGGGCAGGGACGAAACTACATTTCCGTCACAAGGCCGCGGAGATTTGGGAAATCCGTGGTGGCTGCGATGATTGGCTCTTTCTTCGGAAAAGGCGTAGACAGTGCAGAAGTGTTTTCGCATCTTAAAGTGGCTGGAAATCAGGATTATGAAAAACATTTGAATCAGCATAATCTGATTTATATCGATTTCAGCAAGGATGTATCAGAATGTACCTCGTATAAGGAATATATAGGTACAATAAAGATGCGTCTGGTGGATGATTTAAAAGAAGCGTATCCAGAGGCGAAGATTCGGGAGAGAGATTCATTGGGAGCTATTTTACGCACAGTTTCCCTGGCGTATAACAACGAAAAATTCCTGATGATATTTGACGAATGGGACTATGTATTCCACAGAACGTACTTTACAGAAGATGACAGAGGCAAATACACTGCTTTTCTGGGGGATATGACCAAAGGCAGGGCATATGTCGAGCTGGCATATCTGACCGGCGTCCTCCCAATCAAAAAATACTCCGCCAGCGATACGATGAATCATTTTGACGAATATAACATGGCAAACAGCAGTATGTATGATGCATACTTTGGATTTACCAGTGAAGAAGTAGATGAACTATACCAACGCTATCAGAAGAATTGTGTCAGACCGGAATTTTCACGGGCGGATCTGGCCAGATGGTATGACGGATATCAAAGAAAAAACGGCAGCAGCATATATAATCCGAATTCGGTTGTACGTGCCCTCGCTCGCGACGAACTCAATAATTACTGGGCGAAAGCCGGGGAGTATGATGAACTGAAAGATTATGTGCTGGATGACGTGGATGGCGTGCGGGAGGCGGTGATGCTGCTTGCGGCAGGTGAACCGGTAGAAGCCGATATATCCGAATATGCCACCACTGCGCCTGTTCTGGAAAAGCGGGATGAAATCCTCTCCGCCATGGTCGTATACGGATATCTGAATTACTATGATGGCTGCGTGCGCATACCGAATAAAGAACTTGAACTCGAATTTGACAGAATTATACGGACGGAACCAAAATACAGTTATATGCGCGAGCTCGAAAAAGAGTCCGCACGAATCCTGCAGGCGACGTATGACGGCGATGAAGAGACGGTCGGAAAGGTACTGGCAATTGTTCACACAACAGAATCGCCGCTGAAAGCTTATAATAATGAAGCGGAACTTTCCGGCAGCGTGAAGCTGGCATATATCTCAGCGAGAAACAAATACGATATTCAGCGAGAGGATCAGGCAGGGATTGGATACGTAGATTATATCTTTTATCCCTATAACCGTTCCGATGATGGCATTATCATCGAACTGAAAGTAGATGATTCCCCGGAGACTGCACTGCAGCAGATCAAAGATAAAAACTACGCCCTGAAGTTTCAGGGGAAGATCGGCGAACAGCCCAGGACGACCGGCAGGATCATCCTGGTAGGAAGCGGCTACAATCGCAAGGACAAGGTGCATAAATGCAGGATTGAGGTCGTATAGAGCATATGGCTGATAGAGAATGGAAGTCGAGTGGAATCGACATGAGAGAGTTAAATGCTCAAAAGAATATAGCAGAATAAGGTGAAACAAAAGAGGCATCCGGCCTGCTCAAATCTGAGCGGGTTCAGGGTGCCTTTTCGCAGCAATGTGGATAATTGTGCGCCCCTTTGTGAAGAGTGTTGATAAAAAATAAGTTGTCCACTTCAACTAAACTTGTTAAGTTCGAACGAAATTTATTAAGTAGTGAGATAACGCACAAAAAAAATTGAAAAAAAGATGAAATTTATGTTGAAAAAATCCCGTGAACGGATTATGATAAACACAATGACGACAGAATCTTCTGTGGTCTCTTGTCTGCATCTTCTTCGTAACTGTGAAAGTGCTGAATCATTACGGATTTGTAAGTGGGCAGGAAACAGCAGGAGAAAAGGGCCGAATTGCAGCAAATGAACAGCCGATTCAAAAGAAGTCCGATCGCATTGTGTGGGAGGGTACTCCTTTTGAAGAAAAGAAAAAGAAAGGGGAACAAAAACTATGCGTAAAGGCAGAAAAACCACGCGGGGGGGTCGATTCCTTGCAATAGTACTGGCCATGGCTATGGTACTGCAGCAGGCAGGGATTACCACACTGGCCGATGACGGCGCAACACTGGCCGCCGAGACCACAATGACAGAGGCCACCACAGAGGCGGCAGAAAGCAATTCAGAAGACACATCCAATGAGACAACTGCGGCAGCAGGTTCGTCATCCACAACGACCGATGCCGTATCTACAGAGGCGTCCACCACGACGGAAACAGCGGTTGACACAGATGCAGCTGACACTTCCGATGCGGATGTGACAGCAGACGAGAGCACAGATCCGTCTGCTTCATCCGACAGCGAAACGACGCCGGAACTTTCTATAGAAGAAACAGATTCCGATGAAACGACAACAGAAGATGACTCCGAAGAGGCCGCCGAGACTGCAACTGAAGCAGCTGCTGAGGCAGAATCCGAGAGCGAAGCGGAGACGGAGGACGTGACCGAAGCAGCAGCGGAAGCAGCTGACGCAGAGACCGAAGCGGATACAGAAGCAGAGGATGAGACCGAAGCGGAAGAGCCGAAGACATCCTTTACCTATTCGGACAGTGACGTTGTGATCACAGCGACGGCAGCCGAGGAAGCAAATTTCCCGCAGGGCACGGAGCTGGCAGCGGATTATATTGATCCGGACAGCGAGGAATACGCAGCTGCTTATCTGGCAGCGGTAAGTGCCATCGAGACACAGCTCGGCACTCAGCTTGGTATCGATGAGGAAAACACACAGACAGCGTATGTCCTGTACGATGTCTATTTCGTATGTGACGGTGTACGCGTCGAGCCGGAAGCTGGCAGCGTGAGCGTGAGCATGGTATTCCGTCAGGCAGTAGAGCTTGGTCTGGAAGGCGAGATCACAAACAAAGCAGTTGTTCACATCCAGGACAGCGGCGTTGCCGAGATCGTGACGGACTTCGTCAATGTAAATGCAGATGGCGATATGACCGCGATGAGCTTTACACAGAGCAGCTTCTCTTATACTGGTGCGGTTGTGACGGGGGAAACAGCTGCGGCCGAAACAGAGACGGAAGAGGAAACGGAAGAAATAGCTGAAACGGAAGAGGAAACAGAAGCGGCAGCTGAGGCAGAAGAAGATACGGAAGCTACAGCTGAGGCGGAAGAAGAAACAGAGGCTGCAGTTGAGGCAGAAGAGGAAACGGAAACCGATACGGAGACTGTGGAAACTGAAGAGGAGACCGAAATCGAGACGGAAGAAGAAACCGAGGCTCCGAAGACTTCTTTTGCATATGAAGACGAACGAGTGATCATTTCTGCAGTCGCAACCGAAGAAGCAAATCTTCCGCAGGATGCAGAGCTGAAGGCAGATTATCTGGAACCGGGCAGTGACGAGTATAACGCGGCGGTGGCTGCTTTTAACGCACAGCTTTCCACAGAGCTTGGAGCGGACGATGAAAATGTTGTGGTAGAGTATACTCTCTACGACATCTATTTCCTGTGCACATCCACAGGTGAACGTATTGAGCCGGAGAAAGGCAGCGTAACTGTGACTATGGATTTCATTACACCGGTAGCAACTGAGGCTGAAGGTGAAGTGATCAGCACAGAAGTAGTACATCTGAAAAATGACGGCGGAGCCGAAATTGTGACTGATTACGTGGAAACCAACAGTGACGGCGAGATAGCTTCTGTGATTTTTACGCAGGAAAGTTTTTCAATTGATGGAACTGCTAACACGATTTTACTGACATCGAATGGGAGCAGCGATACCGTAGATCTTGAAGATATCACCAGTTCCATTACAGTAACCAGTGTATCGTCAGTTAATGATGTATCTCGAACAGGAACTCTTAAAATTGCTGTTTCTTATACAATCGCAGACAGTATGCTTTCAGCAGCGAAAGAAGCAACTGCGTGGACATATGATTTGAGCGATCTGTTAAGCTCGAATGGTGGCTTTTTCTCATCTATTGATAAGGATGGGTCAGGATTTATATTCAATGGTTCCGCAGTAGTAGGTACTTATACTATAACAGATGGAATCGTTACATTTGTAATTGATTCTGACTGGTTGGCAAATCAGGATACGAATGTACAGGGCACGTTTGATTTCTATTGCAGCCTCGACTCTTCTTCTATAGGGACTTCTGAGAGTGAAACCATTAGTTTTCCGGGTTCATCTGATCCAATAACGATTAACTTTGAGGACGTTGAAGTAACTGCTCAGAAAACGGTAAAAGGAAGTTCTGATGCAGGAAAGGTATTGATGAAATCTGATGGAACAATAGAATATGTTGTTCAGGTAACTCCTAATGCGGATCTCACAACATTAACATTGACAGATACCCTTGGTTCAGGACAAAGCATTGTAGGCGATACGGTATATGTTTATAGCAGCACAGACGGAACAAAACATGCTGTTACAGTTTCTGTTGATAGTAGTGGAAAGTTTACTGTTAATGTTGCAGATGTAATGGGTACTATAAGCGCGGATACGACTTATTATGTTTCTTATAATGTAACAGTTGATGATAGTGGCTGGGGTACTTCTTTGACGAATAACGCATCGTGGTCTTGGGATGGAAGTAATACTACAGATACAAATACAACAACAATTACCCCATATAAAGATGTTTCCACCAAAGCAGTTGAAGTTTCAGAAGAAAATGGAGAAACTTATTACACATATACGATAACAATCGGAGATGGTACTACTAATTTGGCTGGATATACCATCACGGATGTTATTTCACAGAATCAGGAACTGGTAAGTGGATCGATTGTTATGACCAGTAATAAAGGTGGAATGTACACCATAGTTGCGGATACTTCCACATTGTCATTGTCGACAGGTAGTAATGATACGGCTCAGCTTTTTAGTTATACATTCAGTACCACCAGAAGTTGGACCAGTATATATACGATTACGTATAAAACAAAGCTCTCGACTGGATCTTTAACAGATACGATTTCCGTGACAAATAAACTGGATACCAATCATAATGATGGGGCACCTGGAGAAACAGATTCAACAAGCAAAACAGTGACTCTTCCGTCTTCAGCTCCAGAAATTTCAAAATCTGGTTCTGCAGATTGGGACACAGGGGTGATTACCTGGACAATTTCTGTATATTTACCGGATGGAACTGAGCTTGATATGGCGCGTATTTTGGATAGAAGCATTATTGCGTCTGGACAAGATACGGGAATTACTTATTACTCTTTAGGAATGAGCGATATAAATTGGGATAATCTGGTAATTACAGGTGTAACGTCCGGAAAAACATATGCTCAAGGTGACACAATAGAAAATTATAGTCAGGAATATCAGACCGATTACTCGAGCGATGAATATACCTACCATATTGTGAAAAACTATAACAATAATGGAAGTATTGTTATTTTTGGATTGGATGAAAGTATAACGATTACTTTTACTACGACGATCGATAGCTCTACATTAAGCAATCTTAAAAGTATTTCTGAAGGAATAGAAATAACAAATACTGCTGAGTTGTATGATGGATGGACTTATAAAGGTAAAGATTCAGCAATAGTATACTATACTCCTGAATATCAATTAAGTAAGACAGGTAGTTATAATTCAAGTACAGGTATTATAACATGGACAATAAAAGTAAACGCTGATCAGCAAACATTGGCTTCTGATTTTGATGCTTATGTTTATGATGTAATTCCAGCCGGAATGACGTATGTTTCAGGTTCCTTTAACTATGAAGTGAACGAAAATGGAACAAAGATATCAGTAAGTGATACTAATGCAAATGTAACAGTACAACCGGATGGAACGACTACATTAAGTGTAAAGCTTGGGTCATATAATGGCAATTATTACTATTGCCAATATCAGACAACTGTTGACAATGATGAAATTGATGCATCTAAAGATTACACAAATAAAGTGTATTTGAAAGATGAAACTGGAACAGAGAAGGCGGAGTTTGAATCTACTGTAACAGTAAAGCGCACATATGTAACGAAATCGGGTAGCGACGCTTCTACGGATTTGATTACCTATACTGTTATAGCAAATCCCGAAGCACTTGATCTGTCTGCGAGTGGAAATACTTTAACTTTAACAGATACTTTGCCGTCAGAGGTTGAGCTGGCAAAGGGCGGTCTGGGTAATAATGTAACTGTTTCTTTCACAGATAAATCTGGGAATGAGGTTATTGGGTGTAGTTATACATATTTAAATAATGAATTGACAGTGACTATTCCGGATGAAACATATGTGAAGATTCAATTTGCTGTTATGGTTATTGAGATTGGAACATATACGCTACAGAATAATGTGGTACTCTCCGGAGACATAGACTATACTGCATCAACTTCTAAATATTATAATATAGTTGGGCATAGTGCTACGATTGGCGGTGACAGAAATTCTGTTGTAGTTAGAAAATATAATGCGACGTTGAGCCAGACATTGCCTAATGCAGGATTTACATTATATTCTGTTAACTATAATTCTTCTACTGGAGAAATAACGGGAAGAACTCCAGTAGGAGCAGAAGTATTTACTGCTAATAATGGTGAGGCAACCTTTACAGGGCTTAATTATGGACAGTTATATTATATAGTTGAGACAACAGCACCAGATGGTTATGAAATTTCTGATACAGGGCATTATTTTGCAATTTATAATGAAGATGAAAACGTAACCAAGTCTGATTTGTCTGCAACATTAGCTGTTGTCAGTTCGTATAACAATATAAATATTAGCATTGTTTACGGACCATATTCGTTTGAGGTTACAGATACAGTATCTGAAAAAGCAACAGCAAGTTTGCAAGTTGAAAAAGTACTTAATGGTAATGGAAAACCAGATACGGTTCCGAATATTTTTACATTTAAGTTGGAAGCAATATCAACTACAGTAAGTGGGATGGATGTAGCGGACATTCCGATGCCAGCTGTTAACGAAGTGACTAATAATGAAAGCAGAGTGACATTTGGCTCAATCACGTATGATACAGCTGGTGTGTATGTATATAAAATTACAGAGACGGATGTGGAAAGTGGGAACCCACAGTATTCGGTAAATTCTACAGATGCTATATATGCGAAAGTTACTGTGAGATATGATTTGACACAGAGCAAATATGTGGAAGAAGTAGAATATTATACGGATGAAAATCTAACAACTACATCAAAAACAGATAGTCCAACTATTACGAATGAGTATGACGGAGAGACAAGCGTTAGTATCACAAAGGTATGGTCAGATGACAGCAGCGCGAAGCGCCCGTCAACGGATTCCGACAAGATTGCGTTTACACTTTACAAGGTGGAAAACGGAAACCTGGTAGAGGTGACGGGGGCGACAGCTACTATCACAGATAACAGTGACGATACCTGGACGGTGAGCTGGACGAACCT
>JAJQHQ010000056.1 GCA_021199655.1 Lachnospiraceae bacterium | reverse complement strand
GGGTATGATAACCGTCATACCATGCTTTCAAATCCTCTCTCGATATCTCACAGTTTGCTGTCCTTTTCTGATATCTGGAGTAAAGCTCATCGACCTCCGGTTCCGTAAAACCAAAGTATTCACTGAACAGGTCGTCTGTGGCCATGGTATATTCCTGAAAATTATTGATCGTAGAGCCGCTTGAGTACTTCGCAATCGGAAGCACACCCGTCATATAGCTTAGCGCAACATAGCCCTTATCCTTTGTCATAGCCGCAAGCCAGCTGATAAAAGCTTTCCTGTCCTCATTTGTCGTATATGTCTTATGGAAGATGCAGTCCCATTCGTCAAATACAAGGATAAATTTTTGCCCCGTTTCTTCATAAATCAGGATCAGATCTTCAACCGGAGAAGCGCCTTCCCAAAAATCCACTTCCGGAAAAGTTCTGTGCAGATCTCTCGTCAGCGTTTTTTCAATTCGATCCATAAAAGCATCATAGCTTTTACTTAAGTTTGCGGGATTGATGAAATTGATATAAATCAGATTATATTGATTCATATAATCCCGATAGTCATATTGCTCATCAAAACGAGACAGTTCTGTCGAACTGTCCTGAGTTTTTTTTGCAATCTTCAAAGAATCAAAAATATCGCTGCTGTCGATGCCTTTGCCAAAGAAAGCTCCGATCATCGCCGCCATCACAGACTTTCCGAAGCGTCTCGGACGGGTGATGCAAAGATGTTTATTGCCAGCTTCCACAAGTGGGAAAAGTTCCTTTAATAGCAAGGACTTATCGACAAAATATGGGCTGTCCACTTCACTTTTATATAAAGAATAAACCTGCGTACTGTTCAAATAATATCCCATTCCTGATTCACCTCCAATACTTCAACGACCTGTCAGCGTTTTATCAGTGCAAACGTCCTGTCCGATTTCTTTTTTTCATTCTATCATGCAAAATCACAAATTACAAGACATCCCACATCAGAAAAAGCAGCCTTACGGCTGCTTTTTCTGGTTTTTCTTCTACTTCTGCCTTATCTCGCTATTAAATCGGATACAGCAGACTGTCATGTTCGAACGCTGTCCTTACCTTCTCTGACGTCTCCGTTCTTCCATCATCAGCAGAACCGCTGCCGACATCAGGAACAGGGTAAGCCACAAGCCAAGCGGCGTCTCATCGCCGGTCTGAACGGAAGCGTTCGTCTCGCTCTCCGTCTCAGTCTGTGCTGTGGTCTTGCTCTCTGTCTCAGTCTCCGTTTCTGCCTCGGTCTGCGCTGTGGTCTCAGTCTCCGTTTCGGTTTCCGTCTCGGTTTCTGTCTCGCCGGAGGACTGCGTGATCAGTTTCCACGAGATGGCAATCGGGGAAAGTCCGGTCAGTGTCACCTGCAGGCCATCGTCCGTCTTTGTGACTGGCGGGGTCTCCGTGTCGCCAGGCGTCTTGCCAAATGCCGTCGTCGTGAACATGTGTGTCACCACAAAATCATGGGTGTCTTTTCCGGTGCCTTCCGGATACGGCAGCACGACCGTCAGACCGCCCGCCGGGAAGTTCTCCTCCGTTGCAATCTCCCAGGTCAGGCCTCCGTCAAAGCTGATCATGAGAGTCACGTCATAAACGACGGAATTCTCTATTGTATAGCCCTCAGATGTCGTCACTACAGCTTTTAAGTATGCCTCAATTTTTTCCACAGTATCCAGATTCGGATTATCTTTCAGTGCCTCCGGTACCTCGGTCAGACCTACCTGTATCTCTACCTTGTGCAGCGCGCCTTCATCCGGGAAGGTCTGCTCGGGCAGATCTGTCAGGATCACCACAGTCAGCGTGGCGGTCATCGACGCGATTACCTCATAATTATCCGTATCTCCGGTGAATGTCGCTGTCGCGGTCGTGCTTCCGGCATTGGTCAGGGTATTGTTTTCGTAGCTTACCGTCACGCCTTCCGGCAGTGTTCCACTGATCGTCAGTGTCTTTTCCGTTCCATCATAGCTGTAGGTCGTATCCGTGAAGCTTACACCGCTCATGTCGTAGACCGCTTTAGCGATAGTGAAGTCCGCCGTAGCTGTCGCAGCCGTATAGTTCTCTGTCGCCGCAAACGTTGCCTGCACAGTATAGCTGCCTGCGTCCGTCGGCACGGTCTTTGTGTAAGTGCTGTCGTCCGTTCCCTGTACCTTGTAGAGGTACGTCACATTGTCTGTGCCGTTCGTGGACGAGGTCGGTACCGGGCTGTTCGTGTCCGCGTCATATTCGCCGTAGGTCCAGCCCGTGATGCTTACGCTGCCTTCGCCTTCGGCCTGAGTGATTACTACCGTAACAGAGCCGGTCACATCGTTGTAATTCTCTTTGCTCGCCTTGTAGTAAACCGTGTAGATTCCTACATCCGTAAAGGTTGGGTTGGCTTCCGTATATTCTTTGTCGCCTTCCGCAGCCTCTTCACTATAGTAATAAGTCACGGTCACGTCGTCTTCCACTGTCACCGTAATGCTGTGCGCGTCGCCATCGTACACTCCTTCATAACCTGTCACTGTTATGGTAAAGTCCGCGTTGATGATTGTCAGCGTCGCCGTCATCGGATCAATCACCTCATAATTGTCCGCATCCCCGGTAAACGCCGCGGTCGCTTCAATACTGCCGACATCCGTCAAAGTATTATCCGTGTAGCTTACCGTCACGCCATCCGGCAGATTCTCACTTCCGGTGATCGTCAGCGTCTTCTCTGTGCCATCGTAGGTGTATGTCGCATCCGCAAAGCTCACGCCGCTCATGTCGTAGACTGCTTTAGCAATGGTCACGGTAAAGCTGCCCTCTACAGTCTCATAATTATCCGCTTCGGCGCGATAGTAGACTGTATAGGTCCCGGCATCTGTAAACGTAGGAATCTCTGTGGTATAAGGCCCATCTTCCGCAACACTGTAGGTAACCGTCACAGGTATCTCTGTTCCGTCCGCTGCCGTCGCCGTGACTGTGACTTCCGGAGTCTGCGCCGCGCCATCGTAGACAAGTGTGCCACTCTGCTCTACAGAGACATCCGGCTGTTCTGCCGCTGTAATGGTCAGCGTCGCCGTCATCGGATTAATCGCTTCATAGTTGTCCGCATCGCCGGTGAATGTCGCCGTTACTTCGATGCTGCCAGCCTCTGTCAGGGAGTTATCCGTGTAAATCACAGACACGCCATCCGGCAGGTTATCACTTCCGGTGATCGTCAGTGTCTTTTCCGTTCCGTCATAGCTGTAGGTCGCATCCGCGAAGCTTACACCGCTCATGTCGTAGATCGCTTTGGCAATGGTGAAGTCCGCCGTCGCTGTCACTGCCGTGTAGTTCTCTGTCTCCGCGAATGTAGCCTGCACCGTATAGCTACCCGCGTCTGTCGGCACAGTCTCTGTGTAAGTGCTGTCGTCCGCACCCTGTACCTTGTAGAGGTACGTCACATTGTCTGTGCCGTTCGTGGAGGAAGTCGGTATCGGACTGTTCGTAGTCACGTCATATTCGCCATAGGTCCAGCCCGTGATGCTCACGCTGCCCTCGCCTTCGGCCTGAGTGATGACAACCGTAGCAGAGCCAGTCATATCATTATAATTTGCTTTGCTCGCCTTGTAGTAAACCGTATAAGTTCCCACGTCCGTAAAGGTCGGGTTGGTTTCCGTATACTCTTTGTCGCCTTCCGCAGCCTCTTCACTATAGTAATAAGTCACGGTCACGTCGTCTTCCACTGTCACCGTAATGCTGTGCGCTTCTCTGTCGTACACTCCTTCATAACCAGTCACAGTTATGGTAAAGTCCGCATTGATAATCGTCAGCGTCGCTGTCTTAGAAGCAATCGCCTCATAATTATTCGCATCGCCGGCGAAGTTCGCCGTGGCCATCGTGCTTCCAACGTTAGTCAGGGTGTTGTTCTCATAGCTTACTGTCACGCCGTCTGGCAGTGTCCCGGTTATCGTCAGTGTCTTCTCCGTGCCATCGTAGGAATATGTCGCATCCGCAAAGCTCACGCCGCTCATGTCGTAGGTCGCTTTGGCAATGGTGAAGTCCGCTGTTGCTGTCGCAGCCGTATAGTTCTCCGTCGCCGCGAATTTCGCCTGTACGGTGTAGCTGCCCGCATCTGTCGGAAGTTCATCCGTATACGTGCTGTCGTCCGCACCCTGTACCTTGTAGAGATACGTCACATTGTCCGTGTCGTTCGTGGACGAAGTCGGAACCGGGCTGTTCGTATCCGCATCATATTCACCGTAGGTCCAGCCCGTGATGCTCACGCTGCCCTCGCCTTCGGCCTGAGTGATCGTCAGCGTTGCCGCCGCGCTTTCCGCCGCCGTATAGTTGCCCTGCTCCGCAAGGGAAGCTTTCACATAATACGTACCCGCATTGACCGGAGCCGCACCTTCACTCGCTGCGCCGCTGGCTTTCTCTTCTTCGGAGCCGGTCAGGGTCGTGCAGTCCTCATCTGTGTAATACGTATACGTGATCGCGCCGTTCACGGTCTCACCATACGTCTCGTTATTTACGAGTGTCACCGCAGCTTTACCAACAGCGTCTTCCTCGTCTCCATAGCCGATCGCCTCGCCGGTATAAACTGCCGTACCGTCATCCAGGGTGATCGTCGGCGTCGCCCTGTTCACCTTAACAGTAACTGTCTTACTTGTGCCATTATAATTGTCGCTGTCCGCGATGCTTACTGTAATCTCGGCATCGCCCGCGCCCACGATTGTCACTTCGCCATTTTCATCTACTGTAACAACGTCTTCATCATTACTCTCGTACGTCACAGTACCGCCCTCACTGGTCACTTCCAGCGTAAAGGATGCGTCCCCGTACGTCACTTCATACTCGACCTTTGTCACGGTCAGGACGCTGTCTTTCTTTTCCACTGTCAGGGTGACAGCGATGCTGCCGCCATTGTAATTGGCCGTCTCTTCTACACTGACCGTGATCGTGGTTTCACCCGCGCCCACGATCGTCACTGTGCCGTCATCATCTACCGTCGCAACATCAGAATTGTCGCTTACGTAAGTAGCTGTAGCATTCTCCGTATCCGTCCACGCCGCATTCAGAGCGAATGCCTCGTCCCCGTAGGTCTTGTCAAGCTCCAGATTCACGCCCACCGACAGGCCAGATGTCGCTTTCGCGATGGTAAAGTCCGCCGTCGTCGTTCCGGTCAGGGTGTAGTTCGAATTGCTAATCGAGGCAGTCACCGTGTAAGTGCCAGCCAGTGTTGGTGCCGTTGTGCTTTCGTACTCTGTGCCGTCATTCGCCGTACCGGAATAGGTCAATGTGACCTCTACACTGTCTTCTTCCCCGTCCACTACGCCGTCCAGCTCTGCTGTGGCCGGAGTGATCGTACCGGCATAGATCCCGCCATTCGCGGTGATCGTCACGGTAATCTCTTTCGCGGTGATCGTGCCATCCGTCGCCGCTGTATCGTTCACCAGCGTATAATTGCCCGCGTCTGTTCCGCTAAGCGTGATGCCGGCCGCAGTAATCGTACTCGCGGAAATAACATCCGCGTAATCATAAGTATAACTTTCCGCGCTGGCAGTCACGTCATCGCCATCCACCACATCTTCCAGTATGATCGACAGTCCCTGTTCGTCCGTCACAGCTGTCGTTCCGTCGTAGATCTTCTCCGTAATTCCACTGATGGACGCTGTTACGCTCTTCGGATCAATCGTCACGGTAAAACTTCCGCTCACTGTCGTATGGTTGGCCGCTTCAGCGCGGTAATAGACAGTATATTCATCAGCATTTGTAAATGCGGGAACTGCAGAAGTATACGTTCCATTTTCAGAATCGCTGTAGGTAAAGGTAACCTCCGTCCCATTCGCAGTTTCGGCGCTGGCTGTGACTTCAGCGGTCTGCGCTGTCCCATCATAGGTGAGTGTGCCATCCTGTTCTACCGAGACATCCGTCAGCGCTGCCTCGTTCACCTTAACAGTAACCGTTTTACTTGTGCCGTTATAATTATCACTGTCCGCGATGCTCAATGTAATCGTAGCTTCGCCTGCGCCTGTGATCGTCACGTTACCGTCCGAGTCTACTGTTGCTACGTTCTCATCACTGCTCGTATAGGTTACCGTACCGCCCTCGCTGCTCACTCCCAGTGTAAAGGAAGCGTCCCCATAGGTCACTTCATACGCAACTTCTGTTACAGTCAGGGTGCTGTCTTTCTTTTCCACCGTCAAAGTGATCACCACACTGCCGCTGGAGTAATTGGCGGTCTCAGGCACACTCACCGTGATGGTGGCCGTGCCAGTGCCCACAATCGTTACCGTGCCGTCATCATCCACTGTCGCAACGCTCTCATCACTGCTGCCATAAGCGGCTGTAGCGTTCTCCGTATCTGTCCATGCAGCACTCAGAGCGAATGCCTCGTCTCCGTAAGTCCTGTCAAGCTCAAGATCTACGCCTACAGACAGACCAGACTCTGCTTTCATGATGGTCAGCGTTGCCGCAGCGCTTTCCGCCGCCGTGTAGTTGCCCTGCTCCGCAAGGAAAGCTTTCACATAATACGTGCCCGCATTGACCGGAGCCGCGCCTTCACTCGCTGCGCCGCTGGCTGTCTCTTCTTCGGAACCGGTCAGGGTCGTGCAGTCCTCGTCTGTGTAATACGTATACGTGATCGCACCATTCTCGGTCTCGTCATACGCCTCGCCATTTACGAATGTCACCGCAGCTTTACCAACAGCGCCTTCCTCTTCTCCATAGCCAATCGCCTCACCGGTATAAACTGCCGTACCGTCATTCAGAGTAATGGTCGGCGTTGCCTTGTTCACTTTGACAGTGACCGTTTTACTTGTGCCGTTGTAATTATCGCTCTCCGCGATGCTTACCGTAATCTCGGCTTCGCCCGCGCCCACGATCGTCACTTCGCCGTTCTCATCTACTGTAACAACATCCTTGTCACTGCTCGTATATGTCACGGTACCGCCCTCACTGGTCACTTCCAGTGTAAAGGATGCATCGCCATACGTCACTTCATACGCGACCTTTGTCACGGTCAGGACGCTGTCTTTCTTTTCCACCGACAGGCTGATTGTCACGCTGCCGCCGCTGTAATTGGCCGTCTCAGGTACGCTGACCGTGATCGTAACTGTGCCAGCGCCCACGATTGTTACTGTGCCGTCCTCGCTTACAGTCGCGACATCCGTATTACTGCTTACATAAGTGGCTGCAGCGTTCTCCGTATCTGACCATGCAGCACTAAGAGCGAATGCCTCATCCCCGTAGGTTTTGTCAAGTGTCAGATCCACGCCCACAGACAGGCCGGATTCCGCTTTCCCAATGGTCACGATGAAGCTGCCGCTTACCGTCTCGTGGTTTGCCGCTTCCGCGCGGTAATAGACAGTATAGGTACCGGCGTCTGTAAACGCAGGAACCGATGCGGTATACGTCCCATTCTGAGAATCACTGTAAGTAAATGTGACATCGTCATCCGTCCCATCCACCGTTTCCGCACTGGTTGTAACAGCAGCAGTCTGCGCTGTTCCATCGTAGGTGAGAGTCCCAGACTGTGCTACGGTAACATCGGTCAGCCCCGCGCTTGTGATGTAATAAGTTTCACTGGTCTTCTTATCCTCATCTTCCGGCAGGCAGTAGTTCCCGCTGTCCGTTCCTGTCAACGCGGTCGCAATATAGCTGAATCCCTCCTCTGTAACGTTGACATTATCCGTACCATCCGCCAGCGCTACCATCACGGATACTACATCCCCCGAAACCAGGTTGTCGACAGACGCTGTCAGGGTTTTCTCGTTCCCATCATAGACCAGATCCCCAGCGGTCAGTTCAGACCATGTGAGTTCCGCCGTCTTCGGCTCCACGGTAAGAATGCCTTTTATATAAGTAATCTCATAATTATCCGAACTTAAGCCGGACGGAGTGATGCTGTAGGTGCCAACATCCCCGTACTGCACATAAGTAAAGCTGTATTTCAGTTCCCCGGTAAGGACGTTTTCATCTTCGCCGTTTACGAATCCATCGTATGTCACGCCGTTTGCCGACGGTTCATCCCCATAGGTGATTGAATTGGCATTGGCTGTTACAGTCAGGGCCGCTTTCGTAATCGTATACGTCCCGGATACTACAGCCACGTCATAATTCCCGGAATCTGATGCTCCGGTAATGACATATTCACCGACATCCGTGCCAGCCTCTTTTGTCAGGGTGACGGAAAGGTCATCCTCGTCGTCTCCATCTGCGAGGCTGCCCTCTGTGATAGTAAACGTTAACTCTTCCAGATCTGCCCCATAAACAGAGCTCTTATCACCCGCTGTGACAGTGATCGTCCGCTTACTGATCGTAAATTTCGCTGTCTGGACGGAGATGTCATAATTGCCATTCTCTGTATAGGACGGAGTAATGGTGTATGTCCCAACGTCTTCCCCTGTCTCACGGCTGTAAGTGATTCCTAAGCTGTCCATATCATCAGCCAGCACGCCTTCTACTGTGCCGGTAAGCTCAGGATCATCATCGCCGTAGGTCTTTGAAGCATCTGCAGCCGTGATGCTTGCTTCTGCTTTCGCCACGGTATAAGTCACGCTGACCGTCTCGCCGCCACAGGTGATCGATGCCACATAGGTGCCTGCTGCTGTTGTGTCGTCCGCATCACTTCCATCAAGCGTATAGCTGATTTCCAGGTTATTCCCGCCGGAAAGTGTCCCGCTGTAAGTAAGCACCGCGTCATGGGATTCTCCGTTATACACAAGGTTCTCTGTCGGTGCCGTGAGCGTGACAGATGCAGCTGCATCGCAATAAGCGCATGCTTCCGTGATGGAGGAACTTAAGTTTCCTTCCTCTCCCGTGTATTTCCATGTATGTCCGTTATTTACCGTAATCGTATATTCAACGGTCGCATTGCCTGCCTTATCATACGCCCGTACGGTATGAGTTCCATTATCCGCAGCGATGGTAAAGCTGTACTCTGTATCTTTTGCAACCTCAATACCCTCTGCCTTACTTCCGTCGATCAGCACGTAATCGAAGTTATCATCAGAAGCTGTGAATGTCACATCATCGCAGTATGTCTTTCCGTTTACCAACTCGGTAATGACAGGAGCTGTCGACTCAAGTACGATGCCGTTCGTGTTGATGATCGTGCTGTTGCCGGAGTTGTCCGTGATCTTTACATAGACCACATACTTATTATCCGGGTCGATGTTAAATGAACCTGTGTATGCTGTCCAATCCACATCCGTCAGATCATCGGAATCCACGGCTTCGCCTGCCAGGTAGTATACGGTTGTTGCCACACCGTCGTTATCATCAACTTCCACCGTCACCGTCTGCGTCTTGTTAAAGAACAGCCCGAACGTAATGGTGTTCAGGAACGTCTTCCAGGAGTTTTGGCCGATTGTGATCGTGCCCGTAGGTGCTTCCTGGTCAATAATGGAAAACGTATAGGTCAGCGTCCCCGTATAATTGCCCTTGCCGGTGATGGTGACTGTGCCTAACCCGACTGCGGTGTTCTCACCATACGTCACTTCATAATCAGCAGACACGACAAGAGTTCCGTCCGCAGGCGTTACTGTCGGCTGGATCGCGGAGCCTGTGAAATTGATGCTGACAGGACTATCTGTGCTCAAGGTCACAATGTTTCCGTTGTCGTCCTGCGTAACGGTAAAGTCGGAAGCAGTAAGCGTTGCCGCTGTGATCTCGCCGATATTTGCTGTGGCTGTCGTATCTGACAGTTGATAATAGCTGTCCCAGTCATCGTCCAAAGTGATGCCTGCCGTGATGGTTTTATCCGTGCCAACATCTGCAGTACCATAGGAGTACACTGCGGAAGCAGACGGTTCATCATCCCCAACGGCTCCGCTAAGGGTGATTGATAGATTGCTTGTATCTGTCACATTCGTTGTGCCGTCATATACCTTTGCTGTGGATCCGGTAAGGGATGCCGTCAGGGTTGCTTTTGCTACTTCGCCTGCATCAGCGGATAAACTCCCGGTGCAGCTTGCATGCGTAACTACGACCGTGATATCGCATCCCACGTCATTAGCGGTTAAGGTATATGTTTCACCCGTCGCACCGGAAATATCTGCGCCGTCCCTCTGCCACTGGTAAGACAGTGAATCTCCCGTTCCATCCGGGGTATTTTCAGCGGTTGCCATCAGGGTCTGCCCGTAAACTGCGTCCCCAGTGACCGTGACGGTGCCGGTGATCTCTTCCGCTTTCACTACACGGTAAGGGTAACTCTCTTTGGTGTCTTCTTCGGTGTTGCTGCGGACACCATAGTCATCCGCAACAGTTACTTCGTATACGGTGCTTTCCGAGGGCTCGCCCTCGCCGAAATAGCCGCCTGTGATGGTGATAACTGCGAATTTGTTCCAATCACCGTCTCCTATATCTTCTGCGTTGGCTCCTGCATCTGCCAGAATGTAACCGCCGGTGATCGTAATACTGGTTCCGTTATTACCGTTCCAGCCGCCGCCAATGCCTGCGCCAGATTCTCCGCCGGTTGCTTCGATTGTGCCGCCAGTGATTGTAATATCTGCACTGCCGCAGTCACCGCCGCCAATGCCTGCACCGAATTCCCCGCCGGTTGCTGTAATCGTGCCGCCGTTGATTGT
>JAJQHQ010000023.1 GCA_021199655.1 Lachnospiraceae bacterium | reverse complement strand
TAACGATTATTTCGATCCTCATGATTATGCTCGGCTATTTTCTCATGCTGTACGGTGCAGTCGGCTTTATTCAGGACAAACGTTTTTTCTCCTCCGCGCCGAAAGAAAACTTAGCGGTGATCCCTGACAAAAAAGAGCGATTCCGCGGCGCGCATGTCATTGGCTGGGTGATCGTCGTATTCGCTGTGCTGCTGTTCATCGGTGCATTTGCTCTGGGTATCTGGGACGGCGTAAGAAACGGGTTCGGTTTTCTAAAATACTTCGCCCGATTTCTCATCATGCTCTACGGGATGGAGATTTACGACATTCTCTTTTTTGACTGGTATCTGCTCTGCCGTTCAAACTTCTTCATCCACTTCTACCCGGAACTTAAAAGTGTCTACAGAAGCCACTTCTTCGGGTATAACAGGAAAGAGCATATCATGCACTTTTTAACCTATATCCCTGTCTGTGCCAGTATGGCGCTGGGCTGTGGGCTGCTGTTTTCATGAATGATACGGAGGTGAACTATGAAAACCTACGAATTCGGAGACAAAAGCAAGCCTGTGATCCTGCTGCTGCCAGGAACCTGCTGCCACTGGAAAGCTACCTTCGGTGAGGTGATCCCCCTGCTGGGGCACAGCTTCTACGTGTCCTGCGTTTCCTATGATGGCTTTGACGAGACGGAGGACACGATTTTTCCGTCCATGACAGAGGAAACCGAAAAAATAGAGACATACATACAGGAACGCTTTGACGGAAAAATTTGCTGTGCCTACGGCTGCTCCCTGGGCGGCTCCTTTGTGGGGCTGCTTGTGCAGCGTGGGAAAATACACATCGACCATGGCATTCTTGGCAGCTCGGATTTAGACCAGAGCAGTTCACTTGCGGCGAACTTCAAGGCGCATCTTATGGCCCCGATCCTTCAGGGGATGCTCCAAAAAGGCAAGCTGCCGAACTGGATGAACAGGTGGGTGGAAAAGCGTCCTCCGGAGGAACGCGTCTATTTTGACAAAATGCTTTCCATGTTCGGCATGGGAACGACCCGGATGGCCTTTGTGAAACGGCAGAGCATTTATAACCAGTTTTATTCTGACTTGGTCACGCCTCTTGATGACAAAATTCGAGCGGATGGCACGGTCTTTCACTGTTTCTTCGCCACGAAGATGGGCGAGCAGTACGAGGCTCGATACCAGCAGCACTTTGCCGACCCGGATATCATCTGTCATGACCTGCAACACGAAGAATTGCTGGTCTGCTATCCGGAGCAATGGGTAAGCGAGGTTGAAAAATGCTGTGGCATATTGACAGGCGAGTGAATCCAGAATGGAGGAAAGATAAATGAATACATACAATGATGAACATTTCACTTATGGGTGAGTAATATGGGGCTACAGTAGATTCAATCTTTCCCTGCCTGCTTAATATTGCGGCTGTTCCGCCGGAATTCGGTCGGAGTCAGACCAAGTGCTGCATGGAACATCGCCGTGAATTTGGACTGACTCTCAAACCCGACTCTGTTTGCAATCTCTAATATGGAAAGAGTCGTTTCGGTCAACAGTTTTTTCGCCTCGTCAATCCGCTTCATTTTCAGGTACTCAGAAATATTCTGCCCATAAACAGCTCTGAAATAATTCTTCAGGCTGGTCGCGCTGATGCTCATGTCTTTTGCAATACCGGCAATTGTTGCTCTGCTCATCAGATTGGACGAAAGAAGCCGTTCTGCCTGTTTTGCCATATCTACCTGACTTTTTGAAAGCGCGCCTTCATAGCCGGAGCGGAACTCGACCACTCCGGCAGTGAGCATTCTCAACAGGTAGAAGGTATGCAGCCGCAGGAGACTCAGATCCAGAATATTCTTCTCGTAGAGCGTCAGGATGTCGTTGATCGTGTTTTTGAACAGATTCACGTTCTCTGCAATCACAGTTGTATAGCTTCCGGGCATTCCTGAATGCATGCACTGATGCACAGGGAGGGTTTCATGCAATAAGGTATAAGAGCTATAGGAGCCGGGCAGACAGACATCGAGCATCTGTTCTATATCAATGTTGAAAAATGCCAGAAGCTCCTTTTTTGCGTGTGCCTCGCGCATGATGAAAATCTCAATGCCGCAATAGCTGCCGACGGGATATTCAAAGGAATGTGCCGCCTGCTCGCTGCTGATCATCAGTTCCCCGGCCCGCAGGTAGATATATTTTCCGCCTGACGAATAGAGACCGCAGGTTCCGTTGGCGGCATAATTGATGGTACAGATACAGTCATCTTCCGTTGTTCCCTGTAGTGTCATTTTGGGCAAAACGCCTGTGTTTACATCATTGAATGCAAAGAGAATACCCGGACAAATCTCATACAAAACAAATCGGGCGGCATTCATTCCCGCATTTTCCAGAGTGATTTCGGTTTTTAAATCTGTTTTTTTATCGTATAGTTTTCCATAGCCTCTATCATAACACATGCGGTTAGCTTTGTCTAATTTAAAATGACATTTGGAACAAAAATGTTATATGGATATAGAGAGTCCGGCAAAATATGGGTACACTGACTACGTGAAAGATGAAGCTCACGCCCAGGTTGAAAGTCATGGAAGCTCCTGTTTGACCTGACATCAAAATGATTCGAAGGACAAATGGGATGATATTGCATCTCTGGAGCTGTGAGAAAACTATGAGGAGGAACAGGATATAATGAATTTATTAAAAACTGTGGAAGAGCAGACGTATGTGCTCAAAACCATCGGAAACGATCCCCATTTTGCGAGGCGAGCCGGCTCTATGGGGCTTATTCCCGGTACGGAGATCCGGATAATCCTGAATCAGACGAAAATGCCGGTTCTCTTATTTGCCAGAGATACGCTTATTGCGGTAAACCAAAAAGACGCGGCAGGAATCGAGGTAGAAGCGAATGTATAAGATTGCACTTCTGGGACAGCCCAATTCCGGTAAGTCCACACTCTTTAATGCTTTGACCGGCTCTCACCAGCATGTCGGGAACTGGCCGGGGAAAACTGTTGAGCGCTGTGAGGGCTCTTACAAATATCAGGGAGAAACCGTCTCTGTTGTGGATCTTCCTGGCAGCTATTCCTTAACGGCGGATTCTGAGGAAGAACGGATTACCCGCGATTTTATTACGAAGGGAGATGCCGATCTGATCCTGGTGATGGCAGACAGTTCACAGCTCTCGCGCAGTCTGTACATGCTGGCGGATTTTTCCAAGCTGGATGCGCCCGCCGTTCTGGTCCTAAATATGGAAGATGTAGCCAGGGCGCAGGGAAAACAGATTGATGCGGCACTGCTGGAGGAGCGTCTGGGTATCCCTGTAATCTCCTTTGTAGCCGCAGATTTGAAGCAGTATGACAAGCTGAAAGACATCATTCAAAACGCCTTGCCGTCTGCACCAAAACTGAAAACCGAAAAGTGCAAAGACGGGCAGGAGTTTTCCTGGATCGCGGAAATCCTGCCGGGTGTTGTAAAGTCAACACAGAAGCCTTATAGCTTGAGCCGGTTTGATCGCATGGCGACCGGGCGGATTTCCGGCAAGTTATTTGCCTGCGCGGCAATGCTGCTGGCCTTTGTGTGCTCCATGATCGTTGCCACGCCCCTTATGGCGATCGGTACCATGATTCCGCAGATTTTTACCCCACTTTTGCAAAATGCGATGGATGCCCTTCATGTGCATTCGTTCCTTGCCAGCATCATCAGCATTTTGATCCCCAATACAGTATATTTCGCTTTTTCCATGGCCGGATTTGTTTTCGGTGTGAACTTTGTATTTGTTTTTCTGGAGGATATCGGCTACATAGCGCGGGTCGCGTATGTGTTTGATGGACTCATGTCAAAACTGGGCGTTCAAGGCAAAAGCATCTGCCCGATGATCATGGGCTTTGGCTGCACCATCGGCGGAGCCGCCGGAGCGAGAGTCATTGACAATTACGGACAGCGCCTGCTGACCATCGCCCTGACCTGGGCGGTTCCCTGTGCGGCAATCTGGTCTGTCATTCCGGTTTTAGCAGCTTATTTCTTCGGCTCCGGCGCCATGCTGGTCGTTGTGGGAATTCTCGCGTATATGATGCTGATGATTTTTATTATATCAAAGGTCTTCGGTAAGCAGCTATCCCCCACAGAAACAAGGACAGGACTCATCATGGAGCTGCCGCCTTACCATAAGCCCCACTGGAAAAACATTCTCTATACTGCATGTATCAGAGCAATCGATATCTTTAAGCGGGCGCTGAAAACAATCTTCCTGATTTCTCTGATCGTCTACCTGCTGACCTTCTCCCTCTCCGGTAACGTAGAGGACAGTCTGCTGTATCACATTGGTACGTTCATCGAACCCGTGACCAAATTCTTTGGCATGGGATGGCAGACCTTTATGGCGTTTATCGCTTCCGCCTTTGCAAAGGAAGCAGTATTGGGAGTACTGAATGCTGTATTCGCAGGCGAGGGTTCCTTGATCGCCGGTACCTTTCAGGCAAAATCTTTTGGGGTCGATTCCAGCGTGCTGGCTATGGTCATGCCCGCAGTGATCTCCAAAGCGGAAGCTCTGGCGTTTTTGTTCGCCGTTTCCTTCAATGTGCCGTGTGTGATGGCTCTGTCCACAACCTACAGAGAAACACATTCGCTTAAATGGACCTTGCGGCTGGCCCTGTTTTTCACGGGCAGCGCGCTGGTTCTATCTTGTATTATCTATCATGTCGCGGGGATATTCTGGTGAGGTTGTGATTTGTTGACGGTGACAGAGCTCTTTGCGATTTGAATCTTTCTGAGTTTTTGTGGAGCAAGTGCGGGGCGAATGTGCTGCCATTGCATTTGCTCCATTATTTTGCAGCTGGTCAATCTGATTTTTAATGCGAAAGCCAAAAAGGAGCCCATGATTGACTGGGGCTTAAAGCACGGGATGTATGCTTATGAAGCGGACAGCGCTTATGGATATTGCAGCACCTCTGTCAGCATATCTCCGATATGGACGTCATCATCTATGATAGCGATTGTTTTCATATGAATCCTCGTTTTTAATCAGTTATTTCCCAATATCCATACCGCTTGCTGCCTTGCCGACGTATCTGTCCACGCACAGTGAGTTCTTTCATACTTTAACATACAAACGGGAAAGAGAAGTATTTATAATGAAGTATCTGAAACAATTTGGAATCATTCTGGCCGATCTGGATTTACAGGAGTTTTCGGTGGCCTCTGTTTTAGTGTGCAAACGCTCATGTTTTGTGTTGATTTCTCCATTGGTATCTGTTACAATACGAGTTAGAGAATACTAACGTCCGGTAGAAGGAGGGAACGATATGAGCGTTTCCATCTATGTTCTTGAGTGTGTTGTGATGTGCGCCGTGTTCGGCGTGTCCATTTTCGGGACGCTGTTGGTCAACCCTGTGTCCTTCATTGGTGATTATCCGCCGGAAATCCAGTCGCAATACTATTCCTCACAGCACAAGGAAGCAGTAAAGGAAAGAATGACATTCCTCACAATTTTCCGGAAAAGCATCGGTATCATCGCATTTTTGCTTCTGTTTGCGTGGATGGCGCATATAGCGGGAGCGGAAACGTTTGTGGAAGGACTGCTGTTTGTGTACGGCTACATGATTGTGCTGGCGGCGTTTGACACCTGCTTTCTCGACTGGGTGCTGTTTGCCAACATCAAACGGGTGCGCCTGCCGGGGACGGAGCATATGGACCGAGAGTATCACCAGAAATGGTTCCATGTGAAGGTTATGCTGCCCATGCTGCCGGTGTTTGCCGTGGGAGGAGTCATCATTTCCCTGATGATGACGTGGATTTGGTAAATACACAGGGAGGGAGGAAACTATGACATTTGCAGAAGAAATACAAAGTTTTGGCAAAACGCACCCCTTTGCAGAAGAAAAAATAGATGGGATCGGCACCCGCTATCTTTTGTGTGGAAAAGCGGATGCCCAATATACGCTGGTGTATCTTGTAGGTGGCACAGGAATTTCAGATGTCTGGTTCAACCATATTATTCAAATGGAAGAGGATTATCGGATTCTTACCTTTGATTATCCTATGGAAATCAGCAATCTGGAACAGCTTGCCGACCATATCATGAAGCTTATAAAAAAGCTGGACATTAAGAGCCCCGTGTTAATCGGTGCTTCATTGGGCGGGTTTATGGCTCAGCTTATTGCAAGGCGGTATTCGGATATGGTGTCCGCTGTGGCTTTATATGCTACGTGTAGTCTGTCACAGGCGAGCATTGCGGACCTGAAGAAGCAGTATAAATCATACGGTGTGATGATGGGGCTTATGAAAGTTGTTCCTTATTCATGGATAAAGAAAATACTGTTTGCGGCGTCAAAAAAACAGGTCGGCATGGAAAATGAAAATCCCGTTAACAGAGCATATATGGAGGATTTTTTCGCCTGGATTTATGGGCAATACACGAAGGAGTTTGACCTGCATATGACAGGCTTGATCATAGATGTGGCAGACATAAAGCCTTTTGAACTTTCGGATTATAAAAGGTTTGATGATAAAACGCTTCTGGTTCTTCCGAAGGCAGACAAGGCTTTTTCGGAAGCTGCGCAGGCGGATTTGCTTCTTTCTATGCCGAAAGCAAAGACTGTTAAAGTAGAAGGCGGCCATACCGCCACACTCTATAAGGTTGATGAATATGTGCGGGAAACAAGAGAGTTTCTTGAGACGGATCGGCGACGCTGACTGGATCATTCAGCACTGGATCATTCATTTTTATTTTAATATGGTGTTGAAATATCGCTTTGTTTATGCTATGCTAATTTCTGTTAGATATATATAACTGCCACGAATCCATAAGGACATTTTGATGCAATGAATAAGAGACAGGAGGAGTCAGTCATGAGTGCATGGAGCAAAGCAGGTTTGTTTGTCGGTGGAGTTTTATTTGGAACGGCCGGAGTAAAAATATTAGGCAGCAAGGATGCCAAAAAGGCATATACGCATACGACCGCTGCGGTTTTGCGGGCGAAAGAGAGCGTGATGACGACCGCAACGACAATCCGGGAGAACGCGGACGACATTCTGGCAGATGCAAAAGAAATGAATGAAAAGCGTGCGGCGGAAGCGTGTGCGGAGGATATAGCGGATATTTCCGATGAGGCGGATGCTGCTGACGAGCTTAATCCGGAGGCTGCGGCGGTATAAATTATGAGATGCAGAATCTTACACGAATCAAAAGGCAGGCTGCGGGTTCATGCAATACAAAGCAGCATGACCCTGCGGCAGGCAGACATACTGGAATATTATCTGCGCGCGACAGAGGGTGTGACCGATGTGAAAGTTTATGACCGTACCGGGGATGCGGTCATCTTTTTTGCGTGTGACCGGGCAGTCATTATCGCGGCCCTTAGCCGTTTCTGTTATGAAAGAGCAGATGAACTGGTGCCGGAAAATACCGGCCGTGAACTGAACCGGCAGTTTGAGGACAGGCTTACATTTATGGTTTTGCGCAGAGCTGCCGCTAAGCTTTTTCTGCCGGCTTCCTTGCGTACGGTAGTCGCAGTAGCAAAGTCCGTGAAGTACATCTTTCGGGGTGTCCATGCGCTTTTTAGCGGAAGACTGCAGGTCGAGACGCTGGATGCGACAGCGATTGCCGTGTCGCTGGCAAGAGGGGATTTTGCCACCGCGTCTTCGGTCATGTTTCTGCTGAAGCTTGGAGAGGTACTGGAAGACTGGACGCATAAAAAATCAGTCGATGACCTGGCGCGGACGATGTCCCTGCGGACGGACAGGGTCTGGATGCGGGTGGAAGCACCGCGCCCGCAGGAAAATCTTTTGCTTTGCGGATCGATTTCAAACGACTGTCATTCGGACGGTCAGTCTTCAGAGGACGGGCTTTCAAACCGTGAGTCTGCAAATGGTGAGTCATCAGAATCAGATATACACGAGATTTTGGTTCCCGTATCCGATGTCCGGGTGGGCGACTGCATCGTCGTGCGTATGGGCGGCATCATCCCGCTTGATGGAAAGGTGACCGGCGGCGAGTGCCTGGTCAATCAGGCTTCCATCACCGGGGAATCCATGCCTGTCCGAAAGCGGGAAGGCAGTCTTGCTTATGCTGGTACAGTGGTTGAGGAAGGCGAATGTGTGATCCGTGTGGAGAAGGCCATGGGCAGTGCGCAATATGACAAGATTGTGCGCATGATCGAGGAATCCGAAAAGCTAAAATCCGCAACGGAAGCAAGAGCGGCGCATCTGGCGGACCGTCTGGTGCCGTACAGTCTCGGTGGAACCGCATTGACATATCTGCTGACCCGAAATGTGACGAAAGCGGTCTCAGTGCTGATGGTTGATTTTTCCTGTGCGCTTAAGCTTTCCATGTCTCTGGCAGTGCTTTCCGCCATGAGAGAGAGCGGCGCACATCAGATTACTGTTAAGGGTGGAAAATTTCTGGAAGCGGTATCCATGGCAGATACCATTGTATTTGATAAGACCGGCACACTGACGCACGCCGAGCCAACGGTGGCGCAGGTGGTTCCATTCCATGGACAGCAGGCGGATGAAATGCTGCGGCTGGCAGCCTGCCTGGAAGAACATTATCCGCATTCCATGGCGAACGCGGTGGTGAAAGCGGCTATGGACAAGGGGTTGAATCACGAGGAACATCATACAAAGGTTCAGTATGTGGTTGCCCATGGTATTTCCAGCATGGTCGACGGACAGAAAGTCGTAATCGGCAGCTATCATTTTGTTTTTGAGGATGAGGGTTGTGTCGTTCCGGAGGAAGAACAGGAGAGATTCCACGCGCTTCCGGCAAAGTATTCCCAGCTTTATCTGGCAATTTCGGGCGTACTTTCGGCAGCCATTTGTATCGAAGATCCAATTCGGTCTGAAGCGCCGGAGGTGATCCGTGAATTGAAAAAGCTGGGGATCGGAAAGGCAGTCATGATGACCGGCGACAGCGAACGAACAGCGAAAGCGGTGGCAGCACAGATTGGGGTAGATGAATATTATGCGGAAGTGCTGCCGGAGGATAAGGCGAAATTCATTCAGGAAGAGCACCAAAACGGCCGCCATGTGATCATGATCGGGGACGGTATCAATGATTCTCCGGCTTTGTCGGAAGCGGACGTGGGTATCGCAATCGCGGATGGCGCTGCCATCGCGCGGGAGGTCGCCGACATTACAATCTCTGCGGACGATCTCTGGGCGCTGGTGACTTTGAAACGTATCAGTGATGCGCTTATGAAACGGATTGATACCAATTACCGGCAGATCATCAGCTTCAACGCGATGCTGATTCTGCTGGGCGTGGTTGGGATTCTTCCGCCCGCCACATCGGCACTGCTGCATAACACATCCACAATACTGATCAGCATGAAGAGCATGACAGATCTGTTAGCAACATGACGGTCAGCTCACCCTCCCATGCTCTACGGAATATGTTCTGTCAGCGATCCGCATGGTGGACTGCCGGTGGGAGACCAGTACGATGGTCTTGTCTTCCTGTTCTTCTTTCAGTGACCGCAGGATGACAGCCTCATTCAGACTGTCGAGGTTGCTGGTTGGTTCGTCCAGTAATAAGAATGGTGCATCATGAAGAAACGCCCGCGCAAGCGCAAGCCGCTGCCGCTGTCCGCCGGAGAGATTGCCGCCCTGTTCAGTCAGGAGGGTATCCAGACCGTCTGCAGTATTTTCTGTTTTCGAGGGTCTCTTGCTTGCAGGACCCGCCTGCGCAGATGATGCATTTCTTTTCAGAAAGTCTGCCAGCTTTACCTGCTTAAGGACTTCCCACAGTTTTTCATCACTGGCATTCGGGTCGCCCATCAGAAGGTTGTCGCGGACGGTACCTTTAAAGAGATAGCTCTGACATGAAGAATGGATGGAAAATAAATTATTCTAAAAGGGGCGGGGCTTCCTTCGATACCCGCTCGGCGTGATTCCATAGCGCCTTTTAAACTGCCGGTTAAAATTGGAAAGATTTTCAAAACCGGCTTTTTCCACGATCAGGATGATTTTATCATCACTTTTTCTAAGCAGCTCTGCCGCGTAGGCAAGCCTGCGCTCATTCACATACTGTCCAAAGCTGGAGCCGGTCATCTGATGGAACCAGCGCATGAAATGGCTGCTGCTGCATCCGCAAAAGTCTGCCATTTCCTGAACCGTGAACGGGTGGGAATAATCCCGTTCTACCTGGCTGACCACTGTTTTCAGGCGTTCTGTGTAGAAGGATTCTTTTCGTATCGTTGCGGGACACAGGGGGATGAGCAGGGACAGAAATTCTAAAATGGCAGCTTTGACACCAAGCTCGTAGCCTCGGAAGCATTTTTTGCACAGGATTTCGGTACGTGATAAACAGGAGGAAAGCGCAGAATAAGAGGGAAATCCTGAAGAATAAATATCGTCTGTGATATCGTCCTCCGAGTCGGGAAACAGAACAGATAGTCCGGACGAATCTCCGTCTTTGCGCCGCAGCCGCATTCCGGGAAACAACTGTCCAGCACTTAACGGTACAAGATATTCGGCTGCACAGACGTCTGCAGTGGTACTTCCCAAAAATTCCAGATCAAAAATGATATTTTCATAATCCATGGATTTACCGGAATGTTCTTTAATGGCATGGAGAGTACCGGGCGGAACGACAAAAATATCATCCGCTGCGGCTTCCATTGGTTGCATATCAAGCTGTACAATCCCCCATCCTTTTTTGACATAGATGATCTCCATACTATTCTGCCAGTGCAGCGTGACGGAGGGAAAATCTCCGGGAATCGTGCATGGGTAGATATTGAATGGAAAAATTGCGCTGCCGTGTCTCTTTTTCTCCTGATATTTCTGGTCCTGTTCCGGTTTCATGAGAATTCTCCTCTATATCTCCTCTAAAATAATAAGTTCAAATATACAGGAAGATTTTTTAATACAATGATAGGATAGTATCATAAAATGCGTTCATATGGCAAGAATCAAATGACATTTTATGATAAAAACACACCAGGATATAAATAAAAATCAGCATGAAAATCAGTACAGGAAGAATCAGTACTGGAAAAAATCGGCACAGGGAACATCGGATACTGGTAACAATTCAGAATAGCAGTTACAGCGATTGCAGAAAGGAGCACAGTATGGCAGGCGGAATCTATGAAACACTTACAAAGCTTTGCGGAAAGGATCTGGCAGCGGCAACGAATAAGGAAATCTATGCCGCTCTGATGCTGCTGACAGAGGAAAAAAGCAAGAAGCAGGAAGCGGCCGTTCAGGGAAGAAAGCTGTACTATATTTCAGCGGAGTTCCTGATCGGCAAGTTGTTGTCGAACAATCTGATCAATCTTGGCCTTTATGATGAGGTAAAGGCTGCACTGGCGTGTGCGGGGAAGAATTTGTCAGATATTGAGGAGATGGAAGATGAGCCCAGTCTTGGCAATGGCGGGCTGGGGCGGCTGGCCGCATGCTTTCTGGACAGCCTTGCCACGATGAACCTTCCGGGCGACGGGATAGGTCTGCGCTATCACTGCGGACTGTTCCGGCAGCAGTTTACGGATGGCCTGCAGAACGCGGCACCGGACTACTGGCGGACCGAATGGACAAAGCACACAGATAAGGTTTACCCGGTTACCCTTGCCGGTAAGCAATATGAGGCCAGACTGTATAAGCTGGCTGTGACAGGCTATGAAGGCCGGACGAATACGTTGAATCTGTTTGACCTGGACACGATTGATGAATCAGTCATTGGACAGGGAATTGAGTTTGACAAAACAAAAATTGATCAGAATCTGACTTTATTCCTGTATCCGGACGATTCGGATGAGGAGGGCAGGAAGCTTCGCATTTACCAGCAGTATCTGATGGTATCCGCGGGGGCGCAGCTGATCCTCGAGGAAGCTGCCGCGCGGGGCAGCAACTATCATGATCTGGCAAACTATGCGGCGATCCAGATCAACGATACGCATCCGAGCATGGTGATCCCGGAGCTGATCCGTCTGCTCGGGGAGAAGGGCATTGCATTTGACGAAGCAGTGAAGATCGTGACGGATACCTGCGCGTACACGAATCATACGATTCTGGCGGAGGCTCTGGAAAAATGGCCGCGCCATTATCTTGATGAGATAGTACCTCAACTGATGCCGATCATCGAAAAGCTGGACGCGCTTTCCCGTGAACGGACAGATGACGCGAGCACATACATCATTGATACGGAAGACCGCGTGCATATGGCGCATATGGATATTCATTTCAGCCATTCCACGAATGGCGTAGCTGCGCTTCACACACAGATTCTGAAGGACACCGAGCTGAAGAATTTTTACGCGTTGTACCCGGAAAAATTCAATAACAAGACGAACGGGATCACCTTCCGGCGCTGGCTGCTCAAATGCAATCCGCAGCTTACGGCTGAAATTGAGCGCCTGATCGGACCTGGATTTAAAAAGAATGCGGACGAACTGGAAAAACTGATGCGTTTTTGTGAGGACGACAGCGTCCTCAATCGGCTGTTCCTCATCAAAAAGGATAACAAAAAGGCACTTTCTGACTGGCTGTACCATACACAGAGAGCGAAGACGGATCCGGATGCTATGTTCCTGATCCAGTCCAAGCGCCTGCATGAGTACAAACGTCAGCAGCTGAATCTGCTTTTCCTGATTCATCAGTATTTTGAGATCAAAGCCGGCCATCTGCCTGCGACAAAGATCGTCAGTATTTTCGGCGCGAAAGCGGCGCCGGCTTATGTGACTGCACAGGATATCATCCACGCACTGCTCGCTTTATCGGACGTGATCGCTGCGGATGAGGAGGTTTCAAAATGGATGCAGGTGGTCTTTGTGGAAAACTATAATGTGACCGCTGCGGAAAAGATGATTCCGGCCTGCGACCTCTCGGAGCAGATCAGCCTGGCCTCAAAAGAGGCTTCCGGCACGGGCAATATGAAGTTTATGCTGAATGGGGCCGTCACACTCGGAACCATGGACGGTGCAAATGTCGAGATTGCGGAGCGCGTCGGAAATGACAACATATATATTTTCGGACGGACCAGCGACCAGGTCATCCGTTCCTATGCGGATGGAAGCTATCATGCGGAAGAATGGTATGAGGGGGATCCGAATATCCGCCGGGCAATTGATTTCCTGTCTTCAGAGACCATGCTGTCGGCCGGCCATGAGGAGAATCTTTCCAGACTGCAGAACGAGCTGATCCACAAGGACTGCTTCCAGACACTGCCGGACTTCAACGCGTATCTTGTCCGCAAAACCCAGGCAATGCAGGACTATGCCCTGAATCCGAGAGAATGGTCCCGCCGCGCACTGGTCAACATTGCGAAAGCCGGATTTTTCTCCTCTGACCGTACCATTGCGGAGTACAACCGGGATATCTGGCATCTGTAAATGCCTTAAAGTATGCTGCGGCGGGTGAAGCATGAACCGCTGCCGTGAACGTTTTGAAAAGGCGACTGATATAAGCATTCAGAAAGGTGACTTTCCGGGTGCTTATTTTGCTTTATAGGAATCTTCTTTCCTATAAAGCAAAAAAGCTCCGCGAGGGCGCTGGATGTCCAGTGGACATCCGCTTAGCGCCGACCGGAACGGAGTGGAGAGCGCACTCGCGCGTAAAGAATTATGTCGCTGAAGCGACCGCGTCTACGCTCCGCTTCGGTCGTTGCTAAACGAGCGCCACTGGCGCTCAGCAACGGCGCGAGAATGCGCCAAGGCGCATTCTATTTTGCCTGAATGAACAGGTAAATTTTAAGGCAGTCGTAGCCTGTTATAAAAATCTGCCGGAGAAATACGAGAATCCGATTCCTGATGTCTGTGATATGAAAACGGACAGGTTTTTATTACAAAATAGACTTGTATCTGACGGCGACCTTTGGTAAACTGTAAAATTGGAATGAAGCTCATGGATGTTAGAAAAATCAGGGAGAAAAATCAGATGGAAAACAGAACAATCGGCGTAGCGCTTCTGGGCCTGGGTACGGTAGGCCTTGGCACCTATAAGGTGTTGAAAGCGCAGCGCGAAGAGATGGTATATAAAATAGGAGCGCAGCTGGAACTGCGCTGGATCCTTGTCCGGAATAAAGAACGCGCGGCGGCGAAGGTGGACGAACCGGAGCTGATCACGGATCGGTTTGAGGATATTATTAACGACGACAAGGTGGAGATCGTGATCGAGCTGATCGGCGGGACGACCAGTGCTGCGGATTATATCGAAGCTGCCCTGAAAGCCGGGAAACATGTTGTGACTGCCAATAAGGATCTGATCGCTTCGGATCATGGCAGGCTGATGGATCTGGCGAAGGAAAATGGCTGCGATCTGATGTTTGAGGCCGCAGTGGCGGGTGCGATTCCGGTAATCACGCCGCTGAAACAGTCACTGGCGGCGAACCATCTGAGTGAGGTGATGGGGATTGTCAACGGCACGACAAATTATATTCTCACCCGGATGGAACAGGACGGCATGGAGTTTGGCGAAGCTCTTGCGCTGGCGACGAAGCTGGGATATGCGGAGGCAGACCCTACCGCAGATGTAGAAGGACTGGATGCAGCCCGGAAGGTGGCGATTATCGCTTCGATTGCATTTAATTCCAGAGTATCAGTGGAAGACGTCCGCACGGAAGGAATCACGAAGATCACTCCGGATGATATCCGTTATGCGCAGGAGATGGGCTGCTGCATCAAGCTGATCGGCATGGCGCACAGCGATGGAACTTCCATTGAGGCCTATGTCGCCCCGATGCTGATTCCCAAACGGCATCCGCTTGCCGCTGTAAATGATTCCTACAATGCTGTTTTTGTGCGGGGAGACGCCGTGGACGACGCGATGTTTCAGGGACGCGGCGCGGGCGAGCTTCCTACCGCAAGTGCTGTGGTCGGCGATGTTTTTGATGTGGCGAGAAATATTGTCCATGGCTGCAACGCCAGGATTTCCTGTACCTGCTACCGCCATCTTCCGGTCAAAAAGATGGAAGATGTGCAGAGCCGTTATTTCCTTCGTGTGGAGGTAGAAGACCGGATCGGTGTACTGGCAGAGCTGGCTGATGTGTTTGCGAGACATCAGGTCAGTGTGGATCAGATCATACAGAAGCAGCGGCATATCCCGTTCCATGAGGGAACTGACAGACACACAGGAGATGGCACAGACAAGGAGCTTCCGAGTGCACAGATCGTGGTGATCACCGATGTGGTCCGCGAGGGAGATTTCCAGAAAGCAGTGCAGTGCATTCGCGATAAAAAAGGGACGAGACAGATCTGCTCGATGATCCGGGTGTATACGGCGGAGTGAAAATAAAGCATCATTTGATCAATTGGAACACATGTATTACAATAGAAGGCATGTAAGAAAGTTGCTAATGTGATAAAACTGTTTACATGCAAGAAAGGTGCTCACATGTGGAGAAGCTGCACGCATGCAGAGCGACTGAGAATATGTGAAGGGAACACAGGATGAGTAAGAGCAATCAGGCAATTCTGGCAGTCAGCTTTGGAACCAGTTACGCCGGGACCAGGGAAAAGACACTGGACCGGATTGAAGAAAGTATGAGAAAACGTTTTCCTGCCTGCCGGGTTACACGTGCCTGGACAAGCGGAATGATCCGCAGAAAAATAGCAAAGCGGGACGGGATCGTGATTCCGGATGTGCAGGGCGCACTGCATGAGATGGCAGAGGATGGGATCACGGATGTCATTATTCAGCCAACGCATGTGATCAATGGCATCGAAAACGATCGGATGCTCGCGGATATCGAGGCATGCCGGCATTTGTTTCAGCGGGTGTCAGTAGGTGCGCCGCTTTTGACGACACAGGAGGATTGCAGGCGGATCGTGCAGGTGATCGCAAATGAGCTTTGCCCGGACAAGGATGAGGCGCTGGTGCTGATGGGCCACGGGACCGAGCATTATGCAAATTCTGTCTATGCCGCGTTGGATTACCTTTTTAAGGATATGGGTTATAAAAATATTTTCATGGGTACCGTGGAAGCGTATCCTTCGTTGGATGCGCTTATGCGCAGGGTCAATGAGAATCATCCGAGGCGGGTGCTGCTGGCGCCGTTTATGATCGTCGCCGGAGATCACGCGGAAAATGATCTGGCCGGAGACGATGAGGACTCCTGGAAGAGTCAGTTTGAAAAGGCAGGATTTGAGGTTGCCTGTATTTTAAAAGGTCTGGGTGAATATAGCGGCGTACATGAAATGTTTCTGGATCATGTGCAGGCTGCGATGAATATGCTTTAACCGGATCAGGGATAAGATGGAGGATTCAAGTTGGGAATACTGATGGCGGGGATCGATCACAGCATCGCCCCGATTGATATACGTACCGTTTTTTCATTTACAAAAAAGAATATGGCGGAAGCTCTGGAACATTTAAAACAGATCAGAGGCATTGAGGGCTGTGTTTTAATATCTACCTGCAACCGGATGGAGCTTTATCTGAGCACAGGGGATGAGTTTGCGAGTGATATTTTTGAACTGCTCTGCGAGCTGCGAAATCTGCCGGAGAGCCTTTACGTGAAGTATCGACCGTATTTTCGTTTCCGGGAAGAGCGGGAGGCTGTGCATCATCTGTTCCGGCTCTCGGGAGGGCTGGAATCGCGTATTCTCGGCGACGACCAGATTGTGACTCAGGTGAAGGATGCGCTTTCTTTCGCACGTGAGCATTACGCGGCGGATCATGTGCTGGAGACCCTGTTTCGTCAGGCGATCACAGCGGCCAAAAAGGTGAAGACTTACGATGAACTTTCGCCCTCCGATCAGTCTGTGGTCCGAACGGCGATCCGCACGCTTAAGGAAGAAGGATATACGTTCGAAGGCAAAAAGATCATGGTCATCGGCAACGGTGTGATGGGCAAGCTTGCGGCAACTCAGTTTCAGCAGCAGGGTGCGGATGTGACAGTGACCGTCCGGCAGTACCGCAGCGGTGTTGTCGAGATTCCGAAAAACTGTTCACGCATTGATTACGGACGCCGGATGGAATTGTTCGGTGAGTGCGATTATGTGCTCAGCGCGACAGTTAGCCCAAATTATACGCTGACGAAGGAACTGGTGGCAGAGTGCCGCTACGAAACAGCGGCAGAGTGCTGTAAAGAACAGGCAGCAGAGTGCACGAGTGAACCGGAAGCAATCTGCAGTGAGCCAATGTCCGGACAGGATACTTCGGTTGCATCAAATATTGAAAAGAAAAAACCGGTCGTATTGATCGATCTTGCCGTTCCCCGCGATATCGAACCCGCTGTGGCGGAGCTGGACGGCGTCAGCCTCTATGATATCGACTGTTTCCGTGAAGAAGCAGTGAGCGAGGCACAGAAAAAAGCCATCGCTGATGCGGAAGCATGCTTTGCGGAGCAGATGGAAGAATTTTTTGCATGGTACGAATGTGTGGATGTGATTCCGAAGATTCAGGATATCAAGGAACTGGCAGCCATCGATCTGGAGAACCGTCTGACGAAAAAGCTGCGTGCCCTTCCGATGGCGGAAGAAGATAAAGCTGCGCTGCGTGACGACATTGAGGCAGCGGCGGAGCGCACCATGAATAAGCTTCTGTTTGGCCTGCGGGACAATGTGAGTAAGGCGGCCTTCCGCGAGTGCGTTGAAGGGCTGGAAGAAGTGTATCATGATACGGATCATGAATGAAAATAGCATAAAAGGAGTTTTGCAATAAATGTCCGAAAAAATCATCATCGGCAGCAGGGAGAGCCGTCTGGCTGTGATCCAGTCAGAAATGGTGCGGCAGTACATACAGAAGAACAATCCGGAGCTGGATGTAGAAATCCTTACCATGAAAACCACCGGTGATAAGATTCTGAATCAGTCTCTGGAAAAAATCGGCGGCAAGGGGCTTTTTGTCAAAGAACTGGATGCCGCGCTCATCGATGGCCGCTCGGATTTGTCCGTGCACAGCCTGAAGGATGTGCCGATGGAGCTTCCGGATGAGCTTCCTTTGATTGCATATTCCGCGCGCGAGGACGTGCGGGATGCACTGATCCTGCCGGAAGGTGCGACAGAAATTGATTTTTCAAAGCCGGTCGGCTGTTCTTCCCGGCGCAGGATGCTGCAGTTTGCGCAGCTGTTCCCGCAGGCCGCATTTGCACCGATTCGGGGAAATGTGCAGACTCGTCTGAGAAAACTGGACAGTGGAGAATTCAGTGCGACGATACTGGCTGCGGCCGGTTTAAAAAGGCTGGGTCTGGAGCACAGGATCAGCCGCTATTTTACAACCGAAGAAATGATACCGGCAGCCGGACAGGGAATTCTGGCCGTACAGGGACGCAAGGGTGAAGATTATAGCTATCTGTGCGGATATTCGGATGAAAACGCGGCAATCTATGCGAAGGCGGAGCGGGCGTTCGTCCGTGCACTTGGTGGAAACTGCAGTACGCCGGTGGCGGCGTATGCGCAGGTGATGATTTCGGAGAATCATTTACAGCCGATTTTACAGTCCGATCAGCAGTCTGCTACACGTTCCGATTTACAATCAGATAAGAAATCTGATGCTCAAACAGTTTTGCGTCTGAATGCGTTTTATTTTGATGAAGATACAGGAAAAGTCTATCGGGGAAGCAGGACAGGCAACATTCATAGCCCCGAAAAAGTCGGAGAAGCTCTGGCTCATTCTTTTATGTAAAAGGACAGGTGTATTACAATGAATCAACAGGAAAAATCTGGCAAGGTGTTTTTGGTAGGGGCGGGTCCTTCTGATCCCGGACTTTTTACATTAAAAGGAAAGCAGGTTCTGGAATCTGCGGAGGTCGTGGTCTATGATGCTCTTGCCGGACAGGGGATTCTCAACATGATCCCCGATACAGCGGAAGCAATCAATGTGGGGAAACGCGCAAATCACCATACCATGCCGCAGGAGCAGATCAGTAAGCTGCTTGTCAAAAAAGCACAGGAAGGAAAACGCGTAGTGCGCTTAAAAGGCGGCGATCCGTTCCTTTTTGGGCGCGGTGGCGAAGAGATTGAGGAACTGATCCGGGCCGGGATTCCCTTTGAAGTGGTGCCTGGCGTGACATCTGCGTTCGCGGTTCCGGCATATCAGGGTATCCCCGTGACCCACAGGGATTTTTGTTCTTCCGTGCATATTATAACGGGACATAAACGTGCAGACAGAACCGGCAAAGATAGCTCAGAATCAACCAATATTTCTGATCACAGAATGTTGCAGGATGGAAAGGTTTTAAATATTGATTTTGAGGCTCTAGTCCGCACAAAAGGTACCCTCGTTTTTCTGATGGGCGTGAGTGCGCTCGGCGATATCTGTCATGGGCTGCTTTCGGCAGGGATGAACCCCGATACTCCGGCAGCTCTGCTTATGCAGGGGACGACCGCACACCAGCGTCGTATCGTAGCGACAGTGTCAACTCTGGAAGAGGAAGTAAGACGGCAGGGTTCCTGTACGCCGGCAATTATTGTAGTCGGTGAAGTCTGTACTCTTGCGGAGCAGTTTTCCTGGGCGGATGCCGACCATCAGCCTCTTGGCGGGGTAAAGGTGCTGCTGACACGGCCGAAAGAACTGATCAGCGAGACAGCGGCAAAGCTGCGGGCGAAAGGAGCGGAAGTGCTGGAGCTTCCCGCAATCCGCACGGAACGAATCCCCCATAATGAGCGGTTGTCGCAGGCGCTATTCCAACTGGATTCGTATCAGTGGATCGTGTTTACAAGCCCGACCGGCGTGCGTATCTTTTTTGAGGAGATTGCAGAACGCGGCATCGACTGCCGTGCGCTTGGTAATGTGAAATTTGCCGTGATTGGCGGCGGAACGAGAAAGGCGCTTGCAGAACATGGATTTTACGCGGACTTGATGCCGGACGTTTATGATGCTCAGCATTTAGGGCAGGCGCTTCGGAACACCATTGATTTCGGTTGTTCATCTAACAGTGAAAACAAAGGTGGAAATGGTAATAGCAACTGTGTGAATCGGCCGCGCATCCTGATTCCCCGCGCCGCACTTGGCTCCCCGGAACTGATCGAGGAGCTCGGAGATGGATTCCAGGTTGACGATATCCCGACCTATGAGACGAGATATGAGACGAGTCGTTTGGTGGATTTGCAGAAAGAATTTGCTGAGGGAACGATTGATTACGTGATGTTTACCAGCGCATCTACCGTCCGGGGGTTTGCCGGTGCTGTGCGGGATATCGATTATACGAAGGTAAATGCCGTCTGCATTGGAAAGCAAACGGAGACTGCTGCAAAAGAATTTGGTATGAAGACTTATGTGGCGAAAAAGGCATCGATTGACAGTCTGATTGAATGCCTGTGCGGCGTTTGCCAAAAGAATTGAAAGGAAGTTCGTTTCGCTGATATTCAGGGGTGTTTTATTCATATTTTTTCTTGACTTCATTTTAGCATACCGATAGAATTATAAAAGGAGGAAAAAACTATGCTGGAATTTAAGTACGACACACAATTATTAATCGAGGGCGAAAATCTGGATGAGGATGAGATCAGTGATTATTTCACTGAAAACTTCAAGGGCGACTGTCTTCTGGCAGTCGGCGACGAGGAACTGATCAAGATTCATTTCCACACCAATGAGCCGTGGAAGGTGCTGGAATACTGCGCTTCCCTTGGCGAGATCTATGATATCGTGGTGGAAGACATGGATCGCCAGTCCCGCGGACTGAAGGGCTGAAGGGAGTGACAGATATGGATATGACAATCCGTCCGAGGCGGCTGCGCGGCAATGAGGTACTGCGCAAGATGGTACGGGAGACGCGTGTGGATGCGTCGTCTCTGATCTACCCGATTTTTATCAAAGAGGGGTCGGATATCAAAGAAGAGATCCCGACGATGCCGGGACAATATCGCTACAGCATGGACCGCATGGGGGAGAAGCTGCAGTCGCTTCTTGATGCGGGCGTAAAAAGCGTGATGTTTTTCGGCATCCCGGATCATAAGGATGAAGTGGGGAGCGGCGCTTACGCGGAAAACGGTATCATTCAGAAAGCGCTGCGTCAGGCTAAGCGTGATTTTCCTGGCATGTATCTGATCACGGATGTGTGCATGTGTGAATATACCTCACATGGACATTGCGGCATACTTGCAAAATCACCGGTGGAAACGCCCCCTTGCTGCGCTTCGGCGGCAAGTCGCGGCTCCCATGAAAAAATCGCTTCGCGATTGGGAGCCGCTCAGGTGACGGTTGACAATGACCGGACTCTGGAACTGCTTGCGAAGACGGCGGTTTCCCATGCAAGAGCGGGAGCGGATATGGTGGCTCCGTCGGATATGATGGACGGCCGTGTGGCTGCGATAAGAGCCGCGCTGGATGAGGAAGGCTTTTTGAATGTGCCGATCATGTCCTACGCGGTGAAATACGCGTCTGCTTTTTACGGACCATTCCGTGATGCGGCGGGCAGCGCTCCGGCGTTCGGCGACCGCAGAAGCTATCAGATGGATTACCACAACAGCCGCGAAGGCATCAAGGAAGCGCTTCTTGATGTGGAAGAAGGCGCGGATATCATCATGGTAAAACCGGCGATGTCTTATCTTGACATGGTGACGAAGATTAAAGAGGTGACGGATGTGCCGATTGCATCTTACAGTGTGAGCGGCGAGTACGCGATGATCAAGGCTGGAGCGCAGCTGGGCTATATTGATGAGGAAAAAATCATCTGTGAGACGGCCATCTCCGCATTTCGGGCAGGCTGCGATATTTATCTGACCTATTTTGCGGAGGAGATTGCGAATTATATCCGTGAAGGTAAAATAGGTTGATATAAAATCCATTGATGCGTAACTGTGAATGTATTGAACAGTTATGATAAATGTTTGAAAATTGCAGTGCATACGTAACTACTCAGTCAGCATTTTTTTCAGACAATTACGTGCAGAATTCAGAAAGGCAGATGAACGGAATGACAAAATCGGAAGAATTATTTCAGAGAGCCTGCAAGGTGATCCCGGGCGGGGTCAACAGCCCGGTGCGCGCATTTGGCTCTGTAGGCCAGACACCGCGGATGATCGCTTCCGCGCATGGCGCGTATATGACAGATGAGGATGGCAACCGCTATCTTGATTTTGTCAGCTCATGGGGGCCGATGATCTTAGGTCACGATGATCCGACGGTGCGTGAGGCGGTGATTGCGGCCTGCGCGGACGGTTTAAGCTTTGGCGCGGCGACCAGACGGGAAGTCGAGATGGCGGAGCTGATCTGCAGTTCTGTACCGAATGTGGACATGGTGCGCATGGTAAATTCCGGCACGGAAGCTGTGATGAGCGCGATCCGCGCGGCGCGCGGCTTTACCGGACGCGATAAGATCGTCAAATTTATGGGATGCTATCACGGGCATTCGGATGCGCTGCTGGTACAGGCAGGTTCCGGTGTGATGACGGCAGGAATCCCCGACAGCGCAGGTGTGCCGCAGGGCTGCACGAAGGATACTCTTTCCGCCACCTACAACGATCTGTCGAGCGTGGAACAGCTTTTTGAGAAATTCCCGGACGGTATTGCTGCAGTGATCGTGGAGCCGGTCGGCGCAAATATGGGTGTTGTGCCGCCGGTCGAAGGATTTCTGGAAGGGCTGCGCAGCCTTTGCACAAAATACGGTGCGGTGCTGATCTTTGATGAAGTGATTACCGGCTTCCGTCTTGGCTTTACCGGCGCGCAGGGTTATTTTGGTGTGGACGCTGATCTGGTCACGTATGGAAAAATCATCGGCGCAGGCATGCCGGTCGGTGCCTATGGCGGGAAACGCGAGATCATGGAGCGTATCGCTCCTGTCGGGCCGGTTTATCAGGCGGGTACCTTAAGCGGCAATCCGGTGGCAATGGCAGCAGGACTGGCTCAGCTTACCATTTTAAAGGAACAGCCGGAGATTTATGATGAACTGAATAAGAAGGGTCAGTGGTTCTTTGGCTCCTTAAAGCAGATCGTAGAGGAGACCGGCGCGGATGTGCAGGTCAATTCCTGCGGTTCTCTCGGCTGCATGTTTTTCACTGCGGAACCGGTCGTAGATTACGCGTCTGCAAAGACCTCAGATACTTCCAGATACACAGAGTATTTTTCTCATATGCTCTCGAATGGTATTTATCTTGCCCCGTCACAGTTTGAGGCCATGTTCCTCTCGGCGGCGCATACGAGGGAAGAACTGGCGGATGTGCTGGAGCTGGTAAGGAGTTTTATGCGCGGCTAACGCTGCTTTCAAGGAGACTTTGCTGTGCCTGCCCTGAAACCGGCAGGAAATTATCTGGACGAAGGCGGGGAATAAACCATGACGCAGACTTCGAATTACGCAGCCTTGCATCTGATCACCGGCGGCAGCGGCAGCGGAAAGTCCGCATATGCGGAAAGTCTCGTTATGGCTGCTTCGGGATACGCTGATTTTCAAAGGATTTATATTGCCACAATGATCCCATATGGTGAGGAAGGACGGCGACGGGTCGAACGCCATCGGAAGCTTCGCGCGGAAAAAAAGTTTGAAACGGTAGAATGCTATACGGGTCTGGAGCGGCTGGACCTGAATGAAGTACTTTTTGATTCGGGAATGCATGTGGCAGAGGATATTTTGTCAGAAAAAAATCACCGGGATAGTTCGAAAACCGGAAAGTATGAAACAGACATGCTCAGACCGAAGATGATTTTACTCGAATGCATGTCCAATCTTGTCGCAAATGAGATGTTTGAGCCGGGCGGTGCGGGAGACGATGTGGTCAACGCAATCCTGCGGGGAATTACAGTATTGCGGCGGCAGGCAAACTGCCTCATTGTGGTTACGAATGAGGTTTTTTCTGATGGAATCCGCTATGACGCGGACACGATGAGATATCTTTCTTACCTCGGCGCAGTGAATCAGGCGCTGGCGGCACAGGCAGACCGCGTGACTGAAGTTGTGTACGGGATTCCAAACGCTTTGAAGTAGCTATACAGTTGCCAATACGTACTTCGCAGCGGTTGCGAGGCATTGTCCTTAATAGTTATTTTCCTGTATATTGCTTTATGGTCAGAAAAACACACGATGGATAGCGAGGAAGCACCATGCGAATATTAAAACGCTGCTGGAGCAGCATGAATATTGCGTTTTCCATGTATTCGAAAATCCCGGCTGCTCAATGCGACTGGTCGGAAGAAAATATGAAATATGTCATGTGCTTTTTTCCGTGGGTTGGTATTGTGATCGGACTGCTTGTGTTTGGATGGGATCAGCTGGCCGCTTTTCTGAATGTGCGGGACGCGCTGAGAAATGCGGTGCTTCTGGTGATTCCTGTTGCAGTGACAGGCGGGATTCATCTGGACGGCTTTCTGGATACTTCTGACGCAATGAGTTCCTGGAGACCCATGGAAAAGCGTCTGGAGATCCTGAAAGATTCCCACGCGGGTGCTTTTGCCATTATTTGCGGAATTGTTTATTTTTTCCTCCTTTATGGTGTGCTTGACTCTGTGCAGGGCGATATGGTGGCTGTTTATGCGTGCTGCTTTGCAGTGTCCCGTTCCTTCAGCGCGTTTTCTGTTGTCACGTTTCCGAAAGCGTCAGCAAAAGGTACTGTGGCGGGTTTCTCCAAAACGGCCGAGACAAGGGTGATACAGGCGACTTCTATCTGCTATATCCTTTTGACTGGGGGAATCATGCTGCTGCTTCAGCCGGTATATGGTGTTGCGGCTCTTTTGGGAGCGGTTCTTTCCTTTATATGGTATTATCATCGGGCGATGAAATATTTTGGCGGTATCAACGGAGACCTTGCCGGATATTTTCTCACTGTCTGCGAGCTTGTTATGCCGTTGATGATCGTGATTGCTCCACAGCTGTTCACTGCTGTACAGTTTTTTTTATGAATCAAAATATCCGCTTACAATCATTTTTTTGCTTTGCGATGTGAAATAGATAATTGAGGTGCGAAGAATGAACAGGATACTATTCGTTTGTTGGGGAAATATATGCCGGTCGCCGATGGCTGAATTTATCATGAAAGATATGGTAGCAAAACGTCATCTGGAGGATCAGTTTTTGATCGAATCTGCGGCGCATACGCGGGAAGAGATCGGGAACCCTGTCTATCCGCCCGCCCGCAGGGAACTGGAAAAGCACGGTATCAGCTGTAAGGGTAAGAGAGCGCGGCTGCTGACCCGGGACGATTACGACCGGTTTGACTGGATTCTGGGTATGGAAGAGCTGAATATTCGTTACATGCTGCGTATTTTAGGCAGCGACCCGGAACATAAGGTAAAAAGACTGCTTGATTTTTCAAACAGACCAAGGGACATCTCGGATCCGTGGTATACCGGAGAATTCGGGCGCACTTATGAAGATCTGACTGAAGGATGTGAGGCACTGCTGGCCTGTATTTCAAAGACCTGACAGGAAGTATCCTGTTTTTGCGTGGTATCACGCGGTTGTATTGATTTCCGGTCAGGTAAGATGTGTTGGGAGATATAAGGCAGGAGCGTATCATATGAAACTCATTATCGGCGGCGCATTTCAGGGAAAGCTGGAGTTTGCGCGGAAAACATATGGAACAGAGGATGGCTGGATTGACGGCAGGAACTGTGAACTTTCGGAAATTATGACCTGCCGCGGAGTACATCATTTTCATGAGTATATTCGCCGGCTGCTGAATACAGACGACCAGCCGCAGCAAACGATGCCTCAGATGAGCTCACGGGCAGCCTCTTTTTTCACGGGAGCATCAGAGAACCTGAGTACGCTGGAACAACATGCGAAAGCGTTCACGGACTGGCTTTATCGGAGCAATCCTGAGCTGCTGGTCGTTTCGACCGAGCTCGGATACGGCGTTGTACCGATGGAGCCGGATGACAGGTTATGGCGTGAAGCAGTCGGGCGCGTGTGCACCTGTCTCGCTTCGGATTCCGATGAGGTGGTGCGTGTTGTCTGCGGGATCGGTATGTGGCTTAAGAAACCGGATCCGGGCGAGAAGGAATAATGGCAGGTATGCCGCAGCATCTGAAGAATGATGACAAGACTTTTTCAGGAGAATGAATATGTACAGATATTTATGGGGATCTCTGGCGGCTGTTCCCGCAGGTTTTGTACTGGATCTGATTTTCGGGGATCCGTCCACGCCGCTTCATCCGATTTGTCTGATCGGCAGTCTGATCGCGCATCTGGAAAAGGGAATCCGGCGCATCATTTGCAGAGAAGACAGAGATACTGCTTCCGGACGCAGAGAAATATGCGGTGGAACTGTGATGGCGCTTCTGGTGATCATAATTTCCACCGGCATTCCGCTTGCACTTTTGTATGTTTGTTATCATATCAACTGCTGGGCAGGCATTGCTGTAGAATCCATCCTGTGTTTTTTCCTTTTTGCGGTGAAATCCCTCAAAAAGGAGAGTATGAATGTGAAATACGCTCTGGAGTCTGATACAGAAGACAAAGAAAAAGCTCTTGGAGCAGGACGAAAAGCGGTTGCCAGGATTGTCGGTCGTGATACGCAGGCTCTGTCCGAAGAGGGGGTTGTAAAGGCGGCAGTCGAGACCGTAGCTGAAAATTTTTCGGACGGCGTTTTTGCACCGATGCTTTATATGATCCTTGGAGGCGGTGTGCTGGGTTTCGCATACAAAAGCATTAATACAATGGATTCCATGGTCGGCTATAAAAATGACCGCTATCTTTATTTCGGCCGCTTTGCTGCAAAGCTGGACGATGTTGTAAATTATATACCGTCGAGACTGGCTGCTCTGTTTCTGATTCTTGCAGCGCCTGTTGTGGGGCTGGATGGAAGGAATGCTTTAAGGATCTGGCGGCGTGACCGCAGAAACCATGCCAGCCCGAATTCTGCACAGACGGAGTCAGCCGCTGCGGGTGTTCTCCATGTGCAGCTTGCGGGAGATGCGTATTATTTCGGAAAGCTGTATAAGAAGCCTTTTATCGGCGACGACGATCGGCCGGTCGAGACGGAGGATATTGCCCGGGTCAATTCTCTGATGGTAGCAGCGTCTGTCTTGTCTCTGCTTGTGATGACTGTGATCAAAGCGATCATTCTGCTGGCAGCTGCTTTGTTATAAGAGGAAGAAATTATGTATTTTCCTTTGTTTATTGATCTGTCCGAAAAGGAAATCCTTGTGATTGGCGCCGGGCACATCGCCTCGCGGCGTGTGCGTTCGCTTTGCGGCTTTGCCGGCCGCATCACTGTGGTCGCGCCGCAGATTTCGGATGATTTTTTTGTTCCGGATACCGATACGAAGATAAACACAGTCACAAGATGTTTCACTGAGTCAGATCTGGAAGGTAAGGATCTGGTGCTTGCGGCAACGGATGACAGGGAACTGAACCGGCATATCTTTGAGCTGTGCCGTGCACGTTGTATACCGGTAAATGTCTGCTCAGACTCCGAACTCTGTGATTTTCAGTTTCCTTCTATCGTTGAAAACGGTGCAGTCGTCATTGGCATCAATGCGTCAGGCCGTGATCATCATCTGGTGAAAGAGACCCGGAAACGGGTCGAGTCGCTGTTTCATGATCCGCAATTCAAAAGCAAATATGAATAATTTTCAATTTGGAATTCCTGATTTTCAAAAATTAAGTGACAGCGTTTGGCTGATGTGTTATACTTTTGTCTGGTTGTTTAGAAATGATTGAAGAGATGGTATATAAAAACAACGGTCTGCGCTGCAGATACGTACATAAAAAGGAAATTATATAGATTGATGACACATAAGCACGGCGGAGACATTTACAGCTATCATGATATAAAAGATTTTTCCGCAAATATTAATTTTTGCGGGATGCCGTCATCTGTGAGAGAAGCAGCCATAACAGCGGTGGATGAATCCATCCATTATCCGGATCCGGAGTGCCGTTCGCTGCGCACTGCACTGGCGGAAAGGGAGAAGAAGCTCTATGCCGCTGTTCTTCCGGAGCATATTATCTGTGGAAACGGAGCGGCTGAGCTGTTTTATGCGCTTGCGGGCGCATTTCGGCCGGAGCATGCGCTTCTTGCGGTTCCCTCCTTTTACGAATATGAGCAGGCACTTGGTGCCTTCGGCTGTAAGATTACGAGATTCCCATTGAATCCGGAAGATAGCTTTTCTCTGGGAGAAGCCTTTTTGAATGCGGTATCCGCATTTGCCGGGCAGTTTTCTTCGCGCCGGCTGATGATCATTCTTGGAAATCCGAATAATCCGACAGGCTCCGTGATTGAGACAGTTGTATTGCGCGCATTGATTCGGCTGTGCGGCAGTGCCCACATTTTGCTGGTTCTGGATGAGAGTTTTCTTGATTTTCTGGATGAAGCGGATCAGAAGAAAACGATTTCCGGTGCTGTAAAGGTTCCGGATGATCCGAATCTCTTTGTTATTCGTTCATTTACAAAGATTTATGCGCTTCCGGGCATTCGCTTTGGCTATGGTTTGTGTTCGGATCAGAAGCTTCTCGTACAAATGCGGATGCTCGTGCAGCCCTGGAATGTATCGCATGTAGCCCAAAAAGCCGCTGAGGCGGCTGCCTCGGAGTGTGAATTTGCCAGAATGAGTGCGGAGGTGATCTCCCAAAATCGGCAGAGCCTGATCTGCGCGCTGCAGGATGCTGGTCTTACTGTCTTTCCGGCTGCAGCGAATTTTCTGCTGGTCCGCGGACCGGAGGGCCTGAAAGATGCCTGTCTGAAATACGGGATTCTGATACGTGACTGCGGCAATTTTCCGGGACTGGAGTTTTCGGGCGACGGCAGGGGGTATTTTCGGGTCTGTGTGAGAAGCCAGGCAGAGAATGAAGAACTTGTTAAAGTGATCCGGCAGTGTTTAGAGGAGTGTGACAAATGGCAAAAGCAATCATGATACAGGGGACGATGTCGAATGTCGGCAAAAGTGTGATCGCGGCCGGACTCTGCCGTATTTTCCGGCAGGACGGATACCGGGTGGCTCCTTTTAAATCACAGAATATGGCGCTGAATTCCTTTATCACGAAGGAAGGACTGGAGATGGGACGCGCGCAGGTCATGCAGGCGGAGGCCGCCGGTGTGGAACCGGTGGTGGCGATGAATCCCATCCTCTTAAAGCCTACGAATGACATTGGCTCGCAGGTTATCGTGAATGGCGAGGTGCTCGGCACGATGAACGCCCGCGATTATTTTAAAATGAAAAAAAGCCTGATCCCGGATATTATGAAAGCATATGAATCGCTGGACCGGGAATACGATATTATTGTGATCGAAGGCGCGGGCAGCCCCGCCGAGATCAATCTCAAGCAGGATGATATTGTGAATATGGGAATGGCGAAGCTGGCTGACGCGCCTGTGCTTCTGGTCGGCGATATCGATCGAGGGGGTGTTTTTGCACAGCTATATGGGACGACGGAGCTTCTGGAACAAGAGGAAAAAAAACGGATCAAAGGACTGATCATCAACAAATTCCGCGGCGACAAATCCATTCTTGACCCGGGCGTGGAGATGCTGGAGAACCTGACCGGTATCCCGGTCGTTGGCGTGACACCCTATCTGCATGTCAGCCTGGAGGATGAGGATTCCTTAAGTGAACGGCTGGAAGGAGAGGGTACGACGCAGGATTCCGGGAAAGTGGCTCTGATCGATCTGGCGGTGATCCGGCTTCCCCGTATTTCTAATTTTACGGATTTCAATGTATTTGAGAGCATTGAAGGGGTATCCGTGCGTTATGTTTCTTCTGTGCGGGATCTGGGGACGCCGGATCTGATCTTCCTCCCCGGCACCAAAAATACAATGCGTGATCTGCTCTGGTTGCGGCAGAACGGTCTGGAGGCTGCGATATTGAAGGCGCATCAGGCCGGCACTGTGATCTTCGGGATCTGCGGCGGCTACCAGATGCTCGGAAGGACGATCACGGATGCGGAAGGCGTGGAAGAGGGAGGCACGATCCGCGGCATGGGACTGCTCGATATGGACACGGTATTTGAAAGTGAAAAATCGAGAACCCGTATCGAAGGAATCTTTCTTTCAACAGAAGGCGTATTATCAGGGCTTTCCGGCGTACCGGTTCGTGGTTATGAGATCCATATGGGGAGGTCATCGCCCTGCCAGAGGGAGACTTTTGATTCCTTATCTTCGCAAACAGGCTCCAGTGGGTCTGACACGCAAAAAGCTCATTGTAAGACAGTGCCGCAGAGTCTGACATCCATTCAGGATACGATCTCCGGCGTGAAGAAGCAGGAAGGTGCATGGAAGGATAACGTCTACGGCACCTACATCCATGGTGTTTTTGACCGGGAAGAGGTCTGTACGGCGGTTGTCCGGTCACTGGCCAAAGCGAAGAATCTCACAGAAGAGATAGGTACATCCATGGATTTTGCCGCTTTCAAGGAGACACAATATGATCTTCTGGCTGACGGATTAAGAGCGAATCTCGATATGGATGCGATTTATCATATTTTAAATGGAGACTGATCAGCAATACTGCTGCTAAACAGTACGGCTGAAAACAGAGATGATCACAGAATAAATGAACGAAGGAGAAACCTAAAATGAAAGAGATATCGAAGCTGATGGAGTATCGTGAAAGCGTACGGGTGGTGGACGCCACACTGCGTGACGGCGGACTGGTAAATGACTTCTATTTTACCGATGAGTTCGTCCGCGCATTGTATCAGGCGAATTTGAAAGCCGGTGTGGACTATATGGAATTTGGCTATAAGGCTTCCCGCGATATGTTTGATCCGAACAAATTCGGCAAGTGGAAATTCAGCAGTGACGACGACATCCGCGCTATTGTCGGGGATAACAATACGGATCTGAAGATTTCCGTTATGGCAGACGTCGGCCGTTGTGATTATAAGACAGATATCATCAATCGTGCTGACAGTCCGATCGATCTGATCCGCGTCGCTACCTATCTGAACACAATCCCGGGTGCGGTGGAGATGATTGAGGACGCGCACGCCAAGGGGTATGAGACAAGCTGCAATATCATGGCTATCTCCAACGCGCAGGAGGGAGATCTGGAAGTCGCTCTTGATCTTCTGGGCAGGACGCCGGTAGATGTTGTTTACATCGTGGACAGCTATGGATCGCTGTACCCGGAACAGATCGCCCGTATTGCGGATCTTTATATGAATTTTGCTGCTAAATACGGCAAAAAGGTCGGTATCCACGCACATAACAATCAGCAGCTGGCGTTTGCCAATACGATTGAGGCTGTCGGAGACGGTGCGGACTGGCTGGATGGCACCTACGCGGGTATGGGACGCGGTGCGGGCAACTGTGCGATGGAGCTGCTTCTCGGTTTTTTGCGCAATCCGAAATATAAAATTTTTCCTGTGATCCAGTTCGTTGACGAGTACATCGGTCAGCTTAAGAAGGAAGGTGCCATCTGGGGATATGACCTGCAGTATCTGATGACCGGTATTTTAAATCAGCATCCGCGTACCGCGATTGCGTTCACAAAGGCCGGAAGAACGGATTATACAGAATTTTACCGTGAAGTTGTCGCGCAGGATTAATACGGACAGGCAAAGCGAAGCTGATTCACGGATATAAGGTTTGAGCAATGTAAGAGCCATGATACACCGGAAAGGAATACTCAGATGGAAGATAAGCAAATACCCGGCGCCGGAAATTATAAGAGAGATGGACGGAACAGGATTACCCCTGATGATATCGAACGTCTGGGGCCGATGGATATTGAGCGCCGCAGCTTTTCCATTATCACGGAAGAGGCGGGAGACAGGATCGCCGACGATGAGCGGGCAATGATTGTGAAGCGTGTGATCCATACGACAGCGGATTTTGATTATATTGATAATCTTTGTTTTTCAGATGGTGTGGTATCCCGTGCTCTCGAAGCGCTTAAAAATGGAGCGTGGATCATTACGGACACCAACATGGCACTCTCCGGCATTAATAAAGCGAGCCTGAAAAAAGCGGGAGGCGAGGCACACTGTTTTATGGCAGATGAAGAAGTCGCTCAGCGGGCGAAGAGCCTTGGCGTGACACGGGCTTCTGTCTGCGTGGATAAAGCTGCCGCGCTGGATCACCCGCTGATCTATGCAGTCGGCAACGCGCCCACTGCTCTGATCCGGCTTTATGAGCTTATTTGTGAAGAAAAAATCCGTCCTCAGCTCATTATTGGGGTACCGGTCGGCTTTGTCAATGTGGTGCAGTCCAAAGAACTGATCATGCAGACGGATATCCCCTATATTGTTGCCAGAGGGCGCAAGGGCGGCAGCAATGTCGCCGCCTGTATCTGCAATGCGCTTTTGTATATGCTGGATGGCAGCCGCAGCTGAGAGTTTTTCACTGCAGACGCTGCTGCCCGACAACGGCGCCCGAATGCGCCGTGATCGTTCTTTTATCAGTAGGGAAGGAGACAGATTATGTGCGGAATAGTAGGGTATACGGGAGAACAGCAGGCAGCCCCCATTCTTCTGGACGGACTGTCAAAGCTGGAATACAGAGGTTATGATTCTTCAGGAATTGCAGTTCGTGATGGTGAAAAAAGGACGGAAGTCGTAAAGGCGAAGGGGCGTCTTCGCGTACTTTCAGAAAAGACAAATGAGGGAACGGCTATGCGGGGAACCTGCGGTATCGGTCATACCCGCTGGGCGACACATGGAGAACCTTCGGAGATCAATGCACATCCCCACGTGGCTGGAGACATGGAAATTGTAGCTGTCCACAATGGAATTATTGAGAATTATCAGGAACTGAAAGATAAGCTTACGCGGAATGGCTACTCATTTTATTCAAATACGGATACTGAGGTGGCTGTAAAGCTGATTGACTATTATTACAAAAAATATCAGATCGGACCGATTGACGCGCTGGCCAAATCCATGGTGCGTATCCGCGGCTCTTATGCACTTGCTGTGATGTTTAAAGACTATCCGGGCGAGATTTATGCGGCACGGAAGGACAGCCCGATGGTCATCGGTGTCACGGACGGGGAATCTTTTGTGGCGAGCGATGTGCCGGCAATTTTAAAGCATACCAGGAACGTTTATTATATCGATAATCTGGAGATGGCGCGGCTCACAAAGGATACGGTCGAATTTTATGACCTGAACGGCGATCTGGTAGAAAAACAGCCGATTACGATCGAGTGGGATGCGGAGGCTGCTGAAAAAGGCGGTTTTGAACATTTCATGATGAAAGAGATTCACGAACAGCCGAAGGCGGTGGAAGATACGCTTCATTCGGTAGTGAAGGACGGTATGCTGGATTTTGAATCCATTAGGCTTACCGATGAAATGATCCGCAGCATCCGGCAGATCTACATTGTGGCCTGCGGCTCCGCATATCATGTCGGTATGGCGGCACAGTATGTGATCGAGGACCTTGCCCGTATTCCGGTACGCGTGGATCTGGCTTCGGAGTTCCGTTATCGCAACCAGATTCTGGATCCTGACGGTCTGGTGATCGTGATCAGTCAGAGCGGAGAGACAGCGGATTCTCTGGCGGCGCTCCGCAAGGCGAAGGAACATCAGCTCCGTACTCTGGCGATCGTGAATGTGGTCGGAAGCTCGATCGCGCGGGAAGCGGATCATGTATTTTACACGCTTGCAGGTCCGGAGATTGCAGTGGCGACGACAAAAGCGTACAGCACCCAGCTGATTGCCGGTTATCTGCTGGCTCTGAAGATGGGAACTGTCCGGGAAACGCTGACCGGAGAGGAATGTGCTTCTCTGCTTGCAGAGCTTGAGACCATTCCGGGCAAGATTACCAGAATCCTTGACGACAAGGAGCGGCTGCAATGGTTTGCCGCGAAATTTGCCAACGCGAAAGATATTTTCTTTATTGGCAGAGGGCTGGATTATGCAATCTCGCTGGAAGGCAGTCTGAAAATGAAGGAGATCAGCTATATCCATTCCGAAGCGTACGCAGCCGGCGAACTGAAGCATGGAACCATCTCACTCATTGAGGAAGGTACACTGGTCATTGGCGTGCTGACACAGAATGATCTTTATGAGAAGACCGTGAGCAACATGGTGGAAACACAGAGCCGCGGCGCCTACCTGCTTGGTCTGACCAGTTACGGGAATTACGCGATTGAGGACCATGTTAATTTCACGGTATATATACCAAAGACCGACCCGCATTTTGCGGCTTCCCTGGCTGTAGTTCCGCTGCAGCTGCTCGGTTATTACGTATCCGTTGCAAAGGGCCTTGATGTCGACAAACCCCGGAACCTCGCCAAAAGTGTGACTGTAGAATAAAAAAATTAAAATTGTCCTTGTAAATTTTGAGAAGCTGGTATATAATCATTCGCAGGAAAAGCTTCCTGATCATCTGCGGATATAGTTCATCGGTAGAACACCAGCTTCCCAAGCTGGGGAGGCGAGTTCGATTCTCGTTATCCGCTTTTCCATGTTGCTCGAACAATGATTGATTTGCCTGTGGCGATGAAATGTGGATTCGTTACAGGTATTTTTTTGTAATAGTGAAATCCTGTCGGAAAACAGCGCGGAAATTTTACAATGGGGGAACGATTATGAAAAGGAAATGTTTTGTTTTGCTGCTGGGAGCAGCCCTTGTATTTAACGGAGCATCCGCTTTTGCAGAAGAGGATGTGACAGAGGCACAGGAGAGTGAGACTGTCTCGGAGTCCTCAGAAGATGACGAAAGCTGGATGGACTATCAGATTACGATTGACGATGATGTCTACACATTTCCTATGATGTATGAGGATTTTACCTCTTACGGATGGACACTGGATGACACAGAGGACACTCTGGATCCCTATACGTACAGCTTTTATTATTTTACGAAGGATGATCTGCGGTGCTCCGTATATATCCTGAATCTCGGAATTAATACCGTTTCGATTGAGGACTGTATTGTTGCCGGCATCTCGATTGACAATTATTACTGGGAAGATACTGACAGTTCGGTAGAGCTTCCCTGCGGGATCGTGAAAGGCGTTTCCACTCTGGATGACATTGCTGCCGCATACGGCACTCCGACAGATACCTATGAGGGAGAACTTTATACCGAGTATACGTATCAGGAAGATTACAACGAAGAAGTCGAGCTGACCGTTTATAAGGAAAGCGGTGTGCTTGAGGATATTATGGTCCGGAAATTTGTTGAGCCGGACGGCTATGATGTGGGAGAGGTGAGCGAAGAAGAACCGCAGAGTGTGATGGCTTATGTGAAGCCGGACTCGTTAAGCGATGACCTTACCGCTTATGAGATTGAGCTGGCTGGTGAAGTGTATACCCTTCCCGTACCGGTGAGCGTACTTCTTGAGGACGGATGGGAGATCGTAGAGGACGACAGCGATTCCGTGGTTGCAGCACATTATTATGGCTGGATTTATCTGCGTAAGGATAATCAGACATTTTCTACGACAGTGACGAACGAGGAGGATTACGCTACGCTCCCCGAATACTGCTGGATCGAGGAGCTGACAGTCGGCGGCTATACATTGGATATGGATGGTGCTCTTCCCGGCGGTGTGCGGATTGGTATTACAGAGGAAGAATTCCTGGCGACCCTGGACGAAGCAGGCATGGAATATGAAGTCAGCGACAGTACAAGCTTCCGCTATTATACCTACAATTCTCCGTCTTATGGCTATGGCTGTGAGGTGGAGGTCTATATCGGCGAAGATTCCTATTTTGAAAAAGATACGATCATTGAGATTACCTGCGAGAATTCTTTTGAATAGAGCTATATGATTAAAAAAAGAAACAGCAAAAATATCCGGAATACGATGGAAAATGCTTGCAATTACTGCAGATTGGTGCTATCATACTTTAGAATTCAATAACCGTTAATCATAGAAGAGTGGGCCGATCGGTCCACTCTTCTTTATGGGACAGGAAACTGCCGGATTTCTTAATGATGCCTGCGAGACAGGGCTGATTCCGGGTTTCTGTCCGCTAATCCGGGGGATGTGCATGAGTAGACGAGAAATATACGAACAAAAGACGGAGGCGCTGCTTGCGCCATTGATGGAACAGCACCGGTTTGAACTGGTGGACGTCGAGTATGTAAAAGAAGGCGGAAGCTGGTATCTGCGTGCTTATATTGATAAGCCGGGCGGTATCACTATCGACGACTGTGAACTGATCAGCCGGAGCTTAAGTGACCTGCTTGACGAGCAGGATTTTATCGAGGATACGTATATTCTCGAAGTCAGCTCTCCGGGGCTTGGACGGCCGCTGAAAAAAGACAGAGATTTTGAACGCAGCATCGGCGAAAAAGTGGAGATCCGCACATTTCATCAGATCGATCACCGGAAAGAATTTACCGGTATTTTAAAAGAATTTGATAAAAATACAGTCACGATAGAGACAGACGATATGGAGACCATGTTGTTTCAGCGGGCGGATATTGCGCTGATTCGCCTGGCATTTGATTTCTGACAGGAGGAAAAACAAAATGAATAACGAGTTGTTGGAAGCACTTACGATACTGGAAAAGGAAAAAAATATCAGCAAGGAAACTCTGCTGGACGCGATCAGGCAGTCATTGATTCAGGCCTGCAGGAACAATTGGAAGACTGAGGCGGACAACGTAGTGGTCAACATTGACCCGGATACCTGTGAATATGAGGTGTATGCCCTGAAGACCGTTGTCGAAGAGGTGGAGGATGAGCTGGCTCAGATCAGTCTCACAAAAGCAAAGCTGATCGATTCCAGATACGAGCTTGGCGACACTGTCCGTGTCGATATTAAATCCAAGGAATTCGGCCGTATTGCGACTCAGAATGCGAAAAATGTGATCCTTCAGAAGATCAGAGAGGAAGAGCGCAAGGTTCTGTACAATGAATATTATGAGAAAGAACATGATGTTGTGACCGGTGTGGTGCAGCGCTATTTTGGCAGAAATATCAGTATCAATCTCGGACGCGCCGATGCTACACTGGCTGCTGAAGAGCAGATCCGCGGCGAGTCCTATCGGCCGAACCAGCGCATCAGAGTCTATGTTCTTGAGGTAAAGGATACACCTAAGGGACCGAGAATTCAGGTCTCCAGAACGCATCCGGAGCTGGTCAAGCGTCTTTTTGAGGAGGAAGTGACGGAGGTTCGTGACGGTACGGTGGAAATCAAGAGTATTGCCAGAGAAGCCGGCAGCCGAACGAAGATTGCAGTCTGGTCGAACAATCCGGATGTCGACCCGGTAGGGGCGTGCGTCGGTCTGAACGGATCTCGTGTGAATGCTGTGGTAGATGAATTGAATGGCGAAAAGATCGATATCATCAACTGGGATGAGAACCCTGCTCTGCTGATCGAGAATGCGTTGAGTCCGGCAAAGGTCATTACGGTTCTCGCTGACCCGGATGAAAAGACGGCCAAAGTCGTCGTTCCGGATTATCAGCTTTCACTTGCTATCGGCAGAGAAGGACAGAATGCCCGTCTTGCCGCCCGTCTGACCGGATTTAAGATCGACATCAAAAACGAGACGCAGGCTCGTGAATCCGGTGATCTGCTTGAATATGAAGAAGACTATTACGATGATGAGTATTATGACGAGGACGGCTACTACACAGATCAGTATGCCGAAGATGATGCTTATGCCGAGGACGATGCTTACGCCGAGGACGGAGCATATGAAGCTGATAGTTCCATCGAAAGCGAATACGAAGACGAGGACATCGCTTTCGACGCAAAAAGCGATGAGGAATAGAGATGCCCGCTAAAGTAAGGAAGGTTCCTGTGCGGAAATGCACGGGCTGCCAGGAAATGAAAAATAAAAAAGAATTACTTCGTATACTGCGCACACCGGAAGGGGAGATCCTTCTGGATGCGACCGGTCGGAAAAACGGCAGGGGCGCCTATCTGTGTCCATGCCGGGAATGTCTGGAGAAGGCTATGCGAAGTAAGGGGTTGGAACGTTCGCTTAAGGTCAGGATTCCGGAAGAAGCCTATGAAAGCCTGAAAAAGGAGATTGAAACATTTGAAAAGAGATAGCGTACTTTCACTTGTCGGTATCGCTAAAAAAGCAGACAAAATTGCCTCCGGTGAATTTCTGACAGAGGCAGCGGTGAAATCCGACAGAGCCAGTCTCGTAATGATTTCTCCGGAAGCTTCCGGAAATACGAGAAAGAAATTTCAAAATATGTGTTCCTTTTATCAGATACCCGCATACCTGTATGGATCCCGTGATGAACTGGGAGCGGCATCAGGTACTGATTTTCGTGTGGTTCTGGCGGTGACAGACGAGGGACTTGCGAAAGCAATAGAGAAAAAGCTGGTTCAGGCTGGTGTTCCGCGTGCGGACGCGGGGGTATCAGGCGAAGGAGACAAAGGGATTTAAGGGAGGTTATGAGAATGGCAGATTCGGAAATAAAAGGTTCTATGAATCATACGAAGGAGGATGAACATATGCAGAATAATCAGGATCCGAAAGCGGTAAAGAACGGCGAAAAAGCTGTGGAACAGGCTGCTGAAAAGCCTGAGCAGAAGCCTGCGGGACCGCCTAAGAAAAAGAATATCATACAGGTGTTCCGCCCTCAGAACAGCAAGACGGGAATGGTAAAGCCCGGCGGACGGCCAAGACCTCAGGGCAGTCGTCAGGCGGCTGCGCCCGGAGCAAGAGGGGCGGGTGCAGGCAGAGGACAGGGCACAGCAGGAAGCAGGCCTCAGGGCATGGCAGGAGCCAGACCTCAGGGAGCAGCGGGAGCCAGACCTCAGGGTACAGTGCCTGCCAGAGGGCAGGGTGTGACGACCGGAAGCAGACCTCTGGGGACGGCTGGCACCAGAGTGCAAAATGATGCTGCTTCCAGATTACATGCTGCAGACGGAACTGCATCTGATAAAAGAGTTCAGGGCAATGCAGGCTCCGTGCAGAAGGGTACTGCTGCTTCGCAGAGCTCTGCCAGAGGGCAGGCTGCTGTGGGTGCCGGGGAAACCGTGAGAGCGCAGGGAGCTGCTGTGAGAGCGCAGGGAGCTTCCGGAGCATCTGAGAATCTGAAACCGCAGAGTGCTGCCGGTTCCGCCACGGATACGAAAACTGCTGCTGCCCGTACGGAGATGAATGCGCAGTCCGTGAATTCCGCAGGATCTTTGAACACGGCAGGTACTGTAAGTACGGAAAAACCGCAGGGTGTGAGTCGTCAGGGACAATCCGGATCACGCCAGACTTCCGACCGTCGTCCGCAGGATGGCCGATCCGGTCAGAACAGAAATTCTGACGGCAGAGGCGGCAGAAATGGTCAGGGCAGGAGTTCAGACGGAAGCAGAAGCAATCAGGGAAGCTATGGCAGAAGCTCAGACGGAAGCAGAGGCAATCAGGGAAGCTATGGCAGAAGCTCTGACAACAGAGGCAGTCAGGGAAGCTATGGCAGAAACTCAGACGGCAGCAGAGGCAATCAGGGAAGCTACGGAAGAGGCTCTGATAACCGCGGCGGTCAGAGCGGTTATGGCAGAAGCTCTGACAACAGAGGCGGCCAGGGCGGCCGCGGCATTGGAGTTTCGAAATCGTCAGGCGATACGAAGCCTTTGGAGAAGGAGAGCAGAAAGCGCACGGAACGCGGCGACCGCAACCGTGCGAATAAAGGTGAAAAGCTCGACCGGATGGAGAAAAATGTACGTCCCGGTCAGAAAAATACACAGAAAAATGGTCAGAAGACTACACAAAGGAAAGGCCAGCCGGTGAAGCCGGCTCCGAAGCCACAGGAGAAACCGCAGGAGACGATCCGCACCATCACTCTTCCGGAAAAAATGACAATTTCAGAGCTTGCGGAGGCAATGAAAGTCACCGCATCCGTAATCGTGAAAAAGCTTTTTATGCAGGGCGAGATGGTTACGGTCAATCAGGAAGTTGATTTCGACAAAGCGGAAGAGATCGCGCTGGAGTTCAACTGTATCTGTGAAAAAGAAGAAAAGGTGGATGTAATCGGTGAACTCTTAAAGGAAGAAGAAGAATCCGAGGACGATATGATCGCGCGGCCGCCGGTGGTCTGCGTGATGGGGCATGTCGATCACGGCAAGACTTCCCTGCTTGACACGATCCGGCATACACATGTCATTGACAAAGAGGCCGGAGGTATTACACAGCATATCGGTGCTTATGTGGTTTCTATTGATGGACGCAAGATCACATTCCTGGATACGCCGGGACATGAGGCATTCACGGCAATGCGAATGCGGGGCGCAAACTCTACGGATATCGCGATTCTTGTGGTGGCGGCAGACGATGGTGTCATGCCGCAGACAATTGAAGCCATCAATCATGCCAAGGCAGCAGGGATCGAGATTATCGTCGCCATCAATAAGATTGATAAGCCCAGCGCGAATATTGAACGCGTAAAACAGGAACTCTCTGAATATGAACTGATTCCGGAGGACTGGGGCGGCAGTACGGTCATGGTTCCTGTATCGGCTCATACGCACGAAGGCATTGACAACCTTCTGGAGATGATCCTTCTGACCGCGGATGTGCTGGAACTGAAAGCCAACCCGAACCGCAAAGCCCGCGGACTTGTGATTGAGGCTGAGCTTGATAAGGGGAAAGGACCGGTAGCCACAGTTCTTGTCCAGAAGGGTACGCTGCATGTCGGCGATCCGATTGCCGCCGGCTCCTGTCACGGAAAAATCCGGGCGATGATGGATGATAAGGGCCGCCGTGTGAAAGAGGCCGGTCCGTCGACACCTGTGGAGGTGCTTGGCCTTTCTGATGTGCCGAATGCAGGTGAGATCTTCATCAGCATGGACAGTGAAAAAGAAGCACGCAGCTTCGCTGAGACCTTCATCAGTGAAGGCAGGGAGCGTATGCTTGAAGATACAAAGATGCGGATGTCTCTGGATGACCTTTATTCCCAGATTCAGGCAGGCAAGCTGAAACAGCTTGATCTGATCGTCAAAGCGGATGTTCAGGGTTCTGTGGAGGCTGTAAAACAGAGCCTGCTGAAGCTGTCCAACGAAGAAGTCGTAGTGAAGATCATCCACAGCGGAGTTGGAGCAATCAATGAATCTGACGTGATCCTTGCTTCAGCTTCGAACGCGATCATCATCGGCTTTAACATTCGTCCGGATGCTATGGCCAAGGCCACTGCAGAGCGTGAGAATGTCGATATCCGCCTTTATCGTGTCATCTATGACGCGATTGCGGATGTTGAAGCTGCCATGAAGGGCATGCTTGATCCGGTCTATGAGGAGAAGATCATCGGCCATGCAGAAATCCGTCAGCTCTTCAAGGCTTCCGGAGTCGGTACGATCGCCGGTTCCTATGTGCTGGATGGTGTTTTCCAGAGAGGCTGCAAGGTGCGGATCTTCCGTCAGGATCAGCTGATCTACGAAGGCGCTCTGGCATCTCTGAAGCGGTTTAAGGATGACGTGAAGGAAGTAAAGGCCGGTTATGAGTGCGGCTTTGTATTTGACAAGTTTAATGAGATCAAAGAAGAAGACAAGGTGGAAGCCTATGTCATGGTAGAGGTTCCGAGATGAGAAAAAACAGCATCAAAAACACCCGTATCAACGGGGAAGTATTGAAAGAACTGTCTGAGATCATCCAACGGGAGATCAAGGATCCGCGGATCGCACCGATGACCTCGGTCGTATCCGTGGAGGTCGCCCCGGATCTGAAGACCTGCAAAGCCTGGATTTCCGTGCTGGGAGACGACAAAGCCTGCACGGATACACTGGAAGGGCTAAACAGCGCTCTGGGATATATCCGGCGCCAGCTTGCCCATAGGGTGAATCTTCGCAATACACCGGAGATTGAATTTATTCTGGATCAGTCCATCGAGTATGGCGTGAATATGACCAGAAAGATCAATGAAGTAATTGAATCTGATGAACAGGCGGCGCAGAACCGTGAAGAGCCTGATACCTGAGATAAAACGACTTACACCGTTTACTGTAAAAATGGAGGGAACCGATATGATCAATCTTGCACAGGAACTACAGGGAGTTAAGACCGCAGCAATGGCAGGACACATTCGCCCGGATGGGGATGCGATCGGTTCCTGTCTTGGATTATACCTGTATCTCCGTGAAAATTTTCCGGAGATTCAGGTCCGCATCTATTTAGAGGAAATCCCCAAGGCGTTTCAGTCCGTATATGGCGTAGACGAGATCTGTACAGATTACAGTGAGGATGTGTCATACGATCTGTTCTTCTGCCTTGACTGTGCGGATGAAAGACGGCTGGGGGCTGCCGACAAATACAGGAAAAACGCGAAACATACTATCTGCATTGACCATCATGTCAGTAACGGAGGTTTCGCTGACGTGAACTATATTGTTCCGGACGCAAGCTCCGCCAGTGAGCTTGTTTTCACAGTACTGGATGAAGAGAAAATTCCCATCCACGCGGCGGAGGCGCTGTATATGGGTATTGCACATGATACAGGTGTGTTCCGTTATTCCTGTTCGTCGCCGCAGACGATGCGGATTGCTGCAAAACTGATAGAACGCGGCATAGATTTTCCTTCAATCTTAAGCGCGACTTTTTACGATAAGACATACTATCAGAAGCAGATTCTGGGGCGCGCGCTGCTTGAGAGCATGCTTTTGATGGAAGGCAGAGTCATCTTCAGTGCAATTAAGGCCAGGGACATGAAGTTTTACAATGTCACCCAGTCTGACATGGATGGCATTGTGGAAAACCTGCTGCAGACATCCGGCACGGAAGCAGCGATTTTTCTGTATGAGACAGGGACGAACGAATACAAAGTAAGCCTGCGATCGAAAAATCTGATCGATGTGAGTGTAATTGCCAGTTACTTTGGCGGCGGCGGCCATGTGCGCGCGGCCGGCTGTACGATGCAGGGAAGCATTTATGATGTGGTAAACAATATTACGCTGCATATGGAAAAACAGTTCGTTCATTGTTCGTAATGCGTTTCTGCACAAGAGGGAAACATGGATGGAATAATTAATATATACAAAGAACGCGGCTTCACTTCACATGATGTGGTAGCGAAGCTGCGTGGAATCCTGCATCAGAAGAAGATCGGGCATACGGGTACTCTGGATCCGGAAGCACAGGGAGTTCTTCCGGTCTGTCTCGGGAAAGCGACCAGGGTGTGTGATCTGCTGGCCGACTGGGATAAAGAATATCGCGCGACGATGCTTCTGGGAATCACAACAGATACGCAGGATATGACCGGGACGGTATTGACCAGATGCCCGTTTTTTTTGCATGAAATACAATCCGAAGAGTACAAAGAAGCGATGCATCTGACAAGTGACAGTATCCGAAGCTGTATTGAGAGCTTTATCGGTGAGAATCTGCAGATTCCGCCGATGTATTCGGCATTGAAGGTGAACGGAAAGAAACTGTACGAACTTGCGCGGCAGGGCGTCGAGGTGGAGCGAAAACCTCGTGCGATCCGGATTTATGATATTCAGATTGAGAATATTGCCGAAGCATTTTCCCGCCCTGTCTGGGAGGCAGACTTCGCGGATACGGCAACTCCCGTGATTGAGGTGCAGATGATCATTAAGTGCTCAAAAGGCACCTACATTCGTACGATCTGTCATGACATCGGGCAGAAGCTGGGCTGCGGCGGATGTATGTCCGATCTGCTTCGCACAGAGGTGGGACCTTTTGACATTGCTGACTCCTTACGTCTTTCCGAAATCGAAAATCTGCGGGATGAAAACCGTCTGGACGAGTGTGTCTGTCCGACAGATTTTGTCTTCAGCGGACTGGAAGCGGTTGAGCTGACAACAGATGCAGAGCGGTTTGTGCGCAACGGTAACCCTGTTTCGTGCCGTATGATGACCGGCTGCCGGAAGAAATCTCTTTCGCATACAGATCAGGATGGACAGAAAGCGTCCAACCGGGTTCGTCTGTACGGAGAAAATGGAGAATTTCTTGCAGTCTATGAGTATAACAAGGAGAAAAACGACTGGAGAGCCAGGAAGATGTTTTTGTGATATGGCTAAACAATTAGCAGTGATGATGCTGAACAGATACGAGAAGGGATCGTCTGGTGACGAATGAGATATATACACGATACAATTGATTTTAAAAATTCTATAATCGCTCCGCAATTTGGGGCTGCTGTGACATTGGGAAAATTTGACGGGCTGCATAAAGGCCATCAGAAGCTGATCAGGGAGGTCCTGCGGCTGCAGCAGGAAGGATTTTACGGTATTGTTTTTGCGATTGCTCCGGATGACCGGACGGTGCTGCTTACTTCTGCAGAACAGAGACATATTCTGGAAACGCAGGGAATGGACTGTATGATCCGCTGCCCGTTTGTCCCGGAAATATTGGGGATGGAACCGGAGGCTTTTATTTCAGAAGTACTCTGCCGTCAGCTGAACGCAAAAGTGATCGTGGTCGGCAGCGACTTTCGGTTTGGCTATCAAAGACGGGGGGATGTGAAATATTTAAAAAAAATGCAGAGCAAATATGGCTACACTCTTCGTGTGATGGAAGAGGAACGCTATCAAAAACGCAAAGTCAGCAGCACATGGATCCGGGAAGCGCTTTCCGGTGCGGATCTGGAATTGGTTCATGAGCTGCTCGGATTCTGGTTTCCCGTTGAAGGTACAGTTTTACATGGCAGGCATCTGGGGCATCAGATTGGAATACCAACTGTCAATTTAAGGCCGGAACCATACAAATTACTGCCTCCGCCTGGGGTCTATTACAGTGACGTGGTTCTGTCATACGCTGAACAGGATCAGGAATACGGCCTCACATCCTGTCTCAGACATGGTGTCACGAATATTGGCTATAAGCCGACTGTTGACGGCACATTCCTCGGAGTTGAGACCTTCCTGTATGATACGTCGGATGATCTTTACGGGCAGGATATCCGTATACTTCTGCGGAAGTTCCGTCGTCCGGAACAGAAATTTAATTCTCTGGAAGAACTGAAAACACAGATGCAGCAGGATATCGGATCCGGAAAGGAGTACTTCGGTGTCAGATAGCTTATGGATAAAAGGGGTTATATGCATTATCCTGGGTCTGGCTGCGGATATTGCCGGTCTGGTTTTGAAATTTTACAGTGCACAAAAGAGACCATACGCAGGTTATGCTGATGCGAAGGTGGTGGAAATCATACCGGTTGAGCGCGACCGCAACGCGGAAGCGTATTTCCGCAACAGACAGGCTGCAGTATTCGAGTTTTTTGCGGATGGAAAGCTGATCAAGCTGGTCGATCAGGAAGACGCTTATCCTTGTCCGTATGAGCTTGGACAGCGTATCCAGCTCTGTTACGACCCGGACGACCCGGAAAAATATGTTGTCCTGCATGAAAATAAAGAGCATTTTCAGACCATAGCCCTGAATAGTCTGGGAGTTCTGCTGATCGTGGCCGGGGTGCTGCTGTTTCTGCGTTACGCGATGCGGTACAATTTATGATCGGATAAGGAAGGAGGAACAGGATGCTGTCATTTGAAAGTGATTATATCGAAGGCGCCCATGACAGGGTTTTGCAGAGACTTGTGGAGACCAATATGGAAAAGCTGACGGGATATGGCGCCGACCCCTACTGTGAGAGCGCAAAAGCCAAAATAAGAGAAGCCTGCAGCTGCCCGGACGCGGAGATTTTTTTCCTGACGGGCGGTACACAGACCAACATGATCGTCATCCATACCATGCTGAAAGCTTATGAAGGCGTTCTCGCGGCACAGACGGGTCATGTGAGTCTCCATGAAGCGGGAGCTATCGAAGCGCATGGCCATAAGGTACTGCAGCTGCCGCAGCATCAGGGCAAGATTCGGGCGGATGAATTAAGAGAATATCTCGTACATTTTATGCAGGATGAGAATCATGAGCATATGGTATATCCGGGCATGGTATATATTTCACATCCGACAGAATACGGAACGCTTTACAGCAGAAAAGAACTGGAGGAACTGTCAGGTATCTGCAGGGAGTATCATATCCCGCTTTATATGGACGGCGCCAGACTCGGATATGCTCTTATGAGTCCGGAAACAGACGTTACTCTGCCTGTGATCGCGAAGCTCTGCGATGTCTTTTATATCGGAGGGACAAAGGTGGGAGCACTTTGCGGCGAGGCAGTCGTTTTTACAAAGAATCATATGCCGCGCTGTTTCATGACAATGGTAAAACAGCAGGGAGCTCTTCTGGCAAAGGGCCGTCTCCTCGGAATCCAGTTTGATACACTTTTTACTGATGATCTGTACTTTAAGATCAGCCGCCACGCGATAGAAATGGCCATGCTGCTTAAGGAAGGATTTCGCCAAAAAGGCTGTACTTTTTATCTGGACTCGCCAACCAATCAGCAATTTATCATTCTTGAGGACAGTGAAGCAGAACGTCTGAGGGAGCATGTGGTGTTAAGCTTCTGGGAAAAAACAGATGATACACATGCGGTCTATCGTTTTGCTACAAGCTGGGCGACAAAAGAAGAAGATGTAGAAGCCCTGCTGGAGCTGATGTAATTTGTATTTGTTAAAGAGTACTGAACAGTTACTGTAATTTTCTGGTTGACTGACATTTTATTTTCTGGTTGACTGACATTTTATCTTGTGTTATAGTACAAAAGTGTGTGTTTGAGGCTGATTTGGTTTGGCCGCAAAGATACAGCCATACAGCCGATGCCCGGAAGCAGGATTTCTCCAGCCGTTTCCTGGTTTCTGGCGATATTGTCCCGATCAGGCAGACCGGGACGCAGACCGGAAATGTCCGGCTGCATCATTATTTATCAGGAGGATATTTCAATGATTTCCAAAGAAAAGAAAACAGCTATTATCAACGAGTACGCAAGAACACCGGGTGACACTGGTTCACCGGAGGTACAGATCGCAATCCTTACGGAGCGCATTCAGGAGTTGACCGCTCATCTGCAGGCGAATCCGAAGGACCATCATTCCAGAAGAGGACTTCTGAAGATGGTTGGTAAGAGACGTGGCCTGCTGGCTTATCTCAAGAAGACAGATCTGGAAGGGTACCGTACGCTGATCGCAAAGCTTGGCATCAGAAAATAATGTTTACAAAAGGGCGGACCATGTATCCGCCCTTTTTACAGTGAATCCGTGCTTTTCGCCTGACACAAATTTCAACTGCAGCAAAAGGACGGTTCACACGGACAATCACACAGCGACGGCCGAGACCACTGAAAAGCTGACAGAAGAGGTTTCCACTGTCATTTTTTCAGTAGTTTCGGAGCTCTGGCTGGTGATTGTTCTCCCCACCGGACAGGAGAAAGTTTTCTTCCCCTGTGCAACTTTAACCTTCGGAAGGGCCGTGTGGCCTGACCGTCATTTATCAGAAAAGGAGAAAATCATGTACAAGAGCTATTCAATGGAGCTTGCCGGAAGAACGCTTACCGTCGATATCGGACGAGTGGGCGCGCAGGCAAATGGATGCGCGTTTATGCACTATGGAGATACGACCGTGCTCTGCACGGCGACGGCATCCGAGAAACCGAGAGACGGAATTGACTTTTTCCCGCTCAGCGTAGAGTATGAGGAGAAATACTACGCGGTAGGAAAGATCCCAGGCGGATTTAATAAAAGAGAAGGAAAGGCTTCTGAGAACGCGGTCCTGACCGACCGTGTCATCGACCGCCCGATGCGTCCGCTTTTCCCGAAGGATTACCGCAATGACGTTACTCTTGACAATATGGTCATGTCTGTTGATCCGGAATGCCGTCCGGAGCTGACCGCTATGATCGGTACCGCGATCGCAACCTGCATTTCGGATATTCCGTTTGACGGTCCGTGCGCGATGACGCAGATGGGCCTGGTAAACGGTGAATTGATCGTGAACCCGTCTCAGGAGCAGTGGGACAAGGGCGATCTGCAGCTGACAGTTGCTTCTACACGTGAGAAAGTTATTATGATCGAAGCCGGAGCCAATGAGGTGAAAGATGATGTCATGATCGACGCTATCTATAAGTGCCATGCAGTAAACCTGGAGCTGATCGCGTTTATCGATAAGATCGTGGCAGAGGTTGGCAAGCCGAAGCACGCATATGAGAGCTGCGCGGTTCCGGATGAGCTGTTTGAGGCGATCAAGAAGATCGTGCCGCCGGAAGAGATGGAAAAGGCAGTATTTACTGATGTAAAGCAGGTTCGCGAGGCAAATATCCGCGAGATCACGGCGAAGCTTGAGGAAGCATTTGCTGACAATGAGGAATGGCTGGCTGTTCTCTCTGAGGCTGTTTATCAGTATCAGAAGAAGACAGTCCGCAAGATGATCCTGAAGGATCACAAGCGTCCGGACGGCCGTGAGATCACTCAGATCCGTCCATTGGCAGCTGAGGTTGATATTATTCCGAGAGTGCATGGCTCCGCAATGTTCACCCGCGGCCAGACCCAGATCTGCACAGTGACGACGCTCGCGCCGCTCTCTGAGGTGCAGAAAATTGACGGACTGGACGACAATATTAACTGCAAGCGCTATATGCATCATTATAATTTCCCGTCTTACTCTGTTGGCGAGACAAAGGTCAGCAGAGGACCGGGACGCCGCGAGATCGGCCATGGCGCACTGGCGGAGAAAGCCCTGATGCCGGTACTTCCGACAGAGGAAGAATTCCCGTACGCGATTCGTACCGTATCTGAGACTTTCGAGTCCAATGGCTCGACATCACAGGCCAGTGTCTGCGCGTCTACTATGTCCCTGATGGTGGCCGGCGTTCCGATCAAAAAGCCGGTAGCAGGTATCTCCTGCGGTCTGGTGACCGGAGAGACTGATGACGATTACATCGTACTGACTGATATTCAGGGCCTTGAGGATTTCTTCGGCGACATGGACTTCAAGGTAGCCGGTACACTGGACGGTATCACAGCAATCCAGATGGATATCAAAATCCATGGTCTGACCCGTCCGATCGTTGAGGAAGCGATTTCCCGCACCCATCAGGCGAGAGAGTATATCCTCAAAGAGATCATGATGCCGTGCATCGCCGAGCCGAGACCTACCGTAAACAAATATGCTCCGAAGATCATGCAGATGACCATCGATCCGCAGAAGATCGGCGATGTGGTTGGCCAGAGAGGCAAGACCATCAATACGATCATTGAGCGCACCGGTGTGAAGATTGATATCAATGACGACGGTTTTGTATCAATCTGCGGTACCGATCAGGCGATGATGGACAAGGCTGCCGAGATGATCCGCATCATCGTGACTGATTTCGAGGCCGGACAGGTATTCGACGGCGTAGTTGTAAGCATCAAGGATTTCGGCTGCTTCGTAGAGTTTGCTCCGGGCAAAGAGGGCATGGTCCACATCTCCCGCATTGCAAAGCACCGTATCAACCGCGTTGAGGATGTCCTGACCCTTGGCGACAAGGTCAAGGTAGTCTGCCTCGGCAAGGACAAGATGGGCCGCATGAGCTTTTCCATGAAGGATGTAAAGCAGAACTGATCGCGGGATATGCGTTAATAAACTAATATGTAATGTAAAAATACCGGCTGTGCGTCAAGTGTGCGGCCGGTTTTCATTACATGTCGTCAATCTCTGATTGGCGACGCAGACCGCCCCTTTCGCAAAGCGAAATTAAAGAATGGGGCGGTTTTCATTATACATTTCGAAGCTTTGCTCCATCTCTTTTAAGGTATCCGCGAATTTCAGCAGCTGCGCCTGAATCTGTTCTTTGTCAGGACGATCCTGCTTATAGCTGATGCGGTGCTCCATGCTCGCCCAGAAGTCCATACTCAGCGTACGTACCTGAATTTCAACCGGGTAATATTCCGTAACGTCCATGTAACGCACCGGAATGCCCAGAATAATATGATAACTGCGGTATCCATTTGGCTTTGGATGCATGATGTAGTCTTTCTCATTCACTACGATCAGATCGTTTTGTCTCTTTAATGCATCGATCATCTGGTAAACATCCTGCTCAAAATAGCAGATGACACGGATTCCTGCGATATCCTGCAAAAATTCACGCGCATTCGAAGGCGTTGCGTCATGGCTGAGCCTTGCAAGCTTTTCATCAAGACTCTGGTGTTTTTTGATACGGGAATAGACCGTATGAACCGGTTTAGAGGATGAGCCCTTTTCTTTATAAAGAGAATGATTCAAAACATCCAGTCTGCCGAGCAGCAGATTCATGGCGTCCTGATAAGGCATGATTAATTCGTAGTATTCTTCACTGGTCATTTATGATAAATTCTCTCCTGTGTTATTTCGTTCATCTATGGATGCTGACTTCTGACGAAAGATGAACGAATTCTGTTAAAAAATACAAAATAAATATGTTCTGGATGTGTTGTGAATATGAAAAGAAACGAAAAAACGAAGCCGAAGCTTCGTTTTTTAATCAATAATATTTTATTAATAAAACATATCCATGCAGATCATTCCCAAATATAATTATACGGCACTTATATCAAAAAGTATAACTTTAGCGACAAACTCCGGCCAGATCATCATAAAATCCCGGATAGCTGATGTTGACGATTTCCGCGCCCTGAATGTCCGTCTCGCCCTCACAGGCCAGTGCCGCGACCGCGAAGCTCAATGCGATGCGGTGATCCATATGGGAATCGATGACAGTGCCGTGGAGCGGTTTTCCGCCTGTGATGATCATACCGTCCTTTGTGGCTTCCACCGGACAGCCAATGCGGTTCAGGTTTTCGGCCATGACAGCGATTCGGTCTGATTCTTTGACGCGCAGCTCGGCGGCGTCTTTTATCACGGTCGTGCCGTCTGCGAAAGCGGCGAGAACGGCCAGAACAGGCAGTTCATCGATCAGGGCAGGAATGATGTCTCCGCCGATCTCTACGGCTTTCAGATGGCTGCTGCGTACGAGGAGATCTGCACAGGGCTCAGCCCCGGAGTGATCCTCATTGAGAAGCGTAATATCTGCCCCCATTTCACGGCAGACGCGAAGCATACCGTCCCGGGTCGGATTGATGCCGACATTTTTCAGCAGAAGCTCTGAGCCGGGTACGAGTAAGGCCGCGGCGATGAAATAAGCCGCGGAGGAGATATCTCCGGGAACGCATATCTTTTGACCGGTGAGCTTCGGCTCGGGGAAGATAGAAACTGTAAATCCGGCGGCAGTTGTTCCGGCAGGACAGCTGCCTGAAACTTCGGAAAGTGATTCTGCACCGGCTTTCCTGACCGCACTGGATTCTTTATCCATGTCAGCCCTCACATTCGCTCCAAAATACTGCAGCATCAGTTCAGAATGGTTCCTCGAAACAGCCGGTTCCGTGACGCTGGTAATACCGTCTGCGTAGAGTCCGGCAAGCAGGATGCAGGATTTCACCTGTGCAGAGGCAACAGGTGAATCATAATGCGCGCCGTGCAGCCGTTTCCCATGGATCTGCAAGGGCGCACAGCCGTTTCCCCGTACAGAAGTGACGTCCGCCCCCATATTCGCGAGAGGCGTCATAACGCGCTTCATCGGCCGCTTCTGAATGGTTTCGTCTCCGGTGATGACAGAATCAAAATTCTGTCCGGCAAGGATGCCGGAGAGCAGACGGACTGTCGTTCCGCTGTTTCCGGCGTCAAGAATCTCCGACGGCGCTTTCAGACCATGCAGTCCCTTTCCGTGAATCAATACATGCGTATCTTTTTGTTCAATCTCTATTCCCATCTGCCGGAAGCAGGAGATGGTCGATAGACAGTCTGCTCCGGTCAGGAAATTAGTAACTTCGGTTGTCCCATCCGCTAGTGCACCGAACATGACGCTTCTGTGCGAGATGGATTTGTCTCCCGGGATGGAGAGCTCCCCGCGAAGCGGGGCAGTGTATTTGATGATCATGACAGGTTTTCCCTTTCTTATGAACGATTCTGTTTTTTTCGTGACTGTGAAGGCTGATACAAAAGTAATAATACAGAAGTAATAACACTGAAGGCCGAAAAACGCTGCTTTACCGTTCCCACACCTGATAGTTCTGCTGACGCAGCAGTCTGGCAGCAGCCATAGACGGCGCCTCCTCATAAAACTCGATCCTAAGCACGCCTTCCTCAAATTCTCTGCTCTGTACGATCCCGATGTTTTTGATACTGATACCATTTGCCGCGAGGATAGCCGCGATCGAGGCAATCGAGCCGGATTCGTCGAGAACGTCGCAGTAAATGCGATAAGTCTTTTTGAAGTTTCCCGGGCCGCTGGATGAAAAGGAATTGCGGTAATCACGGGATTTTTCGAACATGCTGTAGATCGCATTGCCATCGCCCGCCCGCATAGCGTCACGCGATTCCGTAAGAAGCCGGATAAAGGTATCCATGACTTCCGCTATGTTGTCACTGTTGGTAAGGCAGATCTGCTCCCACATCTCCGGAGAGGAGGAAGCAATCCTTGTAATGTCCTTAAAACCTCCGGCCGCAAGTGTTTTCATCAGTTCTTCTTTGGAATCAAGGTCATGTACCGTATTTACCAGTGCGGCAGCGATCAGATGCGGCAGATGGCTGATCGCTGCGGTCGCAAAATCATGCTGCCTGTAATCCAGAACGATCGGCAGGGCGCCAGTGGAAGCAGCAAGGCTTCGCATGCTTTCCGTCCATTCGTCCGGTGTCCCTGGCGAGGGCGTCAGAATATAATAAGCATTTTCAAATAAATGAGCCTGCGCGTACTGCAGCCCGGATTTTTCTGAACCGGTCATTGGATGGCCGCCGATAAAACGGCCGTTCAGCCCCAGCCTCTCTACTGCCAGATGAATATCTGTCTTGACGCTGCCGACGTCGGTAAGAATGCAGTCTTCCGGCACAATGTCTTTTAACTGTTCAAGAGCCGCGACATTGCTGGCCACGGGTGCACACAGAAAAATACAGTCGCAGTCTGCAAACTGCATGTCAGATGTGGAGGAACAGATCCTGTCAATGATGCCTTCTGCCAGAGCAGTTTCCGTTGTTTTGGCTGTACGTGTATATGCAGCAATGCGGCAGTCCGGGAAAGACCGTTTTAACGCTTTTGCAAGTGACCCTCCGATCAGCCCCAGGCCGACAAAGCCGAATGTATGTAATTCCATAATGATATCCTTTCTGAGTTGCATTATATTTCAGAACAGCAGGCCACAGACCGCCTTCTTCGAAGGGTATATGCCGCTGCATGTCATATTCTCCGCTGCCGCTCCGGTCGGTGCTGAGCGCCACTGGCGCTCAGCACCTGAGGCTTGATGGGCGTCTCCGTTCCACTTCGGTCGGCGCTAAACGGACATCCACTGGATGTCCAGCGCCCGCCCATCCCGAAATGAAAATACAGCCCTTAGCAGGTAAACCTGCTCTGTCTGTCTTTTCATTTCGATGCTGTTCTGAACTTTTATTAAAATTTTACTATTTTACGCGGATAATGTCAATTCCAGTCTCTATGAAAATAAATTGTTAAAATTGAATAAAATGCTTGAACTGTTTGTATATTTTTAGTAAAATGTAACCATGTGAGGCAAAAACGTGTTTGTGAATAAAATAGAATGTGCGCAGTGCGCATCTATCAGCCTGTTTCGTATGGTACGTGCACGTTTGATGCATGAGCGAATAAATAAAAATGGAGGATGAAGATTATGAATGTTTACACCACTGACAAGATCCGCAACGTCGTAATTCTCGGACACGGCGGCTCGGGCAAGACGACCCTGACTGAAGCCATGGCTTATCTGTCTGGAATTACCAGCCGGCTGGGCAGCGTGACTGACGGCAATACGATCAGCGATTATGATAAAGAGGAAATTAAGAGAAAGTTTTCAATCACCACAACGATGGTTCCGATCATCTGGGGTGATACAAAGATCAATATTCTGGACACGCCGGGTTATTTTGACTTTGCAGGTGAAGCTGTTGAGGCTTGCGCGGCTGCGGATGCGGCAGTGATTGTTGTAAACGGTAAGAACGGAGTGGAAGTCGGCACACAGAAGGCATGGGATCTGTGTGAGAAGTTTAAGCTTCCGCGTTTCTTCTATGTATCGAATATGGATTTTGACAATGCCAGCTACCGTAAGGTCGTAGAGTCTCTGACGGAGCTTTACGGAAAAAGGATCGCACCGATTCATGTGCCGTTCCGTGAGAACGAGAAGTTTGTCGGTTATGTGAATGTGGTCAAGATGGCGGCCCGCAGATATGTGAACAAGCAGGAGAAGGTGGAATGCCCGATTCCTGAATACCTTCAGGAATATGTGGACAAATATCGCGAGAACCTGATTGAGGCAGTAGCCGAGACAAGTGAAGACCTCATGGATCGTTATTTTAACGGCGAGGAGTTCTCGGAAGCAGAGATCATGGCTGCCCTTCATACGAATGTAGGCGATGGCTCGATCGTTCCGGTGACGATGGGCGCCAGCGTCAACCTGCAGGGTATCCTGATCCTGCTGGATGACATTGTCAGCTATATGCCGTCTCCGGAGAAGCGTAAATTTGCGGGCGTGAATACAAAGACCAAAGAAGTCTTTGAAGCAAATTATGATTTCTCCAAAGCGAAATCCGCCTATGTGTGGAAGACACTTGTGGATCCGTTTATCGGTAAATATTCCTTCATCAAGGTGGCTTCCGGTGTAATCAAAGGCGACGATACCCTTTACAATGACGCAAAGGGTTCTGAGGATCGTGTCGGCAAGCTCTATGTGATGGAAGGCAGCAAGCCGGTAGAAGTAAAAGAGCTCCACGCAGGCGATATCGGCGCCATCGGCAAGATAGAAGCCTCGACGGGTGATACGCTTTCCACGAAGGCAACTCCGATTTCCTATGGTAAGATCGAGACACCGGTTCCGTATACCTACAAGAGATATGAGCCGAAGGTGCGCGGAGAGGAAGACAAGGTCGCTCAGGCACTCGCGAAGATGGCACAGGAAGATCTGACACTGAAGGTGGTCAATGACGGTGAGAACCGCCAGACTCTGCTTTATGGTCTTGGCGACCAGCATCTGGATATCGTAGTCAGCCGTCTTCTGGCGAAATATAAAG
>JAJQHQ010000070.1 GCA_021199655.1 Lachnospiraceae bacterium | reverse complement strand
TACCGGGCGGATTCCGGACTTGCACCGGTTAGAAACGTGCGCCGCCGGGCGCACGATAAAAAACAGGCATCCTTCGGCCTTAGCAGCTTCATTTTCTGCCAGGCCGATACAAATGCCTGTTTAATCATTCGTAACTGTTTAAATTCATAGTACTTCGCACTTGCCACAAAGTACTATTACATCGAACCAGCTTTGAAATACGTATTACTTCGCGCTCAGGAACTCATGAATGCCCTTCGCTGCCGCCTTGCCTGCGCCCATAGCAAGAATAACAGTCGCTGCGCCTGTCACGGCATCGCCGCCGGCAAATACTGCGTCTTTGGATGTCTTTCCGGTCTCCTCATCCGCGATGATGCACTTCTTGCGGTTGACATCAAGGCCGATCGTAGTGGAAGAAATCAGCGGGTTCGGTGAGGTACCGAGCGACATGATGACGGTATCCACATCAAGGTCAAACTCAGATCCCGGAATTGCTACCGGACGTCTTCTTCCGGATGCATCCGGCTCGCCAAGCTCCATGCGGATGCAGCGCATACCGCAGACAGCGTCGTTCTCGTCCACGAGAATCTCAGTCGGGTTGGTCAGAAGGTCAAAGATGATGCCCTCCTCTTTCGCATGGTGTACTTCCTCTGCACGCGCCGGAAGCTCTGCCTCAGAACGGCGATACACGATATGTACCTCCGCGCCAAGACGAAGCGCGGTTCTCGCAGCGTCCATCGCTACGTTGCCTCCGCCGACTACCGCGACCTTTTTGCCCTTTACAATCGGGGTATCATAGTCCTCACGGAACGCTTTCATCAGGTTGTTTCTGGTCAGGTATTCATTTGCAGAGAACACGCCCTTCGCGGTCTCACCCGGAATACCCATGAACATCGGAAGACCCGCACCGGAGCCGATGAAGACTGCCTCAAAGCCTTCTTCATCAAGCAGCTCATCGATTGTCACGGATTTGCCAATGATGACATTGGTCTCAATCTTTACGCCAAGTGACTTGACGTTCTCTACTTCCTTCGCCACGACATCGAGCTTCGGAAGACGGAACTCCGGAATACCGTATACAAGCACTCCGCCCGGCTCATGCAGAGCCTCGAAAATGGTCACATCATAACCAAGCTTTGCGAGGTCGCCCGCGCAGGTCAGTCCGGACGGGCCGGAACCGATCACTGCCACCTTGCGGCCGTTCTTTGTCTCCGGAGCAGGCGGCTTGATGCCGTTCTCTCTCGCCCAGTCAGCGACAAAGCGCTCCAGCTTGCCGATGGAAACGGAATCGCCCTTGATGCCGCGGATACACTTGCCCTCGCACTGGCTCTCCTGCGGACATACACGGCCGCAGATTGCCGGAAGCGCGCTGGATTTGGAAATCACCTTATAAGCTTCCTCGATATTGCCTTCTTTCACCTCGGCGATGAAATCAGGGATATTGATATTGACCGGGCAGCCCTCAATACACTTCGCGTTCTTGCAGTGCAGGCAGCGGGTCGCTTCCTCCATCGCTTCTTCTTTATTGTAGCCAAGACATACTTCCTTGAAGTTTGTCGCTCTTACCTTCGGATCCTGTTCTCTTACCGGAACCTTATTAAGTCCTGCTGCAGCCATTATTTGTCACCTCCGCAATTCCCGCATCCGCCGTGATGCGTATCTCCTTCACGCAGCTTCAAAAGCGCCCGGCCTTCCTCTGTCTTGTAGAGAGTCTGGCGTTTCATGGCCGCGTCAAAGTCTACCAGATGTCCATCAAATTCCGGACCGTCTACGCAGGCGAACTTCACCTCATCGCCCACAAGGATACGACAGGCTCCGCACATACCGGTACCGTCTACCATGATCGGGTTCATGCTGACAACGGTCTTCAGATTGTACTTCTTTGTCGTCAGGCAGCAGAACTTCATCATGATCATTGGTCCAATAGACACGCAGTGATCATAGGTCTTGCCTTCATGCTCGATCAGATCCTCGATCACCTTCGTTACCATACCGCTTCTTCCGTAGGAACCGTCGTCGGTCGTTATGTAAAGGTTGTCACAGACAGATTTGAACTTATCCTCCATGATCACGAGATTCTTCGTCTTTGCGCCGATAATTACGTCGCAGCCTACGCCATGCTCATGCAGCCATTTTGTCTGCGGGTATACCGGAGCCGTGCCAACGCCGCCGGCTACAAACAGGATCTTCTTTTTCTTTGTCTCCTCCAGTTCGCTCTCCAGACACAGATCAGACGGCTGTCCTAAGGGACCAACGAAATCATGGAAAGAATCTCCTGCCTTGAGGGAAGCAAATTTCTCCGTGGAAACGCCGATCGGCATAAACACGATCGTAATCGTACCAGCTTCTCTGTCATAATCGCAGATTGTCAGCGGAATACGCTCACCTACTTCATCCGCCTTCGCGATGATGAACTGTCCCGGCAGACAGCGTCTCGCCACGCGCGGCGCGTCCACAACCATCTCGTAGATGTTGTCCGCAAGCTTTCCAGCTTTTAAAATTTTGTACATATCCTACCTCCTGAGGTTTCTTTTCTGACCGGAAGACATCCTGATGCACCCCGATCAGTAAAAAGTGGTACATCTGGTATGATAAAACAAATGCATCCACAAAATCACATTGCCATAAGTATAAATCAAACATGTGGAGAATTCAATTCTTTTTTAATTTTCTTCCAGATAATTTTCAAACTGCTCCTGTGACATCAATATCTTACGGGGCTTAGTGCCTTCCTCCGGTCCAACCACCCCCGCGTCAGAAAGCTGATCCATAATACGGGCCGCACGGTTAAAACCAATCTTGAACACTCTCTGGAGCATACCGATGGAAGCCTTGTCCTTTTCGATGATAAATTTACCGGCATCGGCGAACAGCTCATCCGTATCCGTCGCACCCTTTGCAGCAGCAGAAGCCTGCTGCGCTTTCGCAATCTTCTGTTCCATATCCGGATCGTAAGAAAATCCGCTGTTGCTGTTTTTCAGGAAATCAACGACATCCGAGACTTCCTCATCCGTGACAAAGGCACCCTGCACACGCGCCGGCTTCTGATACCCCTGGGGGTAAAAGAGCATGTCGCCCTTACCGAGCAGTTTTTCCGCGCCGTACATATCAATGATCGTACGGGAATCCACGCCGGAAGAAACCGAAAACGCAATTCTCGAAGGCATGTTCGCCTTGATCAGTCCGGTGATGACATTGACAGAAGGCCGCTGCGTCGCGATGATCAGATGGATACCGGCTGCCCGGGCAAGCTGAGCCAGACGGCAGATGGAATCCTCGACCTCGCCCGGAGCGACCATCATCAGATCAGCCAGCTCATCGACAATGATCACGATCTGCGGCAGCTTTTCAGGCTTGTTCGGATCGTCCACATCCTTCAGCGCTTCAATCTTCTGATTATAGCCTTTCAGATCGCGGACGCCTACCTCAGCAAATTTCGCGTACCGGTCCGTCATTTCCGCAACGCCCCAGTTCAGAGCTCCGGCAGCTTTCTTCGGATCCGTCACGACCGGAATAAACAAATGCGGAATGCCATTGTAAACACTAAGCTCCACGACCTTTGGATCGATCATGATCAGCTTTACTTCCTCCGGCTTTGCCTTATAGAGAATGCTCATAATGATCGTATTAATGCAGACAGACTTACCGGAACCGGTCGCTCCGGCGATCAGTAAGTGCGGCATCTTCGCGATGTCGGAAACCACCACCTTGCCGCCGAGATCCTTGCCGGTAGCAAACGCCAGCTTGGATTTATGATTGCGGAACTCATCAGATTCCAGCAGGTCACGAAGCGGTACTGCACTGTTCTCCGAATTCGGCACCTCGATACCCACTGCAGATTTTCCGGGAATCGGCGCTTCAATACGGATATCCGCGGCCGCAAGATTCAGCTTGATATCATCTGCCAGCGATACGATCCTGCTGACCTTAACTCCCTGCTCCGGCAGAAGCTCATAGCGGGTTACACTCGGTCCACAGCTTACGTTCGTTACCGTGACATGCACACCAAAGCTGTTCAGCGTCTGCTGCAGCTTCGCGGCAGTCTGGCGGATTTCCTGTTCCTGCCCTTTTTTCGCCTTATTCTCACCCTTATGCAGCAGGTCAAGCGGAGGGAAAACGTACTCCGGACGAGGCGGTTTTGCAGCCTCGATTGCAGCAGCCTCTGCTTCCACAGAAGCGATACCGTCTGCAATTTCCTGTTCGGAAGAACGCGGATTCCGTTTGATCCGGCCGCTGGCAGAACCCTGAGCGGATGCCTCCTGCCCGGAGGATTCATTCTCATCCCCGACGTTACTGTTTTCACTCGTTTTCTGAGACGTCCGGTATTTTTCGTCCTGGTCATCCAAAGAATGCCGGCTTCCACTTTCAGCTGCACATTCTGTCTGAATACGCGGTGCCTGATCTGTCTCAATTTTTGTCCTGGAATCTGCCCTGGAATCTGTCTCAGGCAAGTCCGGTTCTGTAATCCCTACGCCTTCGATATGCAGGGCTTTCATATCCGGATACTGTTCGAACACAGGCTCCTGAGCTTCTGCTGTACCGGAATATATACCTGCATTCTTGCCTGCGTCATGCGTCTGCGCGCTGACACTTTCCTCCAGATTGATAAACCCGGATTCCCCCTCAAGGATTCCGGATAAAGATCTGTCCGAAGCGGACGAGCCCGAAGAGGAAGCCGGTTCATCTGCTGCCGGTGTGAATGTGTCAGCCGGATCAAAGGCTTTTGGCAGAATTTCATGCACATCTGTTCCGACCCTTCCGGGCTCACCGGTGATCTTCGTATTCATCGTGACGCCGCTCGCGTGGCGATGCTTTCTTCTGGTCTCTGACTGTGGGGAGAACATAACGGAAACATCCAGCTGGCGGTTCCCGGAATCTCCCTGCGCAGAACCTGAGGCTTCCGTATTTCCATATGCCGCGGATTTCCGACAGGCTCCGGTTTTTCCATGTGTGCCGGATTTTTCATATGTGCCGGAACGTCCGGATGTGCCGGATTGTCCGGTATGAAAGGCATATTCCACATCATGGCTCTGTGAAATCTGCTGTAATTCCAGAGTGTCATCTAAATACGAAGTATTTTCTCTCATGGATGGCGTGTCCTGTACAGGCTCGCTCATCCTTTCAAAGTGTTCCCACTCTTCCCGCTTCCTGCGTTCTTCTCTGCGGCGTTCGGACGATTCTTTTGCTGTATGATAGACACGGTTTCCCTGTTTTTTGACACCGCGCAGGAGTGATTTCTGTGTGATCAGTACCAGCGCGATCAGCGAAAATACACCGAGAAGCACTCCTGTACCGATCGGACCCAGTGCAGGCCCCAGAAAATGACAGACCGTACCGCCAATCACACCTCCGCCCTGCTTCAGGGATGCACAACGTGCATAGAGTTTTCCGATATCATAAGCTTCTGCGTACCGGCCTTCAATGAGAGAAGCAAAACAGCAGATGCAAAGATACAGCAGTGCGCACGCAGCAAACTTTTCTCCTGCCAGACGACTTCCTCGGTTTGAGATCACGAAAGCTGCCGCCAGAAACATCAGGAACGGAAAAATATAGGCAGAAACGCCAAAAATCCCAAAGCAAATGTCAGAAATAACAGTGCCGACATAGCCGCCGATTCCAAAAAAACTGATAAAGATAAACAGGCAGACAGCTAGAGCCAGCCACAGGAGCGCTTCCTGGGCAAGCAGCGGGTTCATCTTCTCCTGTTCCCTTACAGGCTCAGCGGTGACAGTTCGAGAAGAAACTGTAGAGGTGTTCGTTTTCTGGGCACAGGAGGCATCAGTCTTCTTTGCGGAACCGCCCCCTCGCTTCGTTTCGGTGGCAGAACGCTTCTGCTGTTGAGAAGACGTTTTGCGGCCGGCGGATGCTGATGAAGCCGCAGGCTTTTTCGAGCCTGCGGATGTTTTCTTCTTTGTTGTATTGGATGATGCCAAACCAGATATTCCCCTTTCCAAAATGTGCGCAGGCACTCGCTCCCTTCTGCGTATTTCCCTGCGTATTCCATTTTTCTCCCCAGGTAATTCTACACTACCAAAATGACAATTTGGAAATTACAGGAAGAAATGTCCCGCGATCGCCAGCAGTCCAACAAGCGTACAATACACGGAAAAATAAGCAAATTTCTTTTTGCGGACCACCACCAGCATCGTTTTAATGCAGATATACCCGACAACTGCTGAAAATACCATGCCGATCGCGTAAATGCCGACCTGACTCATTACGATTGGTTCGGCGATCACATCCTTGACTTCAAGAACGGCAGCACCCAGAACGGCCGGTATCGATAAAATAAAAGAATATTTCACTGCAAACCGACGATCCATCCCGCAAAGAAGGCAGGCGGCAATCGTGGTACCGGACCGCGACAGTCCGGGCAGAGTCGCGCAGCCCTGCGCACAGCCGATTACCAGCGCGTTCTTATAACTGGTCTCACGCGGAAGCTTTTTCCCTTCCTGCACCGTATCCGCCATCAAAAGAAGAACGGCTGTGATCAGCAGGCAGATGCCCGGAATCAGCAGGGTATCGCTCGCATCAGAGATCAGATTTTCTCCGAGATAGCCGATGACAGCGGTCGGAAATGTCGATACCAGAATCAGAACGACAAATTTCCGGTAGCTGTTATGCACCACCCTCTTATACTTCAGAGACGTCTTATGTATTTTATTCAAAATAAAAATTCTGAAATTGTGGCAGATATCACCAAACATAAAGATTGCTTCACAGATCATCTTCCAGATGTCTTTCCGGTAGACGATAAATACTGCAACAAGCGTACCGATATGCAGCATGATATCAAAAAGCATACCTCCGTCTGTTTCGATATGAAAAAGGTTTTCCAGAATCGCCAGATGACCGGAACTGCTGACCGGAAGAAATTCCGTCAGCCCCTGTACAATGCCAAGAAAAATAGACTGTAAAACTGTCATAACTGCCTCCAAATGATATAATAGAAATTAGATGACTGTGAAAACACTGAACAGTTACGAAATCAGACAGGGGTGACCATCACCCCTATCTGACCAAACACACATTTGGATTTATTATAGCAGAGAATTTGATAAGGTACAAGATTTTTTTCACCTATCTGCCAATGAGCTCATATAATTTTCGAAACGCCTGACCGATTCCACCAACCTCATTGATCAATCCTTCCCGAACAGCTTCCTCTCCCACAAGGATTGTTCCCAGGTCCTTTGTGAGAATGCCTGTATCAAGCATCAGCTCTTCGAGCCGTTCTCTGTTGGCACAGGAATGCTCGCTGATGAAGCCCAGGATCCGATCCTGCATCTGTTTAAAGTAATCATAAGTCTGCGGCGCGCCAATGACAGTGCCGCTCATGCGCACCGGATGGATTACCATTGTGCCGGTTCTTACTATAAATGAATAATCTGTGGAAACAGCGATCGGCACACCGATAGAATGGCTGCCGCCAAGCACCAGCGATACGGTTGGTTTGCTTAAAGAGGCAATCATTTCGGCTATCGCCAGACCTGCTTCGACATCGCCGCCGACTGTGTTCAGCAGGATCAGAAGCCCGTCAATATCGGGACTGTCCTCGATCGCCGCAAGCTTTGGCAGGACATGCTCATACTTGGTTGTCTTCGAATTGTTCGGGAGACAGTCATGCCCCTCAATTTCGCCGATCACAGTCAGCAAATGTATGCGGCCGTGAAGCGTCAGTTCTCCGGTATCGCGGATTGCTTCACGCTGTTCCTTTTCCCTGTCTGCCTTTTCTCCGGCATTTTTCTCTTCGTGATCCGTTCTTTCATTTTCCTGCCGCAGCAGGACTTTTTGGGCCGACTCGTTTTCGCAGTATTCCTGATACATTGTATTCATGGCACCCTCCTGACTTGTTCCGGCAGCCGTATTGCCCGCAGCACAGCTGCCGGTATATGTCCTGTGGACGAAAGTCGATTTCCTTTGCGCCAGACGCATGGCTGCGAAAGCAGCCTTCCTCATGCGTCTGTGTGCATCGTATATAGTGAATGACAAAAGAATTTTGTCATTCACTATAGAATGCCCGTTTATTGTTAAAAAATACGTATCAGAATATGCTCTGACCGAGCGTTTTTGCTTTCCAGGAACGAAGTTTCCTATATCATGAAAAAACCGGGACATATAAAAATGTCCCGGCCTGCCTTACTGATGGAAATATTCTGCCTGCAGTGTATGTACCATATCTATGTAGTGCTCGCGGCACTCTTCCTTCTGACCCGACTCGATCATGTCAATACAGGGGGAGAGCCACTTCTCCCAGATACCGCGATAAATATCAGCGGAATCCGGCTGCTGGTCGATATGTTTCACTATGCTTGGAGCCACATCGTAATAAGTAGCGATCAGCTCCTCACCGCCGGGACTCTCAGCAAGATAAGTGTCCCGATAATTGCGTAGAAGTGTCAGTTCATAGCAGTCATCCGGCTTGCCGAACGTGCGGCAGACAGCGGTCGTGATATAGCACCATTTCTTATGAAAGCCATCCTCAATTGATGTGTAGGGTGCTGCCTTCAGATTGGATTTGGGAAAACGGCGTTTCCATGAGGCAATCAGTTCTTCTGAAAGCGGCTTCGAGCATTCCCCGTGGAATTCAAGAACCATAGGGAGTACAAAGACTGCCATCGTCAGATTCAGATCCATCTGCAGCTGATCCTTTTTATTCTTTCGGCTGCACGCTTCTATCTGTGTGGCAGCATAGGAACTTACAGAGTCAGCCATCTCAGTCAGAAACCGGTCTTTGTCTTCAGCTTCCCCGTATCCTTTTTCCACTGCGTCAAAGGTAGCCAGATGCTCCTGATACATGCGCTGAAAGGAATCCGTATAATTCTTCTTCTGAAAATAATCCATCACATGGCCATCACAGCAATCAAGCAGCTTTGGCATTCCTCCCAGTGCGTTCTGATAAAAATCCATCCTTTTTATCCTTCTTCCAGATTCGTATAAACCGCCTGTACATCATCGTCGTCGTCCAAAAGATCCAGTGTGCGGTTCAGCTGGCGGATATCGGTCTCGTCCGTCAGCGCCACATAGGTCTGCGGGATCATGGTGACTTCTGCAGAAGCCATAGGAATCCCCTGATCCTCCAGAGACTGACGCACCGCACTGAAATCGTCCGGGTCAGTAAGAATTTCGAAGCTGTCCTCTTCCTCAGAAAAATCCTCCGCTCCGGCATCCAGTGCCATCATCATCAGATCATCGGAATCCATCTCGCACTCTTCGCGGTCAATGATGATCTGTCCCTTCTTGTCAAACATATAGGAAACGCAGCCCTGTGTGCCAATTGTTCCGCTTCCTTTTGTAAATGCGTTGCGGACATTGGAAAACGTGCGGTTCTTATTGTCTGTCAATGCCTCCACGATGATCGCAATGCCACTCGGGCCATAGCCCTCATAAGTCACATACTCGTAATTGACGTTTCCCATCTCACCGGCCGCTTTCTTAATACCGCGGTCGATGGTATCGTTCGGCATATTATTCGCCTTAGCTTTCGCGATCACATCACGCAGACGGCTGTTGTTAGCGGGATCCGGACCGCCCTCCTTTACCGCTACCGCGATCTCACGTCCGATAATCGTGAATACTTTCCCCTTAGCGGCGTCGTTTTTCTCTTTCTTGTGCTTAATATTCGCAAATTTTGAATGTCCTGACATAACCAATCGTACTCCTTTTTCTGTTACGGCCGCGGCTGACAAGCCACTGAAAAAAAGCTTTTCCGGGAAGACTATTGTCTGCCGCCGCTTATTTCAAAGGATAGAATACCATTTTCGCGATAGTTCGTCAAGACAGGATATTTTACGCTGCTTTTCTTATGTATCCAGTTCCAGACTCACCTGCAGGGCTTTGTCTACCCGCTCAAGCAGTTCATAGTCCACATGGCATACACGGTCCCTGAGTCTTTTCTTATCAATCGTGCGCAGCTGTTCCAGCAGGATCACAGAGTCCTTGACGATCTCATACCGTCCGGCCTGAATCTCGACATGAGTGGGCAGCTTCGCTTTGTTCATTTTAGACGTAATCGCCGCGCAGATCACGGTCGGACTGTGGCGGTTGCCTACGTCGTTCTGAATGATCAGCACCGGGCGCACACCACCCTGTTCGGAGCCTACCACCGGCCTTAAATCCGCGTAATAAATATCCCCTCTTCGAATATTCACAAAATCACACTCCCGTCGGAGTCCTGCCGGCATGCAAAAATACTGCGTAACTGTTTGGTATCCTTTACAGATGCAATACGTTCATACAGGCAGAACCGAATATACAAAAAAATCTGTCGTCAATCACCAGTATTCCCCGATTTCCTTTGTATATTCAGTCACGTGATTATTTAATCATATACGCGTGGCACGCGTTTTCCGATATCACAGACAAATTCATACGGAAAACGTCCGGAAAGCGACCCGAGCTCATCCACCGTGATCTCATCCGCACCGTCCCTGCCCATCAGGGTCACCTCATCGAGCACATGGACATCCATTCCGGTCACGTCGACCATAAACTGATCCATGCAGACACGGCCAATGATCGGGGCGCGTTTTCCGCGGATCAGTACGCTGCCCTTATTACTTAAGCTGCGGGGATATCCGTCCCCGTAGCCGACAGGGATGGTCGCCACCTCAGTCTCTCTTTTGGTGACAAAGGTTCCTCCGTAGCTGACCGGCGTTCCCGCAGGGATTGTTTTGCAGTAAACCACATGTGATTTCAGCTCCATCGCCGGCTGCAGCGGATTGGCTTCCCGATCCATTTCATCCGAAGGGTATATCCCGTAAACGGTAATCCCCGCGCGCACCAGATCCATGTTCGCTTCCGGCAGCTCCAGAATCCCGGCACTGTTCGAGCAATGACGCAGGAAGCCGTCTGCCCCTGCAGCCTCCAGCCGGTCGCAAAAGGAGGTGAACTTTTGAAGCTGATTCTTCGCCGCGCTTTTGTCTTTTTCATCTGCCCGCGCAAAATGCGTAAAAACGCCCTCCACAAATATCGAATCCGTCTTCGCAATCGCCAGCGCTGTACGAAGCCCTTCCTCATTTACAGCCACTCCGATGCGCGACATACCGGTATCTACAGCCAGATGAACCGGATATTTGGTGCCGCGGTTGGCAGTGGAAGCGCCCCCTCGCTTCGCTTCGGCGGCAGACGCTGCCGCCTCGCGCGCAAACCCGGATGCCATCTCCACGGTAAATACCGTCGGGCGCACACCATTTTGCGCCATCCACGCATAATCCTCGGAGAATGTATAGCCAAGTACGAGGATTGGTTTTGAAATCCCGGCATCCCGCAGTGCACGTGCCTCCGGTACCGCGGCAACAGCAAATCCCCAGATGTAATCATATGGCTCCAGCATCTGAGCAATCGGGACGGCACCGTGCCCGTAACCGTCCGTCTTGATGACGGCCACCATCCTCACGCCTTCCCTGAGATTTTTTCTCATCACTTCAAAATTGTGTCTGATCGCGTCCATGTGGATATACGCAGTCACCCGATTATGTTTACTCATTTGTGTCTCCCTCATTTTCCATAGATTTGTATCTGTTATGAACAGCAGTGAAGCTGCCAACTTCCCATTGCGCCCTCAATCACGCAGTACTATGCCGATCCGGTCCGCGATATCGCCTGCCATCATTCCGTATGCACCGAGTTCTGTTTTTGCCAGATCTCCCGCCAGTCCGTGCAGATACACGCCAAGCATCGCTGCCTGTCGGCAGGGCAGCTTCTGGGCAAGCAGTCCGCAGATCACGCCGGTAAGCACATCTCCGCTCCCGGCGACCGACATGCCGTCATTACCGGATGTGTTCAGATAGACCTCTCTTCCGTCCGAAACGACAGTTCTGGCGTCTTTCAGCACACAAATGACGTCATTTTGGGCGGCGTAGTTTTTCGCAGCAGAGATCAGCTTTGCGGAGATCAGGGTCCTCTCCATCCCTGTCAGCCGCGCCATCTCTCCGATATGCGGAGTCACTATGATATTACTGCAGCTGCGCAAACATCCGTCCGCTTTGCTTTGGCGGCAAAGATTCCATCTGCTGTTTTTTTCGGCCAGCAGGTTCAGTCCGTCAGCATCGATGACCAGTGGCTTATCATAGTATTCCAGTACATATTCCAGCAGAGCAGCTGCCGGCAAAGATGTGCCAAGGCCAGGCCCGATTCCGGCTGCGTCCGACCAGAATAACGCGTCCGCAAGCAGTTTTAACATATGTTCTTTTGAACTCCCGGGCTCATATGCCGTGACGATTGCTTCAGGCAGACAGGTCTGAACCACCGTGCGGTTGCATTCGGGCGTAAACACCCGTACCATACCGCATCCGCTGCGGAATGCTGCTTTTGCGGCAAGGATGGCAGCGCCGCTCATTCCCTCACTCCCGGCGATCAGAAGCACTTTTCCAAATGTTCCCTTGTTGGAATCTGCTTTCCTTTTCGGTATCCGTGCCAGATCCCGTTTTGTGTATGTAAATACATACGGTTTCCTTTCTGTATCAGCGGCCGCTTCATCCTCTGCTGCCGTTCGGGAATGATTTCTTACGGATATGCCTATATCTCTGCAGATCAGCTGTCCGCAGTACAGCGCACCGGGATAGAGCAGCTGCCCGACCTTGCGGCAGGCGAAAGTCACAGTGAGATCCGCTTCAACGCAGACACCACAGACACGGCCGTTATCTGCGCTTACTCCGGAGGGTATGTCGACAGCGACCTTTTTTGCGTTCTGAGAATTAATCCAGCGGATCACATCTGCATAATGTCCTTCTACCGGCCTGGAAAGCCCGATGCCGAAGATGGCGTCCACTATAACAGTATATTCATGCTCCATGAAATTTCTGCTGATTTTCAATCCCGAATTTTCACAGATTTTACGCTGTAACGCGGTTTCTTCTGTCATAGACATCTCTTTTCCGACAAATGCCAGAGTGACATCGCATGTATCAGAAGACATTTCAGAGACAGCGTAGTCCTGAAATAAGGATGCATTCTGAGCCAGAATCCGGGCGATGGCAAAGCCGTCTCCTCCATTGTTGCCGGATCCGCAGACCACAAGAGTCCGCGTAAGATCCAGTCCGGCATGTCTCATTTCTTCCACAACGGAAAGCGCAGCGCGCTCCATAAGTACAGCGGAAGGAATTCCAATTTTATGAATCGTCCGGTCATCGCAGGCCTTCATCTCATCCGCACTGAGCAAATATTCCATACCAGTCAATACCTCCCGCTCTTACGCAGAAAAAGGACTGCAGTGTGTCAGTCCCTTTTTCTCTTCTTATTATGTCTTCCGATGATTCAGATCATAGGAAAGCTGCATCAGGCTCTCAGAAAGATGCACATTTTCAACCACGACATCATCCGGGACATGAAGGTCTGTGTGTGCAAAATTCCAGATAGCCTTCACACCATTTTCCACCAGAACCGGAGCGACCACTTCCGCCCCGCTCTTTGGTAGAGTAAGTGCAGCGATCTGGATTTCATTTTCTTTCAGGAAGGATGGCAGCTCGTCCGTCATCCGGATCGGAATTCCACGGACAATCGTCCCGTCGAGATCCGGATTGATGTCAAAAATCCCCTTAATGGAAAAACCGCGTTTCTCAAATTTGACATAGTTGGCAAGCGCCTGGCCAAGATGTCCGCCGCCGATGATCACCATGTTATAGGTTTTGTCGAGCCCGAGAATTTTTCCGATCTCATTATACAGGTATTTGACGTTGTACCCATAGCCCTGCTGGCCAAAGCCGCCAAAATTATTCAGATCCTGCCGGATCTGCGAAGCGGTCACATTCATCAGATCACTGAGTTCGTTTGATGATATCCGCTCTACCTTCGCATTCAAAAGGTCACCAAGATAACGATAATAGCGCGGCAGCCGTTTTACCACCGCTTTGGATATTTCATGTTCGGTCACAGCAATTCCTCCTGTTCCTGTTCCGATAATTCTTCCCATTTTTCATAAAGCAATTCGAGTTCTTCGGTCACGGCAGCTTTTTCCAGAGACAGCCGGGTGCAGTTTTCTACATCGGTAAACACCTCTTCCTTCGCCAGCTGAGCGTCAATCTCCTGATTTTGCGCTTCCAGCCCGGCGATCCGCTCTTCTGTCCGTTTCAATTCATTTTGCAGACGCCTTTTCTGCGCCTGTTCTTCCTTACGGCGCGCACGGTCCTCTTTGGATGCGGACACCGTGATCTTTGCGGCAGTCGCGGGCACAGAAGAAGAAGCCTGCGACAATTCTTCCACTTTTTCCAGATAATAGTCGTAATTCCCGATGTAGCTGATCAGTGACCGGTTCTTCAATTCCAGAATACGGGTGGCTGTCCGGTTGATAAAATAGCGATCGTGAGAGACATAAAGCACCGTGCCCGTATAGTTGGACAGCGCCTCCTCAAGGATTTCCTTTGAGGTAATATCCAGATGGTTGGTCGGCTCATCCAGGATCAGAAAATTCGCTTTCGAAAGCATCAGCTTTGCCAGAGAGAGACGCCCCCGCTCACCGCCGCTGGCCTCACTGACCCGTTTATATACATCGTCTCCGGTAAACAGAAACGAGGCGAGAACATTTCGTATCTCTGTCTCAGTCATGTCCGGATAGATGTCTGATATCTCATCATACAGCGTTTTTTCCATATGGAGCAGCTGATGCTCCTGATCATAATACCCGATCTGTACACGGCTGCCAGTCACAATTCTGCCGGCGTCTGCCGATTCCAGTCCGTTGATGATCTTCAGGATCGTTGTCTTTCCTGTACCATTGTCCCCGATCAGAGCAACCCGTTCTCCGCGCCGGATAGAAAAATCCAGATCCGTAAAAAGCGGGTTTGACGGGTAAGACTTGGAAAGGCCCTCAACCTTCAGGACGTCATTGCCGCTCATGATGCGCGGAGAAAAATGCAGATGCATATCCGCCCTGATCTCGGTCGGTTTTTCCAGCACCTCCATCTTATCCAGCATCTTCTCCCGGCTTTCCGCGCGTTTGATGGATTTCTCCCGGTTAAAGGATTTCAGCCTGCGGATCACTTCTTCCTGATGGCGGATTTCCTGCTGCTGGTTCAGCCAGGCTTTCCACTGTATTTCCCGAAGCTGCGCTTTTTTCTGCGCATATGCGGAATAATCTCCGTCAAAACTCATCACGTGCCCGTTGTCGAGCTCAATGATCTTTGTCACCACCCGGTTCAGAAAATAACGGTCATGCGCCACGATCAGCACGGCACTGTCATAATTTATCAGGTAATTCTCCAGCCAGGCGATGGAATTCAGATCCAGATGATTCGTCGGTTCATCCAGAAGCAGCAGATCCGGTTTTGCAAGGAGCAGCTTGCCAAGCGCTACCCTTGTCTTCTGCCCGCCGGAAAGCGTACAGATCGGCTTATCGAACTCCTCTTCGGGAAAGCCAAGGCCTTTCAGCACACCTGTGACTTCACTTTTGACAGCATAACCGTTCCGGTTTTCAAATTCAGTCAGAACACGATTGTATCGTTCCATGAGCTGCTCGTAATCCGGGGCGGAAGGAGTCATCAGCGTTTCCATTTTGCGCAGTTCCTGCTCCATTTCCAGCAGATCCCGTTTTACGGAAAGGAGCTCCTCGTAAATGGACGAGGAGCTGTTTACATCCTGATGCTGCTTCAGATAGCCGATCGACTTGCCTTTTGCTATGGAAATCACGCCGTCATCCGCGGGGAGATCTCCTGTGATCATCCGCAGGATCGTTGTCTTACCCGCCCCGTTGATGCCGACAAGGGCGGCCTTCTCCCGATCCTGTATGTGGAAAGAGGCATCAGAAACGATCACGTCCGTACCGAACGCCTTCGTAATATTTTGAACGGAAAGTATCATAATGGTACTTGCCCTCATCACTTTCTTTAGAATAAAAAGGTTATTCAGAATCAGAGTCTGAATCGCTGACGAACTGTGCTCCCACATACCCGACCACACCGTCAATCTTTACCTTTGTCCAGCCACCGACAACCTCTAGCACCTCGATCTGCGTGCCGGCCTGATAGATGCCAATCGTCGTATCGTTTCCCTCATCATCCTCATAGCCCGCTTCACTGCGGAAATTGCAGGCAGCATTCAAAGTAGAATACACTCCGGTGGATTCCGAAGATGAGTCGTCGGAAGCAGCAGTATCATTATCAATGACCACCACATCGCCCTCCACCGTCTGCACTGCGGAAGTATCAGCTGAAGAGTCTGAGGATGCCGAAGCTGTGGTTTCAGAAGACTGCGCGGCTGTCTCAGCCGTCTGTGAGGCGGTATCTGCAGAAGTATTTCCGGCAGCCGAAGCGGCTTCTGTCAGTTCCCCGGTCTTCTCTTCTGTCTGCTCCTCTGTCAGTTCCTCGGTCAGTTTTTCCGTAAGCTGTTCTGTCAATTCTTCCTGCGTGACCGCTTCCGTATCGTCTACGATCACCAGTTCCGAATCTGTTATCTCCCTGGTAGAGCTGCGGTAAATGCTGAACACCAGCACACCGAAAAGAATCAGAAGCGCGATCGCCAGTCCCAGAAAAAAAATCTCACAAAATTAATTGCTCTGTCATTTTTATTGTTCATCAGAGTCTCCCCTTAATCTGACGGCAGATTCCCGGTCTGCCGCAGGTAATCAAATTACATATCTCCCCATTTTATTACCAGAATTGCTCAATCGCCTTTTTGGACGACCGTCCGTACCAGATACAAAGCACCAGAAAGATCACCATTGCCGCCATGGATACATACAGATTATAATTCCCCATGAGATCCTGAATCAGAGTGATCGCGCCGCAGACTGTCGTCGCAATCCCGAAAATGAGCTGTTTGGTCCCCATAGCCTGAATGTACCCCTGCACATTTTTACAATGCTCAACCCGGGTCTCTTTGGGAAACAGCATATTCTGGCGCAGCTCCTTTGTACGTACCATAAACAGGTACTGTGCAATGATATAAATCCCGCATGCCGTTACAAAAAGATCGATCATAATATAAAAGGAATCGCCGCCCATGTTTATTCTCCTTTCAGAAAACGCTTCACTGCTGCTTCCATCTCATCCTTTTCAATCACCGTGTCATGCAGCACCGGCGCATTCCGGATCTCTTCGATCGCACGCGGAATCGGGGTCCCGGAAAGTCTGTGAAGTTCGTCTATCAGGGCAAAATCATCCATCTTTCCGTACTTTGAATCAATCGCCGTCATAACGCTGCGCGCAAATTTATACGGGCTGGCCGTAGAGGCAATCACAGCCGGAACATTTTCACTTCCGCCGGAAAAGCCCATCTGATATACAGCGGAAGCTACCGCAGTATGTGTATCCAGCACATAGCCGCCTGCCTGATAAACCCGGCGGATCTCCGCAAACGTCTGCTCTTCTGTTGCGTACCCTCCGGCAAAATCAGCCATCGCCGTACGCATTTCTTCCGTCACTGTATAACGACCGGTCTGATTCAGCTGCTTCATAAGGGCAGCATTCTGATCCGCGTTCTTCCCCGCCGCATGATAGATCAGACGCTCCAGATTGCTGGAGATCAGAATATCCATCGAAGGCGAGGACGTCAGGATAAACTCCCGGTTGCGGTCATAAGCACCGGTCTGAAAGAAATCATAAAGCACTTTGTTCTCATTCGATGCACAGATCAGTTTCCCGATCGGCAGCCCCATATTTTTCGCATAAAAAGCAGCGAGAATGTTGCCGAAATTGCCGGTCGGCACCACCACATTCATCGGCTCGCCCGATGCAAGCCGTCCATTTTTCAACAGACGCCCGTAGGCGTATACATAATAGACAATCTGGGGAACCAGCCGTCCAATGTTGATCGAGTTCGCTGAGGAAAAGCAAAATCCCTGCGCAAGCAGCTCTTCCTTAAGCTTCTGATCAGAGAAGAGACGTTTGACCCCCGTCTGAGCATCGTCAAAATTGCCATGGATACCGATCACACAGGTATTGCTCCCTTTCTGGGTCACCATCTGCTTCTCCTGTACAGCGCTGACGCCGTTCTTCGGATAAAAAACGATGATGCGGGTACCGGGAACATCAGCAAACCCGGCCAGCGCGGCTTTCCCGGTATCGCCTGAGGTCGCCGTCAGGATCACAATCTCATGTTCCTCGTGATTCTTCTTTGCCGCAGTGGTCATCAGGTACGGCAGGATGGAAAGCGCCATATCCTTGAAGGCAATCGTCGCACCATGAAAGAGTTCCAGATAGTACACACCTGCTTCCTCCCGGAGTGGAGCAATCTCCCCGGTGTCAAATTTTTCATCGTAGGCTCTGCGGATACAATCCTTCAGCTCCTCTTCCGTATAATCAGTCAGAAAGAGCTTCATCACCGCGTAAGCTGTCTCCTGATAGGACATCCCGGCAAGAGAAGGGAGCGGTGTATCCAATGCCGGAATCTGCTCCGGCACATACAGTCCTCCATCCTGAGCAAGTCCTTTCAATATCGCCTGTGACGCCGTCACATGTTCCTCAACGTTTCTGGTGCTGTTGTACATTAAATCCATAGTTTTGTTCTTCCTTGTTTTAAAGATATGATAGCAATACTTATATGATAATAGCACAACGAAAAAGCAGTTGCAATGAAAAATGCAGCCGCTTTTCCGTTTCTTTTTGATTCATTTGTCTTTCTCAGCTCTGATACGTGTAAAAGTCATGCCCGCCATACTCAAACAGCCAGACCAGACTTGAATCGAACCAGCTAAGCTTTGAAGTGTCCGCAGCATCTCTCGCCACAAAGAACAACGCTCCCTGTGTGTAATCCTCCCCGGCGAGCACCCGCTCTACCGCCTCAATCGTCTCGTCCGTCACCGTACAGGTATTGATCCTGCCGTCGATGGTCGGCTGAAACTGCGAGTCCTGATACACGACATCATAGATCGAATCTGGGAATCGTGAATCCTTCGTCCGATTCAGTACGACGCCCGCCACCATCATCTTGCTCATCATATCCTCACCGGTGGCTTCCGCCTCAACAATCCGCAGCAGCGTATAATAATCAAGAGATGACATCTGATTATCCAGCACCATCTGCTGAGCCAGATACCCAAGCTGACGGGCCCTGGATGTGGCCTGCTGAAATGTTGATCTGCGAACGGCTCTTCTGTCTACTCCGCTGGCTCCGGCCAGCACCTCATCTTCAGAATCCGCCACACTGATCACTCTTGTCACGTCCGAGTAGCGCTCCATATTTGCCACTCCGTTTACAACACCCATCAATCCGGCCTGAATTTCCTGGCCGGTCCCTTCCTCTGAAGACGCATTTACCGCGTATACGCGGTTGGGCCCCCCGACATTCATCTCCGAAATCATCCATGTAATACAGCCAGTCAGGAAGGTGCCCAGCAGCAAAAGTGTGATCACTCTTAAGACGCACCAGAGTTTCATGAGGCGCTCCAAAGACTTTTCTCCGTTTACTAACAGCATATAAACAACTCTCCTGTGGTTAATTTCGATCCATCTCCCCCCGATCGGATCGTTTATCCCCTTATTGTTTATACTCGCCGCTATCCGGTGATTCTGATTATATATTCATCCATTCTTTATGTCAACAGTTTTTTCACATTTTTGTAATAATTTCGTTCGACAGAATTCGAAATCAAGTGATCTAATTTGACTTTTTTTGTGTCAAATTTTGTCAAATACAAGAATTTTCGAAATTTTCCCGAGCGTTTTGCGTGAAAAATTTTCAGATAAAAAACCGAAAGAAGTCGATTTCTCCTTTATTTTCGCGGAATTTTGAAAAATCGAACAATTTAATATAGGGTCGATATGCAAAAATTAACATTCTGTAATATATTGTAATAAATAATTCATAATTATCAAATATACTGTGCCGTATAAAGGATTTGCCACAAAATATAGATTCCGGAGCTGCGATCCTCCAATTATTCGTAACTGTTCAGTACCTTCACAGTTACAATTATTCTATTGATGCAGTTTTCTCATATTTCAGAAAACGGTATTCAAGATCAAAATATGTCTGCTCCTCGCTGTCCGCAGTGATCTTCCATTCGTTCTTCTCGTCCAGATTCGGCAGGTAAACATCCGCCTCAAATTTCCGGCTGATTTTTGTAATGTGTGCTACAGAGCAGTAAGGCAGGAACTGACGGTAAACACTCTCTCCTCCGATCACAAATACATCCTCATCGGAATAGTTTTTCAGCTCTTCCAATGCTTCCGAAAGGGAATGCACGACAGACGCGTTTCGGACTCTGAAATTCCGGTTGGAGGTAAGGACCACGTTCACGCGGCCGGCAAGAGGCAGACCGCCCGGAAGGCTTTCCAGCGTTTTTCTTCCCATCACGACAACCTTTCCCATTGTCATCTCATGAAACAGCTTCATATCCTTCGGAATGCTGACAAGGAGCTTTCCTCCATATCCGATTCCCCAGTTTTCATCAGCAGCAGCGATCAGATTCATAGTCTGTCTTTCCTTTCTTAAATAACAATTACCGTCATCGGTCAACATATGCCGCAGCCGGCCAGTGCTTCAGCAATTACACAGATTAATACAAAAGCTTCGTCAAGGATGTATCTTCCGCAAAACCGGAGGCATTATACAAAAACAGAAGATCCGTATATCCTTCCTCCCCGATCAGCGCACTGAGCTCCTGATTATAATAGCGGATGTCCAGAACATCGATCTGATCAAATTCTGAGAGAAGAAAGGGCACAAAGCAATGCGCGTAGGAATCCTTGATCACCAGGATCTTCCGTCCGGTATCTGCTTCCGTTGTGATCCTGGAAAGCGCGTTGTTGCCTCCAAAAAAGATATCGTATTTGCTTTTGGTATCCAGAGCCGAATAGTCGTAGAGGCTATCCAGAAGCTCCCCGCTTTCATCTTTTTCTACTGTGTAAGAGGGTGCTGACGGATCCAGATAAATCTCAATCGAATCGGTCACCGTATGAATGCCCAGTTTTGACTGGATGGTACCCTCAAAATCCTCTGTCACCGTCGTAATCTCATAGGAATCCAGCGCCGGCACAGTGTATCCGCAGGATGCAGCCCAGGCCTGCCAGACATAAAATGCGCCCAGAGTCTTCCAGTGATGATCCGTTCGGTAATAGATTTCCTCCTCGCTGTGCTCCTGCAGAACAGAACGGGCATCGAACCAGATTCCGTCAGCATCCGCGATCGTCCCGGAAGCAGCCTCCATGACAGCTTCCCGGAGACTTTCCAGATAGTCTCCCTCATCATAAGGGCTCGCGAACGCGGGAAGCTTTTCCCGCAGGATATCCACTGCGTTGGGGATGATCATCACCGTCATATGCTCCGCCTGGAACTCCTCCGCATACAGTTCCACAAACTGCGCAAGAATATTCCGGTTCGCTTCTGCCTGTTCCGCAGTAAACGTGTCCGTATGTGCTTCTATCAGATAATCGTCCTTTGCAAAATAGATATCATTGATCTGCGTGCGCCCGGACGTTCTTTCCACGGCAGTCTTCAGCGCGATCCAGCTGTCACGAAACACAAACTGATCGGTCAGATAATCCTCATAGCCGGACTCAAAGCTGCCGTCCAGAAGGGAGTCCAAAGTGAGAGCCGGCATCTGCGCAAGAGTCCGGTTCTCCGTTTCAGAATACTCCGTATCAGGGTTAATAAGAGTCACAATACCGAATCCAAATATCAGGATACAAAATAAAATTGTTACGCCGACAGATTGTATTTTATTCATATGAACTGTCCCTTTTCATGAATGAAGCCTTCGCAGCCGCTGCGGTAATCTGGTGAACTTTTATCAGTAACTGTAAAGGGAATGCACCGTTTCCATTTTTCAGAACCGGAAATATAAAAACGGATTATACGAGGCATCGACCAGCCAGGCAACGGATAAAAGAAAGATCGCGGCCAGAAACAGGCCTTTTGCTGTCGTCATTACAAAATGATCGTTCTCAAAACGGATGCAAAATCTGCTGCACAGATTTTTCGGAATCCGGGTGCATCCCAGAATCAGGCAGACAAGCAGCAGCAGATTGTTGCAGATCAGATAAATGGTCTCCATATTCATAAATCCTGCACCGAATCCGCCGAACAGTGCCCGCAGATAAGTCATGCTTTCTGTTATGTCTCCGAATACAAACAGGTTCCAGCCAAGCATTACCAGCAGCAGACAATAGATATGGCGCAAAATAACCGGAAGTTTTTCCAGATACGGATTCAGAAAATATTTTTCCACAACAAGCAGAATACCGTAATAGGCTCCCCAGGCAACAAAATTCCAGCTTGCGCCATGCCAGATGCCGGTCAGCAGCCAGACGATCAGAAGGTTCCTGATATGGCGTGCCGCACTCACACGGTTTCCTCCGAGCGGAATATAAACATACTCACGAAACCAGGTACTTAAAGATATGTGCCATCTGCGCCAGAATTCCGTGATGCTTTTGGAAATATAAGGATAATTGAAGTTCTCGGGAAAATCAAAGCCAAACATATGGCCGAGTCCGATCGCCATGTCGGAGTAAGCGGAAAAGTCAAAATATATCTGGAACGTATAAGCTGCAAGTCCCAGCCAGGCAGTCAGCACCGGAACATCGGATACCGTCATGGCGTTGATGGAATCCCAGAGAGAGCCGGCGTTGTTCGCCAGCAGTACCTTTTTGGCAAGGCCGATTATAAAACGCTGCGCACCGAGGGCAAACTCTTCCACACTTTCTTTTCTGGAGCGCAGTTTTTCATCAATCGTACTGTAGCGGACGATCGGTCCGGCAATCAGCTGTGGAAACATCACCACGTATGCCCCGTATGAGATCAGATTCTTCTGCACGCGCGCATCTCCCCGGTAGATGTCAATCGTATAGGACATCGTCTGAAAGGTATAAAAGGAGATGCCGATCGGCAGTGCAAGATTCAGAAGAGAAAGCCCGGCTCCCGTCAGTGTGTTCACTGTGCCGATCGCGAAATCCGCGTATTTAAAAAAAGCCAGCAGAGAAAGACTGGCCGCCAGTGACAGGATCAGCGCGTTCTTTGCCGCTTTGGGGCGTCCTGCCCGCTTCATCGCATCTACCGCGATCCCGCCGATATATGACACCAAGATGGAGACGATCATGAGAAAAATGTAGACCGGCTCCCCCCAGGCGTAAAATATCATACTGAATAAAAACAAAACCAGATTGCGCAGCGGGCGCGGCATAAGATAATAACAGAGCAGCACTGCCGGCAGAAACCGGAACAGAAAAAGCAGACTGCTGAATACCATGCTTCACTTCCCCCCCCGCACTTAAAATCCGTAGGATTCCAGAATCTCCTCTGCAGCATCCGTATCATCACATACACAAAGGACCGTATACGTACCGGTACTTTTGATGATAGCCGTGTCCAGCCGGGCCGCCTCGCTCTGGTTGTAAGAGGAATACAGCTCAGTCTGGTTGTCGACGCGTGTCTGCAGTTTCTCTTCAACCGTCTCCACATCTTCCGACTCCGCGCTCTCGATCACCGCTATCTCGCAGGAAGTGGCGCCGGAACTGGCATAAGCGACCGCCGAAGCCACCGCATCCTCATCCAGATAATAAATGGAAGGAATCAGGGATTCCGAGGTCTCACTTAAGCTGTCGGAAGTAACTGTTTCTAAAAGATCTTCAGCCAGATCCGTAATCTCAATGGATACCGTCTCTTCTTTGTCTGATCCGCAGGCAGTCAACATGATTGCCGCCGATGCCGCACATAGTATCGCCGTTAATTTTTTCATAGTATTCTCCCCTTATCTTACATGATATTTAATCCGATGTCTCAGATTCTGTCTCCGTGTCTGACGAATCATGTTCCGTCACGTTCACGTAATGTGTTTTCAGATATTCCAGCATAATCTTACAGTAATCAGAGGAAAGATGAACGCCATCGGTGGACGCATCCTCAATCAGGGAACCGTATCCGTCCGAAAGCACCTCGTTGAGATCCAGATAGTAATATCCTTCCTCTTCACAGACCTCAAGCAAAACCGCATTCAGGCTGTCCACATTGTCGTTATTGATATAGTCTCCGGTATCTACTTTGTCCTCTTCCACATAAATGCAGCTGCATACATAAAAAATCGCGTCCGACTGAATCTCCTGAAAACGCTCCATCACTGAAATAAACCCGGATTTAAACTCACTCCAGCTGTACTCGCCGAGATCATTAGCTCCAAGCATAATGTAAATCTTTCCATACGTATCCCCGGAAAGTGCCGCAGCAACAGTGATCATGTCTTCGCCGTCAGAAATAATTTCCTTAGAAGTCATAGACCGAAGAGACATCCCGACACTGGTAAAAAACGTTCCTTCCTTAATCCCGGAGGTATTTCGAAAGCCCTCCATTCTGGAATCCCCGATAAAGACAGCGTCAGAAAAATAAGTGTCATCCACTGCTTCAGCCTGTTCTCTGACAATTGCGGTACTGTCAGGATTCGATACTGTGTCATGCTCCGTCAGGGGTTCTGTCTCAGCTTCCGTCTCCGTACCGCTTAAGATGGCTCCCGCATCTGCCAGACCGGCAAGATACATATTGTCACTCACTGCATACGCTTCCGTCTCCGGCTGTGTCTGTCCGGTCTCCGACTCCTCTTCTGTCTCCACTGCCACATGCTTTTCAGAGGAGTCAAACGTAATCATTGTATAGATCAGTCGTCCCTCAAATATCAAAATAACAAGAGCGACCGTAATAATAAGCTTTAAAACAAACGCAAACTCTGATCTGCGGCGTCTGCGCCTGCGTCTTTCCTGTGCCATACCCGCTCCCCTTTTACGATCTTTCGCAATGAATAATTCTATTATCATTCGACATCAAAGTCAAGTAATTAGGAGAAAGATGGCGAAAAAAATAATTTCCAGTCGAGAAATAAAGCCGCAGAAAAACACAGCAGAAACACCCCGCAAAATATGCGGGGTGGAATAAATCTCATACGGAATCAGCAGCTGTTCCGTACCTTCATTGATACGAGGGCCGTACTTTATACTTCCGGACGATCTACCTCATGGTCCGCAAAGGTGTCTGTCACGGACGCGCCTGAGGTATCCGCGCTGTCACTCCAGGAAGTAACGGTAATCGTATAAGCACTGGTGCCTTCGACATAGACCGTGCCGTCTGTTCCCTGTACGGTCACAGTATTTCCGTCAGCGTCCGTGATGGTGCCGCTGCAGGAAAGGCTTGATACCGTGCTGTCGCCGGTCACTACCCAGGTGGAATCCTCACTGATCGTGACGCTGCAATAGCCGCTTCCGCCTTCGCCTGCCCAGGTCTCATCGTCTACGATCGCGCCTGTCAGGGTGCTGCCATCCGTCATATAAAAGTCAAGCGTGCTGATGGAATCCCAGATCACATCGCCAGACATTTCCTGGCTGATGGCGGTAAACAGGCAGTCAGAGCCATTGCTTCCAGTCGTACCCCAGCCTCTGGAATTGGTGTTGCCGGTGCACTGCAGGAAAAACTCACAGTCGTCGGCTGCTGTGATCTCCACATCTTCCAGTGTGATCGTGCATTCCGTATTTGTGGTATAGAAAAGGCCTCCGTTTGTGGATGTCAGTGTTCCGCCGACCATCTGGAAGGTGCCGTTGCCGACTTCCGAATCGCCGGACATGCTCTGGTAGACGATAACCGTCCAGGTCACATCATTGCGCTCATCATCCGGAGCCATGCCGGTCAGATCGCAGTCGTAAAGCTGCAGAGTGTTCAGGCCCTCAATGCAGACGGCCTCCGCGCCGGTCGATGTCAGTGTGGCGTCGCTGATGGCAATCTCCGCGGTGCAGTACACGGCCGGTGAATCGGAGCCATTGGAAGTATAGGTTCCTCCGTCAATCACCATCGTGCCGCTGCCGCGGTCGCTGCGGACAGCCGCCGAAGAAGTACCGTTCGTGGTCGCGGTCACATCCCAAGCGTAAAGGGTACCGCCGCCGGCCACATGAATGCCGCCGGAAGTATTCAGCTGCGTATCAATGACCGTGTCCATCACATAGACCACACCGTCTCCATAGGCAAACACTCCGGCGCCGCCTTCTGAGTCCGTGGAAATCGTACTGTCTGTAACCGTCAGGGTCCCGTCTGTCGCGAGAACTGCTGCACCTACGCCGTAAAAACTGGAGTTGTCTCCGCCTGTGCTGTCGTCAGAGTCCCGAACAATCGTGTCATTGCTCAAAGTAACACTCACATCAGAAGATACCAGAACCGCGTTCTCATCCGTGCCCGTAGAAGTAATCTCCTCGGAATCAATGGTCGTATCCTCGGTAATCATATTTACCGCATCATAGCTGTCTACACCGGAGGACTGGCCGCCGCCCATATCACCGCCACCCATGTTGCCGCCGCCCATGTTGCCGCCGCCCATGCCGCTCATGGACTGTACGGTGACCGTTGCAGCTGTACCATCATCATTTAACGTAATGATGACCATGTCGCCAACTTCGATATCCGCAAGCGTGATCTCCTCTGTCTCAGTGGAGCCGCCCATGCCGCCGCCCATGTTGTCGGCGTCGCCCATGTCTCCGCCTCCTTCTGCGGGAGCTTCCCCGCTCTCACCATCCGGTATTTCCGGCGCTTCCCCGTTTTCCATGGAGGCTTCACCATCTCCCGAAGGAGCTACGCCGTCCGGCATTTCCATCGCTTCTCCATCTCCGGAAAAAGCTTCCCCACTCTCACCATCCGGCATTTCCGGTACTTCGCCGTCTTCGGAAGTACCTTCTCCATCATCCGAAGGAACTTCGCCGTCCGGCATTTCCATCGCTTCTCCATCTCCGGAACCCATGCCGCGGCCCATGCTTCCACTGGCTTTCAGATACTGTGTTTCGTCAGTCAGCGTGATTGTCTGCGTTTCGCTTTCCGCGTCCGACACATCAACATCCGATTCCGCTGTATCCTCTGTTGATGACTCAACTTCTACCGATGCCGCATCTGCATCCGAGCCATCCATGAATTCTCCATCTCCGAAACTCATGCCGTCGCCCATGCCGGTCGAAACAGAAACCGTAATATAATCTTCTCCTATCTCCGTAACGGTTCCCATCACCATCTGGGAAGCATCCGCCATATCTGCCATATCTTCCGGCATCGCATCATCCGCCATATCCGCTGATTCTTCTGCGGCTCCATCTGCTGCAGCTTCGGTGGAACTTTCTTCCGCGTAAGCCGCTGTCGGTGCCAGTGAAACTGCTAATCCTAACATTACCGCGATAAATTTTTTCTTCATAATTTTCCTGCCTCCGTTATTTTATCTGCTCAAACGAATACATAAATGAACTGTTTGTAAATGCTTCGCGTCTGCCGTTTGACGCCTATCACTATATTTTCTAAATATGTCGTCACTGTGAAAAAAAGCTGAACGAATTATGTTTTGCGATTGACTTTTGCCGAAAACGGCTTTAAAATGGGGACAGTGAAACAGACAGGGACGTCTGGCCGAGTGCCGGAACGTCCTTTTTATTATTCATTATTTAAAGCAGACGCTCGGAAAGGAGTCTTTTCAATGGATGCTATCGACCACAAGATTATTTTAGCTTTAAAAGAAAACGGACGACGCAAAGCTTCGGATATCAGTCAGGAGATCCATCTGTCTGTCTCCTCCGTGATCGAGCGCATACGAAAGCTGGAGACGAGCGGGATCATCCGATCCTACACGATTATCATGGATGACGCCAAGATTGGAAACGACCTGACCGTACTGATGGAGGTCAGTCTGGAACATCCGCGCTTTACTGAGCAGTTTGTCGCTTACGTGCAGAAAAATCCCTATATCGTATCCTGCTACTATCTGACAGGGGAATTTGATTATATGTTAAAAATCTGCTGCCATTCCTCGCGGGATCTGGAAGAGATCCATCGCGAGATCAAGCAGCAGGAAGGTGTGCGCCTGACAAAGACGCATTATGTGCTCAGCACGGAGAAAAACAATTTTTCCTCTATGCCTGTTTTTCCACCATATGATTGATCGCCGTCAGCAGAGCATCCACGGATGCTTTGATGATATCGACATCCAGGCCTGCGCCCCAGTGCAGCTTTCCGGTACTCTTTTCACGGATGCCGACATAGGCGATCGCACGGGAACTGGAGCTCTGTTCAAGCGCGTGCTCCTCATAAGTCACCAGGTCATATTCCAGACGGAAGTGGCGCTTCATCGCGTTGCTTACCGCGTTCAGACGGCCGTTGCCGGACGCCACGATGACATTCGTCTTGCCGTCATAATCTACCGTCACTTCAGCGATGATGCCGTTATGCTGTTTGAAGTGCATCTCCTGAATCCGGTACGGTTCGGTAATATTCTCGAATTTGTCCTTAAACAGCTGGAAGATCTCTTCCGGCATCAGCTCTTTATGCTGCTCGTCGGATACGCCTTTGGCCGCGTACCCCATTGCCTCCCGCATCTTCTTCGGAAGCTTCAGCCCATAATTCTGCTCCAGAATATAGCCGACTCCGCCCTTGCCGGACTGACTGTTGATGCGGATGACATCCGCGTCGTAGGAGCGCCCGATATCGGTCGGGTCAATCGGCAGATACGGAACCGTCCAGGTCTCGCACTGATTCTCCTCGCGGTATTTCATGCCCTTGGCGATCGCGTCCTGATGAGAGCCTGAGAATGCGGCAAACACAAGCGCACCCGCATACGGGCTTCTCTCATCCACCTTCATGCCTGTGTATTTCTCATAAGCTTCGGTAATCTTTGTCATATCGTTGAAGTTCAGCTGCGGATCCACGCCCTGCGCATACATATTCATACCCAGAGTCACAATATCCACGTTGCCGGTGCGCTCGCCGTTCCCGAAAAGAGTACCCTCGATACGATCAGCTCCTGCGAGCAGGCCCATCTCCGCGTCCGAGATGCCGCAGCCGCGGTCGTTGTGCGGATGAAGGGAGATCACGACATTGTCCCGGTATTTCAGATGATCGTTCACATATTCAATCTGGCTGGCATATACGTGCGGCATTGACATCTGCACCGTACTCGGAAGATTGATGATGGCCTTGCGGTCCGCCGTCGGCTTCCACACATCCAGCACCGCGTTGCAGACTTCCACAGCATAGTCCACTTCTGTGCCGGTAAAGCTTTCCGGACTGTACTCAAAACGATACTTCTCTCCTGCCTCATCCGTAAGCTGCTGCAGAAGCTTCGCGCCGTCAACGGCAATCTTCAGGATCTCATCCTTCGACATATGGAACACCTGCTCACGCTGAGCCAGTGAGGTCGAATTGTACACATGCACGATCGCGTTCTTCGCTCCCTTTAACGCGTCAAAAGTCTTGCGGATGATATGCTCTCTTGCCTGCGTGAGCACCTGGACAGTCACATCATCCGGAATCAGATCTTCCTCGATCAGACGGCGGAGAAACTGAAATTCCGTATCGGAAGCCGCCGGAAATCCAACCTCGATCTCCTTAAATCCTACTTCAACCAGCAGTTTGAAAAAGCTGATCTTCTGATCAAGCGTCATCGGCACCACCAGCGCCTGGTTGCCATCCCGCAGATCCACGCTGCACCAGGTGGGGGCATGATCCACATATTCCTTTTCCGCCCACTTCATGCATCTTTCAGGCGGCATAAAATACTGACGGGTATACTTCTTTGGGTTCATCATGATGTTCGTCTCCTTTTCAAAAAAATAAGTAAAATAAAACGCCCCTTAAGGCTTTTGCCCTAAGAGACGGAAGATTACAAAATCTCGCGCGGTACCACTCTCATTTATGATCGCTCATACACTCTGCGGATACGGACGACAGAGAAATCTTCGTCTTATATCCATCCCATGGTAACGGTCGGGTGCCGTCTGCGTCTACTTTCCGAAGATTTCGGGCAGCCGCTCGGGAGCGAGTTCCCCTGACCTCTTCTGATACCTCTCACCGGCCGGCATCTCTCTGAAAAAAGATAATCAGCGTACTATTCTCCGTCTTCGCATTTTGCTAATCCTGTTTTACAACTTATGACAGTCTAGCATTGAATACGGCGTTTGTCAACCCAAAATCCAAAGAACGCGGCCGTCCATTTTCCGATGGTCTGACTGTAAGACTTTGTCTGCAATTCATCTGCGCAATTTCAGAAATGCAAACTCCTCCGTCTTATATACAGTAAATAACAGAATCACCGCAAGAGCCGCACCAATGCATACGCAGCAGTCAGCGATATTAAATACCGGAAAGTCGATCAGGGAAAAATAGAGGAAATCAACAACGTAGCCTCTTGCAAGCCGGTCGATCAGATTCCCTCCCGCTCCGGCAGCAATCAGAACACAGGCCGCCCGAAGCAGATCATAATGCTTTTCCATTGGCAGCCGGCTGTAAACAAAAGCAGAAAGGGCAATCATGATCACCGCGATCACGACAAACAGCAGCTGTCTGTTTGTGAGCATGCCAAATGCAGCGCCGCGATTTTCCACATAATACAGCTCAAAAACTCCGGAGATCAGAGAAATACCGGAGGTGTTCTTCAAATACATACAGGCCAGCGCTTTTGTGATCTGATCCGCGGCCAGTAAAAGTAATGTCCAGAACATACCGGCCATGCAGCTGGACCGGGATGGCTTCCTGTTCTTCATGCCTGCTCACTTCTCTCATAGCGGATCGAACGGATGGCGTCCGCCATCTCCTCATCCGTCACATCCGGCACGACAACGGCATGCCCGATCTTATCAAGAAGGACAAAGCGAACTTTTCCGGCGTTCATCTTTTTGTCTTTCTTCGTAGCGGCTACAATTTCTTCAGCAGTCGGTCCCTCAAACGAAATCGGGAGGCCAAAGCCGACATTCATATCGCGGATCTCATAAAACTCTTCTTCCTCGATCATGCCGCGCTGCCAGGAGATCCAGGCAGCAGCCACAATACCGAGCGCCACACATTCGCCGTGCAGAAGCTGGAAATCCTTGAGCTTTTCAATCGCGTGTCCGATCGTATGGCCAAAATTCAGCAGAGCACGATCCCCTGTCGTCTCCTTTGGATCTTTTTCAACCACGGACTGCTTCAGCTCGCAGCTTCTGGCTACCATGATCAGCAGAATGGAATACTTGCGCTCCTCAATCTCACTCATGTGGTCGATCGTCCACTCATAGTAATCCGCGTCAAGGATCAGGCCATGCTTCAGGAGCTCACCCATGCCGCTTGCAAACTGCTCGTCCGGGAGAGTGTGCAGCGTCTTGATATTGATGTATACAAGAGACGGCTGATGAAACGCACCCACCATATTTTTATAGGAATCAAAATCTACGCCGGTCTTGCCGCCGATGCTGCTGTCAATCTGTGAGAGCAGCGTGGTCGGCACCTGAATAAAACGGATCCCGCGCAGATAAGTCGCTGCCGTAAAGCCGGTAAGATCCCCGACGACACCGCCGCCTAACGCGAGCAGAAAATCATGACGGTCAAATCCGGCCTGAATCAATACCTCATAAAGCTCACGCACATGATCCAGCGTCTTATTCTCTTCACCCGCAGGAAACATAAAAACCCCAACCGCACTGCAACAGGAAGCCGCCGTCCGCTTTACCTCTTCCAGATACAGCGGTGCAACATTCGAATCCGTCACAATGCAGAGCCTGTGCCCTTCACAGCCGATTTCTGCCAGATAAGCAGGCAGCTTTTTAAAAGAATCCTGCAGACAGATTTTGTATGGAGCATTTGCTTCTGTCTTTACCGTGATCTCCATTCCCGTCCTGTATTTTCCTGTATTCATATAATTCTACCCTTTCTCTTTTCCGTTGTCACACAAACAGCTCCACCTCTGCAAAGATGCGGCCTTTTCGTGTCTGTCCGCCTGTACCGAGATAGCGAAATCTGCCCAGCCCGCGAGCCGAGACAATATCGCCCTCTTTCAGCACATACGCATTTGACGTGATCAGCTTTCCGTTCACAAAGACACTGCCGCCCCCGATCAGGGAAAGAAGACTTGAGCGGGAAGCTCCAAATCCCAGCGCCATCACTGCATCCAGCCTCACCGATGCGATACTCCCGCTAAGGCTTCTGGTCGGAGGCGTGTATACAAATCCCTCCGCGTCACAGCAAGTGCAGACGACCTGTGTGTGCCGCACCTGTGTAAGCTCCGTACAGATCAGCTCTGAAAAACGGGATATACAGAACAGATACGCTTCCGAATCCGTCACAGCGATGTCTCCCAGTACAGAGCGCTCGAATCCAAGGTGCATCAGTGCGCCAAGAAAGTCCCTGTGTGTCAGCTTTTCGGCAAATTTGGGACTGCGCGGCACAATGCGGATGCATTGAATCGGCCAGGAAACTCCCGCTGCGGTATCTCCACAGGGAATCAGCGCCGCAATCCGGCGTTCCGCTCCCTCATAACCACCAAAAGTTTCCCCTTTGACAAAGGAAAACTTTTGTATGGTATCAAAAAAAATATTCTGTTCATTCAGGTTCAGAAAATCCGTAAAGGTCACGAAGCCTCTGGAATCCGCTCTGGAAGCGAGCTCCCGGATTCTCTTTTCAAGCAGCCCGGCTTTTTCCATCGTGTCCCTCTAGAATGACGTCCCGAAAGAGGGAACATCATACACACCATTCATCATTTCCTGAAAATCTCCGGAAATGTCTACGTGCTGCGGTGTAATGATAAAGATATAATTACTTACCTTCTGAAGCTTACCATGAATTGCAAAGCAGGACCCGCACGCAAAATCGATAATACGCTGTGCCAGTTCAAAGTCAATGCCTTCCATGTTCAGGATCACAGTGCAGTCGTCCAGCAAAGTCTCCGTTACTTCCCGTGCGTCCTCCATATTTTTCGGCCGGATCACACAGACCTCCATCCCTTCCGAACGCCGGCTGCTGCCCGTGCTTCGCATAGGCGAGATCTTGCTGGAATTCGAGCGGGCAGGCTTCGTCTTTGTCTGTCTGGGAGACTGTGTGGAAGCTGAAGCTCTGCGCGGTTCTTCCCTGACAGGTTCCTCTTTTCTGGCGGATATACGATCCGAATCGTCGTCTCTGTTTCTGTTCAGCAAACGCTTCTTCGGAAGTTCTTCCTCAGGATCATCATCATAATCGTCGTCGTAATCGTCGTCGAGGTAATCGTCGTCCAGAACATCATCATCATCATTCATTTTCATCGCATTCAGAAATCTGTCAATTACACCCATCTTTTATATCTCCCATTTTATAAAACTGCTTCCGGTCCGAAATGAAACCGGTCATCTGCTGTAATCACGCGCTCCGAATATGCCGGTGCCGACGCGTATCATCGTCGCACCCTCTTCGATCGCGACCTCATAATCCCCGGTCATGCCCATACTGAGATCACACATATCCACATTATCAATGTTTTTGCCCGCAATGTCAACAGATAATTTTTTCATATCGCGAAAATATACACGATTCTCCTCGGCATTGTCGGTATAAGGAGCGATGGTCATAAGACCATTCACATGAATCCCCGGCAAAGAGGCTATATTCCGGATAAAGTCCTCCGTATCATCCGGCATAATGCCGTTCTTGGAGGCTTCCTTTGCCATATTCACCTCGACCAGCACCGGCATGATCAGACCGCGGCTGACCGCTGCACTGCTGATTGCCCCGGCGAGACGGATGGATTCCACCGAATGGACCATACAGGCACGCTCAATGATATATTTGACCTTATTCGTCTGCAGGTGTCCGATCATGTGCCATCTGACATCCGCCGGCAGCTGCGGAAATTTATCCCGGATCTCCTGCGGATGGTTCTCCCCAAAGTCCCGGATGCCTTCGTGATAGATCTCTTCTATCATCTCCACCGGCTTCGTCTTGCTGACCGCGATCAGAAGTACCTCTTCCCGGTTTCTTCCGGCTTTTGCGCATGCCTTCGCAACACGCGCTTCTACCTCCTGTAAATTTTCCTTTAACATGTCTGTCTCCTTAATATACGATCTGGTCGTCGGTCACCTGTGAAGCATCCAGCGCAATGTAGTCATAGGCGGCCAGGCCATAGGTATTGTTGCTTTCTACAATACAGTATTCCTCGTTCTGATCGATGATGGTGACCTCACGGAAAACCGCGTAGCCTTTATTGATATTATATACACCGTACAGCGTCTCAATATCATCCTCAGAAAGGCGCTTTCTGGTAGTGGTGCCGGCAATCCGGATATAATCGTCCTCCGAAAACAGTTCGGTGTCTACCAGGTAATATCCGTCCGAATAACTGTAAACAGTCGCGGTCAGGTATTTTGATGTGGAAGACCCGTCGTCCGCAAAGCTCTCCACAAGCAGAGTGATCTCATCGTCCGTGCTTTCATTGACGATCGCGTAATCCTCAGGAATCCGATAAAACGTGCGGGAATCGATTGCGGAAATCGGAACCTTCAGACCGGATTTTTTGTCCATGACAAGCTCAATCTCCAGAAAACGGTCCGTAACATAACGTACCAGAGAATTGTCAAGTGAGATCTTGCCAAAGGACTCATCTCCATTGGTCACGATACTGAAGGAAGATGTAAATGTCACATTGTCTTTTAAAAACCGGAACTTGATCGTACTGGAATCCGTAAGCTCTGTGACAAGAGCAGAATCCAGCGGAAAATACAGTGTCCACTCCTCGCTGGTCACAAGCTTAAAGAGGCTGTCCCCGGCCTTCACCGTTCCCTGCGACCGCAGGTTCGTGGCAGAATAACTGCTCTGGGAGAACATGGAGGAAGTCAACTCCGATTCCTGCGTATCCTCAAAACCATCGATCTTGTATAGTACAAAACCGGATGACGGAGCATAGCAGGCATTGCGCGTAGAGTAGGAAGTATCAGAATTCTCCTCAATCACTTCAGAAATCAGACCTTCGACACTGGATTTCAGATCATAGGTCTTCTGAAAATTGTCCGACGAAAAATTGATGGTAAAACTGGAAAGGATGCTCTGCAGCCGCTCTTCATCGTCCTCTGACATGGCAAAATCGCTGATAGACTGAACCTCGGTGCTTCCTGATTCATCAATCGCGCAGACAGTGCTTCCGGCAGAAGCCTTCGCACCTTCACGTTCAAAATACCGGACTGTCCCGGAATAGGTAGCCGTCACGACAGTCTCTTCCCGAAGAGCCAGAGCCTCATAACGATAATTGCCCGTCAACGTACCCTTCCTTACTTCGTAGGATGTGACGTGTGTCTGTGTCAGATACATGACCATCATGATGATCATATAAATAAAAACCAGACCAAACAAAAGCGTTCCTATATTAAAGAAAGAATAACGCCTGTATTTCGTAATTTTGTTCCTGCTTTTGCGGTTATTCAAAAAAAGCCTCCCGGAATCTCGTATAATAGAAGGTATTTTATCATGTTCCCTCTTTCGATACAAGGTATTTTGAATAAAATTTAAAGAAACGGATATGCTGTATAGGAACCCAGAGGATTTCGAAAGGAGAAAAACATTATGAGCAAAGGTCTGGATTACACAGCGATCACACTTGTCATTATCGGAGCGGTTAACTGGGGACTGATCGGGTTTTTTAAGCTGGATCTGGTCAATCTGATCTTCGGAGATCTCACCTGGATATCAAGGCTGATATACGCGCTTGTAGGACTCTCGGGGCTTTATCTTTTAAGCCTGTACGGCAGAGTCACATCGATGGGTGGTGAATAAAAGAAACATGCCCGGCCAATATCGCCGGGCATGAACCTGTATGCTCTTTCGTGATGATCCTGTGCCTTCATCATCAGGAAAAATCTCATTTATAATTCCGCAAGGATATGTTCTTTATATTCAGAATCGATGTCAGCAGCCTGCAATGAGATACTGATAACAAACGTAACATCAAACTTTTCGCCAATCTCAGATAATGTACCAAGAAGTGCATTCGCCGAAGCAGCATCATTCACCTGTGCGATCGTAAGGAAACTGTCGAGATACATCTGTTCCAGATCATGATCCTGCGACAGAATACCATAAATAAAACCAATAAACTCATCACTCGACTTCAACGGAAAACCGGAAATGTCGATGAGCCTTACCTTGTTGTTCAGCTCATACATATGCTTCGCACTTTTGTCAAGATACACGATACTGCCATGCGCTGTCTTAATCTCGGTATTGACCTTATCGAGCAATACCTTTGTCTTGCCTTTCCCCTTATTACCTAAAATTAACTGTATCATGGGCATCTCCTCCTTTAGTAGCGGATATATTTTTCATGGGCTAATTATAGACTATCCGAGCAAAAAAAACAACACAAAATTACATTGTTTCCAATATCCGTTCTATCCGGCTGCCCTTCACTGCCGTATCCGAACCTGAAATATGGCATACAAATGATCCGAAAGCCTCAGATCAGTGACAGCAGCGAATTCATTTCGCCGTACAGGTTCTCTTTGGAATCCGCATGCAGGATAATGGCAATATACGGATTTCCGTAAAGATCCTTGGAAAGAAGAGCCAGACAATAACCTGCGTCATTGGTCGTTCCTGTCTTGCCGCCATATACGACCACATCATCCGGTGCCGTCTCATTCCCCGTAAAATACTGGTTGGTCGAGTCCCAGGTGACGGCCACATCATTGCCATCCGCGTCCGTATATTCCGCGTAATAATTCTCCCGGTTGATGATATCCATAAAGGTATCGTACTGCATGGCCTCATTAAAAATGAGATAAATGTCATACACCGTGGTATAGTGATCAGAATCCGTCAGTCCGTGAGGATTCGTAAAATGCGTGTCTGTCGCGCCGATTGCCAGAGCTTCCTCATTCATCAGATCAACAAACGCGTCCACGCTCCCTGCGATGTGTTCAGCGACCATCATGGCAGCGTCATTTCCGGAAACGACCATCATGCCATAAAGCAGCTGCTTTAAAGAGAGCACATCTCCCACTTTCAGATCAGCGACAGAAGACCCTTCCTCGATATTCAGGATAGTGGATGTGACTGTCACCTGATCATCGAGATTACCGTATTTTAAAGCTACAAGGCAGGTCATGATCTTAGTGATACTGGCAGGCGAGCGTCTGGTAAACACATCCTTCGCGTATACTGTCTCCTCATCATTCAGATCAAAAAGCGCAGCAGAATACGCGTCGAGAGATACCGCTGAGGTATTGGTATCACCCGTCACTACACACAGATCGGCCGCTGCCCCTTCTTCCGCCTCGAACCCGTCCAGGATAGTGCCCAGACCAAGCACACTGTCCGCGCTGTTGTAGGTAAAGTTCAGTGTATAATCGTGAGAACGGAACACCAGATAGTAAACCAGAAAACCCATGCAGGCTACGAGCACCAGCATGCCGGTAAGCACAGCCGCCAGCTTCCGGTTGCGCTTTTTCTCCTGCTTTTCCTGCTCCATGATTCTTGCCCACTCACGCTCCGTATAGCCGAGACGTTTACGGGCTTCTTCTTTATCTGTACATTTCACGCCACTCAAGGTCTCCTTTTTCAAGCGATTTTAACAGCATTTCCGCTGAGGCGATATTGGTAGCCAGTGGTACATTATGCACATCACACAGCCGGATGACCTTGTTGATATCCGGCTCATTGGGTCTGGCGCCAAGAGGATCGCGGAAAAAGATCATCAGGTCAATCTGTCCCTGCTCGATCATCGCCCCGATCTGCTCCTCCCCGCCGATATGTCCGGCAAGAAGCTTGTGGATATTCAGTCCGGTCACCTCCTCGATCAGCCGTCCGGTCGTACCAGTCGCAAAGAGATTGTTTTTTACCAGAATACTGCGGTAGGCGATACAGAGGTTCTGCATCAGTTTCTTTTTGGAGTCATGCGCGATAAAAGCTACATTCATAAAAGTAGTCCCCCTTTATATGGAAAAATTAGTGTTCCGGCATATCAGTCAATACCGTCTCGTCTGCAGTCCGACATTGAGTACAAAACCGATACCGATGCAAAAACTGACAAGAGAGGTCAGACCGTAGCTGACAAACGGAAGCGTCAGACCGGTGTTGGGCAGCAGCCCCGTCGCCACGGCGATATTGATAAAACTCTGGAAAGAGATCAGAATCCCGACCCCGCTGGCAATCAGCGTACCGGAGCGCGATTTGGCCCTCCTTCCGATCATCATACATTCCAGTGAGATCAGAAATTCCAGCACAACCATAATGCAGCAGCCGATGAAACCGAGTTCTTCTCCAACCACAGCAAAAATAAAGTCCGTCTGATCCTGTGAAACAAATCCGCCGTTCTTGACCGATTCCACATCATCATTATCCAGACCTTTCCCGTAGAGCTGACCGGACGCGATCGCCTTGATGGAGTTCTGCTGCTGCATGGAGTCAGACGGGTATTCGTCCGGATAAAGCCATGCGTAAATACGGGTCATCTGGTATTCCGGTACAATCGACTGATCCGGCTGCATGATCAGACTGACCAGAATGACAGCAACCGGGACAAATACGATCAGTATGCCTGCAATGATCTTATAGCTTAATCCGGCGGTAAAAAACATCGCGCAGAACAGCAATGCAAGGACGATCGTAGTAGAAAGATCCGGCTCTCTTAATATCAAAATCAGAGGGATGGCCATCAGGACGATCGCGGTCATAATCGTCCGGAAGGTATTGATCTTCTCTTCACGATCCTCAAAAAACCGGGCAAAAAACAGAATCAGCATGATCTTTGCAATATCGGACGGCTGAAAACGAAAGCCGCCGATCTCCAGCCAGCGCGTCGCTCCGCCTCCGGAGGAACCAAAGCTGCTGACAAGAACAAGAAGAAGCAGACCGATCGCGCCCAGATAGATAAACCAGCTGAAGTTCAGAATCCAGGTGTAATCCATCAGCGAAATGACGATCATCAGTACCAGTCCGAGGACCAGTCCCATGATCTGCTTCGACATATAGCTGGGTTCCGCGCTTCCCACGACCAGAATGCCGAGAACAGACAGCACCGTCACCCATAAGATCAGCCGAAAGTTGTAGTCACTTAATCTGTATTGTTTTAACATCCGATATTCCCCGTTTCCTGTCCGGCCCGGACCCGCGTGTCTGACTGCCCTGAAGCGGATCTGTCAGGGAAGACGCCGTGGTATCACAGGCAAATGTAATGCATATTTTTATATTTTCATCCTCTGTGTTGATGTACTTTGCCAGAACATCCGTCACTTCCCGGCGCAGCTCCGCCATCCGTTCCGGACAAAAGTCCAGCCGGTCAGCAGACACGGTAAGTCCGGCGCGGGTCCTGGCTATTTTTCCCGACGTAAGAATCATCCTCTTCGGATTCCATTTCATATACGCCTCCGGATCCCTCACTATAAAATATACTTCGTAACTGTTCAGTACCTTCACAGTTACTACACTTCACTGTTTTACAGTTTCTCCATCATCTGACACCAAGTATCTCCGCAATGCGGTGGAACAGAGAGGTATGCTCTTCCAGATGCTCAAGCGGCACAGCCTCCCCCAGAATCCGTCTTGCGATATTCAGATAGACTCTTCCGGATACCGTATCGCTCCCAAGCACGGGTTCTCCGTGGTTTGCAGCAATAACGACGCTCTCCTCATCCGGGACTGCACCGATCAGATTGACAGAGAGGATATCCAGAACATCCTCCACAGACATCATTTCGCCCCGCCGTACCATGTCTACGCGGATACGGTTGATAATGAGGTCGATCTTTCGGATCCCAGAGGATTCCAGAAGCCCGATAATGCGGTCTGCGTCCCGGATAGCGGAAACCTCCGGTGTCGTGACCACGATCGCACGATCCGCCGCAGCGATCGCATTACGGAAGCCCTGTTCAATTCCCGCAGGGCAGTCCATGATAATATAGTCAAAGGTCTGTTTCAGTGTATCTGCAAGCTTGATCATCTGCTCCGGAGAGACTGCGCTCTTATCCCGTGTCTGCGCGGAAGGCAAAAGATAAAGGCCCGAATAATGCCGGTCCCGGATCAAAGCCTGCCGGATGCGGCAGTTTCCTTCGACAACATCGACAAGGTTATAGACGATTCGGTTCTCCAGTCCCATCACGACATCCAGATTCCGCAGACCAATGTCCGTGTCTACAAGCACGACCTTTTTATTCAGCCTCGCCAGGCCGGCTCCGATGTTCGCAGTGGAGGTTGTCTTGCCTACACCGCCTTTTCCTGACGTAATCACAATTACTTCGCTCATCTTCTCCATTCCTTTCCATTACCTGATCATACGGTTCATAACTGCCGGTACCTTCACAGAAACTGCGAAGTACTGCGACGAATCATTTCTTTCGTACTTTACGCCGTGAAAAGCCGCTTCAGGCAAGGTATTCACACAGCGTCTCATTCGTAATGGGTTTGATCTGAAGATGGCCGTCCTTTACAAAAACCATTTCAGGATCCACCGGGTAATCACCCGGATCTTTCTTTTTGATGATAGCACTTCTTAAAGGAGCGGCCCCCGCTATTTTTATCTGGGTCGGCTTCAGAGTGAGCGCAGCGATAAAACAGCCCGTATCGCCACCCGCCCCCGCATAGACATTTCCCATGCAGCAGCCGAGAACAACGATATTTCCCTTTGCCGTCACCTGTGCGCCCGGATTCACATCCCCGAGGATCACAAGGCTTGTCTCACTCTCCAGTGACTCCCCCTTATGCAGTGTGCCCCGGTAAAACTGTCCGTCTTCCTCTTTCTTCTTCTCCAAGGCATGTGTCAGCGCCTTACGGTAATACTCAGCCGTCTCTTTCTCTTCATCAACGATACAGACGACCTGAATCGAAGAATTCTGTACAATTACATCTACTAAGGCAGCCTCCTGCTCTCTGTTAAGTATTCTCCCTCGAAAAGTCAGAGCCAGCCGGGCATTTTTGAAAAAAGCAGCGGATACCCGGAATTTTTCAGCAACCGCTTCAAGAAGCTCCTCAAACGGAAGATCCGGAGAAAGGCTCACAATCAGCCCATACGGATTGCTCTTTAGTATCACAGCACTTTGTCCCACGTCTGATCTCTCCTCTCTGAACCATCAGTCCTCCCATTCGGTATCAGTATCTACGTTATAAGCGCGGCCTGTGATCAATGTGTCGGTATCATCAATTCCATAATAATAGGAAATCACATTTCTTGCAAGCGCTGCCGCGTTTGCGGAGGTGTATCCGTTCGCGATACGGACGACAATGCCGATCTCCGGATCGTCATACGGCGCATAGCCAATGAATGTAGCGTGGTTCGGAATGCTGGTCGTAATCTGGGTCGTACCAGTCTTACCGGCTACAGCAACGCCTGTAAAGCCGTCAAACGCGTCGCTGTTCTTTACCATGCCCCGCATACCCTCATGGATCGCGTTCCAAAGCTCATCCGTCAGCTCCACAGTGCTTCCCACTTCAGGCTCGTTCTCTTCCAGAACGCTGCCTGAGGAATCCGATGTATATTTCACAAGCGTCAGGTAATAGCTCGTGCCACCGTTGGCGATGGTGCTGACATAACGCGCAAGCTGCGTTGCCGTAAACGCATGATCTGACTGCCCCATGGCTGCCTGCGGCGAGGCGGATGTTGCAAAATGAGGTGAAGTTTCCGATACCTCGACACCGGACTTTTCGGTCAGACCGAACATCTCCGCGTATTTTTTCAAAAGCTCCACACCTGCGTCGTCACTGTAAGTCCCACTCATTGCGCTTAACCGGTAGCCAACCGTATTAAAGAAATAATTGCAGGATTCCGTGATCGCCGTCTGCAGGGTGATCGAACCGTGCCCCCATTCCTTCCAGCAGTTGATCTCCGGGTCAACCAGATCGAACGTACCGGTACAGTTGATGTATTCGTTGACAGAGACCACGCCTTCCATCACTCCGGCCGCGGCGGATACGATCTTAAACGTCGAACCGGGAGCGATCGCCTCCTGCGTCGCACGGCTGTAGAACGGCGAAGAGCTGTTGTTCAGCAGCGAATAGTAATAGTCGTCGTCCATGTCATTCGCCAGACGGTTGTTATCATAGCCCGGGTAGCTGACACAGGCCAGCACCTCGCCGGAATTCACATCCGTGATCACAACCGTACCGGAGCAGGGTGTCAGACCCAGCTGGGACGGCGTGATCTCCAGATTGGAAATCTTGTCCATCAGGAATGTGTACCCATCAAGAGAACCGCTCTGAAGCCGCTCATACTGGCTTTCGTTCATCTCCAGGACGTCCTGATCAAAGAGCAGCATACAGATCTGCTCGCCTGTGATACGCTGATCCTTCAGCATATAACGATAGACCTGACTGCAGAAATCATCGTCGTCATACAGATAATCGGCGATGTAATCCGCGATCGCGGAATACATTTCATCCGAATCCAGATATTCCTCATCTACATTCAGCTTAGATACATCAATCCAGTTCTGCGAGATCGCGTAGGTAAGATATTCCTTCAGGCTGATGCTGGAATCCTCGGTCCACGCAAGGTAAGTCGCGTCAGTCTTGTCTATCGCGTCCTCATTCAGGATACCGGTGTCTTCCATCAGCATATCATTGACGATATAAGACACATAGACCTGATATTCCTCGTCCAGATCGCTGTAAATGGTCGGATCATCCGAAAGAAGCTCCTGACGGATCACCTCAAAAATTTCGGCCGCTTTTGTCTGGAAAGCCTGATAGACGGTCTGTTCATTCTCCGTCGCGTCAGAAGATTTCAAATGGCTGACGCTTAAAATGTTGTTCTCAAACAGGGCGTAATATACATCATAATACGCAATGTAGACATCATCGGCGGAAGTCAGGTTCTCCGTATTGTATTCCTCGACTGAAATCACCTTGGACCACAGGATACCGGCAATCTCCTGCTCCAGCATCTGATAGGCTGCCTGCTGAAGCTCCACATCGATGGTCAGATACAGATCATTTCCCGCCTGCGCATCGACATGCGAGATCACTTCCTGTGTCTGACCGACGTAGTTCACATAGAGCTGTTCGTATCCCTTGGTTCCCTGCAGAGTCGTCTCATAGACGCTCTCCAGACCGGATTTTCCGACAATATCCGTCGCCGTATAATCGTCGTTGACTTCCTGCAGTTCCTCCAGTTCTTCCGCTGAAATCTGACCGGTGTATCCGATCAGACCGGCCATACACTCCGCATAGTCATATACGCGGACGTACTCTTCTGTCACATCGATACCAGGATAATCCGAAATATTCTCCAGAATCCGGGTCACTGTCTGTTCACTGACACCTTCCGCGATGGTCACAGCGTTATAACGCTGATAGCTGTACGCGGCAATATTCGCGCGCAGCGCGACAAGCTGAAGAATCTCTTCATTCGTATAAACCGCCGGAAGATCGTATTCCTCAAGCTCCTCTTCCGTGATCGTCTCATCCAGGATCCCATAACCGTAGAAAGTCTCATCCGCGAACGTGGTGGTGCCGCCGCACAGAAGCTCCATCAGATCGCCCGCTTCAATATTCAGCTGTTCCGCCTCCAGATCGCCGATCGCGGATTCTCCGAAAATATCCGCCTTGAAACGGTTCAGCGTATATCCGCTGGTGTTGTATTCCCAGGTACCATCTTCCGCAATGGAAATATCGAAATCTTCCACCACTGAATCCACGGAGTCGCCTTCCTCCTCGATCAGTTTGATGATGTGATACAGTGTGCTGTTGATCGAGAGATTTTTCTCCTTTGTCGTATCGTAGGTCTGGTCGTCCTCAAATGTCACACAGTTGGAAATCTCGTTGTAGGCAAGCGGAACCCCGTTGCGGTCATAAATATTGCCGCGGGCAGCGCTGACCGTCTTTTCTTTAAGGATGGAAAGGGAAAAATTCTCCTGATAGGATTCTCCCATCACAATCTGCAGATAAAACAGGCGCTGAAGAATCACAGCCGAAAGAAGTACGGCGATCACGACAAGAACCACAATTCTTGAATTAACAGCTGTTCCGGATGATTTTTTTCGAAATTTACGTAACAAAATAAATAATTCCTCCTCAAAATCAGGTGTCAGTCAGACTCAGCCAGCGGTTGATCCGATAAAATATCTGGTAGCAGATAAACGTCAGTATCAGGGTATACACGACCTCCGGCAGAATGATACGGCCAAGGTAAAACGGAAAATTGATGCGGCCGCGCAGCAAAAAGCGAAACAGATACTGGACGATGCCGTATACCAGGTCCGAAACTGAGATCAGCAGCAGCGGGGTCTTGATATCGTCGTCATAAAAAATGTGGAAAAAATACCCGCTGAAATAGCCGACCAGAAGATACATCAGCGCATTGAAGCCGACCGTGCTCTCGAATGAGATGTCATTGAGAAGTCCGCAGAAAAAACCGATCAGCATACCTTCACGCCGTCCCCGCATCAGCCCGAAAGAGACCGTAAGAACGATCAGAAGATTCGGTTTGATATCCCCGATCGCGATCATGGGGCAGACCGTCGCCTGCAGAAGGACACAGATTATGATCATTACTGCCAGGACAATCCTGCGTTTCATGGCTCGCTCCTTTCCGCCGCTTCGCTGTCTGATTCCGTCTCCCCGGAAGCATCTGACTCTGTCTCCACAGAGCTTTCCGCTTCTGTGGAAGCTTCTTCTGATGTCGAATCAGAAGGAACATATTCCTTCTTTTCCAGAATAACGAGCACCTCCTGCAGATGCCGGAAATCCACCACCGGCGTGATATAGCCGGATTTGGTCAGATTGTTCGAGTCATTATTCAGCTCGCTGATGTAGCCGATCAGGATGCCGGGAAGATAATTCTCACTGATATAGGACGTGACGACCTTATCGCCCACATGCACGGCATTCTCCGTATCCGTCAGACGGGAAAGCTCCAGTGAGCCTTCGTCGATCAGAGTCAGATTGCCGCTGATGATGCACTGATCCGACGTGGTGGAAACCATCGCGCTGACATTGCTCTCATCGTCAATGATGGCGCGTACGGTCGCCCAGTTGGCTCCCACCTCAGTAACAATCCCGACCAGACCTCCGTCGGCAATGACATTCATATCCTTTTCAATGCCGTCGTTCGATCCTTTGTCGATGGTAAATATGTTGAACCAGTTGCCGGATTCCTTGGCAATGATATTCGCGCCGACTTTTTCATAATCAGAATATTCCTCGTCCAGTTCGTAAAGCTCCTGCAGCCGCTCCAGCTCCTCGTGTTCCTGCACAAGAAGGCTGTTCTCCTCCGTAAGTGTCGCCACCTGTTCTTTTAAGGATTCATTCTCCTCCCGGAGTGTCTCCACATCTTCCAGATTCTCCGTAAATCCGCTCAGCCAGCTGCCAAAGCTGTTGATTCCTTTCTGCACCGGCGTCACCAGATAGCCGCTTACCTGTTTTACCGGGGCCATCAGATCACTGTTTACCGAAGATAAAATGATCAGCAGTACACAGAATACGGAGAGCCCGATCAGAAGGTATTTATTTTTTAACGTCTCGTTTGAATTCTTCTTCATTGTGAATCGTTGTTCCTCTCATGGAAATCAGGGTAAGGAAGCGGCAGGCAGACGATGTCCGGCAGACGCTATCGCATGGCCGCCAGATCGTTCAGGGTATACGTCACCGCTTTCAGATCTTTGGTGTTCATGATCTCTACAAGCCCGCGGATGGTACTGTATTTCGGATCCTGTATATGGTGGAGCGGGATCCCGATCTCACGCCGAATGTATTCCGGAAGATTCAGGATCATGGAAACGCCGCCGCTTAAGTATATCCCCTCGCGTGAAATATCTTTCATCAGCTGGGGAGGGATGCGGTTGTAAATGGAATTGATGCTCTCAACAATCGAATCAACGGTATCGATGATGGCTACGCTGACCGCCAGAGAAGGGATCACCTCTGCCTTGGGAAGCCCGGACAATGTATGAATGCCGAACACCTTCTGCTCCAGCCGGGGACCGTTGATCATAAAGGCAAGATTGTTTTTCAGGGATTCCGCTGTTTTCATACCGATGCTCAGATTGAACTTACGGCGAACCATCGTGGCAATATCCGCATCCATACGGCGGCCGCCGATCTTGAGCGTCTGTCCCAGAATGATCTTTCCCGAAGAGATTACAGAAATCTCCGTGGTATCCGCACCGATATTCACGACCATATGACCGCGGCTGGAAAGCACAGGAAGGGACGCGCTGACGGCGTCCGCAAGACCTTTTTCTACAAGACGTATTCTTCCGGCACCGATCTGTCCTTTCATGACCTGAAAAAACGCGCGCTTCTCCACCTGTGTGATCTCCGTAGGCACCGCGATCAAAAGAGAAGAAGCTCCCCCGTAGCGGCGGATCAGATAGTCGAGCAGAAGATCCATCTCCGTAAGATTTGCAATCACACCATTCCCCATCGGCCAGACGACATTCACAGTGACCGGCTGCTTTTCATACACACCATAAGCCGCGTCCCCGTAAGCGAGAACGCTGCCATTTTCACGAAGAGCGATCACATTTCTGCTGTTCAGAAATTTTTTGCCGCTTTTATCCCTTATCTTGATCGTATCTGTTCCCAGATCAAGTCCACATGCCCGCTGAAACAACATGACTGTTACCCCTTATAGCTCCCCTGCTGTATGTTCTGCCAGATGCCCTGCTCCCTCATGCTGACGGCCTGACAGTCTCCTATTATAATATGATCCAGAAGCTCAATCCCCAGCATTGCCCCCGCACGACGCACTCGCTCCGTGAGAAGGATATCTTCCTCGCTCGGATCCGGGATCCCGCTCGGATGATTGTGCAGCAGGATAATGCTGACGGCCTGATTCTTCAGAGCCTCGATGAAAATCTCCCTCGGCGATATCATGGAAGCGCGAACCGTGCCTTTTGAAAGGATCACGTCTTTGATCAGCTTTCCCTTGCTGTTCAGCATCACCAGAATGGCATTCTCCTGTTCCAGATGACGCATCTCTTCCATATAATACTGCGCCACCGCCACTGGATCCTGAAACGATATCCCTTCTGAAAAACGACAGCGCGAAATGCGCCTTGAAAGCTCCACAATGCATTTCAGCTGGATGGCCTTCACTTTTCCAAGTCCGCGCACGTTCATCAGCTCCGCAACCGACATATGGTAGATGCCCAGAAGACCGCTCTTCTCCCCATTCATTGAGAGGATCTTTCTTGAAAGCTCAAGGGCTGATTCCCCGTGTGTACCAGTGCGCAAAATGACGGAAAGAAGCTCGGCATCCGAAAGACTCTCCGCTCCCCTTTCCAGGCATTTTTCATACGGACGTTCCATTTTGGGCATACTCTTCATCGTACACCCTTTTGCAGTACTTTGAATTTCTTTCTTTTTGTTTTTGTTTTCCATTCCTCTTATCAGGAAGTTCTCCGGAAGTCCCGCATGACAAACCCGCTCCCGGCGGATCCTGCGGAACTATTGAATCATTCTAGCACAAAAATTCTGCAAAGTACACACCCGATGAAGAAAAACTTACTTAAAAAAACATATTGCCTCCGCGACACGAATTCCGTCGACCGCAGCGGATGTGATGCCGCCGGCGTAGCCGGCCCCCTCGCCGCAGGGATAAATCCCGGGACAGGTGACGCTCTCGCAGTGGTCGCCGCGCAGGATACGCACGGGGGATGAGGTGCGGCTTTCTACCCCGGACAACAGCACGTCAGCTGCGTCAAATCCGGGAATCTTCTGTCCAAAAGCATGCATTCCCTCTATAATACAGTCATTCAGCCCGTCCGGGAGGATTTCTCGGACATTTGCCATGTTCCAGAGTCCCCTGTTTTCCGGAAGCAGGCTGCCGGGCGTCTTAGATGGCCGGTTTTGGCAAAAGTCCTCAAACCGCTGAACGGGTATAGCGCCTTTGCCGCATTCCCAGGCAGCTTTCTCCAGCCTCTGCTGAAACGCGATGCCCGCGAGCGGATCATCCGAAGCCGATCCGCGGTAATCTTCCGGCGTCACTGTCACAACGATCGCACTGTTCGCGTTTTGGCTGTCCCTGGCGCTGTAACTCATGCCGTTTACCGCGGTCATCCCAGGCTCCGAGGAGGCGTTGACAACATAGCCGCCCGGACACATGCAAAAAGAATACACACCGCGGCCGTTCGCGCACTTATGGGTCAGCTTATAGGGCGCGGCGCCAAGCTCTGACACGTCTTCCGTTCCATACATGCACTGATTGATCAGGCTCTGGCTGTGTTCTGCGCGAAGTCCGACCGCAAATGCCTTGGCTTCCATCGCAAAGCCGCCCATGTACAGCATGCGGAAGGTATCGCGGGCGCTGTGTCCGATCGCGAGAACGACCTGCTTCGCGCTGATCGTCTCCCTGCCGCCATTTAATTCCAGAATATAGCTGCAGTCCTGAACATCAGTGGTTTGCTCTCCTGCATCAGAAGCCCCATGAGAGGACAGTTTTTCCCGGCGAAGCCCGGTAAGACAGGTTTCAAAGCGCACCTCGCCTCCCAGGCTGTGAATCTCCATACGGATATTCTTTACCACCTTTGCCAGCACATCCGTACCGATATGCGGCTTATGACTCCAGAGGATGGAAGGATCCGCACCGGCCTTTACAAATTCACGCAGTACAAAACGGATCCGCCCATCCGGATCTTTGATGAGAGTGTTCAGTTTACCGTCTGAAAACGTTCCTGCTCCACCCTCACCGAACTGTACGTTTGATGCCGGATTCAGTTCGCCGGTCTCCCAGAAATGGCGGACCGTCGCGGTGCGGCTGTCTACATCCTCTCCCCGCTCCAGCACAAGCGGGCAAAGGCCTGCCCTGGCAAGCATCAGCGCGCAGAACAGACCGGCCGGTCCGCTGCCGACGACGACCGGACGTTCCTGTCCCTTATGCTGAATCTTATCATAAGGAAACCGATATTCTTTTGGCTCCACAGCCGTCACATGCCGGTTTCGCAGCTTTTTCGCAGCAGCCTGCGGGTGAGGAAGCTTCACATCGATCGTATACATGAAGTAAAGATTCGGCTTTTTCCGCGCGTCTATCGAGCGGCGGATGATTTCATAATCCGCAGAATTGATAGTATGAATATGCAGGATCCGGCACAGCTCCCGTTCAAGCTCCGCCTGACTGTGTCCGGCCTTTAATTTCAGTTCACTGACTCTGATGACCATTCCTTTATTCCTCTGCCATGACTTTTCCTGTCAGGCTGCTGATATCATGCTGCTGAATCCGTGTCAGTTCCGTACCTTCACAGTTTCCCTCACAGTTCCCTTATTTCCTGCTGATCTTATCGTTAAACAGGATCATGCTGAAATACACGATGGTATCCCCGCCATAGCAAAAGGTCAGACCAACCTCCTCTACGGTCTGCATCACCAGAATCCCATGGCTTTCCATGGAGGAGAGCCGTCCTTCCGGATGCCTGCAGGGCTCGTCCGGACAGGCACAGGCCTCACATTCCGTACATCCCGTAGACAGCACATAAAAATCCGGCAGTTCCTTTTTCAGTTCATCGCGTATGTTCTTTGTAATCTCTTCATGCTGCTTTTTTACGCTTAAATTTGCTTTTTTATCCCAGGCGTTTTCCGTCTCCGTGACCGTAGAAAAAAGACAAAAGTACGAATAATCCAGACATTTGCTGATCAGCTCTTTAAGAACGCCGCAGTGCGGAGGACAGGCCCAGGAATGTCCGTATCGCTCACAGTCCTGCTCACAGATGTACCAAACCTTATCGGAAAAGATCAGCTCGTCTCTTTTGCCAAAATAATACTCACAGATCGGATATTGCAGTATTATATTTTCAATGATTTCTTTCTGATTCATTCTGTCATTTCCTCGCTATTGCCTGCGCGACTGGCAGACGCAGGGAATCGCCCCTCGCTTACGCTTCGGCGGCAGACGCTCCGGCGATATATCCGCTGGTCCACGCCCACTGCAGGTTATATCCCCCGCATGGACCGTCCACATCCAGCATTTCCCCGGCGAAATAAAGCCCGCTGTGCAGACGCGACTCCAGTTCATCCGTGACCTCCCGGCAGTCCACACCGCCTGTGCAGATCTGTGCCTGATCAAACGATTTCGTACCGGTCACCGGCAGATAAAACGATTTTAATGAATGGCAGATGGCACTGATATCCGTCTGCTGTAAATCTTTGCACACTGCAGGAAGCTTTACCGCCTGCTCCTGTTGTCTGCCGATGCCGATGTCAGGCGCATTTTCCGCATTCTCCAGTACTGCCGGTATCATCTTTTCATTCAGCAGTCCGCGCAGCAGGACAGTAACCGGTTCCCCGGAAAGCTCCGCTGCCCGTTTCGTCATCAGTTCTTCCAGAACCTGAGTACTGTAGTCCGGGAAAAAATCAATACGCAAAGCATGCTCTGCATTATTTGCTTTATTTGCTTTATTTGCTTTATTCGCTTTACAGACTATTGTATCTGCATTGCCTGTCTCCCCTGCGAGATACCGCGAGAGCTGAAAGATGACAATCCCGGACACACCATAATTCGTCCACTGCAGTTCGCCCATATCCTGTGCAATTTCTTCGTATTGGGAAGAGATTGTGCCCTCCCTGTGCTGCGGCGTGCTGTTTCCAGAACTTCTGCAGGCAGCGGGAACAGCAGAACTATTTTTTTCGATAACCCCTCCGGAAATACATTTCCGCAGCAGCGTTACTGCCGCACGGCAGCGTACCCCGGCCGCACGATTTAAAAAGGAAGCATGACTGGTGAGCGGCACGAGCGCCGGACGCGGCTCAACGATCGTGTGTCCAAGTGCCTGCGCGAGCAGATAACCTTTTCCCGATGCTCCGGTAGATGGTGCAGCTTTCGAGCCGCAGGCAAGAATGACCGCATCCGCCTGGTAGGTCCAGGTGGGTGTGACTACTGCAAACCGGGCGGCAGGCTGCAGATTGCTTTCCCTCCCGGCGCTCCACTCCTGGTTCCTGCCATTCGATGAGATCCGCGAACGCACGGCGGATTCGAAATCAATAATCTCTGTAATCTCCTGCGAAAATTTCAGCTTCACTTTCAGCCGTCTCAGCTCGGCGAGCAGTACATCCAGCACGGATGAAGACTGCGCGGTATAAGGATAGACATAACCATTCTTTTCCTGTGTCAGAAGTCCCAGTCCATGAAAGAACTCCAGCGCAGCTTTTGCATCAAATTGACGGAGAAGCTTCGAGGCAAGCGCAGCCCCCGACCCGCGGTACTGATTTGCCAGATCTTCTGATGTGTTCGTGAGATTGCAGCGTCCGTTGCCGGTGACCAGCAGCTTCCTGCCCGGACGTTCCTGCGCTTCCAGTACCGTGACGTTCGCGCCGGTGCGCGCTGCGGAAATCGCGGCGGTCAGGCCCGCTGCGCCCGCACCGATGATCAGAACATTTTTTGTCATCGCCGTACCTCTCCTGCTTCTTCGAAATCACGTAACTTTTCAGTATCTTCACCGCTGCGATATCACAACTTTTCGCAGCGAAAATATGCCTCAGGCAAGCTTTACCAGACCTTTCTCGTACAGCTTCTGCAGGGACATCATAATCCCCAGCTTCGCATGCGGCCAGGTCAGTCCTCCCTGAAAATAGACCGCGTACGGCGGCTTGATCGGTCCGTCCGCACTCAGTTCAATGGAAGAACCCTGCACGAAGGCACCGGCAGCCATGATCACGTCACAGTCATACCCCGGCATCGCCCACGGTTCCGGCGTCACATAGCTGTCCACCGGCGCGGCAGCCTGGATTCCCTCGCAAAAAGCGATCACACCCTCCGGAAACCCAAAGGTAATCGCCTGAATGATATCATGCCTCTCCTCCGACCCGTCCGGTACAACCGCAAAACCCAGCTTTTCATAGACATTTGCAGCAAAAACAGCGCCTTTTAAAGCGGCCGCTGTCACGGTCGGCGCCAGAAACAGCCCCTGATAAAAGGACTGCATCACGCCGAAATTAGCCCCGACCTCCCGGCCGAGTCCCGGTGAGGTGAGGCGGAATGCGCACTGCTCGATGCAGGCAAGTGTTCCGGCAATGTAGCCGCCCGCCGGCGCAAGTCCGCCGCCGGGATTTTTGATCAGGGAGCCGACGACCATATCCGCGCCAAGCTCTCCCGGCTCCTTTTTCTCTACAAATTCTCCATAGCAGTTGTCCACCATGCAGATAATGTCCGGACGGATGTTTTTGACAAACGCGATGGCCTCCCCGATCTGTGTCACGGAAAGCGTCGGCCGGGTCTGATAGCCTTTGGAACGCTGGATCTCGACCATCTTTGTTTGCGGCTTTATCGCTGCGCGGATCGCGTCATAATCAAAGCTTCCGTCAGGAAGAAGATCCACCTGCGCATAAGTCACGCCGTACTCCGCCAGAGAACCGCGGGACGGCCGGATGCCGATCACCTCTTCCAGCGTATCGTATGGCTTGCCGGATATTGACAACAGCTCGTCTCCCGGCCGCAGATTGGCGGATAAGGCGATTGCCAGCGCATGTGTGCCGCAGGTGATCTGCGGGCGCACCAGGGCAGCCTCGGTGTGAAAAATATTCGCATACACCTCTTCCAGTGTGTCACGTCCGCGGTCATTATAGCCATATCCGCTGGAGGTCTCAAAGCACTCCGCGCTCACGCGGGCGTCCTGCATCGCCTTGATGACTTTCAGCTGATTGTATTCCGCCGTTTCGTCAATTGTCTGAAAGCGGTCTTTCAGGCCGCTTAAGATTTTTTCCGAATATTCGTATACTTCCCGGCTGATGCCGAGAGATTCATACATCTGTATCATGTTTTTTTAGTACTCCTGTTTTCTATTCTGCTGGTATCTGTACTCCCGTATTGATAATACTCCCTGTTTCAGGCTGAAAGGATGCCCCTGCTGCACAGCAGAGCAGACATCTGTTCCAAAATCCGTTCTTCGTCATGATCAAATTCTGATTTATCCAGCCAGATCACATCCCGTTCTCTGCGGAACCAGGTGAGCTGGCGTTTCGCAAAATGACGGGTATCACGCTTCAGAATGCGAACCGCCTCATCAAGCGAATACTTCCCATCAAGATAGTCCAACATCTCTTTGTATCCAAGTCCCTGCATCGACACCATATCGCGGGTGCAGCCTTCGTTCCGCAGCCGTCTCACCTCATCCAGAAGGCCGGCTTCCATCATCTTGTCCACCCGGTGGTCTATCCTGTCATAGAGTGCGGCGCGGTCGTCATTTAATACAAAATAAGCAAAATTGTAGGGGGATTGTTTTTCCCGCTCCTGCGCATTGTGCGCAGAGATCTTCGTCCCCGTCTCATGATAAAACTCCAGCGCCCGGATCACGCGCTTTACATTGTTCTGATGGATCGCGTCAGCGGATTCCGGGTCAACTTCGCGCAGCATATCGTGAAGCACCTGCGGATCCTGTTCCTTCGCAAGAGTCTCCAGCGCTTCCCTGTAGGAGCTGTCCGAGCCATGCTCCGTAAAATCAATCCCGTAGAGCACAGCCTGAATATAAAAGCCGGTGCCGCCCACAAGGATCGGAATACGCCCGCGCGCCTGAATTTCATTAATATACCGCGCGGCATATTGCTGAAATTTTACCACATGGAACTCTTCCCACGGTTCAAATTCATCGATCAGATGATGCGGGACACCCTGCATCTCTTCCGGCGTAACCTTTGCGGAGCCGATATCCATGCCCCGATAGACCTGCATCGAATCCGCAGAGATGATCTCTCCGCCGATCCGTTTTGCAAGCTCCACAGACAGATGCGTTTTGCCGACCGCGGTCGGGCCAGTAAGAACAATCAGCGGCGGTTTATTCTGATTCATGCATGGTCACCTCGAAGATAACTTTTTAACATCCAAATCAGATACAGAGGAAGACTGACCGTATCAGTCTGTCCAACCATATTATCTCCTGCGTTTTTCATAGAAAATTTAAACCCGATCTTTGGCATGTATTTTTTACAATATTCCTGATAGCTTTTAGCACGTGTACGAATTTGTGATTTCGCCTCCACAGGAATAATCCTGTCCTCAGATTCAAACAGAAAATCCAGTTCCGCAGTATTCCCGGAACGCCAGAAATATGGATGAATCCCCTGCGAAATCAATTCTGTCAATACATAATTTTCCGTAAAAGCCCCTTTGAAATTTCGATACAGTTCTGAATCATCCAGAATGGTACGGTATGAAACACCTGATTTTTTCCTTAAAAGTCCCACATCAGACAGATAGACTTTAAAATACGCAGCATTTGCCTGAAAAGACAGCGGAAGCTCCGGATTCGATACCATTTCCAGTCGATATACAAGACCTGCGTCCACCAGCCACTCGAGTGCATCCTCCAGTTCAGCTGATCTTTTTCCGGCTTTTACATGTGAAAAAACAAATTTATTATTCTCTTTTGCCAACTGTTTCGGAATAGATTCCCATATCCACCCAAGCTTTGGCACATCTGAAACAGGAGCATATTTTGCAAAATCTCCGGCATAATCCTCAAGGATGTTACCCTGTATCTTATCAACCGCTTCAAAATTATGATTTTCTACCCACTCCTGTACCGCTTCCGGCATTCCTCCTACAATATAATAATATTGCAGTTTTTTTATCAGATTCTGTGTATACAGCTCGGGAAGTTCCCTTCGCAAAGGATATTTTTGAACGCCATCATAAATTGCCTGTCCTCCATCTGCTCTTAAAAATTCTGAAAAACTCAGCGGATACATATGCAAGCGTTCTATCTTTCCTACAGGAAATGAAATCCCATCCCTTTTGATGGATACTCCCAAAAGGGAACCGGCACATATAATGTGAAGTTCCCTTTTGTTCTCACAAAAATATTTTAAAGACGTAATCGCACGCGGGCAGGCCTGAATCTCATCAAAAATAACCAGAGTTTTCCCTGGTATGATTGGTTTCTGCCGTATCACATTTCCGAGTTCATCAAGAATCCTGTCCACATCAAAATCATATTCAAAAACAGATGCCAGACCGTTGTTTCCTTCAAAGTAATAATACGCAACATCCTCAAAATACAGTTCTCCGAACTGTTTGCACACATATGTTTTCCCACATTGACGAACGCCTGTCAGCAGCAACGGTTTCCGGTTCGCAGAATCTTTCCAGGTCACCAGGCTCTGCATGATATCTCTTTCCATCGTTTTATCCTTTCAAAATAGTAACTGATCAGTACCTGCTGTCCCGAAAAATGACTTCAAATACATAAATAAGGAATCCTTTGCCGTACTTTACCACCACTATAAAAGAAAGTCAATGGAAATCTGCATTTTTCATAGGAACTTGTGTTAAATATTTGCGTTTTTCATATGAACTTTTGCTGAATATTTGCGTTTTTCATATGAATCTTACTTGTAATGCTCATTTTCGTTTTTTGTACGAAGCTCGCAGATTCTTCTCAATTTTGTCTGAATCCTACACAACTCTCTTAAACTTTTTTTCCAGCTCATACTTTGTCATCGCAATGATCGTCGGCCGTCCATGCGGGCAGTTATAAGGATTTTCCAGCGTCAGCAGCTCCCCGATCAGAGCATCCACCTCCTGAACAGACAGCCGGCGATTGCCCTTGACCGCTGCTTTCGAACTGGTATACGAATGCACCTTTACCAACAGATCAAAGACTCATAAAGGTC
>JAJQHQ010000106.1 GCA_021199655.1 Lachnospiraceae bacterium | reverse complement strand
CCCCCCCCCCCCCCCCCCCCCCCCCCCCCCCCCCCCCCCCCCCCCCCCCCCCACATCATAACCAACCTGCATTGAATACGCCCTTCCACAATGCGTTCATGCTGGCTGCGTGATGATATAAAAAAGCCCCGTGTAACATAGGGTAATATTCAACTGGAGGAAAAACAGATGAAAAGAATAAGCAATAAAACAGAATTGGATACGTTTGAAAATTACTTTCAAGCACGCGATAACGCGGAAGATTTGACTCCATACGAGAAAGAAATACTGGAACGGGTAGAGTATGAACACGAAAAACGGAAAAGAAATAAAATTCTTGTGGCTGTCTGCTGCTGTGTGGTTGCTGCGTTTATTATCTTGGTTATAGTTCTACAGTAGAGTTGGGTAATACTATGAAAATGAGATCAAACAGGTATAATTCCACACTGGATTATAGACCGCACATTGTTCGCGTCAGCCGAAAAGCTATGAAAGCAGTGGCGATAATCCTTCCGTTCCTTATAATCATTGCGATCATTTTTGCGATAGGACTAATCATTTACTGACGTTTACCAATAACGCATAGAAAGGCAAATACAAATGAATAACCTGCATAGATTTGGCGCTGTATTTCTGGCTGCTGCCCTGATGTATGGATCGGCTGCCCTGCCCATATTGGCGGATGATACGGACGCTGCACAGCAGACAACGGAAACTGCGTCTGAAACGCAAGCAGAGGCTTCGGATGAAAAGGCTACATATGGCATGATTTACCCCGGCGAAGGCTGGCAAAGTCCAATGAGCGATGAGGAAAATCTGGCTATGGCGGAAGCGTTGGACCTGGATAACAAGGTTTATGGCAAGCCATATGATTCAGCCGGACTGCTGACCTATCGTTCCGAAAACGGGGAAGTGACGATCATGAGCTGTTCCGAGGCGGCGCAGGGCGACATCGTGATTCCAGCGTATATCAATGGCGAGCCTGTGACGGCAATTCATGATTATGCTTTTCTCTTTTGTGCGTCGGTAACGGCTGTGACGATACCGGAAACGGTGACGCGGCTGGGGGATTATTCGTTCTACTGCTGCACGGCGCTGGAAACAGTTACGGTGTCAGGCAGCCTGGAGCATACCGGGAACCGTTCCTTTTACCGTTGCAGCAACCTGAAAACGGTCACGTTTCAAGGTGCGGTCAAGGCGGTTGGAATTTATTCGTTTGCTTACTGCACGGCGCTGTCGCAAGTGGAGTTTCAAAGCACAGTCGCGGCGTTGGGCAGCTACTCGTTCTATTTCTGCTCTGCCCTGACGCAAATCGCGCTTCCCGGCGTAACGGTGATCGGCAACTATGCGTTCAGCGGGTCTGGACTTGTCGCCCTCCCCGTAGATTCCTGCGGGGAAACTTTGAGCATCAATTCCCATGCATTTTCTCAGTGCGCAGGACTGACCAGCGTTGCCCTGCCGTCCAGCGTCGGTACGCTGGGCGACGGCGTGTTTTCCGATTGCGTCAATTTGCGCAGCGCAGATTTACACAGCGTAACGGCATCCAAAATGCCCGCAAGACTGTTTTCCGGCTGCACCAGTCTGGTGTCGGTTGATCTTCCAGCAAGCTGGACGGCGATTTCCGATGAGGCGTTTTATAACTGTGCAGCTTTGCAATATACAATGACAACCGGCCTGACCAGCATCGGGTCATGGGCGTTTTGCGGCTGTGTAAGTTTGGGTCAGAATCTTGTGATCCCATCCGGTGTGACAGAAATCGGCACAGGCGCATTCCGGTATTGCAACCCAGGCTCCGTGACGATTCCGGTTGGTGTAACAGAGATTTTGGACTATACGTTCGACGCCTGCCCTAATTTAACGTCCCTGACTTTGCCGGAGGGGCTGCTCTCGGTTGGAACATATGCCTTTGGCGGCAATGCGCTGAAAAGCCTGTCGCTTCCCTCCACGCTGGAAACGCTCGGCGATTGCGCGTTTGGAGATTCTGCGCCATCCGAGGAAGGCGCGGAGGACGGAATCGCCTGCACCGGAACAGTATCCAAAATTGAATTGCCAGCCGGGCTGACTTCCATTGGTATTGGCGCGCTGGATTGCTGCACGCAAATCAATATGGACGAGTTGACTTTGCCGGAGGGCTTGACGTATATCGGGTCGCTGTTTGGTGGGTATAAAAAGCTCGTCCTGCCAGCGAGTTTGCAAACGGTTGAACCGTTGGCGTTTGCGGAAAACGAAACATTGGAAGAAGTTGTGATTCTTTGCAACAGCTCTGCTTTTGGCACCACTGATGGGAATGGATTTGGTATGTATTCAGCAAAGAACGTCGCATATTTCAATGGATGCTCGAATTTAACCAAATTTTCAATTCCGGATAATTGGACTGAAATTCCAATGGCCTTATTTTATGGGACGGGTATAATCAGCCTTGAAATTCCGGAAGGGATTATAAAGATTGGAACAAGCGCATTTGCTCAGTGTACAGCGTTAAAAAGCATCAAATTGCCATCTACATTATCCGTAATTTACCATGCGGCCTTTGCAGGGTGCGAGAATCTGTCAGATATTGAGTTTCCAAGTGGTTTGACATACATAGGAAAGCGGGCTTTTTTTGAAACTTCAGCCCTGTCAACAGTTGAGATCCCATGCGGAGTGGAACTTGCGGAGGAAGCATTTTCTGAATCAGGAATGACGTTTTTGTATTTATCGGATAATGTAGTTATATCGAATTATGCATTCCAGAATTGCACAAACTTAAAGGAAATCACGGTCAATGCAAATCTGGAAGGTACGGCAGTATTTACTGGTTGTACAAATTTGGAAACCGTAACCTTTGGCGAGGGCGTTACAGAAATCCCATATGGCTGCTTTTCCGGCTGCAAAAATCTGGAAACCGTTCATCTGCCGAATAGCATCAAAATCATAGGGTATTCTGCATTTGCAAATTGTACGCTGCTTTCAGAGGTCAATTTCCCGGAGGGGCTGGAGGAAATTCGTGAGAGTGCCTTCCAGAACACGGCTCTGACAGATGTGCACCTGCCGTCCACATTGACACGGTTGGATCCGCTGTCATTTGCGGACATTCCAACATTGACCTCCGTCTGGCTGAGCGATGGCACAGCGAATGATGCGTTCCGCGTTCTTTGCTATAACCCAACGCGAGAGGACTGGGAAGATGTGTCAGGTATAGAGGGACTTCGGTACTACCAAATGGGACAGGGAGCGAGCGAAAGTGAAGAGAGCGCCTTTTCCGGCTGTTCTGCCCTGTCCGAAATCCATATCCCGTCAGGCTGGACATATATACCGGCAAAGTTTTTGAAAAATTGCAGCGGAAATTTTGAACTTGAACTGGGAGATAAAATCACAGACATTGGTTCAAATGCCTTTGACGGCGCTGCGGGATTATCTAAAATCGTCCTGCCTGATGGATTGTTGTCCATTGGGGATTTTGCCTTTAACGGCTGTACTGGTTTGACAGAACTTGTGCTGCCGGAAAAATTGCAGACAATAGGCTCCTATGCCATCTACGGCTGCACCGGATTAACAGAACTGGTATTGCCGGACAGTTTTCCGGAAGATGGACTGGCTGCTTATGCGCTGGCAGGCTGTCCGAACTTGCGGGAAGTCAGCCTGCCAGCGAACTGGACTGTGATTCCGGATGGACTGTTTCAGGGAAATCTGAGCATTGAATCTTACGAGATTCCGGAGGGCGTGGTCAGAGTAGGAGAATACGCTTTTGCGGATAGTGCCCTGAAAGAAGTCTCCTTGCCAGGTACATTGCTGGAAATTGGCGAAGGCGCGTTTCAAAATTGTAAACTGACATCGGTTGCGCTGCCAGATGGGATCAAAGCGCTGGGCAAATCTGCATTTCGCGGTTCAGCACTAAAAACAATAGTGGTTCCGGGGACTGTGGGCACGATAGAATCTTTGGCATTCTGTGGATGTAGTGATTTGGAATCAGTGATAATTGAACAGGGTGTCACCACAATCAACGGCTTGGCGTTTGCTTACTGCGAGGAACTTAAGGAGGCATCAATTCCAGATAGCACAATATACTTGGCGCGTACTATCTTTTATGGTTGCGGTATTGCTGGAGTGAAAGTTTTGTGTTCTGAGGATTCCATGGCAGAAGTATTGACGCAGTCATTGCTTTACCTATATTCAGATTACACGCCAGCATTGGAGAATGCGCAATTTACGTTTTACGAGCAAAATTTTCTCTTCTCTGAAACAAATACTTCAGAGGAAGTTTATATTGAAGGAGGAATTTCCTACATATATCTGCCGTTCGCTTATGCAGATTATCAATATTCGGTAGAATATAATGGTATGAATTTTTGGATTATAAATCAAGAACGGCGCAATTTCAGAATGACGCATAAGGCCAATGCGGACCAGCTTTATATAGAAAAGAATGGAATTTCAAATTATTATGGTGTTTTGTACGGATGGGACGAATCTTTTGCTTCATTAGTCATTCCGGATGAAATAAGAGGCGTTCTAATAAAACAAATTATGTTGCAAAAAGGTTATTCTGGTCTGCGCAGTCTAACAATAGGAGCAAACATAGAAATAGTAGATAATGACAGCAAGATTTATCTGTGTACAGAATTGGAAAATCTTATCCTTTCAAATAGTATGGTTTCAATCGGAATTGGTGCATTTCAAAATCTTGAGAGTTTGACAAATGTCGTGTTTCCAGCATCTATACAGAGTATAGAAGAAAATGCGTTTCGGGATTGCACAAATCTGTCCAGTATCACGTTCAGTGAAGGGCTGACAAGTATCGCAGAAGGAGCCTTTTTAGGGACAGCGTTGACCGATGTGTACTTGCCGTCCACATTGGAATCGCTTCACGCCAATTCATTTGAGACAGATGTTATCTTTCACTTTACCGGAAATGTGAGTACTATCAAATATATATATTATACCATTGGCGATGATGGTACGGAAGTTATAACACACGAGGTCTACGCCCTGCCAGATTTGCTTGAAAGCCAGTCCGCGCAAATTGCGCAGTTTACCGGAAATGGTCTGGATAACCAAGATACTTACTTTATATCTACGGAAACAGCAGGGCTTTCCGAAAGTGCAGAAAATGAATCTCAGATTGGAGATGTGACAACCTCAGCCGACACATCCTCCGTGTTGGACAATCTTGACGATATAGAAAACGAGATCGTCTATGAGGAGAGCGAAGATGACATTACGCCGGAAACCGCAGAGGAAACGCCGGAGGAAACACATATCTATGAGCTTGTTCTGAAAGCAGTGGACGCGGTGCAGGAAAATCCGCTTGTCTTTGCGCTTGCGATTTGCGCAGTTGTTGCACTGATGGCTGTTGGCGGATTACAGCGCTGGCACAGGGGGAAAAAAGAGGAGGAAAAGTACAGGTGACAATGTGGAGGAACATACAGATGAATCCCAAAGCAATCTGCTGATTGCGCAGTTTTTGCAGCTTTTATTGGCCTTTCGTATTGCAATGCCAATAACCGAACAAATCGTTTATCCGCCATATAAAAGCTGCAATGCGTATTTTATCTGCCCGCATTGCAAAACGCCGATGCGATGCGATTATATCAATTTTTGCAATCATTGCGGGCAGTGTCTGGATTGGCGGAAATCCAGACAAGCACAACCAATTTATGTGGGCCGATAAAAATTATTTTGAATTTGGAGGAAACAAATCTGATGAAGTGCCTTTTGCAAAGAGTTTTAACGCTGTTTCTGGCCGTTTCCATGGGTATCGCCATGGCAGGATGCGGCAGCCAAAGCGAGACGGAAGCTGAAGCGACAGACGATGTCTGTATGGCAACCGCCGGCATACCGGCAGATACCGTACTGTTTACCGTGGATGGACAGGACGTAACAGCGGAGAAATACCTCTATTGGGCGGTGCGTATGCTGGACAGCTACTATTACTATGCGGAGGATGGCGATTATTCATGGATCAGTGCGTGCTGGGACACAGGAATGAGCGATGCCGCGCTGAATAACCTGCTCTATTATATGCTGCCGCGCATCCATGCGTCCGAGTTTGGCTTGGAGGTTGACGATGCCGGGCTTGAGGCCGAAGTTGAGGAACAAATCGCGGACTACAAGGCGGATTACGAGGATGAAACCGGCTTTGAGGACTATTTACAGGAGAACTGCATTTCCGAATCGGGCTTCCGGGAAATCCTTGCGGAACGGCTCAATTCTCAAAAGCTGAAAGCGTATCTCTATGGCGAAGGCGCCGCTTACGCCCCCGACGATGATGAAATTCTTTTGTGGGCGGACGAGCTTGGCTATTACAACTGCCGTTATGTATTTGTCAGCACCGTCTATTACTATACCGATGAAGCGCTTGAACGGGCGGCAGAGCGGGCGCAGATTATTCTGGACAATATTGCATTGGCTGAGGATCAGGATGCGTACTTTGAAGAAATCGCTGCGGATTCCAGTTGGAATGATGACACGGAGGACGGCGTTGGCCGACTGACGGCCGGCGGAGACATTTGCGAGAAATTTGACGAGGCGGTTCGCGCGCTGGAAATCGGGGAAATCTCCGGTATCGTGGATGATTCAGATGAATACGGATATTTTATCATTCAACGCCTTGCAATCGATCCGGATGATTTGCGCGAAACCTGTATTTCGGATTTGTTCAATCAACAAATCGGCGAATGGATAGACGGGGCTGAGATCGTTTATAGCGATGCGTTTGAGACGATAGATATTACGAGCTTCTATTCCAATCTGATCGACTACAGAGCTTCGCTGTAATTCAAAATTCACGCAAATTCAGAACAAAATCAAATACAAAACGGCGTGGACGGTCAGGCTAACGATTCTGGCTGTCTGCGTCATTGTTTTCGGGAAGGAAAGAGAAAGATGCATATTCAGGATGCGGAAAAATTAAAGCAGGGTCTGGAAGCAGCGGGCATGGAGGAAGGCGTCATCGACAAAATTTTGTACGATGTAGAGTTTGAAAGCACAGTGTCCGCACTGGAAGGACGATTGCGCGGCGGTTATGAATTTGAGGAAATCATCACGGATGCGCTTGGCACAACAATGGATTTTTACGATGCCGACTGTGCGATGGTCGTCGGCATAGATATGCAGTTGCAGGTAGCGGAATGCCTGTATGAGACACATCGGGAATATTTCATGCCGATTTGCGGGACACAGCCAATGTATCTGAATGAATATCCGGAGCTTTCACAGTTTATTGCAAGTACAAAAAACTTTTCTGTGCCGGATGTACCGGCGCTATTTCCATCTGGCTCGGAAGCCCAGCGACGGATTCAGGAGGTTGGCATTCGCTCAATAATGGCAATGCCTTACAGCAAACGCAATTTCGGCATGGTCGCCGTAATAAACCCGAAAAAGCATCTGGCACATAACAGTATGCTCCAAATTCTCTCTTACGTCACGGTTGCAGAAATCAACGAAATGAACCTGATGAATGTTGGGAAAACATCCGAAAGTGACGAAAGTGTGTTGGCGAAAAACGAAATCTATGTCAAACTCTTAAATGGCTTTGAACTGCAAACCAGAGATGGAACGATTACAGAGGCAAACATCAAGCGCAAACAGGAAATCCTGTTCCTGACTCTGCTTCTGATGCAGCGCGGCCGCGCAATCTCCGAGGATGCGCTGATCAGTCTTGTCTGGGATGATCCGGCGCAGTTGGTTGACCCGTACAAGAATCTGAAAAATCTGGGATACAAGGTGAAACGGAGCGTGGTACATCTGTTCCCTGAAAACGGCTTGCTGCAAATCAACAAAACCGGCTACGCCATCAGTCGAAAGTATACCATCACGACCGACCTTGATCGGTTTGTGCATAAGGTACGGGATGCAGAGAGCGTGGCGGATTCAGAAAAGCGCCTGAAAATGTATCTGGACGCATTGGAGGACTTTCACGGCATCGTCCTTCCAAATCTGGACAATCAGGCGATCCGTCGGATTGCGGAGATGTACGAGCAGAAAAAAATCAGCGTCCAGAACGAATGCCTCTCCCTGATGCACAGCCTCGGACAGTATGAACGGATGCTGGACTACATCAGCATGCTTTTGATTTCAAGAAACCGGGGCAGCGCCCTGTACTATTGGGAGATAAAAGCGCTCGTGGGACTGCAAAAGCTGGAGCAGGCGAAGCTGCTGTTGGACGAGAACCGGGAAAAAATCGCACCGGAGCAGCGGCAGGAATTGGAGGCGCTGTTTCCGGCGTAGGGACGAAAAAATGCTGGGAAAATGCTGGGAAAATGCAAAAATGATGCTGGAAAAATGCTGCCATTATGCATGACAGAAAAAAGAATTTGTGCTATCCTGAGACGTGTGGAGGCTCCATCGGACAGCACGGCAGAGTCTCCGTAATCCACAGGAAGGGAGGACAATTTTATGCAGGCTTACATGGAACCGGACGCTTATATCATCTCAACCTGCCCCCGGTGCGGGACGCGGCTGATGTGCGGGCGTGTGGTCGTTGGCGGCTTGCAGCAGTGTACCCGCTGCAAACGCCGCTGGCTGGTGGAACTAAGCGCGGAGCAGGTGATTGTCACACGCGCACCAGAGCAGATTCAGAGCGAAAGCTGAATGAAAGCGAACAAGTGAATATGAAGTGAGACATACCGTAGATGCGTCGGATTGGGCATGACCCTCAGGGACGGAAATCGGGCGTCAAAAGTTTGTTTGAGAGGGCTGAACCGGTCTATGAGCCGGACGAACCCGGCAGACGGAATTGCAATTCCAAGGGGAAATTGCACCCATTTGCCGGGTACTTTTTCAGTATAAGCTCGTGACCGTATGTCTGCTTTTTCTGCTGCCTCCGTTTTGGAATGCAATTCCGCTGCGCCGGAATGGAGGTATATGCAGATTGTGTACTTTGATGCAAAGGATTGCGGCAGAAGGATTACATGGCTTCGCCAACAGTCAGGTTTGCTACAGCGGGAAATGGCGGAGGAATTGAACGTAAGCGAGAATCATTACCGGGCGATAGAAGCGGGCCGTCATGGTTGTTCAATCGACCTTCTGATTGAACTGGCGATCCGAATGGATGTGTCTCTGGATTATCTGGTGCTTGGGCGTATGAATTATCCGGACGGGAGCAGAATCCGGGAAAAGCTGCGGGAAGTGGAAGATATGCTCTCGGAATTGGAACGGAGCTTGTGAGCGGGCGTAAGACGACCGCTACCGCGCGTACCGCGCACTGTGAAATGCTGTAAGATTCCGGTATAATAGTAAGCACAGCCGAGGGAAACGAAGCTGTGTGTAACTTGACAAGTAAATATCCATTCATCAGGTACATTACCGTGAGCCGAGCCGGACGGACGGTGCGCCACGACTCCCCCATACGGGGACGAGCGATTTTAGCCGTTCCGGAGCTGCCGGACTGCATCCGGCAGGGCGACGACCACTCGCGGGGACAATGATACTTCCGTAATTCGCGGCCCGGCCATAAAGAAGGCGGGGAGGTTGGACGCCTATGGAGCGGTCTTGCAAGCCGCCGCCTGATGTTTCCCAATTCTCAGGGGTGTCGCGGACAAATATGAGAGTTTATTGTTTTGAAAATGTTATGAAAATATGTCAGACATATCTAAAGAAAGGGGAGCTTCAAATGTTTGAAGCACAAATTGCAGCGTTGGGGCAGGAAACGGAGGATGTGTCAAACGCTGTGCAGTATGACAAGCGGACGTACACAGTGAATGAAATCCAGGATATTTTATCCATTGGACGTACATCCGCCTATCAACTGGTAAAATCGAATGCATTCCGCTGCGTCCGAATCGGTGGGCGCATCCGGATTTCAAAAATGAGCTTCGATGCGTGGTTGGATCAGCAGCTTTAAGTTCGGCTGTGCGTATGGCAAACTTCCAAATTTTTCGGTAAGCTGCTACAATACAGTCAGGCAAAGCGCTTTGACCACATTTCACACATCGAAAGGGGCAAAACTATCATGGCGTCCATCGTCAAACGAAATAAGAAATTCGCCGTTGTTTATACCTACATTGACGACAGCGGAAGCAAGCGGCAGAAGTGGGAAACCTTTGACAGCAGCGCGGAAGCCAAACGCCGCAAGGCGCAGGTTGAATTCGAGCAGCACGCGGGAACCTTCGTTATCCCCACGTCTAAAACGGTGCGGGAGTTGCTGGCGGACTATATGGCCATCTATGGGGTAAACACGTGGTCGGTGTCCACCTACAAAACCAATCGCGGCTTAATCCTCAATTACGTTGATCCCATCATTGGCGATTTGCGGCTGGACAGCATCAATCCCCGCGTGATGGACAAGTATTACCGGGACTTGTTGACTGTGCGGACAGTCTCCGTAAATAACGTGAAGCCAAGAAACGAGTTTCTGACTGCACATACGGTTCATGCGATTCACAAGGTGCTTCGGAATGCATTCAATCAGGCGGTCAAATGGGAGCTGATGGCGCGGAATCCGGTGGAAAACGCCACATTGCCAAAGGCGGAGTATCAGCCGAGGGACATCTGGACGGCGGATATTTTGTTCAAGGCCATCGAGGTCTGCAACAACGAAACCCTCAAGCTGGCAATGAACCTTGCCTTTTCCTGCTCCCTGCGCATGGGAGAGATGTTGGGACTGACGTGGGATTGCGTAGATATTACCCCCGCCAGCATCAGCGCGGGGCGGGCCAGTATTTACATTGACAAGGAATTGCAGCGTGTCAACAAGGAGCTTTTGGAGCAGCTTGGAGAAAAGGGCGTTCGTTTCAAATTCCCGCCAGCCCTGTCCGGCAACCGGACTGCATTGGTTTTGAAGGAACCAAAGACAAAAACCAGTTTCCGCCGGGTATTTCTGCCGAAAACCGTAGCCGAAATGCTGATAGAGCGAAAGGCGGAGAATGAAAAAAAGAAATCCTTGCTTGGGACGGATTTCCTGGATTATAATCTGGTATTCTGCACGTCAACCGGGCGACCGGTCGAAGGGCAGGTCATAGACCGGACGTTCGAGAAGCTGATTCAGGAGAATGGGTTTCCAAAAGTCGTGTTCCACAGCCTGCGTCATTCCAGCATCACTTACAAGCTGAAGTTGAACGGCGGCGACATGAAATCTGTCCAAGGTGATTCCGGTCATGCGCAAATCAAGATGGTGGCCGACGTCTACTCCCATATCATAGACGATGACCGCCGTCTGAATGCGCAGAGATTTGAGGATGCATTTTATAGCCGGCATCAACAGGATACGCCGGAGGATTCCACGCCTCTGTCGGAAAACGAAATCACCTTGGAAACGGTGCGCAAACTGCTGTCTAACCCGGATACTGCCGCGCTTCTGAAATCTCTGACCGAATCTTTATGAACAAGCAGGGAGCAACGGCTACCGGTCATAGACTTCGCACCCTTTTCAGGTACAAAACGCAGTTCATACCAGACACCGTTTTTCACGCGCCCAGCTAATAAGCTGCAAAACGGACGTGCTGAAAACACTTGAAATCAGCCGGTATTTTATGGTATAATCCGAGAAACGAGGTCGCGGAAAAACAAGTAATTACAAGGCTTTGCGGGCAATATCCATCACGACACGGTGAGCCTTGCAGCGTACTGACAA
>JAJQHQ010000038.1 GCA_021199655.1 Lachnospiraceae bacterium | reverse complement strand
CGAATGTCCGTGCCTGCGGCAACTGGATCACGCAGGTCATCGAGCAGCCGCTGGCGATCGACCGCATCAATATTTATTCGGCGGATCAGACTATTACATATGAAAATACTTCCGTCTGGAACCGGATTACGTATGAGTGCAGCCGTCTGTATTATTCCTTCATTATCGATTACAACCAGATCGGCAACGTGGCTGAGGATTCGGACGACGGCGTAACGATCACGCTCTGGATCGGTACCGGCCGTGATCAGGCAAATGTCATCAAGGCGATGATCGATGAGACGTTTACAAGTGAATACAATATCAATGTAAACGTTCAGCTGGTCGATATGAGTACGCTCTTAAAGGCGGAGCTTGCCGGAGAGGGCCCTGACGTGGCGATTCAGGTCGCGAATACGAATGGCATCGCCGGGGCGGTCTTAAACACAGGCAATGATACGCCGGTCAACTATGGTATTCGTAACGCTGTGCTGGATCTTTCCCAGTTTGATGATCTGGAGGAGGTGACGGAGCGGTTCTCCGACGCGGCGATGGAGGCCCTGCAGTTTGAGGGCGCGACCTACGCGCTGCCTGAGACGACCACTTTCCCGGTGATGTTCTACCGGAAGGATATTCTGGAGGAACTGGGACTGGAGGTACCGGAGACCTGGGATGACGTGAAGGTTGTCATGACCGTACTCGCGCAGAACCAGATGGAATTCGGTATGCTGCCGACCGAGCAGCTCTTTGCCTCCCTGCTTTATCAGTACGGAGGTTCCTATTACACAGAAGACGGTATGGCTTCGGATCTGGATTCCGATACGGCAGTCAATGTATTTAAGGAGTTCTGCGAGTACTATACGGATTACGGTCTGGACTATGAGACGAGCGTGGAAGAACGCTTCCGTACCGGTGAGTGTCCGATCATCATTGCGGACTATACCGTGTATAATAACCTGGTGGTATCCGCGCCGGATATTGAAGGCCTTTGGAGCTTCACACAGATTCCGGGTACGGTGCAGGAGGATGGAACGGTCGATCACAGTGTAGCCTGCACGGGTCTTGCGAGCATGATCATGGCGAGCACGGATTATCCGGAGGAATGCTGGGAGTTCCTGAAATGGTGGACCTCGGCGGAAGTTCAGACCCAGTACGGACGCGAGATGGAGAGCCTGATGGGTTCTGCGGCGCGAGTGCCGACCGCGAATCTGGAAGCATTTGAGAATATGGCGTGGCCGGTAGATGATATGGAAGCGCTGGAGGCTGCGTTCGAGTGGGTGGATGGCATCCCACAGGTGCCGGGCGGCTACTACTCGTGGCGAAATGTTTATAACGCGTTCTATACGGTAGTGACCAACCTGGATACAGCTTCGCCGCGCGAGGAACTGATGGACAAGGTACTGTATATCAACGCGGAGATTACTTACAAGCGCACCGAGCTGGGACTTACGGTGGCAGAATAAAACAGTTACATATGCGTTCTGCCTGTCAGATATGGCAGGCGGGGTGCAGGGAAGGAGATCGAGAGTATGAGCAGAAAGAAAGATCCGGGGCGCGTTGCGGATGCGGGAAACACTGCGGTGGCTCAGGTCAGCGCTGCGGAAATAGCAGCAAAGCAGAAAACGCTTCGCTACCAGATCAAAAAGAATAAGACCTGCTATGCAATGCTGGCGCCGTTTTTTATCCTGTTTTTCCTGTTTACGGTGCTGCCGGTGCTGATGTCTGTGTTCTTCAGCTTTACCTACTTCAATATGCTGGAGATGCCGACATTCAATGGCTGGAATAACTACATCAAGCTGTTTCTGGAGGATGACATTTTCATGATCGCCCTGAAGAACACTCTGATCTTCGCGGTGATCACAGGCCCGATCAGCTACATCCTCTGCCTGCTTTTCGCGTGGATCATCAATGACTTTAAGGGGCCGCTTCGCACGTTCCTGACGCTGATCTTTTACGCACCGAGTATCTGCGGCAACGCCTACATGGTCTGGAGCCTGATCCTGACCGGCGACCGTTATGGCTACCTCAATGGTATCCTGCTGAGGCTTGGCATTATTGATGAAGCCATCAGCTGGATGAAGACTGAAAAATACGTGCTGCCGATGCTGATCATCGTACAGCTGTGGCTGTCTCTTGGTACCGGTTTCCTGTCGTTTATCGCCGGCCTGCAGACGGTGGACAAGAACCTGTATGAGGCGGCGGCGCTGGACGGAGTAAAGAACCGCTGGCAGGAGCTCTGGTATGTGACGCTCCCGGCGATGAAGCCGCAGCTGATGTTCGGCGCGGTCATGCAGATCACGCAGTCTTTCGCGGTAGCGGATATTTCCATTCAGCTGGCCGGCAACCCCTCCGTCAACTACGCGGGCGCGACGGTGGTCACGCATCTTCTCGATTACGGGTCAACGCGATTTGAGATGGGGTATGCATCCGCGATCGCAACGGTGCTGTTCCTGCTGATGGTGGGCACGAACCAGCTGGTACAGAGAGTATTAAGGAGGGTAGGCGAATGAGCAGAGCAAAGACATCCGAAGAAGCTGCCCTTAAGAAGAATTTAAGAAAGATTCCATTCTGGAAACGGCCGAGAGAGAAAAAGCTGAACCGCTCGATGGCGGGCAATTCGCTGCTGTTCGTGATCATGGCGATCTGCGGTGTGTTCATGGCACTGCCGCTGGTGATGATCATCAACAACGCCTTAAAGCCGCTGGATGAGCTCTTTCAGTATCCGCCGAAGATTTTTGTGCGGAACCCATCCCTGGATAACTTCACGGACCTGTTCGTGATCATGAACGATTCCTGGGTGCCGTTTTCAAGATACATATTGAATACGGTCATCATTACCGGCGGAGGTATGGTCGGACATGTGATCTTCGCGTCCCTGGCTGCTTATCCACTGGCAAAGCACAATTTCCCGGGCAAGACGATCCTGTTCAACATGGTTGTGCTTTCGATGATGTTCTCCTGGCAGGTGACGCAGGTTCCGCAGTATCTGATTATCAGCTGGCTGCATATCAACAATACCTACGCGGCGCTGATCCTGCCGGCGTTCTCCTACGGCATGGGCCTGTACCTGATGAAACAGTTCATGGAACAGATACCGGACGCACTGCTGGAGTCGGCCCGGCTGGACGGAGCGAGCGAGTGGAAGATTTTCTGGAGCATTGTCATGCCGAACGTAAAGCCGGCCTGGCTGACACTGGCGATCTTCCAGTTCCAGCAGATGTGGGGCAATACAGGAAGCCTGTTCCTGCGCAATGAGGAACTCAAGCCTCTGCAGTACGCGCTGCAGCAGATCTCAGCAGGCGGAACAGCGAGAGCGGGTGCGGCGGCCGCGGTAACCTTTATCATCGCCATCGTGCCGATCACCTTCTTCCTGATCTGTCAGAGCAACGTACTGGAGACGATGACGACGTCCGGTATGAAAGAATAACGGGAGGGGATGGAATGAGAGAAATAATGAAACAACACAGATCGTCCCGCCCGCGGCGCGGTTTTCAAAGAAGGTTTTTCAGTCTTCTGACCGCTGTGCTGATCCTGGCTCTGGTGCCTCTGCAGGCGCTGGCGGATGAGCTTCCGTACGATTCTTACAATTATACGTACTGGAATGATATTGTATACACTCCGGCGCCTTACGTGCCGGCAGGCTCTGTGACCGGAGATACACTCGGCATCGGCAATTTTGCCGAGCCGCAGGATCTCTATGTATCGGATGCGGGCCTTGTCTATGTGGCGGATACGGGGAACAACCGTATCGTTGTCCTGAATTCTGACATGGATGAAGTGCTGCAGGTGATCGAGACCTTTGATCATGATGGGGAAGAGGATACGTTCAGCGCTCCTTACGGCGTGTTCGTATCGGAAAACGAACAGCTTTATGTGGCGGACTCCAACAACAGGCGCATTGTTGTGCTGACGCTGGATGGGGAATTTGTCAAGATTGTGGACAATCCGCAGTCGAACATACTGGAAGATGGCTTTGTCTTTACCCCTTTGAAGGTGGCGGTTGACTACGCAGACCGTGTTTACGTGATCTGTCAGAATGCGTTTGAGGGTATTCTGGTCTTTGACAGCGAAGGTTCCTTCATCGGATATTTCGGAACCATTGAAGTAAAGATCACGCTCTGGGAAAAGTTCTGGAGAAGACTGGCAAGCAAGGAAGAACGTGCGAATCAACAGCTCTACATTCCGACTGAGTTTACGGGAATTGATGTCGATGAGGACGGATTTGTTTACGCATCCAACATTGATTCGGATGGCGAGCAGGGTGCGCGGCGCCTGAACCCGAGCGGCGAGGACGTCATCCAGAAGGGCGAAAACGGCAACGTCGGCGGCGACCTCACGACCGGCACCTACGGCACCTACGCGGGCCCTTCGGAATTTACAGATGTGACCTACCGCGGGAAAGGCATTTATTCGGTGCTGGACCGTAAACGCGGACGCATTTTTACCTATGACCGTGAGGGTAATCTGCTCTATATCTTCGGCGGCCTCGGGACACAGGAAGGTACCTTCAACACACCGATCGCGATCGATGAGTGCGGCAGTAATCTGATCATTCTGGATTCTTACTATGGGTCGATCATGATCTTCTCGGCGACCGAGTACGGTTCCCTGATCAATGAGGCGACCGGGCTTCGCTACGACGGCGATGAGACACAGGCCGTAGAGCTCTGGGAGCGGGTGCTTGAGCTGGATGAAAACAACGAGCTGGCGAACACCGGTATTGGCAAGGCCTATCTGACAGCCGGCGAGAATCAGCTGGCAATGAAATACTTAAAGCTCGGCATGAACCAGAAATACTATTCCATTGCCTGGAAGCGCTACCGCAATGAGATCCTGACGGAGAATGTCGGATACGTACTGACGGTGATTGTTGTGGTGATTGTGGTATGGATCATCGTCAGAGAGGTGCTGAAACGAAGGAATCATTCGAAAAATCAGAAACCGGCGGAAGGAGGGCTTGCGTAAATGAACAGTTTATTTTCGAAAGAAAAATGGAAATACGCATTTTATACGGTGAGCCATCCGATGGACGCCTACTATGAGATCCGTCACCGTGGGCGCGGCAGCGTGCCGATCGCGGTCGTGCTGGTGATCCTGTTTTCGTTCAGTTTTTCCGCAAACCGCCTGCTGGCAAGCTTCGTGGTCAATGATACGGACCCGAGATCAGTGAACAGCCTGACGGAGCTGGGTGCGGTATTGCTTTTGTATCTGCTGTTCTGTGTGAGCAACTGGTCGATCACCTGCCTGATGGAAGGTGAGGGCAGGATGAAGGATATCGCAATCGCAATCGGATACGGGATGACCCCGATGATCTTCTGCTTTAACCTGGCGACCATTGTCAGCCAGTTTGTGGCGGACGGGGAGCAGGCGTTTTACTGGATGATCCTCGCGATCGGCGTTGCCTACGGGCTGATCATGATACTGATGGGGATCATGACAGTGCAGAATTTTACGCTGGGGAAGACATTGCTCACGATTGTACTGACATTTCTGGCCATGTTGATCATTATTTTCCTGATCCTTCTGGTGGCGGATCTGATCAATCAGGTATACAGCTTCTTCTACAGTATCTATCAGGAACTGATTTTCAGAACATAAGGAGGAAAGACGATGAGTAAGAGCAGAAAAATCCTTCTCGTGTTGATCGGAATCGTCCTGATCACGGCGGTATCCCTGTTGGGATGGTGGTATTTTCATTACCATTCCTACAATGTGTACCGGGACTACCTGACCACCTACGAGTATGAGGAAGGTGCAGAATTTACGTCACTTTCGGAGGAAGTAAGTGATGTGGCCGGCATGGTGCTGGCAGCGGAAAATGATACCTTAAAGCTTTACGCAGACACTGAGAGCGGCGAGGTCGCGATCTATGATAAGCGCAGCGGCGAGATCACGTATTCGAACCCGGTGGATCTGGAGGACGATTCGGTCGCGAATGAGACCAATAAGAATTACATGAGGTCGCAGCTGATCGTGGATTACTACAATACCTCGCGTACCACGGGTACCTACGATTCCTACAGCTACTGTACGTCGATCGATCAGCTTGAAGTTGAGGCCATCGAGGACGGGATCCGGTTTATCTACACCATCGGTGATATGACCGCATCGACCGGTATCGTGCCGGAGTACATCAGTGAGGAGACGCTGAACGACGTGATGTCGAAGCTCTCCGAGGACGATGCGAAGCAGGTGGCAAAAAAATACACGGAAGGCACAACGAGCGGACTGGCAGACGGATATCTGGAGCTGCTGGAATCAGCGAAAACGGGCGCTTCCCAGATTCGTAAGCTGAATAAGTATTTTGAGGAAGCAGGATTTACGGAAGAAGATTACCTTCGTGAGATGGAAGGCTCCGGCATCGAAGGCGCGGTGCCGATCTCTTTTGAGATTCCGCTGGAATACCGTCTGACAGATGATGGCGTCGAGGCGACGATCCCCATGAGCCAGGTGGTGGAGAACGGCGGCGGCACGATTTACCGCATCCAGCTGCTCCGCTATTTCGGTGCGGCAGGGACGGAAGAGAACGGCTACATGCTGGTGCCGAACGGCTCCGGATCGCTGATCTACTTCAATAACGGAAAGAATGGGACTTCGGTCTCCAACTATTCGGAGTATGTATACGGCATCGATCCGCTGATGGCGGAGTACACCGTACTGGAGAATTCGGAGGACGCGAAGATGGCGCTATTCGGACTGTTCCGCGAGGAGGAGTCGGGTATCTTTGCTACCATTGAGGACGGCGCGTCGCTGGCTTATATTTCGGCAGGCGTCTCCGGTAAGATCAACAGCTATAATTACGTGTATGCGACGTTTGTCCTTCGTGGAAATGAAAAGCTTTCCATGTTTGGTACGACGGGAAATGAAGCAGATCTGCCGGTCGTAGAGGATGAGTATTATGATGCGAATCTGACTGTCCGCTATACGATGCTGACAGAAGAGGATGCGACCTATTCCGGAGCAGCGAATTATTACCGGAACCGTCTGGTCGAAGAAGGCGTGCTGACCGCACAGGAGGATGCCTCAGGGGAAGATATCAAGTTCTATTATGATATCCTCGGCGGTGTGACGATGACGAAGTATTTTCTGGGCGCACAGTACAACGGCGTTTACGCGATGACGACGTTTGAACAGGCCGGAGAAATATCGGAAAGCCTGTCGGCGAACGGGATTACGAATCAGGTGATGAACTTCCAGGGCTGGATGAACGGCGGCTATTACCACAGCGTGGTGGACCAGATCCATCTTTCATCGAAGGTGGGAAGCAAGTCGGCACTGGAGGAATTAAGTGAAAGCCTTACTTCATCCGGAAGCACGTTCTATGCGGATGTGGCCTTCCAGAAGGTGACGGAGATCAGCAAACGGTATTCGTTCGGCAATGAGTCCGCACGGTACTATGGCTCCGGCTATATCGCGGACTTCGGCCTTGTGAATCCGACTACGCTGCGGCAGACTTCGGGACTGGGATATGATTCTAACCTGTACGCACTGATTTCTCCGAAGTTCCTGGTGCGCTATATCAGTAAGTTCACATCAAAGATTGAAAACTATGACATCAGCGGTATTTCTCTGAGAGATCTGGCGAACGAACTGCATTCCGATAAGAGACGGACGAACGTCATTGACCGTGAGGAAGCCCTCGATGTGGTGCTTGGTTCTCTTGCCGAAGTGGAGGAGACCGGAAAGAACGTCATGCTGAATGACGCGAACGATTATGCGTTTGCCTATGCGGACGATATTATCAATGTGCCGCTGACCGGCAATGACTATTATATCATTGATGAAGATGTTCCGTTCTATGAGATGCTGCTTCATGGCTACATTGATTATTCGGGCGATGTGATCAACTTAAGTGACACAAGCGATGAGACGGATGTCATTTTAAGCCTGATCGAGAACGGCGCTTCGCCGCACTACATGTTCTCATACCAGTCGTCCAGTGATATCAAAAACACCAGTGTGAACTATTTCTATTCTACGGAATACAGCACCTGGTCGGACGATGCGCTGTATGTCTACACGGAGGTCAATAACGCTCTGAAGTATGTGAATGGGTCCGAGATTGTGGAGCATGAGATTTTAAGCAGCAATGTGCGGGCAGTCACCTACTCGAACGGTGTGACGATCTATGTGAACACCGGCACAAAGGATGAAACGGTGGACGGCGTGACGGTACCGGCAAGAAGCTATACAGTGGAAGGAGTGTGAGAAGGATGAAGACGAAAAAGAAATTTCTGACGCTGACCAGGAAGCGCAGCATCGCCGGATTCTTCTTTATCCTGCCATGGCTGATCGGTTTTCTCTGGTTTTATGCGAGAAGCCTGTTTATGTCAGTCCAGTTTTCTTTATCGGATCTGACGGTCAACACAGGCGGCGGTTATTCGCTGGAATTTGTCGGACTGGAGAATTACATTTATGCGTTTCGCGTCCATGCGTCCTATAAGCAGGTGCTGACGGCGTCCATCGGCAATATGCTGATCGATGTGCCGCTGATCACCTTTTTCAGCCTGTTTATGGCGATGCTGCTGAACCAGAAGTTCAAAGGCAGGACGCTTGTGAGAGCTATCTTTTTCCTGCCGGTGATCCTGAACTCCGGCGCGATCGTGGACGCAATGGATCTGGCGCGGAGCATGATGAGCGGCGGCATCACAAGTGCCAGCGCGGAGATGGCAGCGGAGGCTTCCGGAGGAGTGGGAATTGCCTACTATATCCAGATGTTCTCCTCCCTGGGTATCCCGCAGGTGCTGATCGAATATGTGTCGGGAGCAGTATCGCGGATCAGCGATATCGTCAATGCCTCCGGTGTGCAGATCATCATCTTTATCGCAGCGCTGCAGTCGATCCCGTCCTCGTTCTATGAGGTGGCGAAGATGGAAGGAGCAACAGCATATGAGACCTTCTGGAAGGTCACGTTCCCGATGGTCATGCCGCACATTGTCACCAATGTCGTCTATACCGTGGTCGACAGCTTCACGAATTCGGAAGTAGTTGATCTGGCCTATACCACCGCTTTTACAGATATGAATTACGGGTTAAGCTCTGTGTTCAGTCTGTGCTCCACGGCAATCACCTGTCTGATCCTCGTGCTTGTCTGCGGATTTATCCAGAAGCGGACGTTCTACTATAACTAAGGAAGGAGGAAGAAGACATGAGCGCGAATGCAAAAGCAAAAGCAGGAAAAAAGACGGGCGCGAAATCCGCGAAGGAATCGTTCTCTGGGACTTCGGTCATCAAAGGCTTTACGCAGGACGCGCAGTTCGTCAATGATATGACGCGCTGGGTGGGGAATCTGAAGAAGTTCGTCCTGGCTGTGTTTAAGTGGATCCTCATCATCGGCGTCAGCTATGTGATCCTCGGACCGGTGCTGGGCATCATCAGCAGTTCTTTTTTCTCCAATTCGGACTACTATAGCCCGATGGTGTACCTGATTCCTCAGGAACCGACACTGGAACGCTACAAGCTGGCTTTCCAGTATCTGAAATACGCGACCACGATGAAGAATTCCCTGATCTATTCAGTGACTCTGATGGTAATCCAGGTGTTTATATGCTCAATGGTCGGCTATGGATTCGCAAGATTCAATTTTCCATTTAAAAATGTCCTGTTCGGCTGCGTAGTGCTGATGATCGTTATCCCTACCAATACGATCATGCTTCCGCTGTACATGACATTTGCGAAATTTGATATCTTTGGAATTATAAAAGCGGTCACGGGATCGGCTGTGAACCTTTTATCCACCCCCATACCAATGTATATCATGACGGTATTTGGATGCGGTTTAAGGTCGGGCTTGTACATTTATATTTTCAACCAGTTTTTCCGCGGGCTTCCGAAGGAGATCGAAGAAGCGGCGCTCGTGGATGGCTGCGGGATATGGTACACGTATTTTCGTATCATGCTCATAAATGCACTGCCCTCTGTTGTAACTGTGGCAATCTTCTCTCTCGTATGGCAGTATAACGATACGTTCTACGCCAAGCTGTTTCTGATCAGCGACAACATCGTGATCAGTAAAAAGATCTCCACGATTGAGGCTTCCATCTCAAACGTGGAAAAGATCTATGACCCGAGCATCCTTGAACTTTATCTGGACGCGGGCGTCGTGCTGGTCATGATACCGGTGATCATCATCTATGTCCTGCTGCAGAAGCAGTTTATAGAGGGAGTTGAGCGAAGCGGAATCGTCGGATAGGGGGACGAAGCCGCAAACAAATTTATTATTTTTCTTTTAAGGAGGAAAAGAGATGAAAGCAAGAAAACTCATCGCGCTGTCCATGACAGCGGCAATGGTACTCGGTCTTTCCGGCGGCGCGGCGTACGCGGAAGAGGCAAGTGCTGTGAGCATCGACTTTGAAGACGGCCTGTATGGCTTTGTCGGCAATGACAAGACGATCAACAGCGCGGCGGCAGATGCAACTTTTTCGCTGGTGGACTACAATGGCTCCACAGCGCTGGAAGTAGCTTCTGACGCAAGTGTGAAGTATGTGGCGATCCAGGTGGACGCACTGTTAGGCGATCAGATCTCACAGCTTTCTACAGTGCAGATGACGGTCGGCACCACGAACCCGGGCGGCACGTTCTATTCCACAGCAGGATGCATTTACGCATTCCTCGGCGAGAATCTTGACAAGGATTATTCGGAATGGTCGATCTATATGGAGAGCGGCAACCCGAAGACCATCAGCTACACACTGGATCCGGATGACGGACTCAGCTTTGTAGAGGGCAGCTATATTGTTGTTTCTCTTGAGGACGACACGGGCAAGGATTATAAGGGAGATGAGGCGGCGACGCTGTACATCGACGACATTACTTTCCTTGACGCGGACGGCAATGTCCTGACCGCGGATACCACGGCAGAGTACGTTTCTGCTGCAGCGGAAGACCGCTCGAACCTGTTTGCAGTATCGAACGCTGTCGAGTTCGAAGGTTTCGCGACAAGCGGCGACGGCTGGTCACAGGATGGATTTGACATGACCGAGGAAATCCTTGCGGCTCTGGTACCGGGTTCTGTAGTAGAGATCACCTACTCCAGTGAGAACGGTGATATCTGGCTGGTAATGCCGGATGCAGAAGCAGGCTGGATGCGCGTGGGCGTAGGCAATTATGACGGCAGTGGCTCTGACAGTGCTTATTACAACGGCTCCGCGAATATCGCGCAGATCACTTATGAGCAGATTGCGGCGGTATGCGGCGATGATGTAAGCACCTGGGGCGCAAGAATGCAGTGTGAGGCTTCCGGCGCATGGGAGGTTTACAGCATCAAGGTTGGCACGGCTTCTAATCAGATCGTAGCACTGAATGCGGTTGATTTCGAAGGCTTTGCAACAAGCGGCGACGGCTGGTCACAGGCAGGCTTTGATATGCCACAGGAGATCATCAACGCACTGGTACCGGGCTCTGTAGTAGAGATCACCTACACAAGCGAGAACGGTGAGATCTGGCTGGTAATGCCGAGTGCAGAAGCAGGCTGGATGCGCGTAGGCGTAGGCAACTGGGACGGCAGCGGCAGTGATTCCGGCGTATATGATGGCACAACCTGCTACATTACCTATGAGCAGATCGCAGCTGTATGCGGCGATGATGTGAGCACCTGGGGCGCAACGATGCAGTGCGAGGCTTCCGGAGCATGGGAAGTATACAGCGTGAAGGTCGGCACGGCTGCCGAGATGAAGGCTGTTAAGAACACGGTGAACTTTGAAGGCTTTGCGACGAGCGGCGACGGCTGGTCACAGGCAGGCTTTGATATGCCGCAGGAGATCATCGACA
>JAJQHQ010000053.1:28031-57516 GCA_021199655.1 Lachnospiraceae bacterium | reverse complement strand
TAAAATAAGAACCAATATCAAAGGGTATAAAAAAGTACAATAAGCTTTGTCCCATTGAGGAAGCGTCAAAATATTTTCGTATCGGAGAAAACAAGCTACGGAAACTTGCAGAAGAAAATCCGGCTGCCGGGTGGGTTATTATGAACGGCAACCGTATTCAGATCAAGCGCAAGCAGTTTGAAAAAATTATTGATACTCTGGACGTGATTTAGTGATGAAAACGAGCCTTGAATATGCTATACTATGAGTAGCGTATCAAGGCTCTTTCCGTCTGGAAAGGAGCAAATGCTATGTCGGAAAAAAGACGGGACAGCAAAAATCGTATTTTGCGTTCGGGAGAGAGCCAGAGAAAAGACGGAAGATACGCTTACAAATATACGGACACTTTTGGAAAACCGCAATTTGTTTATGCTTGGAAGTTAGTACCTACGGACAAGACCCCTGCCGGAAAGAGGGACGATATTTCACTCCGGGAAAAGGAGAAAGAAATCCAGAAAGACCTTGACGACGGGATTGACCCTATCGGTAAAAAAATGACCGTTTGCCAACTGTACGCAAAGGTTATCAAGTACCGGGGAAATGTCCGGCAGAACACAAAGAACGGACGCAAGCGGCTAATGACTATTCTCGAACAAGACCCTATCGGCGGGTGCAGCATTGACAGTATTAAAATGTCTGACGCTAAAGAGTGGGCTTTGAGAATGAAAGAAAAGGGACTGGCTTATAAGACTATCAGCAATGATAAGCGTTCTCTGAAAGCAGCTTTTTATGTTGCCATGCAGGACGACTATATCAGAAAAAATCCCTTTGACTTCCAGTTAAACGAAGTGATTGAAGATGATACCGAGCCAAAGGTGCCTTTATCGCCGGAACAGGAAGAAAGCCTTTTATCCTTTATGCAGCAAGACACCGTTTATCAGAAATATTATGATGAGGTGGTTATCCTGCTTGGGACAGGGCTACGCATTTCCGAGCTATGCGGGCTGAATGATACCGTACTTGACTTTGACGAGCGCGTAATCACGGTAGACCACCAACTGTTGAAAGACGCAGAAATTGGCTACTATATCGAAACGCCAAAGACCCAGAGCGGTATTCGACAAATCCCCATGAGTGAGGACGTGTATCAAGCGTTACGGCGCGTGGTAGAAAAGCGAAAAGGTGCAAAGCAGACTGAGATTGACGGGTACAGCAATTTCCTGTTCCTCAACCGGGACGGCAAGCCACAAACGGCTTCCAACTATGACAATATGTTCCGGGGGCTTGCGAAGAAGTATAACAAGTGCCATGAGGAAGCATTACCAAACATTATGACCCCTCATACCTGCAGCCACACATTCTGCACCAAATTAGCAAATGCCGGAATGAACCCGAAAGCCTTACAGTATATCATGGGACATTCCAACATTACCATGACGCTGAACTATTACGCACACGCCACTTTCTCATCAGCGAAAGCGGAAATGGAACGTCTGGCAGCCTAACGGCAGAGCGAGTTTACTACTGTTGAGGACGAAATGATAAAGAAATATGAGCGTATATGTGAGTTTCTTCCGTAAAGAAAAACGCCGGAAAGCCTGTAATATCAGGCTATACCGGCATATAAGAACTTCTAAAGAGATAATCAAAAATCATATAGAATTTTAAATTAATAGTTTATAATTTAATGTTCTCTATTACCGCTGCAATTTTTGCTGCAATATCTTCATGCAGATAAACGGGATTCAGCTTTTTCTTAGAGTATTTTAAATAACTGCCAGTGGTAATCTTTACCAGTGCTGAATTGCTTCCGAAGGAACTGCCTGGCCTTAAATATGGTAAAACTCATGATAAATCTGCTTTAATCCGGCATACTTTCCTGAAAGACGAATACCATAGATTTCTTCAATGCTATATGGAAGATTCGGGAGCCCTTCTCGTGTTACAAGTACATAGTAATTATCAGAATCACGTACTGCTTCTGCAAATTCATTCGTTGGAAGAAACGCATTGTCTTCATCGATGAAGACAATAGCCTCATGGATTGTGGTAAGAATGGTTTTCCAGTCTTTACCGCCAAGAGTCCTGCATAGACAGTCACATCTAAGCTCTATGCCGCTGTCCGTGCCGGATTCATAAAACTCTCCAATCATTTCGGCCAGAGTTGTTTTTCTTGTGGCGCTGTCTCCCTTGAGGATAGTGATATTTCTTCTTAATGTAAAATCATACCTTACATTTGCGTTGGATATGATGACACGATGGCTTCCCTTCATAATACGCTCTCTTTCATTATGAAAAAATATAACTGTCGGCACATTCACAGTTACAAAATATCTGCTTAACGGACAATCATCCCGGCTATTGGTATAAGCTCATCCATGCTATGAACAAGCTGGTCAGTGTTCAGAATTTTTGCTGTAAATTCTTTTTCTCCGAAATCCATCAAGTGGCGAAGGTTTATGGTAATATCCTGTAAGCTTCCAATTTTTAAGCTCCATTTTGCACAATTGTCTCCGCAGGCAGAAGCATTGAAAATCCTGTCTGGAGCTTTGTAAATGGAAATCAGTGTTTTTACGCCGCCGGATAATTCTCTTGGGCTGATGGCACCGAGAACAGGAGAGTCTATAATTCGCGAACCCAGAACGGTTGATTTATCTACATACTGAATCATTTCTTTGGATAAAGCATCCGTAATCCATTCATCGGTATAAGAATTTTTAAAATAAATAATGGGGTTATAAATTGCCTGTGGCATATCTCCATAATAAATGGACAGCATATATGAGAACCTCCTTATGCGCCTGTGCATATATTATCGAGCGGCAGCTCGTTCGCGCCAGGCGCAGACAGCGTAAGCTGTCATGATTCCTTATGCGCCTGTGCGCATATTATAGCGGTTTTCCTGCAAAATAACAATACATATTTTTTCAGGAAGCGGGGGATGCTATGGGAAAGAAAACGATAAAAAGAAAGAGGGTAAGAGTGAAATGTGCCTGTGGAGAAAGTGTGCGCGGAAAACACACGGACACAGGAGCAAAAAAATAAACTGACGGAATAAGTAATTGAGAAACTATATGAGCAAAAAGGTACGAGCACAGGAGGATGTCATATGATCAATCAGATGGCGGGCAGCCGGAGCATGGAATTTCAGAACGCGCCGTATATTATCAGTGCAGCTTCAATAGTGGGGCCGAAGGAAGAAGAGGGGCCGCTGGGCGGCCTTTTTGATCTGGCGGCGCCGGAAGCGGAATTTGGGGAGGATACCTGGGAGAAGGCGGAGAGTACAATGCAGAAGGAAGCATTGCAGACAGCCATTGGGAAGGCGCAGCTGGAAACATGTCAGGTACGTTATCTCTTTGGCGGCGATCTGCTGGCGCAGCTTATCGCCACTTCATTCGGAAACGGCGATACGGAGATTCCGCTGTTTGGACTGTACGGGGCGTGTTCGACCTGCGGTGAGTCCCTGATGCTGGCCGCAATGACAGTGGCTGGCGGTTATGCAGACTATGCGGCGGCGGTCACATCCAGCCATTTCGGGAGCGCCGAGAAGGAGTTCCGTTTTCCCCTGGGGTACGGGAATCAGCGTCCTCTTTCAGCTTCCTGGACGGTCACGGGAAGCGGTGCCTTTGTACTGTCCTCCCGAAGCGGCCGCGTGCGGGTGCGCGGCGCGACACCGGGGCGTATCGTGGACATGGGCGTCCGCGACAACATGAATATGGGCGCCTGTATGGCGCCGGCGGCAGGGGATACGATCTGCAGGAATCTGGAGGATTTTCATTTGCAGCCCAAAGATTATGATCAGATCATCACGGGCGATCTGGGTTGTATCGGACAGCATATCCTGTTCGATCTGATGAAGGAGAGAGGCCTGGATATTTCGGATCGCCATATGGACTGCGGAATAGAGATTTATGATAAAGAAAAGCAGGATACACACGCAGGCGGGAGCGGCTGCGGCTGTTCGGCGGTTGTGCTGGCATCTTACATTCTGCCGAAGCTGGAATCCGGCGAGTGGAAGCGGGTGCTGTTCGTGCCGACCGGAGCGCTGCTCTCCAAAGTCAGCTTTAACGAGGGGCAGACAGTGCCCGGCATCGCGCATGCGGTGATACTAGAGCATGTATAACAGTTCTGAACAGCAGCACCAGGAAAATACAGACATATGACGCTTAAGCGGCATATAGCCCGCAAGGGCGGTCTGCGGCCTGATATTCTGAACAACACAGCAGCACAGAGAAAGTTTTCTTTTGGAGGAGCGATTATGGACTACATCAATGCATTCTGGGTGGGCGGGCTGATCTGCGCCCTTGTCCAGATCTTACTGGAAAAAACAAAGCTGATGCCGGGGCGCGTGATGGTGATTCTGGTATGCCTTGGCGCGGTGCTTGGATCCGTTGGATTATATGATAAGCTGATTGATTTTGCCGGAGCGGGCGCGTCCGTGCCGCTTCTGGGCTTTGGAAACACGCTCTGGAAGGGTGTAAAGGAAGCAATCGACGACCATGGCTTTCTGGGGTTATTCGAGGGCGGCCTGAAAGCGAGCGCGGTCGGGATCAGCGCGGCGCTGATCTTTTCTTATATCGCGAGTTGGATCTTTAAGCCGAAAATGAAAGAGTAAAGCATGGGCGGTTTACAGGAAAGACAGGGGACAACAGCAAATAATCATATTTTCGGGGCTGCATAAAGAAAAGTCCCTCATATTTTTGGGAATTCACGAATAAAAGTCCCTCATTTTTTTGGAAGAACACTTGAAAAGTCCCTCATTTTTTTGTATACTTCCTGTGTGGAAGGAGGCGTACAGAAAATGATTTATCTGCAAAGAAAGATCGACCGCTACCTTTTGGAATGGAAGAATACGCCGGATCACAATCCGCTGGTCGTAAAAGGCTCCAGGCAGGTCGGGAAGACGGAGTCTATCCTGCGTTTTGGCAATGCGAATTATGAAAATGTAGTTTCCATTAATTTTGTGGAGGAACCAAAGTACAGACTGATCTGTGAGGATGGTTATAAGACGGACAGCATTATAAAAAATATTTCCCGAATCGATCCGGAGAAAAAGTTTCGTGAAGGGAATACGCTGATTTTTTTTGACGAAATACAGGACTTTCCGGATATCGCTACCTCATTGAAGTTTTTTAAGCTGGACGGACGCTTTGATGTGATATGCAGCGGATCGCTTCTGGGCATTTCTTATAAACGGATCGAGAGCAACAGTGTGGGTTACAAGACCGATTATGAAATGTTCTCGCTGGATTTTGAGGAATTTCTTCTGGCGAAAGGCTACGATGCCCGGACTGTGGAGGAAATGCTTATCCACATGAAGGAACAGGTGCCTTTTTCACAGCTGGAAATGTCTGTATATGGGGAATTATTTCTGGATTACTGCATTCTGGGAGGGATGCCGGCGGTCGTCAGGGAATATATAGAAAAAGGCACATTTGAGGGGACGCTGGGGATTCAGCGGCAGCTGCTTGAGGATTACAGAGAGGATATCCGCAAATACGCGGAAGGGATGGATCAGACAAGGATTCTGAATGTCTTTAATCAGATTCCGGTGCAGCTGGCTAAAGACAATAAGAAGTTTCAGATTTCCAAAATCGCAAAGGATGCCAGATTCAAAGATTACCGGGGGTGCATCGAATGGCTGGAGAGCGCCGGACTGATCAATGTGTGTTATTGTCTGAACTATCCGGAGCTTCCGCTTAAGGGAAATTATGACGAGGCAAAATACAAGATTTATTTTCGGGATTCCGGACTGCTGGTGGCCATGCTGGATGATGAAGCGCAGGAAGATTTAAGAGCAAATAAAAATCTTGGTGTATATAAAGGTGCGCTTTACGAGAATATTGTGGGTGAAGCGCTTGTAAAAAGCGGATATTCTCTCTATTACTATAAACGGGAGAATTCCACGCTGGAGGAGGATTTTTTTGTGAGAACGAAAAAAAGCCTGCTTCCGGTGGAAGTGAAAGCGACCAATGGAATGGCAAAGTCCCTTCGCACCCTGATCCGGAGTGAGAATTATTCAGATATCAGGGCCGGAATCAAGCTGACGGCAGGAAATATTGGTTTCGGTGATAATATTTATACGTTTCCGTATTTCTGCGCTTTCCTTCTGAGACGGTATCTGGCGGATGTGGCATGGTAAAAGCCATATGCGCCTTATATAAAATCCATAAAAGTCTGTGAATAAAGCGCAGAAAGACGCCGGGCGTCCGGGACGAAAAATATTACAATAAACCTGAAAAAACGCCGGATAATATGTGTGAATTTCACTCTGGATTGAAATAGAAAAAAGAGATAAAATAAATGAAAAATTTGTGAAGAAATTGGTTCGGAAAGGTTAAAAAAGGGGGCGGCAACGGTGTATCTGCTGTACTTTATATTATGGATCATATATTTTGGCTCCGTGACGACAGAGAGCGTATTGTTCGGGCTGGGGATCGCGGCAGCTATTTTTGCGTTTACCTGCGCGTTTCTCGACCACAGTATCAAAAAGGAACTCAGCATTTACAGGCGGCTGCCGGGGATGATTCATTATGTGTATGTGCTGGTATGCGAAATCGTAAAAGCAAATCTGGCGGTGATACATATGATCCTCTCCGAAGAAGAGGAACTGAAGCCGGTGCTTGTCAGCTTTCACTCGAAGCTTCAGACACCGACCGGCCGGGCGTTTCTGGCGAACGCGATCACGCTGACGCCGGGGACGATCACGGTGTCTCTGGAAAATGATGAGTATGTGGTTCACTGTCTGGACGAGGATCTTGCGGATGGAATGGATACCTCCATGTGCGCAAAGATGCTGGAGCGGCTGGAAGAAGAGGCCTGAGACGGAAGGCGTTGTTTGCAGCGGAAATATCTCTTCGGAAAAGAAGTTCGGGAAACACAGCGAAACAGGCTGTTCTGCGTGGAAGATTATGGAGAGGAGACGATAACATGGGAGAAGGCATACCGGGACTTGCGTCAGCCTACACGGTGCTGTTTACGGCGGCGCTGATTTTTCTGGCAATTCTGCTGGTGTTCTGCCTGATACGGGCGATTATCGGGCCGCGGGTAGCAGACCGGCTGGTCGCTGTGAATATGATGGGAACGATCGTGATGGTCATCATCGCGATACTGACGCTGATGCTGCAGGAAGGATATCTGGCAGATATCTGCCTGATCTACGCGATGATCAGCTTTCTTGCGGTGATCGTCCTTACAAAGGTGTATATGGGCGTATATCTGGAGAAAAAAGAAACGGCCAGCCGCGCAGCAGTGGGGCAGACCAAAGCTGCGGACTGCGCTGATGCGGAGAGTATGATATCAGACACAGCGGGAAAGGAGAAGAGCAATGGCAATGTTTGAGTGGCTGCGGTTTCTGATCGGCGCGCTTCTTCTTATACTTGGACTGGGAATTTTCGCGGTGGAGATGATCGGCGTCTACCGCTTTTATTATGTGCTGAACCGGATGCACGCGGCGGCAATGGGAGATACGCTCGGCATTGGATTTTCTCTGGTCGGGCTGATCGTAATGAACGGGGCGAACCTTACCTCGCTGAAGCTGTTTCTGGTGGTCTGCTTTCTCTGGTTTTCTTCTCCGACGAGCTCCCACCTGATCGCACGCCTGGAAGTGACGACGGATCCGGAGCGGGAGAAGCATTACCGCGAGGTGCCGCTTGAGACTCTGGAAGAGGAATTAAAAGTGCGCCGGGACATGCGCATGGAAGAAAACGCAGATGCCGGATATTTTGAAAACGCCGGGAACGCAGCTGAGTTCGGAACAGAATCTGTGGAAACGGCTGCGGTTGGTACCGCCGACAGTATGATGAAAGGGCAGGAGGCGTAGACGATGCAATTTTTTACCTGTATATTGCTGGGATTTCTTGTGGTCTGCGCGATTTCGGTCAGTCTTTCAAAGAATCTCCTGAATTCATTGCTGATCTATATGTCATACAGTCTTGTGATGTCGATCATCTGGATTTTGCTGGAGTCGCCGGATCTGGCGATCACCGAGGCGGCGGTCGGTGCGGGAGTGACGAGCATTCTGTTTTTTGTGACGCTTAAGAAGATTCATGCGATCGCGGATGAGGACGGGGACGAAGCGGAAGCTGGGGAACCGCTTGTGACTGAGGACGGAGATGAAGTCGGGGAACCGTTTGCGACGGGAGCCGTGGATGCATCTGAAAATACACTTGCCGACGCAGATGCAAACAGAGAAAGAAATTTAAACTTTGACAGCAGATCCACAGAGGAAGAAAAGGCTGCAAAAAATAAAAAAGGCAGAAGGGGGCGGAAAGAATGAGCAGAAAACGCTCTGAGGAAGAATATCAGAAAACCCGTTCGTTCCGCCTGCGTCAGTGGCTGGAGGGAGAAAAGGATCCGTTTCTGGATACGGTGGAGATGAAAGCTCCGAATGTCCGTGAAAACAATCCGAAATCCGTACAGCGAACCATGCCGGAGGCATTCGGAAAGACGGCTGTACATGCGGACGGCAGGAAAGCAAAACGAAAAGGAATTCTGAAACAAAGCGGACAGGGCGCTCTGGGAATGGGCGGACTGGACATGGATGGGAAACGTATCGCGTCTGCTCCTTTATCCTACGAGGAAGAGAAGAAAGCTCGCGTCGCGACGTGGGTATACAATTCTGACCGCAACCGGGATATGCGCGCGTTCCGGGGCATTTACCGGGCCTGCGCGGCGGTGTTCTGCGTGTTTTTGCTGATCATGCTTCTGACGGCAGTGTCCTGGCTGCCGACCGAGGGCGTGGAGGACCGGCCGGTGAACAATGAGGTTTCCGCGCGCTATATTGAGAGTGGTCTGCAGGAGACCGGCGCAGTGAATATTGTGACGGGCATGATTCTGGATTATCGTGCGTTTGATACGCTCGGTGAGTCGCATGTGCTCTTTGCGGCAACGATGACGGTGCTGATCCTGCTGCGACTGGATGACGATGAGGAGAAAAAGAAGCAGCACGCGAACGACCGCCTTTATGAGCCGAAGAACGACGTAATCCTGCAGACGGTCGCGAAGATTCTGGTGCCGTTTATATTTATCTTCGGCATCTATGTAATCCTCTGCGGACACCTGGGGCCGGGCGGCGGATTCTCCGGCGGCGCGGTGATCGGCGCGGGGCTGATTCTGTATGTGAACGCGTTTGGCTTTGTGAAGACGGAGCGCTTTTTTACGGCGAAGACTTACATGGTCACGAGTTTTACCGCGCTGGCCTGCTATTCTCTGTCGAAATGCTATTCTTTTTATACCGGAGCGAACGGGATTGAAAGCGTGATCCCGCTGGGGACTCCGGGGGCGATTTTGAGCAGCGGCCTGATCTTTGTGCTGAATATCTGCGTCGGCATTGTGGTGGCCGGGACGATGTACACGTTCTACGCCATGTTCCGTAAGGGAGGCTATTGAGAATGCGTTTTGCAGATGTCAGTCTGACAGATTTTGTTTTGCGTTTCTGCCGGAGATTGCCTGCTTTAGGAAAGGAGACGGTTGAGGATGAATATTTCAAATCTAATTAACAATTACGAGGAAGCCGTGGCGATGCTTCTGTTTGTGATCGGGTTTTCCAATCTGCTTCTGCAGCCGAACCTGATCAAAAAGATTATCGGCATGAATATTATGGATACGGCAGTCTATCTTTTCCTTGCGCTGAAAGGCTACATAGAGGGACACAAAGCGCCGATCGTGGTGGACGGTGTACAGAGCGTGGATGCTTATGTCAACCCGATCCCGAGCGGTCTGGTGCTGACAGGCATCGTGGTGTCCGTGTCGGTGTCGGCACTGATGCTCTCGCTGACCATCCGTCTGTACCGCCGTTATCATACGCTGAATCTTGACGAGATTTCCACGCAGCTGAAGAAGGAGGGATTGTGATGGAACTCGTTCAGAATTTTCCGTTCCTGACCATTATTCTGGCGCTGTTTTCCGGACCGCTCTGTTCAATCTTAAAAAGCAAAGCGGCGAAATGGGTCAATACGATCGTCATCGCTCTGATCCTGGTGATGTCCGTGGCGGTGCTGATTTTTACGATCCAGACCGGCGAGGCGTATGTCTATCAGATGGGACACTTTTCCGCGCCGTGGGGCAATGAGATCCGCGTCGGTATTCTGGAAGCATTCATGGCTGTCTTTTTCTGCGTGGTCATGCTGCTCTGTATGCTGGGCGGCCGTCGGGAGCTGGCGGAGGAAGTCGAGGAGACAAAGCAGAACCTCTATTACGTGATGGTAGGTCTGCTGCTGTCCTCCCTGCTCGCGCTGATTTATACAAACGACCTTTTTACGGCCTATGTTTTTGTGGAGATCAACACCATTTCGGCCTGCGGCCTGATCATGATACGGCAGAACGGCCGCGCGATTGAAGCGGCGACACGGTATATGATCATGAGCCTTCTGGGCTCCGGTCTGTTATTGATGGGCATCTGTTATCTGTATGATCTGACCGGTCATCTTCTGATGAGCAATATCAAAGAGCAGGTCGCCCTGCTGCAGCAGTCGGGTGAATACCACATTCCGCTGCTGATCGCCATCACACTGATGTCGGTCGGCCTCGCGATTAAAAGCGCGCTGTTTCCATTTCACTCCTGGGTGCCGGACGCATACGGGTATTCGACGCTGTCGTCCGCCGCGATTTTATCTTCACTGGTTTCCAAGGGTTATATTTTTCTGGTGATCAAGATTTTCTACAGGGTGATCGGATTTGACGTGATCCGCGAGAGCAAGGTTATCAACGTCCTGTTTGTGTTCGGTGTGCTGGGCATGATCTTTGGGTCGGTCAACGCGATCCGCGAAAACAACATCCGCAGGATGATCGCCTGGTCCTCGGTGGCGCAGATCGGCTATATTTACATGGGCTTCGGGCTTGGTACGACGGCGGGAATGATCGCCAGCCTGTTTCATATTTTAAGCCATGCCGCGACCAAATCCATGCTGTTTATCTCCGCTTCGGGGCTGACGGATGTCTCAAACCATGATACGGATTTTTTCGGGCTGACCGGCTCCGGTTATCGGAATAAGATCGCAGGCGTCGCCTTTACGGCAGGCTCGCTGTCGATGGTCGGCATCCCGCTGTTTTCCGGTTTTATTTCCAAGGTGCTTTTTGCGTCTGCGGCTTATGATACATCGGGCAAGCTGATTCCGGCGATGATCGCGCTGGCATTGAGTACCCTGCTGAATGCAATCTACTTCATGAAGACGGTCATTCGGATCTACACGCCGTCTCATCGGGCGGGGATTGAAACGGATACAAGGACGATTGCGATCCGGGAGCAGCCGCAGAAAACGGTGGTACTGGTGCTGTTTATCGCGCTGAATCTGGTGCTCGGGCTGGGCTCTCAGCCGATCGTGAATCTGCTCACGAAAGGGCTGGAGATGTTCGGATAACCAGCCCCAAACAGCAGCAACATGAAAAAGCAGACCTTGCAGATTTATCTGCTAAGGGATGCGTTTTCATGTTGGGATGGGCGGGACGGCGCTGGACATCCAGTGGATGTCCGTTTAGCGCGGACCGGAGCGGTAGCGGAGACCCAGCGAGCCTCAGACATATGACGCTGAAAGCGGCATATAGCTTGCAAAGCAAGCGGCGCTGGACGTCCAGTGGACGTCCGCTTAGCGCGGACCGAAGCGGCAGCGGAGACCTGTGGCCTGCTGTTTGGAATTGGTAGAATCGTATATACATGGATAAAGAGGAGGAAATTATGGGCATTTGGATTTTGATTCCAATCTTTCTGCCGGTCATCGCGGGCGTGCTGCTTTTGCTTTCTTCTGCGAAGAGCGATTCTGGACATGCTTCGCATGGCGCGGCTGCTGGGGAGAGGGCTGCTGAAGACGCGGAAGGGCTGACCCGTCTGCATCGTCTGACTGCGGCTGTTCTGGTGGTATCCGCGGTTTTGGCTTTATTCGCGGCGTGGAGCGGGGATAACAGCTATACCTGGTTTGAGCTGATGGAGGGCATTCCGATCTATTTTCAGATTGACGATGTCGGGCGGCTGTTCGTTACGGTATTCAGCATTGCCTGGGTGCTGGTGTGTTTTTATGCCTTTACTTATATGAAACACGAAGGAAAAGAGCAACGGTTTTTCGGGTTTTATCTGATCGTGTACGGAGTTCTCGTGGCGCTTTGCTTTTCGGGCAACCTGGTCACGCTGTATCTCTTTTACGAGCTGATGACGCTGACCTCGATGCCGATGGTGCTGCACTCCGGGACGCGCGAGTCGATCATGGCGGCTCTGAAATACCTGTTTTATTCCATGTGCGGCGCGTATCTGGGCCTGTTTGCGATTTTCTTCTTATATAGATACTGCGATACGCTTACCTTTACGGCAGGCGGTACGCTGAACCTGGCGCTGGCTGAGGGGCACACGGGTATTCTGCTTGCGGCTGTGATGGCGGCTCTGATCGGCTTCGGAGCGAAAGCGGGTATGTTCCCGTTGCATGCGTGGCTGCCTACTGCGCACCCGGTCGCACCGGCGCCTGCCTCGGCAGTGCTTTCCGGTATCATTGCGAAAGCAGGTGTGCTTGCGATCATTCGCGTGGTGTTTTACACAGTGGGAGCGAACTTTATCCGCGGTACCTGGGTGCAGACCGCGTGGATGTCGCTGGCGTTGCTCACGGTATTCATGGGATCGATGCTCGCGTTCCGGGAAAAAGTCTTCAAAAAACGTCTGGCCTATTCGACAGTCAGCCAGGTGTCCTATATCCTGTTCGGACTTTCCGTCTTATCGCCAACGGCGATGGAAGGTGCACTTCTGCATGTGGTCTTCCATGCGTTTATCAAGTGCGCGCTGTTCCTTACAGCCGGAATCTTTATTTTCCAGGCAGGGCTGTCTAATGTTGACCAGCTGGAAGGGATTGGTAAAAAGATGCCGAAGACGCTGTGGTGCTTCACGTTTGCGTCGCTTGCCCTGATTGGCATTCCGCCGACCAGCGGTTTTATCAGCAAATGGTATCTGGCGCAGGGCGCCCTGGAAGCTGAGGTTGGGGCGTACAGCTGGGCAGGACCGGCGGTTCTGCTGCTTTCTGCGCTTCTGACTGCGGGCTACCTGCTTCCGATTGTGACGAACGGTTTTTTCCCGAAGAAAAAAGAGCAGGGGGAGGCTGTGCAGAAGGAAGGTGCTTCCGCACATGGCGCGGCTGCTGAAGCACCCTTAGGGATGCTGATTCCGCTGGCGATTCTTGCGGCGCTGGCTGTTTTTCTGGGCGTGTTCCCGAATCCGCTGATCCGTTTCGTTAGCAAGATCGCGGCGGCGGTTTTATGATGTATGATGCGAGAAAGAAGCCCGGATGGAGGATGCACGACGGCTGCCTGTCAGAGGAACGCTGACAGGGAAACATGTTCGGCAGAGAATGCGGCAATTTGGGCGATCTGCAATAAGGAGGACGTAAAATGAGTCCGATATTTCTGGCAGTGGCTGTACTGCTTCCGATCTGCGGCGGAGCGCTGATCCCTGTGCTTCCGTTCGGCAGCAGAAAACAGATGATGTTATATATAGAGGGCGTGGTGCTGCTGACTTCCGCGCTGGCGATCTTGTTGCTGCTGAACCGCCCGGCGGAGCATTTTGTGCTGTTCCGGTTTACCAGCAATATTACATTAAGCTTCCGGCTGGACGGCCTGGGAAGTGTGTTTACGGCGCTGATTTCCGTGCTGTGGCCGCTGGCGACCCTGTACGCGTTTGAATATATGAAGCATGAGGAGCATGAAAAGTTTTTCTTCCTGTTTTACACGGTGACCTACGGCATCACGATGGGAATCGCGTTTGCGGAAGATATGGTGACAATGTACTGCTTTTATGAGATGCTGACGCTCGTGACGGTGCCTCTGGTGCTCCATACGCTGACACGTGAGGCAGTGTTGGCCGGGCGCACCTATCTGTATTATTCGCTTGGCGGCGCGGCGTTTGCGTTTATCGGTGTGATCTTCATTCTCGTCTATGGCACCTCGCCGGATTTTGTGGCGGGCGGCGTACTGGATCTGGAGAAAATCGGAAACCGTACGAATCTGCTTCTGCTGATCTACGTTTTTTGCTTTTTCGGTTTCAGTGTCAAGGCGGCAATGTTCCCGTTCTCGGGCTGGCTGCCGAAAGCCGGCGTTGCGCCGACTCCGGTCACGGCGCTGCTTCATGCGGTGGCAGTGGTAAAGGCGGGCGCGTTCGCAACGATGCGCGTTACCTATTATAGCTTCGGAACAGAGTTTTTGCGCGGAACCTGGGCGCAGACGGTGGTGCTGATCCCGGTCATTTTTACAATCGTTTACGGCTGCAGCCGCGCTTTGAAAGAAACGCATTTAAAACGGCGCCTTGCCTGGTCGACGGTGAGCAACCTTTCCTATATCCTGTTTGGCGTTGCGCTGATGTCGCCGCTCGGTCTTGTCGGTGCGCTGACACATATGATCTGCCACGCGGTGATCAAGATCTGCTCCTTTTTCTGTGCGGGCGCGGTCATCTGCCAGAGCGGCAGGGAGTACATTTACCAGCTTGACGGCCTCGGGAAAAAGATGCCGAAGACGTTTGCCGTCTTTACCGTCTCCGGACTGGCGCTGATGGGCGTTCCTGGGCTGGCCGGTTTTGTCGGTAAATGGAATCTGGTAAAAGCAGCGCTTGACAGCACGCATCCTCTGGCGGTGGTCGGGGTGATCGCGCTGATGATTTCCGCACTTCTGACCGCAATCTACATGCTGACGATCAGCGTGCGGGCGTTTGTGCAGCCGGAAAAAGCATCTGCAAAGTCTGCGGAACAACCGAAGCCAGTGGACTGCGGAAAAGTGCCGATAGAAGAGGAAGTTAAGGATCCCGGCTGGATGATGCTTCTGCCGCTTGTGCTTTTTGTGGCTGCGATGTTTGTGATCGGTCTGCATCCGCAGCCGTTGATCGATGTGTTCACGCAGATTGCATCGGCGATACAGTAGATTGATTGTAACTATTCAGGATAGTACCTCGCACCTGCTGCGAGGTACGTATGACAACGTAGATATTACAAGGAAAATCCTTCGCCAGGACGGCATCCCGCACTTCGTACGGGATATGTCCCATCGCATAGCGATTTTAAATGGATTTTCCCTCGTAACTGTGAAGGTACTGAACAGTTACGAGAATTCAGGTTCAGGAAGGAAGAAGGTCATGAACTTTCATATCATATTGGCAGTGCTTGTCTTTTACCCGATGCTTGGCGGACTGGCTGTCTGGCTTTTGAGGCAACGCTTAAGCAGCGCGGCGGTCAGTGCATTTACAGCAGTTACGGAGTTTCTGCTGATGCTTGGCCTTTTTATCGCTTCTGTACAGACTGGCGCTGCGGGGGCAGAGACAGCTGCTGCGGTGCAAACTGCCGCAGGTTCTGGTATCCTGTCGATTTTTGGTTCTGATACAGTGCTGTCGCTGACGATTCCCGGTGTCTGCGGCATGGGACTGCATTTTACACTCGATGGCTTCCGCCTGCTTTATGGGATGATTGCCTGCTTTATGTGGATGATGACGGCACTGCTGTGTCCGGAGTATTTTGGAGGACATGGCGATGGATCGTTTAACGACCGTTTTTACGTCTTTTTCCTTCTGACACTCGGCGCGACGACGGGCGTCTTTTTGTCGGCAGATCTGTATACAACTTTCATTTTCTTTGAGATGATGTCTTTTACCTCCTACGTCTGGGTAGCGCACGAGGAGAACAATGCGGCGCTTCGCGCGGCAGACACATACCTGACGGTGGCAGTGCTGGGAGGTCTCGTCATGCTGATGGGCATCTTCGGAGTCTGGCATGAGCTGGGAACACTCACCATCTCAGAGCTTCCGGCTGCGGCTGCAGCATACGACAACAAGCCGCTGTTGTACGCACTCGGAGGCTGCATGTTATTTGGCTTTGGCGCGAAAGCAGGCGCTTTTCCGCTGCACATCTGGCTGCCGAAAGCACATCCGGTGGCACCGGCGCCTGCGTCGGCGCTGCTCTCCGGAATCCTGACCAAGACCGGCATTTTCGGTGTGCTTGCGGTCACGACCGGATTGTTTTTATACGATAAGAACTGGGGACTGCTGATTCTTGCCATCGGCGCGGCAACGATGTTCGGCGGGGCGCTGCTCGCGGTATTTTCCATCAATCTGAAACGCACGCTGGCCTGCTCATCCATGTCACAGATCGGATTTATCCTCATCGGTGTGGGAATGCAGTGCATGCTTGGCGAGGAAAACGCGCTGGCGGTGCATGGAACGCTGCTTCACATGATGAACCATTCCATGATCAAGCTGGTGCTGTTCATGGCAGCGGGCGTCATTTACATGAATGCGCATGCCCTCGATCTGAACGTGATCCGCGGCTATGGCCGCAAAAAGCCGCTTCTGAAAGTGATCTTTCTGATCGGCGCACTGGCGATCGGAGGCATCCCGCTGTTTGGCGGATACATCAGCAAGACCCTGCTGCACGAGAGCATCCTGGAGTACGGCGGAGGATTTCTTTTCCGGGCGCTGGAATACCTGTTCCTGTTCTCCGGCGGCCTGACCGTGGCTTATATGACAAAGCTGTTTGTAGCGATTTTTGTGGAGAAAAATACAGACGCGGATCTGCAGAAAACTTATGACGATCAGAAAAAATATATGAACCCGGCAAGCACATTCGCTCTTACAGGGAGTGCGCTGGCGCTCCTGATCTGGGGGCTGTTTCCGCACGGCATCATGGATCGCGCGGCCAGACTTGGCCAGACCTTTATGGGACTGGAGGAATTCGGAGAGACCGTTTCCTATTTCAGCCTGAAAAACCTGTCCGGGGCGGCGATCTCCATCGGGATCGGCGCGGTGGTGTATGTGTTTGTGATTCGGAAGCTGCTGATGAGAAAGAAGAATATATACATTAACGCATGGCCGTCCTGGCTGGATATCGAGGAGCGGATCTATCGTCCGCTGCTGATGAAGCTGCTGCCGTTTATATTTGGAGCCGGCTGCCGGGTGCTGGATCTTCTCACGGATACGCTGGTGCGAATTCTGATACCGGTCGGACATGTGATTGCGCGTATTTTCGACAGCCTGGCGGACTTTTCTGTCGTCGGTCTGCGCAAGACCATATACAAAGATTCGCCTGTGCCGCAGGACCGCACCAGAGGAACATGGCTGACGGACGCGGTGGGCAGCCTTCTGAATGCAGTTCAAAGACTTGCAAACCGTACATGGAGACGCAGCAATCCGGGGACTGTTGATTATCAGCGGGAGCTTGCGCTCCGCCATGATGTCCGCCGGGAGAGCAGCACACTCATCGGTCGCAGCCTGTCCTATGGCCTGCTGCTGGTGATTATTGGATTTACGCTTACACTTGTGTATATTCTCTGGTGGTAAAAGACTGCTTGCACCGCAGAATGGTTCGTGGTAATCTATAATCGAAGCGGAGCGTAGACCGGGCGCGGCTTTAGCCGCAAAACACCTTATCCGGCTCTGCGCATAACAGGAGCCAGTGGATGATGAACCGTCGTAACTGTTAGGGAACTGACAGGTTATGAGCCTTGTATGGCTGAAAGCCGGAGGTGCGAGTCGTGAAAAGACAGAAAATGCCGGTTGGCGTAGATCAGTTTGAAAAATTAAGGCAGCAGGATTTTTATTATGTGGATAAGACAGGGTTGATTAAAGAATTGCTGGAGAACTGGGGCGAAGTAAATCTTTTTACGCGGCCCCGCAGATTTGGCAAAAGCCTCAATATGAGCATGCTGAAATCCTTTTTTGCCATCGATACGGATAAAAGCCTGTTTGATGGACTGGCAATTTCCCGGGAGAAAAAGCTTTGTGAGCAATATATGGGACAGTTTCCGGTGATCTTCATTACACTCAAACAAGTGACAGGCGCAACCCTGACTGCTGCGAAAGAGCAGCTGTGGGAGCAGATTGCGGAGGCTGCGGATCGCTTTGATTTTCTGCGGGACAGTGAGCGGCTGAGTTCCCGGGAAAAACGCATTTTTCAGGGACTCTGTGATGGCGAGGGAAATCTGGAAGCGAGTTTGAAGCAGTTATCCCGTATGCTCTGTAAACATTACGGGAAAAAGGTAATTATTCTGATCGACGAGTATGATGCTCCGCTGCAGAGGGCATACGCAAAGGGTTACTATGACGCAATGGTTGATCTGATCCGCCAGTTCTTCGGCTATGCGCTGAAGACCAATGAGTGCCTGTATTTCAGTGTGCTGACGGGGATTATGAGAGTTTCTAAAGAAAGTATTTTTTCTGACCTGAATAATCCGCTGCTTTACACCATGCTTGACGAAAAATGTGATGAGTGGTTTGGCTTTACAGACAAAGAGATTCGGCAAATGCTGGATGATAATGGTCTGATGGAATATTACGAAACTGTAAAAAACTGGTATGATGGATATGTGGTTGGACAAGACAACATCTATTGTCCCTGGGATGTGATCAATTATTGTCATCAGCTTTTAAACGATTCGGATAAGACTCCCAGAAATTACTGGGCAAATGTAAGTGAGAATGGGATCATTTGCACGTTCGCGGAGATGGCAGACAGCATAACACGCGACCAGATCAGCGGCCTGATGGAAGGCGGAACAGTAAAGAAGAGGATCGTGCAGGAGTTGACCTATCGGGATATGACAAACAATCTGGATAATATCTGGAGTATTTTGTTTACAACAGGTTATCTGACGCAGCGGGGGCGCCTGGAAGACGGCACTTATGAACTTTGTATTCCAAACAATGAGGTCGCGGATATTTTTAAAACGCAGATAAATGACTGGTTTCAAAACAAGGTTCGCGAGGACACGGATGGTCTGCAATCCTTTTACAGAGCGCTGGATTCCGGAGATGCCCAGAGTCTGGAAGACTGTTTGAATTATTTTCTGGGGGCGTCCATTAGCTTTATGGATGGCGGTACTCTGGATGATAAAGAAAAATTCTATCACGGGCTTGTGCTTGGTATGCTCCTGCCGCGAAAAGAATGGGAGATTCAGTCAAACAGAGAAAGTGGAAAAGGAAGATCGGATATTACTGCGTTTCAGTTGCGCACAAAAGAAGCGATCATTATTGAACTGAAATATTCCAAAAAGGAAACGGATCTTCCCGGAGATGCGCAGGAAGCGATCGATCAGATCAACCGGATGCAATACGATCAATGTTTCAGCATGAGAAAACCGAAAACGCTCAGGCATTTTGGCATTGCTTTTTATAAAAAGCTTTGCAGGGTGGAGGCTGAGTGAAAAACAACCGGTTCTGCAAAATGGACCGGTTGTTTGTTCATAAATGTTATTTTGTTTTCATCACATCCCGGCTGCGCGTCTTTTTTGCTTCATACAGCTTCTGGTCGGCGCGGATCAGCGCTTCCTTCAGCGTGATATCGTCATCTGGTGTGATCAGGCAGGCACCTGCAGACACGGTCAGAAGATAAGGCTTTTCACTGGTCTGGTTATAGCGGTCAAATCTCTGGTGCAGGGCTGCGATAATGCTTTCGCCGCTGTCAAAAATGCAGGAGCTGCGCTCGCTGTCTGCTTCCGTTTCGCAGGCGGAATTCAATGCGTTTACCTGATTTATTTCTGATGGTTTGCGCACTTCCAGCAGGCAGGTGAACTCGTCCCCGCCGATGCGGCCCGCGATGCCGCGACCGTTGGATATTTCTTTTAAGACCCGTCCGATCTGCCGCAGGGAGGAATCTCCTTCTTTGTGCCCAAAGCGGTCGTTGATCAGCTTCAGATTGTTCATGTCCACATAGATCACGGCCTGATAGCGGCCCTCACGGCGAAGCGCGTCAATCTGTTCCTCTGCGAGAGCGTAGAAGCCGCGGACATTTAAGATACCGGTGAGCGGGTCGGATTTGGAAATCGCATCCAGTTCAATGTTGTGATCCTTCAGGGTCTCCAGATTGACCTCCAGCTGCGCCTGAATCTTTTCATTGGCCTGCAGAAGTGAGATCATCTTGATCGCAGAGCTTAACTGATTGATCAGAAATTCTCCGTTGGAATACAGGGACGGCGTCATGTCGCAGATCAGGACACCGTAAACAGTCTTACCTGAGAACAGAGGAAGCACAGCCTGCGCAAAGTTGACATCTCCGTCCGGCTTTGCAAAACGGTACATTTCCAGAAGGCTCTGCGGCTGTTCAGGCAGGGGGACTGAATGCACAGCACCGTTTTTCAGGACGGCCTTCAGCTCCAGCACTTGCGGCGGATCAAATGGCTCACGGAACAGATGCTCCTGAGGAACAGGAAGCAGATACAGCCAGGCGTTCTGAATTTCCAGCCAGCCCAGATTTTTCAAAATAGAGCAAAAGCTTTCATCAGTCCCCTGCTCAAACTGTAGAATATTCTGCACAAACAGCTTCATATTGTAGCTGGTATCATATTCTTTTTTTATTACGGAAGCGGACTGGCGGTTCATCGTGCGGATGATCTTCCGATAGAGCATATTAAAGGCATTTCTGAGCTCAAAACGGGAATCAGAATCCTCCTGCTGCGCCAGAAGCGCGTGGTAAAACTGTTCCAGATTCGTCATCAGACCGTCGATGTCCGCAGAACCGATCACGCCCGGATTCAAAAAAGCATCCGCGGCATCGCCGATCTCGTGCAGCTGCGCATGTATGCGCTGAATGTTCGAAACGGGTTCCGCGGCATCAGTGTGCTGCAGATCTTGTGATGTACATTCGGCATTCGTGAGCTGCGAATATTGTGATGCGCGTACGGTATCAGCGGTCTGCGGATCTCGTGATGCATGTTCAGCGTCAGCGGTCTGCGGAGTATTCGGGGTGCACTTTGCCAGGATTTCATATTCCTCTCTGTGCATAAAGCAGGCAGCAAGACTGTCGAACAGACGACCGTAGGCAAGGCGCACTTCGTCCATCTGAAGCTGTGCTTCTGCATGGTAATTATGATAAAAGGTATCGTGAAAACTGACTTCGAGATTGCTCAAAATCTGCGCGCAGGTTTTTCTGCCCTCGTTGGCCTGAACAATGGAATCGCGCAGGACAAAATGGGTAGGTATGGAAATACTGTTTATCCGGTCTAAAGGGTTAGCCGCCGATGAGACGGCCTGTGTGTCAGCCAAAATGTTATCCGAACCATTATCTGTGCAGGATGCTTCATATACATCGAGTATCAGACGTATAGAGGCTTCCCCCAGCTGTGTGGGATCGGCCAGCACGGTGGCCAGCGGCGGCGATGCTTTTGCACTGGCAGGGGAGTCGTCAAAGCCGAGGACGGAGATGTCACGCCCCGGCACGATCTGACGTTCTTCCAATACCGTATACAGGCCGAGCGCAGTATCATCATTGACGCAGAAGACGGCATCCAGATCCGGATTCGCGTCCAAAAACGCGCAGTACACCGATGTACTGTGAGAGGAAAGATCCCCCGCCGCAAAACGGTGCGGTGGGCAGTCAAGTCCGTTTTCCGCAAGGACACGGTTGAAAATCTCACGCCGTTCCAGTGCGTCTGTATTATTGTCGTGACCGCCGATCATTCCGATATTCCGGCAGCCGCAATTTTTGATCAGGTATTCCAGTCCCTCCCGGATGCCGGTCTCATTCTCAAATTTAACGCCAATATAGCCGTCTATCTTCGAGGCAATCAGCACGCAGGGAATCCCGTCATACTGCTGCAGAAGATGGCGGATCCGATCCGGCGTGGTAAAACAGCCGATGCAGTCCGCAGCGACGATCAGGGCGTCGAGACAGCCCTTTTGAATATAAGAAAAAACGGTGCCGTACTGATATTCATACATCAGCTCCCGATCATCCGAGAGATCCCGATCAATGTATTTTCCCGGAAAGATCAGGACGTCCACATTGTTTGCGCGCGCTTCCGCCATAATGCCGTTGCAGATATGTTCCGTAAAATCATCCAGAATTCCGCTGACAAGTACACCAATCGTCAGTTTTTTATCCGTGCGTCGCATGGCTGTCCTCCTTCCGCAAAATCACAAAAGTCCCAATAGAAACCTGCCCGGCAGGTCTGATTGTTTCATGGGTACATTTATGAAAATTATATCACAAGAAAGAAAAAGAAGAAAGGGGCATGAAAAAATAATTCAGGGCTTTTCAATTGGTCAGTGTTCTTTTATAATATAGTGTGATTCATCAGAAGGAGACAGAAAATGATTTTTGACACACACGCGCACTATAATGAAAAGGCGTTTGATACAGACCGCGGCGAACTGCTTTCCATGATGGAGCCGGCCGGCATTGCGGGAATCGTCAATATGGGAGCGACTCTTCGTGATGTGGAGGAGAGTCAGGAGCTTGCCGCGAGATATCCTTTTGTATACGCGGCGGCCGGCGTTCACCCGGATGAGGTCGGATCTCTGGATGAAGAGAAGCTGCAGCATCTATACGACCTCTGCGGCCGGGAGAAAACAGTGGCGGTCGGGGAGATCGGGCTTGATTATTACTGGGACAAAGAGAGCCATGACCTGCAAAAAGAATGGTTTGTGCGGCAGCTTCGGATGGCAAAGGATACCGGCCTTCCGGTCAACATACACAGCCGTGACGCCGCGCAGGACACTTTTGATATCATGAAAGCGGAGCACGCGGGAACGACGGGCGGTATCATCCACTGCTTTTCCTCGTCGGCGCAGATGGCGCTGGAATACGTAAAGATGGGGTATTACATCGGAGTCGGCGGCGTAGTCACATTTAAAAATGCACGCGTTATGAAAGAAGTGGTTGCGGCAGTGCCTCTTGAGAATCTTGTGACAGAGACCGACTGCCCGTATCTGGCACCCGCACCGCACCGCGGCAAGCGCAATTCTTCGCTTTATATTCCTCTGGTGATCGAGGCGATCGCGCAGATCAAAGGAGTCGCGCCGGGTGAGGCGGAGGAAGTGCTTTATGAGAATGCGCTGCGGGTATATCACCTGAAATAATCCGGCAGTTACGGTAAACCTGCGCCGTTTTCAAAAATTACAGAATAACAAAAATAAGGTAACTATTCTGAATTGTTACAAAATCAGAAAGAATCAGGAAAGAGAATACATGGAAAAACTTGCAAATCCACAGAAAACGATTGAGATGATTCAGAAGAATCACTTTAATTTTCAGAAGCGCTACGGCCAGAATTTTCTGATCGACGCGCATGTGCTGGAGAAGATCATTGCCGCGGCGGGCATTACAAAGGACGACTTTGTACTGGAGATCGGGCCCGGCATCGGCACGATGACGCAATACCTTGCGGAGGCGGCGCGGGAGGTGACGGCGGTCGAGATTGACCGGAACCTGATTCCGATCCTTAATGAGACTCTGGCGGAATATGAAAATGTGACAGTTGTCAATGAGGACATTTTAAAGGTTGATATCGCCGCGCTGGTAAAAGAGAAAAACGGCGGGCGGCCGATCAAGGTGGTCGGCAACCTGCCGTATTACATCACGACGCCGATCGTCATGGGTCTTTTAGAAAGCGCGGTGCCGCTTGAAAGCATTACGGTCATGGTGCAAAAAGAGGTGGCGCTGCGGATGCAGGCGGGACCCGGCACGAAGGACTACGGAGCGCTCTCGCTGGCTGTTCAATATTATGCGGAGCCGTATCTGGCGGCGAACGTGCCGCCGAACTGCTTTATTCCCCGGCCGGGCGTGGGAAGCGCCGTGATCCGGCTGACCAGGCGTGAAGCCCCTGCAGTTGCCGTGCGGGATGAAAAGCTGATGTTTTCCCTGATCCGCGCTTCGTTTGGTCAACGCAGGAAAACGCTTGCCAACGGCCTGAAAAATTCTCCGGAACTGAATTTTACCAAAGAGCAGATCTCGGAGGCATTTGCCGCGGTCGGTTTTGACGGAAACGTGCGGGGCGAGACTCTGACACTTTCGCAGTTTGCGGCGCTTTCAGACGCGCTGAGTTTCTGAAAAGCAATCGTAACTGTTCAGTACCTTCACAGCGAGTGAGAAGACCTGTCCTGAATAGTTACTGTGTGTCTTCTGTAGAGGAGTGTAAAAAATATTTGAGAAAAACACAAGGAAAAGAAACGGAATTTTTGGTGAATCTTTTCTTATCCTACGTGTTATAATACAACTGCAACAAAAAACGTCAACAGTCCGCTGCACGGCATATCTGCTGCCTGCAAGAGCAGCAAGAAACCGCACGGCAGTTCTGCGAACAGTCAGCTGAAAGAAAGGAAGAGATAAAATGGATACTTTAAAAGCTGAGAAAAGAGACTTGACGGTGAAGGCAAAAAAACTGAGACGGGAGGGTTACGTGACCGGCAATGTGGTTGGCCGCGAGATTGAAGGCTCCATCCCAATTATGATCAACAAACGTGATGCGGAGCGCGTTTTTCGCACAAAGAAAAAAGGCAGCCAGCTGTATCTGGATGTCGAAGGACAGAAGCTGGACGTTCTGATCAAGGAAATGAATTACAATTCCATGAAAAACGAGTTTGAGGAAGTAGACTTCCAGGCGCTTGTCAGCACCGAGAAGGTACATTCCGTTGCCGAGGTTGTCCTTGTGAACCATGATAAGATTCAGGAAGGAATCCTGCAGGTAGTTCTGGAGGAGCTCGCCTACAAAGCACTGCCGTCGGCTCTGGTAGAGAAAGTAGAGATCGACGTCGGAGAAATGAAGCCGGGCGATTCCATAAAGGTAGAAGATCTGCCGATCGCCTCCGATCCGGACGTAGAGCTGACGACGAGCCGCGACGCGGTCGTAGTGCTTGTCTCCGAGCTACACGCATCCGCTGCGAAGGAGGATGAAGAGGAAGCAGCGGAAGAATAAAAACCGGGCAAGGCGACCAGACTCTGCACAGAATAAGAAGTAAGACCGGCTGCTGTATGCCGACTGAAACATTTGAAAACCCCATCTGACAGAAACACGATCTGCAGATGGGGTTTTACAATATTTACAAAACATTTAAGAAACCCGCGCACGGTTTGCCCTTGCAGACCTTGGAAAATATGGGTATAATCAAACTCAAATAAAAGATATGAAGAACAGGAGAACCACAGACATGGATTTGCAGTTTACCACCGTAAAAGAGCTGTATCGCGACCGGGACAGCTATATAGACCGTGAGATTACCGTCGGAGGCTGGGTGCGCAGCATCCGCGATTCGAAGACCTTTGGATTTATCGTCCTGCACGACGGTACATTTTTTGAGACCCTTCAGATTGTATATTCGGATCAGCTGCTGAATTTTGCCGAGATTTCAAAGCTGAATGTCGGCGCAGCTGTGATCGTGAAGGGTACGCTTGTGGCGACGCCGAACGCAAAACAGCCGTTTGAGATTCAGGCGTCATCCGTGGAAGTTGAGGGAGCGTCGACACCGGATTACCCGATGCAGAAGAAGCGCCATTCGATGGAGTACCTGCGTACGGTTCCGCATCTCCGCCCGCGCACGAATACCTTTCAGGCGGTATTCCGTGTGCGCTCACTGATCGCCTACGCGATCCATACCTTTTTCCAGGAGAGGGGCTTTGTCTATGTACACACACCTCTGATCACCGCGAGCGACTGTGAGGGCGCCGGTGAGATGTTCCAGGTGACGACGATGGACATGAACAATCCGCCGCGCAACGACAAGGGCGAGATTGACTACACGCAGGACTTTTTCGGGAAAATGACGAATCTGACCGTGAGCGGACAGCTCGATGTGGAGGCGTTTGCTCAGGCGTTCCGGAATGTCTATACGTTCGGACCGACGTTCCGTGCGGAGAATTCCAATACCGCGCGCCACGCGGCGGAGTTCTGGATGATCGAGCCGGAGATTGCGTTTGCCGATCTGGACGACAATATGGCTCTGGCGGAGGATATGCTCAAGTTTGTCATCCGCTACGTGCTGGAGAACGCGCCGGAGGAGATGAATTTCTTCAACTCCTTTGTGGATAAGGGACTGCTTGACCGCCTGAACCATGTGCTGAACTCGGAGTTCGGCCATGTCACCTACACGGAAGCGGTGGAGATCCTGAAAAAGCACAACGACAAATTCGAATACAAGGTTTCCTGGGGCTGCGATCTGCAGACTGAGCATGAGCGCTATCTGACTGAGCAGGTCTACAAACGTCCGCTGTTCGTCACGGATTATCCGAAGGAGATCAAAGCATTTTATATGAAGCTGAATGAGGACGGGAAGACGGTGCGCGCGATGGACTGCCTTGTACCGGGGATCGGCGAGATCATCGGCGGCAGCCAGAGAGAGGACAATCTGGACATTCTCACCGCGAGGATTGCCGAGCTTGGCATGAAGCCGGAGGATTACACGTACTATGTGGATCTGCGCAAATACGGCTCCACGCGCCACTCCGGATTCGGACTTGGATTTGAGCGCTGCGTGATGTACCTGACCGGTATGTCCAACATCCGCGACGTGCTTCCGTATCCGCGGACAGTGGGAAGTCTGGCGTGATGGTGTAAAGTTTCAGAGGCAACAGTAAGGGTATAAGAATATTCGTTTGGCTGGCGGATAAAATCCCGGTGACAGCGTACAGGCATACGGACAAGATGAAATTTTGAGGAAACAAATGAGTAAGATACTGGTTCTGGACAACGAAAGAGAGATCGCCGACGTGATCGGCCTCTACCTTCGCAACGACGGTTATGAGGTCGAGCTGGCGTATTCCGGCCGCGAGGCACTGAAAAAGGTGGAGGAGGCTCCGCCGGATCTGGCGCTGCTGGATGTGATGCTTCCGGATATTGACGGCTTCCGGGTACTGCAGAAGATCCGTGAAAAATACAAATTCCCGGTGATCATGCTGACCGCGAAGACGGAGTACACCGACAAGATCAACGGTCTGACGCTGGGGGCGGATGACTACATTCCGAAGCCGTTCAATCCGCTGGAGATGGTGGCGCGGGTCAAGGCACAGCTTCGCCGTTATCAGAAGTACAATGGCACGGCCGCGGAGCCGCCGGAGAACATCATCGACTTCGCGGGGCTTCTGATGAACCGCGACACGCATGAGTGCAGCTACAATGAACGGGATCTGAATCTGACGCCGACGGAGTTTGACATCCTGTGGCTGCTGTGTGAGAACCGCGGAAAGGTGATCAGCTCCGAACAGCTTTTTGAGCAGATCTGGAAAGAAAAATATTTTAAGAACAGCAACAACACGGTCATGGTCCATATCCGGCATCTGCGGGAGAAAATGGGCGACGGTCACAGAAAAAGCGATTTTATCAAAACTGTGTGGGGAGTAGGGTACAAAATTGAAAAATAGGTATGGCAGATTAAAAAGAAATACGATTTTGCGGGCGCTGCTGATCAGCATTTTAGTGGTGGCGGCCGGATACGGAGTTCTGACGTTCCTCACGCAGGGGATCGGGCAGGAGACATTTCAGAGTCTGGTCATTCAGAACCTGGAAAGGGCAGGTGTATCTTCCGACCGGGCGGCGTCTCTGTACAGCCGTCTGGCTCTGGACGGGAAATGGCTGTTTGCCTTTGGCATGCTGGCTTTTCTGTTTCTGATCTTTTTCCTGCTGGCGGTGGGGAAGATGACGAAAAGTCTGAATCGCATCAGCAATGCACTGGATAAGATCCTTGCCGAATCGGGGGAGCCGGTCGTGCTGGGAGAAGATCTGGAGCCGATGACGGAGCAGATGAATCTTCTGCAGCGCAAGCTCTCCTGGAGGGCACAGCAGGCCGTGGTCAGTGAACAGCGCAAGAATGAGATGGTCGCCTGCCTGGCGCATGATCTCAAGACACCGCTGACATCGGTGACCGCCTATCTGACCATGCTGGACGAGCATCCTGAGATGTCTCCGGAAGAGCGGGCGAAATACACGCATGTTACGCTGGAAAAAGCGATCCGCCTGGAAGAACTGCTGAATGAGTTCTTTGAGATTACACGCTACAATGTACAGGATATGGTTCTGGAAAAGAGAGAGATCAACCTTTCCATTATGCTGGAGCAGCTTGAGGACGAGAACCTTGGCCTTTTAAACCGCAAGAACATGACCTGCGTGGTGGATGTACAGGAAGGTCTGATCATGCAGGGCGATCCGGACAAGCTTGCCCGTGTTTTTGACAACCTGCTGAAAAACGCGGCTGCCTACGGATATGAGAATTCACAGATCCTGATTCAGGCCCGCGGAGGCAACGGCGGCATCACGATCGTATTTACCAATGAGGGACCGCAGATCCCGCAGAAGAAGCTGGAGATGATCTTTGAAAAATTCTACCGTATTGACGACGGAAGATCGAGTAAGACCGGCGGCGCCGGGCTTGGTCTTGCAATCGCCAAACGGATCGTGGAACTGCATGGCGGTGTGATCTCGGCGGTCAGCGACAGCAAGAACACCCGGTTTATCGTGAATATACCGGTATCCGTGCCGGACGCAGAGGGGGATGCATATGAAAGGAAATCGAAGAGGAGAAGGAAACAGAAATAACGTCGGATATGAGAACGGCACCGGATATGGAAGCAATGCCGGGAATGGAAATCAGGCCGGTTATAACGCAGAACAGGTGAGCTATTACAGCAGCAGTGGCTCCTATAACGGTCCTTACGGTGCTCCGGGCGGAGGCGCTTCCAACGGGAATGTTGCAGGCGGCACGGGGCAGGGCTCCGGCAAGAAGCCGAAAAAGAAGAAAAAAAGAAGCCGTGTCGGTGACGCGATCAGCGTGATCGTGATGGCGGCTGCTTTCTGTGTGTTTGTCTACGCAGGCTACATGCTTTACGGATATTATAAGGAATACAAAAAAGCGGACGATGCGTACGCGAGCCTGGAGAACTACGCGACGGCAGCGGATGAGGAAGAGACGGAGACCGAGGACCTGGAAGCGCTGGAGGAAGCATTTGAGGAAGCGGAAGATACGGGGGATGAGGATGCCATTGCGCAGATACTCAGCGGACGCGAAGTGCGGACGGTCGTCGTGGCCGGTGAGGAAGTGACGCTGCCGGTCATGGAAAGCCCGGTTGATTTTGAATCCCTGCAGGAGATCAATTCCGACATCGTCGGCTGGATCAAGATCCGGGCGCTGGACTTAAGCTATCCGGTCGTGCAGGGCGAGGACAACGACTATTATCTGCACCGTTCCTTTGAACAGGAAGAGCTGTTTGCCGGCTGCCTTTTTATGCACTATGAGAATGAAAGCGATTTCAGCGACCAGAACACCATCATCTACGGTCACAATATGAAGAACGGCTCCATGTTCGGTTCCCTGAAAAAGTTCCGCGACGAGGAAGTCTATAAGACGAGCAAGTATTTCTGGATCTACACAGAAGACGTCATTTATATGTATCGCATTTTCTCGGCGAGAGTCGTAAATAAGGTGGGGCAGCCCTACCAGATCGTATTCACAGACGAGGAATTCGAGGAATTCCTGACCACCGCGATGGAAGAGTCTGAAGTGGACAATACGAACGTCACCGTATCGACAGACGACAAGGTAGTGACGCTCTCCACCTGTACCGGAGATTCCGCGACCCGCTTCATCGTCCAGGGAAAACTGACGCAGATGTATGCGGTGAAGAAGTGAATTACAGATTCACGCATTTACTGCGTGAATCGTATGAAAAAGTATATTGTGCACGGGAAAATCCCATCGCCGCAGGCGATTCTGCATGGATTTTCCCGTAACAGCGAGGAACGAGCTGTTATGCGGTGAAGAAGTGAATTACAGATTCACGCATTTACTGCGTGAATCGTATGA
>JAJQHQ010000053.1:0-27931 GCA_021199655.1 Lachnospiraceae bacterium | reverse complement strand
AAAAGTATAATAGAACCGACCGGCTGTCTCCGTAAGCAGACGGTAGGCAGATTTTTGCAGGCTTCTTGAGCATAGTTTTCCCTGCTTCGCCATTGTCTGAGCGAAGCGAGTTTCAGCGAAGCAGGGAATAATAAACGGCGCAAAAGAAGCGCAAAAATCAACGTGGCTGCGTCGGAGACAGCCGGTCGGTTTGTGAGATTTTTTAGGGGAGGATGCAGCCATGAGCGCAATCGAACAGCTTCAGCAGATCATTGACAACACGGAAAATATCGTGTTTTTCGGGGGCGCCGGCGTCTCGACCGAGAGCGGTATCCCGGATTTCCGGAGCGTGGACGGGCTTTATCATCAGAAGTATGATTACCCGCCGGAGACCATTTTAAGCCACACATTTTTCATGCGCCAGACGAAAGAATTCTATCGTTTTTACCGGGATAAAATGCTGGTGCTGGATGCGGAGCCGAACGCCGCGCACAATAAGCTTGCCGAGATGGAAGCGTGCGGGAAACTGAAAGCTGTCGTGACGCAGAATATCGACGGTCTGCATCAGAAGGCGGGCAGCAAAAAGGTACTGGAGCTGCACGGCAGCATTCATCGCAATTACTGCCAGAAATGCCACAGGTTTTACAGCGCGCAGGAGCTTCTGGATATGTTCGAGGGCGGAGCGGATGTGCCGCGCTGCGGCTGCGGCGGTGTGATCAAGCCGGACGTCGTGCTGTATGAGGAAGGACTGGACAGCCAGACCATGCAGGAGTCTGTTCGCTGCATCTCGAGGGCGGATGTGCTGATCATCGGCGGAACGTCCCTTGCGGTGTACCCGGCGGCGGGACTCATCGATTACTTCCAGGGACGTCATCTGGTCGTGATCAACATGGCGCCGACTCCGCGTGACCGGCAGGCCGACCTGCTCATACAGGAAAAGATCGGGACCGTGCTCGGAGCGCTGCGGGTATAACGTTATACGGGATGGAACCGGCACGGGATATGAGAAGAACAGGACAGGAGAGATGCGCATGGATACGGGAAACATCGTATTCGAGGTGGGCGATATCGTAAAACTGAAAAAGAAGCATCCCTGCGGCAGCCAGGAATGGGAGATTCTGCGCGTAGGTGCGGATTTTCGCCTGAAATGTACCGGCTGCGCGCGCCAGATCATGGTGCCGCGGAAGCTTGTGGAAAAAAACGTGAGAGCGCTGCAAAAAAAAGCCTGAACTCATCGAAAAAAAGCTTGAACTCACAGGATTCCTGTGTTAGAATGCCTAATTGTGATATAATTCCTTGCTCCCTGCAGAAAACAGGTCAGGGGGCCATAAGACCATAAGGAGGTGCGAAGAAGCATGAACAAGTATGAATTAGCAGTAGTTGTCAACGCAAAACTTGAAGACGAAGACAGAGCCGCTACGATTGAGAAGGTGAAGGATCTGATCACCCGGTTCGGCGGTACTGTTACCGAAGTAGAAGAGTGGGGCAAGAAAAGACTTGCTTACGAGATCAAGAAGATGCGTGAAGGATTTTACTACTTCGTTCGCTTTGAGGCTGATGCAACATGTCCGGCTGAGGTAGAGAGCCGTATCCGGATCATGGAGAATGTCATCAGATATTTATGCGTTAGACAGGATGCATAGATAAAAGAGAGGTAGAGAATATGAATAAAGTCATCTTAATGGGACGTTTGACAAGAGACCCGGAGGTTCGCTATTCCGCAGGAGACAATTCTTCCGCGTACGCGAGGTATACACTGGCGGTTGACCGCAGGTTCCGCCGCGAGGGAAGCGACCAGCAGACCGCGGATTTTATCAGCTGTGTTGTGTTTGGAAGAGGAGCTGAGTTTGCGGAGAAATATCTGCGTCAGGGCACCAAGATCGTGGTGACAGGCAGGATACAGACGGGCAGCTATACGAACCGGGATGGCCAGAAAGTTTATACGACGGATGTCGTCGTTGATGAGCAGGAATTTGCTGAGAGCAAGGCTGCGTCGTCAGGCGGACAGGGCGGAGGATACCAGAACAGCGGATATCAGAGGCCGGCTGCGGCAGCATCCGGGATTCCCGCTCCGTCAGAGGCATCTGTGGGAGACGGATTCATGAATATTCCGGACGGGATCGATGAGGAGCTTCCGTTCAACTAATCTGTTATTTTCAGGAGGACAATGCAATGGCATTCAATAAAGAAAAAGGCGATGCGCCGATGAAGAGACGCGGCGGCGGCATGCGCAGAAGGAAAAAAGTCTGCGTTTTCTGCGGTAAAGACAACGAGATCGATTACAAGGATGTAAATAAGCTGAAAAGATACGTATCGGAGAGAGGCAAGATCCTTCCGAGAAGAATTACGGGCAACTGCGCGAAGCATCAGCGCGCTCTGACCGTGGCGATCAAGAGAGCACGCCACATCGCGCTTATGCCGTACGTACAGGACTGATACGGATTCGGCACAGTTTAGGCAAATGTCTGGGACAGCCTGCATATCAGAGATGGTATGCAGGCTTTTCTTTTGATGCGCAGGGCCGGGCAAGGTGTATTGCGGCTAAAGCCGCGCGGGCGGACAGGGGAGAAAGACGTTCCCCTGTCCGATTTTGTACTTTCCCTTATGAGAACTTTGTGGTAAACTGTGATAATAACCGAATGGCAAAAACTTTCCGATGCCGCATATTTCCTTCCGGGAGACTGCTTCGCGACAGGCGGCGTGAGAGGAGGGACGGATATGAAAAAGGACAGGACGGAAAATAAAAATCAGCTGAGATACAGCGGCAGGCTTCTGCGTCACTGGTACTGGTGCGTGATCCTCTGTTTGCTGCTGCTGTTTCTGACGGCGGCGGTGCTGTATATTGATACTCTGGCAGGCTGTATTGTCGGAGGATTTTCCCTGATACTGTATCTGACGATTGTTCTGCTTGATGTCTATTACCGCCCGAAAGTACTGCTGGAGCTGATTGATTTCTCACAGCGTTTCGGTGGCGTGGAAAAGGATATTCTGGACGAAATGATGATTCCCTATGGGTTTGTGCTGCCGGACGGGCGCATTGCCTGGATGAATCAGCGTCTCTGCGAGATGACAAAGCGTGACAGGGAATGCCATAAGAATATTTCGTCCGTTTTTCCGGAACTGACTGCGTCCGGATTTCCCGCTGAGGATGAAGAAGCAACAGTTGAGATGGATTACAGTGACCGGAAATACCGGGTCGTGATGAAGCGGCTCCGGCTGAAAGACGTGCTGGAGGGCATGGACGTCGCGGAAATGACGGGGGAAGACTGCAGCGTGATCGGGCTGCATTTTCTGGATATCACGGAGCTGACCCGTCTTGAAAAAGAGAATTTTGAACAGAAGCCGGCAGTCGGCCTTCTGTATGTGGACAACTATGATGAGGCGATGGACAGCGTGGAGGATGTGCGCCGCTCGATGCTTGGTGCGCTGGTGGACAGACGGATCACGAAGTATGTGATTTCAGCCGGAGGTCTGATCAAGAATCTGGAAAAGGACAAGTACCTGCTGGTGATGAACCGAGTGAGCCTGAACGCGCTTATGGAAGACCGTTTTTCCCTTCTGGAAGACGTGAAGACGGTCAATCTGGGTAATTCCATGAATGTGACGGTCAGTATCGGCGTCGGGACAGACAACGGCAACTATACGGAGAATTTTGAGGCGGCTCATGTCGCGATCGAGATGGCGCTTGCCCGCGGCGGCGATCAGGCTGTGGTCAAGGATGAGGACAGGATATCGTTCTTTGGGGGCAAGACGCAGCGCTCGGAAAGCAATACCCGGGTGCGGGCCCGTGTCAAAGCGCAGGCGCTCCGTGAGCTGATCAGCGCACGTGAACGCGTGGTTGTCATGGGACATAAGAACACGGATATCGATTCTCTGGGAGCGGCAGTCGGCGTCTGCAGCGCGGCCATGCGTTCCGGAAAGCCGGTGCATATCGTGCTGGGCGACATTACCGCGGGCATCCGTCCGTGGATAAATTCCCTGAAAGACAATCTGGAGTACGCAGAGGATGTATTTGTCACACATGAGCGGGCAATCCAGCTGACGAATGAAAATACCGTGGTCGTTGTAGTAGACACGAATCGTCCGAGCATGGTGGAGTGCGAGGAACTCCTGTATCTGACAAAGACGATCGTCGTGCTGGATCATCACCGCCAGGGTGCGGACAAGATCGAGAACGCGGCGCTTTCCTATATTGACCCGGCGGTGTCTTCCGCCTGTGAGATGATCACTGAAATCCTGCAGTATTACGAGGAAGGCGTCCGGTTGAAGCCTTATGAGGCAGACTGTGTGTACGCAGGGATCATCATCGATACGAATAACTTTATGGCCAAGACCGGCATGCGCACCTTTGAGGCGGCTGCTTATCTGCGCAGGAACGGCGCGGACGTGACGCGGGTGCGGAAAGTCTTCCGCAACGACATGGCGACTTACAAGGCGCGCGCGGAGGCGGTCCGGCACGCGGAGCTGTTTATGGACAGCTACGCGATCAGCGTCTGCCCGAGTCAGGGAATCGAGAGCCCGACCGTGGTCGGTGCGCAGGCGGCGAATGAGCTTTTGAATATCGTCGGTGTGAAAGCTTCGTTTGTTCTGACAGATTTTAACGATACGATATATATCAGTGCCCGCGCGATCGATGAGGTGAACGTGCAGCTGATCATGGAGCGTATGGGCGGCGGCGGTCATATGAATATCGCCGGAGCACAGCTGACCGGCGTGGATACGGATCAGGCGAGAGTGATGCTCAAAGAGGTGCTGACACAGATGACAAAAGAAGGGGCTCTATAAGATACTGCCGGTATATTCCGGCAGGGTTCAGGAAAGCTCAGATAAGAAAGGGGAAGTCAGATCATGAAAGTCATTTTATTACAGGATGTAAAGTCTCTCGGCAAAAAAGGTGAGATCGTGGAGGCGAGCGAAAGCTACGCACGGAACGTGCTCCTGAGGAAAGGGCTCGGCAAGGAAGCGACGGGGAAGAATCTGAACGACTTAAAGCTTCAGAAAGCAAATGCTGACAAGCTGGCGAAGGAGGCACTTGCGGCTGCTCAGAAGCTGGGAGAAGAGCTGAAGGATAAAGAGGTACGTGTCGCGGTCAAAGCCGGAGAGGGAGGCCGCGTATTCGGCTCTGTTTCTTCAAAAGAGATCGCGGAGGAAGTACAGAAGCAGCTGGGAGCAGAGATTGATAAGAAAAAGATCATACTCGATGCTCCGATCAAAACGCTCGGCGTGACACAGGTGCAGATCAAGCTGCACACGAAAGTGACGACACAGATCCTGGTACATGTCGTGGAGCAATGACCCTGCGCGCGGCAGAAAGAGGATTTGCCTGATGCATGATGTGCAGCGATGACCCGGCACGCCATGGAAAACGAAGTGGCGTACAACGGCAGAGAATGACGCAGAATGTGGATCGGAGGGAACATTGTGGAGGAAACATTATTAAAAAGAGTGATGCCGCACAGCACGGAGGCGGAACAGTCGGTCATCGGCGCGATGCTGATGGACCGGGATGCCGTGACCGTTGCGTCTGAGCTGCTGCTCCCAGACGATTTTTATCAGAAACAGTACGGGATCCTTTTTGATGCGATGACGGCGATGCACCGCGAAGATAAGCCGATCGACTTGGTCACGCTGCAGAATCGTCTGAAAGAGATGGATGTGCCGCCGGAGCTCTCCAGCATGGAATTTGTGCGTGATATGATCACATCTGTGCCGACCTCCGCGAACGTCAAATATTACGCGCAGATCGTTTCGGAAAAGGCGCAGCTGCGCAGGCTGATCCGGACCAGCGAGGAGATTGCGACTGCCTGTTATGCCGGAAAAGAGACCACGGAAGTCATCATGGAAGACACGGAGAAAAAGATCTTTCAGGTGCTTCAGCAGAAGAGCAGCGAGGATTTTACTCCCATCAAGGAGATTGTTCTGAATGCACTGGATCGGATTGAAGCGGCAAGCCGGTCCAAAGGAAGCGTTACGGGGCTTGCGACCGGGTTTATCGATCTGGATTACAAGACGTCCGGCTTTCAGCCGTCGGACCTGCTGCTGATCGCGGCGCGTCCGTCCATGGGAAAGACGGCCTTTGCCCTGAATATTGCGGAATATATGGCGTTTCGAAACAATCTGACCGTGGCGCTGTTCAGTCTGGAGATGTCAAAAGAGCAGCTGGTGAACCGTCTGTTTGCGATGGAATCCCGGGTAGATTCTCAGGCACTGCGTACCGGCAATTTAAATGACAGCGACTGGACCAGCCTGATCGAGGCGGCAGGTGTGATCGGGAAATCCAATCTGATCATCGACGATACACCGGGTATATCCGTCTCCGAGCTGCGCAGCAAATGCCGGAAATACAAGCTGGAACACAATCTCGACATTATCATGATCGACTATCTTCAGCTGATGACGGGCAGCCGCCGGTCTGAATCAAGACAGCAGGAGATTTCAGATATTTCGCGTTCCCTGAAAGAGATCGCCAGGGAGCTGCAGGTGCCGGTCGTGGCGCTCTCTCAGCTTTCCCGTGCCGTCGAGCAGCGTCCGGATCACCGGCCGATGCTTTCGGACTTAAGAGAGTCCGGCGCGATCGAGCAGGACGCGGATGTGGTCATGTTCCTGTATCGCGATGATTACTACAATCATGATACGCAGAAAAAAGATGTGGCGGAAGTCATCATAGCCAAGCAGAGGAACGGCCCGATCGGGACGGTGGAGCTGGCATGGCTGCCGCGTTTTACAAAGTTTGCGAATATGAAAAAATGATGCCAGGGTCGAAAGTCAGGAATCGAGCGCTTGCGCTTAAATTCCTGACTTTATGACCCGCAAAAAAACATGAGGAAGTAGCCATTTTTCGTAGAAAAATGAGCGGATTCCGAATGTTTTTAGGGCGCTGGACATCCAGTGGATGTCCGTTTAGCGCCGACCGGAGCGGCAGCGGAGATTTCGGGAGCACGAAGTGCGAAGAAATCCGTGGGCATCATTTTTTTGTATCAATATTCCGTTCTTTTTTTGAGCATCTCCTCATATATTTATAGTAAACGACGTAAGCCGTTTTATTTTGCGTCAGACGCAAGGCTGCGGAACGCAGACCGCAGCCATGCTTCATGCGTCTGTGTGCATCCGGTATAAACGGATTCATGAGAAAATTCATCTGCCCGGGAATCGGCCCGGCAGATGGATATGTTTCGGGGAGAGTGCTTTATGAAGGAGACGGAGGAGAACGGGCAGACGTGGTATCCGGTGTCGGAGGCAGTGCGCAAGACCGGTGTGCCGTCGCATGTTCTGCGGTACTGGGAGGACGAGCTGGGGCTTACGATTCGCCGGACGGCGCAGGGACACCGCATTTACAGCGAAGAAGATCTTATGACTTTTCGGAAGGTCAGGGATCTGAAAGATAAGGGAATTCAGCTGAAAGCGATTCGTCTGTTGTTTGAAAAATCGGGGGAAGATGTGCGGCTTTCTGAACTGCTTGGGCAGAGCCTGTATGAACGGCAGGAACAGACTGCCGTGAAGCAGGAACAGACTGCCGTGAAGCAGGAACAGACTGCCGCGAAGCAGGAACAGACCGCCGCGAAGCAGGAAACAGCAGCTGTGAATCAGGGACCACATGAATGGCAGGAGAGCATCGAAACGGCCGGAGACGTGGAATATGAGATTCTTCCAAAATCGGAGACGGGTACTTATCAGCTTTTTGAGACGATGCTTTGCGGTCTGATCCGTGAGGCGGTCGCCGGACAGAATGAAAAACTGGAGGCGGAGCTTGCGGATCTGATCCGAAGTGAGATAGAAGAATTATACATACAGCTTCGGCAGGATATGGGGGAAAGAGAGGCGGCTGCCGCGCAGACTTCCGGAATGTCGGGAACAGAGCATGGCCGGATAAGTCTGCTGCAGAAAATAAAGAAGAGGTTCACTCTGAAGTAACGGCTCTGCGCAGGATAAAGAATCGAGTAGGGTGATTTTCCCTACTCGCCGCGCGAGCTGCGTCCAGCAATAGCTGGAAAAATTCCTTACGCAGTTCTGCGCATTAAAAATGGGGTTCCGCAGAGGAACCCCATTAAAGCCGCCGCTGTTCTATGGCGGTAAGAGCATAGCCGGGCGGCCTTCACTGCTGCCGGAATATTACTCAGCGGAGATAGCTCCTGTCGGGCAGGCAGCTTCGCATGTACCGCACTCAAGACAGACATCCGGATCGATCACATACTTGCCATCGCCCTCGGAGATCGCGTTAGCCGGGCACTCACTTGCGCATGTTCCGCAAGCAACACACTCATCAGAAATAACGTATGCCATGATTTGTTCCTCCTTTTTGATATTTTTGAAAACGTGAAGAGTTCCTCTCGGAATCTTTGCCTTATTCTATACCAAAACAGCAAAATAGACAAGCCTAATCTGGCAATCGGTGTGTTTTTTTGTAAGGACAGGAAAATGCCCTTGCGCTTTTTTGCTTACAATATATAATATAAATAATTATTCGTAACTATTCAGGACAGTACCTCGCACTCTCTGCGAGGTACGTATGAAAACATTCATTCTACAGGAAAAAGTCCCATCGCGTAGCGATTTTAAATGGACTTTTTCCCGTAACTGTGAAGGTACTGAACAGTTACAACTATTCAGAATATTGAGGAGGAACGAGATATGCCGGATACAATTACGAAGGACATGACGATTGGTGAGATTCTGGAGATCAATTCCGGACTGGCTCCGGTCCTGATAGCTGGCGGGATGCATTGCATCGGATGTCCTGCTTCCCAGATGGAGTCTCTTGAGGAAGCGGCCATGGTGCATGGCATTGATCTGGATCTGCTGCTGACACGCCTGAATACTTATCTGAAAGCGACACAGGGCTGATCGGTACGGATGGAGAATGAAGGATTGTAACGATTCAGGACAGTTACGAGGTATTAAGAAGGGCTGACACATTTGTGCCGGCCTTAAAAACTATTGGAGGGATGAAGCCATGCGCCTGTTTGACGCGCTTAAAGCGTCTCGTCCGGGGAAGGCCAGACAGACGCGGCACCATCAGCTGACAACTGTCTGGGGAGAGCAGATAGATCCGGAGTGTGTTCTTCAGGATTATCCGCGCCCTCAGCTTCGCAGGAAGACATGGATCTGTCTCAACGGCACATGGCAGTACGCGATTACGAGGAGCGGCAGCCGTCCCGGACACGCAGCTGGAAATATTCTGGTACCGTTTTCCCCAGAGACACGCGCTTCCGGCGTGAGCCGGAGACTGAAGCCGGGGGAATATCTCTGGTATATGCGAAATGTAAATTTGCCGATGCTGCCGGATGGGCAGCGCCTGCTTCTGCATTTTGGCGCCGTGGATCAGAGCTGCACGGTGTGGTGGAACGGACATCTTGTCGGCAGGAACGAGAGCGGATATCTGCCGTTTTCTATTGATGTGACGAAAGAGGCACGTCAGGGCAAAAATATGCTTCGTGTCCGTGTGCGTGACGACGCGGAAGGAAGCCGCCGCAGCCGGGGAAAGCAGTCTTCTGATCCCGGCGGGATGTATTACACGGCACAGAGCGGCATCTGGCAGACTGTCTGGATGGAATGGGTGCCGGAGAATTATCTGAAAGAGCTTAAGATCACGCCCTGCTTTGACGAGAGCAGGGTTCGGCTGGAAGTGGAGATGGTGCAGCCTGCGGATCTGGAGATCCGGATGTGCTGGAAGGATGATCTGTATACGCATCGCGTGAGAAAAAGAGAATTCGCGCAGGAGAGCAGCCGATATACAGTGGAGCTGTTGCTGCCTGATTTTCATCCGTGGACACCGGAAACACCATTTCTCTATGACCTGCAGATCCGGGCGGGGGAAGATCTGGTCACGAGCTATTTTGCCATGCGCAAGTTCTCGGTCGGGATGGACGAAGCACATCGTCCAAGGATTATGCTGAACAATGAGCCGTATTTTTTCAATGGCGTGCTGGATCAGGGGTATTGGCCGGAAAGTCTGTATACGCCGCCGTCCGATGAGGCTATGAAAGCGGATATCCGCAATATGAAGGCTCTCGGGTTTAACACGATCCGCAAGCATCTGAAAATTGAACCGCTGCGCTGGTATTACCACTGCGACCGGATTGGCATGGTGGTGTGGCAGGACATGGTGAACGGGGGCGGGAAACAGCAGCCGCTTCTGACGGTTTACCTGCCGACTGCTCTTCCGTGGATCACGGAACGGGTGCCGGATGACCGGCCGTGGTCTTATCGCCTGTTTGGAAGGAAAAACCCTCAGGACAGACTTCAGTGGGAGCGGGAATGTGAGCGGACGGTCGGACTGCTCTACAATTGCCCCTGCATTGGTCTGTGGACGATTTTTAATGAAGGCTGGGGACAGTATGACGCGCTCCGTCTGGAACGACAGATCCGGCAGATGGATTCGACCCGTCTGATCGACCACGCAAGCGGCTGGTTTGACCAGGGTGGCGGCGACATTAAGAGTGTGCACAATTATTTCCGTACATTGAAAGTAAAAAATGACCGGCGGCCGTTTGTCATATCCGAATATGGCGGGTATTCCTGTACGGTGCCGGAACATGTGTACAGCGACATTCCCTACGGCTATCACCGATGCGCCTCAACAGAAGAATTTTCTGCGCAGCTGGAGAGCTTAAGCCGGACGATCCAAAAACTTCGGGAGAAGGGACTATCCGGTGCGATTTACACACAGCTGTCCGATGTCGAGGAGGAGACGAACGGGCTGTATACCTGGGACCGGAAGATCTGTAAGGCGGATAAATTTTTTTGAACGCAGGATAACTGATCCGGGCTGCAAAAAGATCCGTGTATCCTGAATAGTTACAGAAAAACAGCAATAATTTGCTTGTGAATCCGCTTTGCGGGTAGTAAAATAAAGGCAGTGGTTTTATGAAAAAAATGTTGTTTGTGTACAACCCGAAATCCGGAACCGGTCAGATCCGGTTCAGTCTCTCTAAGATCATCGAACGGTTTTCCGCGGCGGATTATGATATCACGGTTTATCCGACCAAAGCGCCGGGAGATGCCGTGCAGGTCGTGTGCGCGCGCGCAGCCGGGTATGATATCATTGTCTGCAGCGGCGGGGACGGGACGCTGGATGAGGTGGTGACCGGCATGATAGAGAGCGGCGTGAACCTTCCGATCGGCTACATTCCATCCGGCAGCACGAACGATTTTGCCGGAAGTATCGGGATTCCGAAACAGGCGGAGCGAGCGGCGGACACGGTCGTGGACGGGGAACCGTTCCAGTGCGATATCGGCCGGTTCAATGGGAACGACTATTTTGCCTATGTGGCTGCGTTTGGGCTTTTGACGGATGTCTCCTACCAGACAAAACAGGAACTGAAAAATGTGCTTGGTCACGCGGCTTATATCATCGAGGGCGTGAAGCGTCTGGGCAGCTGGCGCTCGTATTCCCTTGAGATCGAGAGCGATGCTTTTTCCGGCAGAGGCGATTTTATATACGGGATGGCGTCCAATGCCAATTCCATCGGCGGATTCAAAGGACTTCCAGGAAAAGACATTGAACTGGACGACGGGCTGTTCGAGGTGATGCTTGTGCGCACACCAATGAATCTGCAGGACTGGCAGAGGACGATCAACGCGCTGCTGATGAATGAAAAGAGCAATGACAATGTGATCCGTTTCAAGACGCACCGGCTGGTGATCCGTTCCGATGAACCGCTTGCATGGACGCGGGATGGCGAGGACGGCGGGGAACACACCTGCGTGGAACTGGAAAATATGCCGAGAGTGCTGACCATCATGGCGGGCGGTCAGGCTGCGGCAGCCGGGACGAATTCTGCAGGAGACCAGGCTGCAGGAGCTGAGACGGATGTTTCTGATGCTGCCGGCATGGAATTGACCGGGTCTGCTGATCCTGCAGAATCTGCTCATGCAGATGAAAAGGACAGTGGCACAGATTCCCCGGAAGTCGCCGTGACATCGGAAGTGCCGGAACAGGATCCGTCAGAGATATCTGAGAAAGTGCCGGAACAGGACCCGTCAGAGATATCTGAGAAAGCGCCGGAACAGGAGACATCTGAGAAGACTGCGGAGACAGCTGCGGCACCTGCGCGCTCGCGCTCCGAGCTTCTGATGGCACTGATGGCGACCACCACGATGCAGGAGCTGCTGAAGGTACTCACGGAGATCACGGACGGAATCATCAATTCATAGAAAACATAGAAGAACAGTAACTGCTCAGGGCAGTACCCCGCACTTGCTGCGAGGTACGTATGAGAGTATATAATAGCATACGAAAAATAAATACAAGGGGGTTTCATCAATGCTGTACATAGGTGTAGATCTGGGCACATCAGCGGTAAAGCTGCTGCTGATGGAAGGAGATGGGACGATTCAGAAGATCGTTTCCAGAGAGTATCCGCTGTATTTCCCGAATCCGGGCTGGTCGGAGCAGAGTCCGGAGGACTGGTATGAGCAGTCGATGGAGGGCTTAAAAGAGCTTCTTGCCGACTGCGACCGCAGTCAGGTGGCAGGCATCAGCTTTGGCGGACAGATGCATGGACTTGTGATTCTGGATCAGGACGATCAGGTCATCCGTCCGGCTATTCTCTGGAATGACGGCCGTACGCAGGAGGAATGCGATTACTTAAACGGCACGATCGGGAAGGACAAGCTTTCCGAGTACACGGCAAATATCGCGTTCGCCGGATTTACGGCGCCGAAGCTTCTCTGGGTGCAAAAGCATGAGCCGGAGAATTTTGCGCGGATCGAGAAGATCATGCTTCCAAAGGGCTATCTTGCGTATCGTCTTTCGGGCGTACACTGCACGGATGTATCTGATGCGTCCGGTATGCTGCTTTTTGACGTGAAGAACCGCTGCTGGTCGAAAGAGATGCTTGACATCTGCGGCGTCCGTGAAGAACAGATGGCAAAGATCTTTGAAAGCTATGAAGTGGTCGGCACACTGCTTCCGGAGATTGCGAAGGAGCTGGACCTTCCGGAGACGGTGAAAGTCATCGCCGGAGCAGGCGATAATGCCGCTGCTGCGGTCGGCACCGGGACGGTCGGCGACGGCGGGTGCAACATTTCCCTCGGCACCAGCGGCACGATCTTTATTTCTTCTGAAAAGTTCGGCGTGGATAAATACAATGCCCTGCATGCGTTTGCCCATGCGGACGGCCATTATCATCTGATGGGCTGCATGCTGAGTGCGGCGTCCTGCAATAAATGGTGGATGGACGAGATCATCGGCACGAAGGATTACGCGGCGGAGCAGGCGCAGATCACGAAGCTGGGCGAGAATCATGTATTCTATCTGCCCTATCTGATGGGTGAGCGTTCTCCGCACAACAACCCGAACGCCCGCGCGACCTTCATCGGCATGACGATGGACACCACGCGTGCGGATATGACGCAGGCGGTGCTGGAAGGCGTGGCGTTTGCGCTCCGCGATTCCCTGGAAGTGGCGAAGTCGCTTGGCATAAAGATTGAGCGCACAAAGATCTGCGGCGGCGGCGCGAAGAGCCCGCTCTGGAAGAAGATCATCGCCAACGCCCTGAACCTGAAGGTGGATGTGATCGAAAGCGAGGAAGGACCGGGACTTGGCGGCGCGATGCTGGCGGCTGTGGGCTGCGGCGAGTATGCGTCTGTTGAGGAGGCGGCTGCTAAAATTGTCCGCGTGATCGACACGATCGAGCCGGATGAGGAGCTGGCGGCGAAATATGACGCACGTTATCAGCAGTTTAAGCAGATCTATCCGACCTGCAAGCCGCTGTTTGACGCACTGCAGTAATGAATTGCAGTAAATACACCAGTAATTTTGTCCGGGCGTGAGCCTTCGCGCCCAGGGCTTATAAAAAATAAGGAGGACATACAAATGCAAAACATTCCTAAAGTCAAGATTGGTATCGTTGCGGTGAGCCGTGACTGCTTCCCGGAATCCCTTTCCGTGAACCGCAGAAAAGCACTCGTAGACGCTTACAAGGCGAAATACGACGCAGAAGACATTTATGAGTGCCCGGTCTGTATCGTAGAGAGTGAGATCCATATGGTACAGGCGCTTGAGGATATCAAAGCAGCCGGCTGCGACGCGCTTGTTGTATACCTTGGCAACTTTGGCCCGGAGATTTCCGAGACCCTGCTTGCAAAGCATTTTGACGGTCCGGCCATGTTTGTGGCAGCGGCAGAAGAGACCGGCAAGGATCTGATCCAGGGCCGTGGCGATGCGTACTGCGGTATGCTGAATGCCAGCTACAACTTAAGACTCCGCAACATCCGCGCTTACATACCGGAGTATCCGGTCGGCACCGCAGAAGAGTGCGCGGATATGATCCATGAGTTCGTGCCGATCGCACGCGCGGTGGTAGGACTTCAGAACCTGAAGATCATCAGCTTTGGCCCGCGTCCGCTGAACTTCCTGGCATGCAACGCGCCGATCAAGCAGCTGTACAACATCGGCGTGGAGATCGAGGAGAACTCCGAGCTGGATCTGTTTGAAGCATTCAATAAGCATGAAGGCGACGCCCGTATCCCGGATGTCGTTAAGGATATGGAAGCAGAGCTTGGCGAAGGCAACCAGAAGCCGGAGATCCTTTCCAAGCTGGCTCAGTATGAGCTGACTCTGCTTGACTGGGTAGAGGCTCATAAGGGCTATCGCAAGTATGTGGCGATCGCAGGCAAATGCTGGCCGGCATTCCAGACCCAGTTCGGGTTTGTACCGTGCTATGTGAACAGCCGCCTGACCGGCAGAGGCATCCCGGTGTCCTGCGAGGTAGATATCTATGGCGCACTGAGCGAGTTCATCGGCACCTGTGTCAGCGACGACATCGTTACCCTGCTTGATATCAACAACACCGTTCCGGCGGACATTTACAATGAGGATATCAAGGGCAAATTCAACTATACACAGAAGGATACCTTCATGGGCTTCCACTGCGGCAATACCTGCTCAAAGAAGCTGACATCCTGCTCGATGAAGTATCAGATGATCATGGCAAGAAGCCTTCCGGTCGAGGTGACGAACGGTACTCTCGAAGGCGACATTATTCCGGGCGATATCACGTTCTTCCGTCTGCAGAGCACGTCGGACAACATCCTGCGCGCGTATGTGGCAGAGGGCGAGGTGCTTCCGGTAGCGACACGCTCCTTCGGCGGCGTCGGTATCTTCGCAATTCCGGAGATGGGACGTTTCTATCGTCACGTACTGATCGAAAAGAATTATCCGCATCACGGCGCGGTAGCGTTCGGACATCATGGCAAGGCTCTCTACGAAGTATTTAAGCTCATCGGCGTATGCCCGGATGAGATCGGCTACAATCAGCCGGCAAGTCTGCCGTACCGCACGGAGAATCCGTTCGCGTAAGATGGACAGTCACTTATGACAAAGAAAGCGGATGACATGCGTTTTTACGCTGTCTCCGCTTTCGCGGTATTTACTGTAAAAGCGTCGTCAATGGCGAGTCTCGAGCCATGCTTGCATGGCTAAGAGACTGGACATTAGACGACCAAACCGGTATGAGCAAGTAGGCCGAAGAGGCTGGATTGCGAATACCGGTGGTGATTGCGAGAGTTCCGAAGGAACGGAGCAATCAGCTTTTACATATGGTGGAGCATATGGTGGAGCCCGCGAAGCGGGCATGGAAGTTTTGGCAGAATCAGGATAAGGAGACTCTCAACATGGAGAAGAAAATTTTCGGAACTCTGAAAGACGGAGCGGAAGTTACCCTCTATTCTTTCACAAATAAGAACGGTGCGTCTATGAGCGTGACAGATCTCGGCGCTACGTTGGTCAGCCTGCTGGTGCCGGACTGCGAAGGCAATCCGGTCGATGTCGTGCTCGGCTATGACACACCGCAGGAATATGTGGACGGGAGCTGCTATTTTGGCGCAGTGATCGCACCGAGCGGCAACCGCATCGACAAGGGGCGTTTTACCATCGGCGACAAGACGTACCAGCTGCCGATCAACGACAACGAGAACAACCTGCACAGCGGCCCGCACGGCGCCGATGAAAAGATCTGGGAGACGGCTGCTGTGGATGAGGAAAAGAACAGCATTTCCTTCCGCCTGCTGATTCCGGACGGCACCAACGGATTTCCGGGAAACATTGACACAACGGTGACTTACACGCTGACGGATGACAACGAGATCGAGATTCATTACGAGGCGGTTTCGGATCAGGATACGATCGCGAATATGACGAACCATACCTATTTCAATCTGGCCGGCCACGCGTCGGGCTCGATCGAGAATCAGACTCTGATGCTTGTCGCGGACGGCTATACGCCTGTGATCGACTTTCAGGCGATTCCGACCGGCGAGGTAGCTCCGGTAGCGGGTACGCCGATGGATTTCCTCACCGGCAAGAAGATCGGACTGGATATCGAGGCGGACTTTGAACAGCTGAAATTCGTTGGCGGTTTCGATCACAATTACGTCCTGCCGGATGCCGGCGGCAAAAAACAGAAGATCGCGGAAGCATACAGCGAAGAGAGCGGCATCTGCATGGAAGCGTTCACGGACTGTTGCTGCGTTCAGTTCTACGCAGGCAACGCGATTGGCGAGCAGCCGGGCAAGAACGGCGTGACCTACCGTAAGCGCCAGGGCTTCTGTCTGGAATCCCAGTTTGCGCCGAACGCGGTCAATGAGCCGGAATTCCGTTCTCCGGTACTGAAGGCCGGCGAAAAATATGATACCCGGACAAGCTATAAGTTTTCGGTGAAAGACTGAACATAAGAAAATAAGAAAAATGCCTGCGCGGTCTTGTGCGCAGGCATTTTTAGTCCCTTGTATTATGTATCTGATAATACTACGGATTGCTTCGTGCTTCGCACTCCTGCATCTCCTCTGCCGCTCCGGTCGGCGCTAAACGGATGTCCACTGGACATCCAGCGCCCTAAAAACATTCGGAATCCGCTCATTTTTCTTCGAAAAATGGCTACTTCCTCATGTTTTTGGCGGTCCCAAAGGCCACAAACAGGAACGCAAGCGTTCCGTTTTTGACCTTTTGTCCCTTGTATTATCATATGAATTTATAAGTTCCGATGATCGTGTGCCGGATGCTGTAGGTGCTCACTCCGTAGCAGCCTGTCCACCAGCCGGCGAAATACGCTTCCGGATCATAATAGAGGCCATTGATCTTCACCCAGCAGTGGCGGGTCAGACCGTCGGAGGCGCCGTCGCGCGTACCGGAGACGCGGCCTACGACTACGTAAGGCGTATAGCCGACCTCGTGAGCCAGTGCCGCAAATGCGCAGGCGAAGCTGTAGCAGTTGCCGCTTCCGCTGGTCAGCATATTGTAGGCGACCGTGCGCTGCCAGCCGCTAGAATAGCTGGAGAGATAGATCGTCCGATAGCTCCACCGTGACCGGTTGGTCATGTAATTCCAGCATGCTTTCAGCTTCTGGGCTTTTGTCATGGAGCTTGTGGTGATGGAAGAGACGATCTTCATGCACTTGATCTTCAGCTTGGAAGCAGTGTTGCTTTTCGCGTAGCCGTTCTTGGTGAAGGTGACACTCTGATAGGTGGTGTTCTTTTTCAGCTTTCCGTTGCTGTTGCCGTAGTAAAGCTTGGAGCCGACCGTGAACCAGCCGGTGCGTGCCCGCCCGTTGCTCTTAAAATAGTACAGAGAGCCATTGATATTCTTTTTGCCGGTCTGCATGACGCCTGCGGAAGAAAAATAGTAGCGGTAGCTGCCGATCTTCACCAGACCGACGGCGGCTCTGCCATATTTGGCGGATGTTGAGGTCTTATAAAAATAATATTTTTTCCCGCTGATGGTCTTCCATCCGGTCTGCATCACGCCCGTGGAAGAAAAATAATAGCGATAAGAGCCGATCAGCTGCAGTCCGACCGCCGCGGAGCCCTTTGGCTGTGTCCCCGTTATTTCATAAAAATAATACTTTTTGCCGCTGATCGTTTTCCAGCCGGTCTGCATCACGCCTTCATCGGAAAAATAATAACGGTATGTATCGATCAGCTGCAGTCCGACCGCCGCGCTTCCGGCCGGCTGTGTCTTAGCTGTCCCGAAGAAATAATACGTGTTCTCGACACCATCCTTCGTGACGGTCTGCCATCCGGTCTGTCTTACGCCATCGACATAATAATAGTAATACCCGTCGCTTTCTTTGACCAGAGTCCCTGTGGATGCTGCCGCGGAGGTCTCTGCTGCTTCCGCGCAGGTGCCCCCGATGCCGCCTGACAGTACAAAAATGGCTGTCAGAAACATTGTGAGCAGCAGAAATGTCTTCTTTTTCATACCAGTCATAACACAATTGCCTCCCTTAAGATTTTATTAAGATACCTTAACATAAAATTAAAGAATATTCAAGGAATTCCTGTTATTATGCAAGGTTTTGTTTCGGTTTGGTGTGACCTGGAATCCGGCCTGATTTTTGGTGATATCAGGAGATTCCATTATTGACTTTGCAAGTGGGCGTTGCTATAATAAATCAACTGAAACGAGGACAGTTATCAGGATGGAATAGAAAGGACAGAATCAATATGAAAAAGAAAAATTTGGGCTATTACGGGAAAAAAGCCGGCAGCGTAATGCTTGCCGCGATGATCACGGTTTCAGGGCTTGCATCGGCCACATCGTTTGCGGTGTGCGCGGAAGAGGCGGAGACCGAGGTTGAGACGGAAGCGGAGACCGAAGCGGAAGCAGAGGTGACGGAGATCGAGCTGACGGTGGACGGCGAGACGGTCGTTGTGACGAATGAGTCGGGACTTTATATTGAAAGCATTGCTTTTGAGACGATTTCCGCAGAGGACGCTGACGCGGCGGAAGGTGAAACAGAGGCGGAGACCGAGGCGGCAGAGGAAGCAGCAGCGACTACCACTCTGGTGGTGACGGAAGCGGACGGCACGGTACATACGTTTGAGGACGCTTATGTAGACGGGCTTTCCAATCTGAAACTGACTTCCATGATCGGGTATGTTTTCTTTATCGGTACGGAATCCGGCGGGGACGAGAAGTATTTTTATGAGACCGCGGATGATGTTACACTGGATGAGCCGGTGACGATGTATACGACGGGTATGGTGAATATTCGTGAGGAAGCGGACGGAAGCTCCACGCTGCTCGGCACCGCGGAACGCGGAAGTGAGCTTCAGGTACTTGGCGGCACCTCCAAATGGTTCCAGGTGACACAGGGTGATGTGACCGGCTATGTGGCGGCGCGCTATCTGACTGAGAGCACGGACGAGGCACAGGCGGCGGTAGATCAGGAAGCGAGTGCCCGCGCAGCTCTCGAAGCACAGGCAGCTGCGGCAGCTGCAGCTGCGGCGGCATCATCATCTTCCTCCTCCTCATCATCATCTGGCTCTGGTATAGTAAGCAAAGAGGCCGTCTATGACTGCGACGGAAGCGGCCACGGTTATTACATTATCACACATTCTGACGGCTCTGTAACATACGAGGATTTCTAAAATGGCATTCAGTTCTTTGACGTTTATCAGCGTATTTCTGCCGGTCGTGCTGGTCCTTTACTGGATCTGCCCGTCCGGCGGGAAACGCCGTGAAAAGAAGGCGGGTACCGGACAATTATCAGACGAGGGTGAGCGATCATCCTCGTCTGGTTTGCTGTTTCGGAACAGCCTGCTGCTGGTCGCCAGCCTGCTGTTTTACGCGTATGGCGAGCCGGTATATGTATTTTTAATGATTCTCACCGTAGTGCTGAATTACATCTGGGCGAGACTTCTGGAGACATTAGAAAAGGGCAGAAGGGCGGTCGTCGCTCTGGCTGTTGTGCAGAACCTGGGTGTTCTGATCGTATTTAAATATGCCGGATTTCTGGCGGGGCTCTGGAATGGTCTGGGGCTGATGCAGGTGCCGGTGCCGCAGATCGAACTGCCGATCGGCATCTCATTTTTTACGTTCCAGGCGCTTTCCTATGTTCTGGACGTCTATCGGAGAGATGCTAAGCCTGAGCACAATCTGTTCCGGCTGATGCTGTATGTCTCCTTCTTCCCGCAGCTGATCGCGGGACCGATCGTGAAATATCACGACATTGCCGAAGAACTGCGTGAGCGTTCGCTGACCCTCGACGGAATGCTGCAGGGCATCCGCCGCTTTGTGGTCGGTCTGGCGAAAAAGGTGCTGATCGCGAATTATATGGGACAGATTGTGGATACGCTTTTTGAGGTGAATAACGCGCAGCTGATCCACCTCCCCGCCGCATGGCTGGGAGCATTTGCCTATATGCTGCAGATTTATTTTGACTTCGGCGGCTACAGCGACATGGCGATCGGTCTGGGCTGGATGTTCGGTTTCCATTTCAAGGAGAATTTCCGTTATCCGTATATCGCTTCTTCCATGAAGGATTTCTGGCGCAGATGGCACATCTCGCTGTCCACCTGGTTCCGGGAATATCTGTATATCCCGCTTGGCGGCAACCGCAAGGGGAAGGCGCGCACGGGCATCAATAAGGTGATCGTGTTCGCCTGCACCGGCATCTGGCACGGCGCGAATCTGACGTTTCTGTTCTGGGGTCTGTATCATGGCTTCTTCCTGCTGATCGAAGAGTGGATACCGGCGCTGTGGAGGAAAGTGACCGGGCGGACAAAGAAAGCCGCGGAGAAAACAGCGCCTGCAGGCGTAAAGACAACGCCGGCAAGCGCAGGCAATTCCGGATCGGCGAACACCTCGCCGGCTGTGTCAGGTACAAAGCAGGCTGCGGCACAGAGCAGTTCAGCGAAAAATCCGCTTCTTGCAGTGCTTGAGCATATTTACGTGCTTCTGGCCGTGATGATCGGGTTTGTGTTCTTCCGCGCGGATACGCTTGCCCAGGGACTGACCTGGGTAAAGACGATGTTTACCGGCTTTACCTTTGACAATGCGTCCATGCAGCTGGTGATGGCGCAGCTCACACCGCTGAATCTGGCGGCGATGGCTGCCGGGGTGATCGGCTCGATGCCTGTCGTCCGGCGCCTGGAAAAATACAAAGCGGCGCAGACACTTTCCTGGGTGCTGACTCCGGTACTGCTGATCTTATGCATGCTGTGTCTGGCCAGCGGGACCTACAACGCGTTTATTTACTTCCGGTTTTAACATAGAGCCGCCGTATGCAGAATCCATCAGGGAATGATGCGGCGGCCGGCGCCACAGATTCGCAGGGCGGATCTGTGACATATGGGAGGAGCATATCCATGAAGAAAAAACTGAAAATCGGGCTGATTGCCCTGTGCGTGTTTCTCTGCGCGGTGCCGCTTCTGGGATTTGCTGTCGGCGGTAGCAGGGAGACCTCCTCGGAGAACCGGGAGCTGGCCGCGTTTCCGTCCCTTACGACGGAGGACGGCCTGAATGTGAATTTCCTGGACGAGCTCGGAGACTGGTATGAGGATCATTTTGCGTTCCGGAGCGAGCTGGTCACTGCGTATGGTCTGATCACAGGAAAAGTATTTGCCACATCCGCGCAGGAAGACAGTGTGATCGTCGGCACGAACGGATGGCTGTATTATAAAGACGCCCTTCCGGATTATCAGGGAACCAATCTGCTGACGGACCGCCAGCTGTTTGACGCGGCGCATACGCTGGCGATGATCCAGACCTATGTGGAAGAGAACGGCGCGAGCTTTGCCTTTACGATCGCGCCGAACAAGATGACGCTTTATCCCGAGAACCTGCCCTACTATTACAGCGGGTACAGGTCGGAGGAGAGCAATCTGCAGAACCTGATTCCCTGGCTGGAAAGCGAGGGCGTCAACTATGTGGATCTGTATACCGTACTTTCTGAGCAGGACGAGGTGCTTTATCATGCCAGAGATTCCCACTGGAACAATAAGGGAGCGGCGCTGGCTTCGGACACGATTCTGACGGCGCTGGGGCAGGAGCATGTAGACTACGGGGACGCAGAGTATGAGATCCGGACGGATTTTATCGGGGACCTGGATGAGATGCTCTATCCGTCCGCGGAGACGCCGGAGGACGAGATCTACTACGATCCGGAGCCGGAGTTTACCTATCTGACTGAGGTAGAGAGCAATTACGACGCGAAGATTTATACTGAGAGTGATTCAGAGGGAAGCCTTGTGATGTACCGTGATTCCTTCTGCAACGCGCTGCTTCCTTTCATGGCGGAAAGTTATGGAAACGCCTATTTTTCCAGAGGAATTCCGTATCAGCTCGCCACGGATATGGCGACCAACAGCGCGACGACCGTGGTCGTGGAGAAGGCGGAGCGCTTCATCGATGAGCTTTGCCAGAACGCGCCGGTCATGCCGGGACTGCTGATTCTGGACGGTTCCACGGATGATCTGGAATATACGGAGGAAATCGCGGATCTTACAGAGGAGAATGACGGGACTGCGTATACAAAGATTTCCGGCACGCTTGAAGAAGGAAGCTATGAGACGGACTCGCAGATCTATATCCGCTTAAACGATTACATCGTCTACGAGGCGTTCCCGGTGTCGCTTGGCGACGGAAAAGAAGGGTTTGTCCTTTATGTGCCGAGCTCACTTCTGTACGAGGACGGGAACCGGTACGAGCTGGGGATCTCATGAACCGCGATTTATGAGGGAGGAGTTATCAACATGGTTTACGTATTGTTGTCTATGTCAGTTGCGATTCTTGCGGGTCTTCTGATGACCCGTGTGTTAAAGCCACTGAAGCTGCCGTCGGTGACGGCGTATCTGGTGGCGGGTGTCCTCATCGGACCGTACTGCCTGGGACGTGTGGATATTACGGGACTTGGCTTTACCACGATGGAAAGTGTGGAGGATCTGGGGCTTGTATCAGATGTGGCTCTGGGATTTATCGCCTTTGCGATCGGCAATGAATTCCGTCTGTCACAGCTCAAAAAGACAGGCCGTCAGGCGGCGGTGATCGGCGTGGTGCAGGCACTGACGGCGACATTGTTCGTCGATGTGGCACTGCTGGCGGTCAGCGCGGCGACGGGTGGAAAGATTACTGTTGCACAGGCCATCACCCTGGGCGCGATCGCGACGGCTACCGCTCCGGCAGCAACGCTGATGGTCGTACGCCAGTACAAGGCAAAGGGACCTCTGGTGGATCTGCTGCTGCCGATCGTGGCACTGGACGACGCGGTAGGCCTGGTGGTCTTTGCCGTGAGCTTCGGTATCGCCAAAGCAATCGTGAGCGGTTCCTTTGATCTGATCTCGATCATTGTCAATCCGCTGCTGGAGATCGTTCTTTCGCTGACGCTCGGCGCGCTGATGGGCTGGCTGCTGACACAGCTGGAAAAGCTGTTCAACTCCAATACGAACCGTCTGAACATGTCGATTGCGTTCGTGTTTCTGACCACGGCGCTCTCCATGCTGGAGTTTGAGATCGGTCCGGTGACAATCGGTTTTTCATCGCTTCTGGTGTGCATGATGCTGGGCACCGTGTTCTGCAACCTCTGCCCGCTTTCCAGTGAGATCATGAGCAAGACGGACAGCTGGACGAGCCCGCTGTTCGCCGCCTTTTTCGTCATTTCCGGAGCGGAACTGGAGCTCGGCGTATTCCGGAACGGCCTGATCGTGCTGATCGGCCTGATCTATATCCTGACACGTTCCGCGGGCAAATACATCGGCACGTATCTCTCATCCAAAGCGGTGGGCTGCAATGATACCATCAGCAGATACCTCGGCATCACGCTGCTCCCGCAGGCCGGCGTGGCGCTCGGCATGTGCGTGACTGCACAGCAGCTGGGAGAGCAGGGAGATCTGATCCACAACATCACACTTTTTGCGATCCTGATCTATGAGCTGGTCGGCCCGATGCTGACGAAGATGTCGCTGAAGAAGGCGGGTGAAATCCAGCCGATGAGCGAGGAAGTGAAGAACCGCCGCCAGATCAATCTGGAACACGTGAAGAACAATGGAAAGAAAGAACTGCGGTAAAAATTTATTTTTAGGAGGACGCAAAATGGATATTATCTGTATGGGAGAAATGCTGATCGATTTCACACCGGGAAAAGAAGAACGCAGCTACACCTGCAATCCGGGCGGCGCACCGGCCAACTGCTGCATCGCGATCGCGCGCAACGGCCTGAAGACCGGATTTCTGGGACGTCTGGGAAATGACGATTTTGGAAAACTGCTGAAACACACACTGGAAGAAAATCAGGTGGAGGTACTGCTGCCGGAGCTGACCGATGAGGCAGTGACCACACTGGCATTTGTGACGCTGTATGAGGGCGGCGAGCGCTCATTTACATTCGTGCGCAAGCCGGGCGCGGACATTCTTTTGGACACCGCAGATATTGACGAGAACGTGATCAAAGGCGCGAAGATGCTGCACTGCGGCTCCTTCGGCATGTCGGCGAATCCGAGCCGGGACGCACATTTCGCGGCGATGGAGATGGCAAAAAAGAACGGAAAGCTGATCAGCTACGACGTCAATTACCGCCCGATGATCTGGAGCTTTGCGGACGCAAAAGAGGTTGTGGACCGCGTACTTCCGTATGTGGATCTTTTAAAGGTTTCCGATGAAGAGCTGGATTTTGTCGGCGGTGAAGAAAACATTCCGACGCTGATGAAGGAGCAGGGCATTTCGGTCGTGATCGAAACGCTGGGCTCGAAAGGCGCGAAGTATTTCTATGCCGGGAGCGAAGGCGTCGCAGAGGGCACAGTATCCGGACATGTAGTGAAAGCAGTGGACGCAACCGGAGCCGGAGACGCTTCCTGGGGCGGTTTCCTGTCAAAGCTGCTGATGAATGGCGTTGAGAAGGTCTCTGATCTGAATGAGGAGCTGGTTCGCGAAGCACTTGTTTACGCGAACGCGAGCGGCGGCCTTTGCGTGCAGAAGATGGGCGGCATCCCGGCCCTGCCGACAAAGGCGGAGATTGAGGCGTTTCTGGAAAATGGCCGAGCCTGACCGTTTACTTTGGATAAAAGTGTGTTAGTGATAAGAAAAGCAGCAGGCCAGGCAGCGGGTCAGCAAATGAAATCATAAACGTAATTATTCAGGACAGTACCTCGCAGCGAGTGCGAGGTACTGTCTTGAATAGTTACCAGATTTCTACTTCCGGCTCTTCTTCTTGAAGGAGAGGATCCTGTTCCCGTAGCTGCGAGGGTACAACAGTTACGGAATTTGAAATAGGTCGACCGCAATCTTATTGGCTTTATATTATTTTTCGAATTCGGTTGCGGTCATGCTGCCTTTTGGATATAATATGATTTATCAGAAGGGCTAAACGGACTCTTGCGTACGCCGAACCGGTAAGTCAGCGACAGAATCATAAAGCCGCGAACCGGGGTATTATCTGAACAGCCAAAGAGGTGGATATGCTGTATGACCGGTACCTGAACAGAACCGCTTCTCTGGCAATTGCACGGGCGGGTGCTGCTGGTCGGGATCGGATACGACCGAAAGAAGAAAGACCACCATTGCAGGGTTGAGATCATGGAGAATATATAGACAGGTTGTTGATATATTGGAGGTGAAGCAGGGATGGGATATTATCTGAACCCGGAAGATGTCATTGATATTTACAGAAGAGAAACCGCGAAACCATACTTTGTAGATAAAACGGAAATGTTAAATGAACTAATCCCTCTTGTAGAACAGCAGGGAAGCTATATTTCCGTCACCAGACCGCGGAGATTTGGAAAATCCGTAGTGGCTGCGATGATTGGCTCTTTCTTCGGAAAAGGCGCAGACAGTGCAGAAGTGTTTTCACATCTTAAAGTGGCCGGAAATCAGGATTATGGAAAACATTTGAATCAGCATAATCTGATTTATATCGATTTCAGCAAGGCAGTAGAGGAATGCGAATCCTACAGGGAATATATCAGAACCATTAAAATGCGGTTGTTTGATGACTTAAGAGAAGCATATCCAAATGCAAAAATCCGGGAAGAGGATTCGCTGGGAGCTGCTTTGCGGATCGTATCACTTGCAAACCATAATGAAAAATTCATACTTGTATTTGATGAGTGGGATTATGTTTTTCACAAGGATTATTTCACCGAAGCGGACAGAGGAAAGTTTACAGCTTTTCTTGGAGGAATGACAAAGGGGATGGCTTATGTAGAACTGGCGTATTTGACTGGCGTTCTCCCAATCAAAAAGTATTCTGCCAGCGACACGATGAATCATTTCGACGAACATAATATGGCGAATAGCAGTATGTATGATGAATACTTCGGATTTACCAGCGAAGAAGTAGATGAACTGTATCAACGCTATCGGAGGAATCATGTCAGACCGGAATTTTCACGGGCGGATCTGGCCAGATGGTATGACGGATATCAAAGAAAAAACGGCAGCAGCATATATAATCCGAATTCGGTTATACGTGCCCTCACTCGCGACGAGCTCAATAATTACTGGGCGAAAGCCGGGGAATATGATGAGCTGAAGGATTATGTGCTGGATGACGTGGATGGCGTACGGGAGGCGGTGATGCTGCTGGTGGCGGGTGAACCGGTAGAAGCAGATATATCCGAATATGCCACTACAGCGCCTGTTTTGGAAAAGCGGGATGAAATCCTTTCCGCCATGGTCGTATACGGATATCTGAATTATTATGACGGCTGTGTACGTATACCGAATAAAGAACTTGAACTCGAATTTGACAGGATTATACGGACAGAGTCGAGATACAGTTACATGCGCGAACTCGAAAAGGAGTCTGCGCGCATTCTGCAGGCGACGTATGATGGAGATGAGGAAAAGGTTGGGGAAGTGCTGGCCATCGTACACACGACAGAATCCCCTCTAAAAGCTTATAATGATGAAGCAGAACTTTCAGGCAGCGTGAAGCTTGCCTATATTGCGGCGAGAAATAAGTATAATATAGAACGAGAGGATCAGGCCGGAATCGGTTATGTAGATTATATCTTCTATCCTCATAATCGTAAGGATGACGGCATTATCATCGAGCTGAAAGTAGATACTTCCCCGGAGATTGCGCTGCAGCAGATCAAAGATAAAAACTACGCCCTGAAGTTTCAGGGGAAGATTGGAGAACAGCCCAGGACGACCGGCAGGATTATTCTGGTCGGGATCGGATACGACCGTAAGGACAAGGTACATCGGTGCAGGATTGAGATCGTGCAGACTGTATAACCACGCAAGGAGCCTGTATTAAAATGGTACCCAGATGATGGACATCAACATGACAGTTGATTGTACCCATCACCTGGGTACTTTTTTTGATGCTCGTGCCGATGTTCGTGTAATCGTTGTAAAATGTAGCCATGGTCGTCGAACCTAAGTCCATGCTGTCGAAAATGCTCCGGAACTGTCTGTTTCGAAGCTATTCAGTCTATTCTATTTCTACCCCTGTCTAATGAATTTTTATAAATATTTTACAACTGTTGGAGAAAACTCTTTTTCTGTTGCATTTATGATAGTATTTTGATAAAATTATGATAACAAAAAACATATAGGAGGCATTATTATGATTCAGATTCGTCCTGTATCCGACTTAAGAAATAAATTTCCAGAAATAGAAAGCATGGTCAGCGAAGGCCAGCCAGTATATCTGACCAAAAATGGCTACGGCGCTATGGTTGTCCTTAGTCTTGAACAGTACTCTGCTCTCACGGATGATGTTGAAATAAAGCTGGATGAAGCAGACAGACAGGCCGCATCCACCAGCAAGCGATTATCTCATGAAACCGTATTTGCAAACGCAAGGAGAGCCGCCCATGCAAAATAAAACGTACCAGCTTAGTTATCTGCCGTTATTTGAGCAGGATCTGCTTGAAACCGTCGACTACATCTCCAACGTTCTGCAGAACGAGGATGCGGCAGACCGGTTAATAGACGATATTGATGAAGCAATCATGAAAAGGCTGGACAATCCGCTTGCCTTTGAGCCATACCACTCTTTCTGTTCTTTTATCCGTTCATTTCACGAATGGTTGCACCGAAAACAGGAAAGGTATTATTTTGAAAAACACAACGCAACACATGGAATGTATATTAATAAAAAGTTAATTATATCTTATAAATATGATACTTGTATTTGATAATCATCGGACATAAAATTATAATATATACCAAAAAAATATAAGGAGATATGTGTATGATTGAAAAGATTTTGAAAAACTATTTTCC
>JAJQHQ010000058.1 GCA_021199655.1 Lachnospiraceae bacterium | reverse complement strand
AAATGGGGTCTCAAAAAGCCGCGTTTTATGCGGCGTTGAGATTCCGAGAGTCTATTATATGAAAACGGATGGTGAGCTTCCAGAAGATGAAGTAGGAGGCAGGCCGGGGCACTTGTATTGCATCAAAAAAGACGGGACACAGGAAACCAGACTGGATTATCCGCAGATAATCGGGGAATAATGACTCATTCACCCAGATATGTAGCTGTTCAATATCTTCACAGCGACAAGAAATATCGCAAGCGAAGTGTGGGATGCCTGCGCCCCACAATCAAAGATTGGGAGCATAACCCGGCGAGGGGAAAGAATGCCAGGAATAAAAGGGAGACAATACGGTATGGAATTCAAAGTGGATCATCTGGGCAAAAAATATGGCGATAAGGCTGCGCTGTCAGATGTCAGCTATACATTTAATAATGGTGTGTATGGGCTGCTTGGACCGAACGGAGCCGGAAAAACTACGTTCCTTGATATGATCGCTACGACGACCCGGGCGAGTACCGGACGGGTAGTTTACAGGGAGATGGATGTCGAAAAACAGCTGGAAGCATGGCATTCCCGGATCGGTTACCTGCCGCAGCATATGGAGTTTTACCCGCATTTTACCGGATATGAATTTCTGAAGTATCTTTATCTGCTGAAGGGTGGGCAGGAAAAATATCCGGAGCAGCTGGATCTGCTGCTTACCCGCCTGCATCTGTATGATGTCAGGAATGATCGTATCCGCACGTATTCGGGCGGCATGAAGCAGCGCCTTGGGATTGCGCAGGCATTTATCGGGAAGCCGGAGCTTTTGCTGCTGGATGAGCCTACAGTCGGACTGGATCTGGAGGAACGTGCGGAATTTAAACAGATGATACGGGAGATGGGGAAAGGTGCCTGTGTGCTTCTGTCTACACATATCGTATCCGATGTAGAGGAAACTGCGGACCAGGTTTTATTTATGAGCGAAGGGCGGATTATAAAAAGTCTTCCGCTGTCTGTCTGTGAGGAAGAGATGACACGGGAAGGGATGGAAAGTCTGGAGGACTATTATTTAAAGCTGGCGGGGAGGAAGCTGCATGATCGGACTGATACGGTTTGAATTAAAAAAATTTGTGTTTCGGAAACGAAATCTGTTTCTGCTGATCGCTTCTACGGTTCTTTTTCTGGCTTTGCTTTATCATTTGGAAGGCGGCTATCTGTTTATCAACCGGCTTGACCAGGAACGAACGGAATTTTTTTCGGCTCTCGGAAACGCTTACACCGATGTGGAAAAAGAACAGCTGGAATCAGAAGCAGAGGCACTTGAGGAACGGCTCTATCGTTCCACGGAAGAGGATGGCACTCTGCTTGACGGGGAAGAGGCGGTGCTGCCGGGAAACTATGGAGAAACTCTGTGGGCAGACCTTATTTATCTGAATGATGCGATGGACTGCATAGAAGCAAATGAACAGAGGAATGACAGTATCCGCAGCATTATCGAAATGAATGGGGCTTCTGTCAATTCGGATTACACAGAAGAAAATAACCACTATATGGCGGACAGGGATCAGCTGTATGCGGCAGCAAAATCTTTATATGCCGGATGGCCGGCCTGTATCCTTGCGCTTTTGATTTTCGCATTCTCCTTTTGCGTGGACACAGAAAATCACTGCAGCCGTCTGCTTGCTGTGACGAAAACAGGGGACACGGCCATTTATACAGCTAAGATTCTGACAGGCATTTTGGCGGCGGCTGTACTTGACCTGTACTTTTTCCTGATTTATGGGGCAGCGCAGTTTATTCTGACAGGCAACTGGATAAAACTGCTGAACTGCCCGCTTTTTCTGGTAGAAGGTTTTGAACTCTGTGCGTCCGGCTTAAAGGTATGGCATCTGCTGCTTGCAGCGGCAGGAGGCTGTTTCCTGCTGTCGCTGCTTTGCGTATTTCTTGCCATGCTGTTGTCCCTTCTCTTGAAAAAGGGAGTCCTTGCGGCACTGGCATCGGTTGCCGTGTTTCTGATCGGGGCGGCTGCAGAGCTTTTAAACATGGCTATTTATGAAAATGATTTCATCGTAAATACGGACAGATGGTATCTGATATCACAGGTCGATTTCACCAGAATCATGAACCGAATGAAGGAGTTCAATCCTTTTGCACTGATCAACGCTTTCTGGTATCTGGAGCAGCCGCAGTACCTGACGATCGGGAATTGGATGTATCCGATTTATGTGATCCCGACGCTTATGATCGTGGCGCTCGTTTCCATATGCGCAATCAGCATTCTTCGGACTGCGAGGAGGTAAATGATGCTCCGTTATGAGTGTAAAAAATATCTGAACTGGAAACTGTTTCTTTGCCTGCTGATCCTGTTGTGTATTTCCTGTACGATTTCCTTTTTGCGGTACAAAGGTGTTTCACAGGCGAGTGATACTGCGGTCAGTGAGGAATTATACCGGGAATATGGCGGAGAACTCACGGAGAAAAAACTGAAGCGGATTGAAGAATTAAAAGAAGAATGCGACCGTATTCTCGCTCAGGAGACAGAGATGGAAGGAAAATACAGCATGGGTGAAATAGATGCGGACACCTGGCTTGCCTACCGGGAGCAGTATCATGATTACTATAGCCGGCGCGAGGCGATAGAAGCATTTTATGAGCGTAGTCTGCAGGCCGAGGAAAACGGGACATGGCTTATTTTTGACTCTTACTACGAAGAACTGGCCGGAAGCATGGGTGCGCGGCCCGCTCTGATTTTTGCTGTTATTTTGATTACGGTATTATCGGTTTCCTGCGAAAAGAAGCGACTTTTTCGCGTACTTTGCGTCACAAAGTGGGGCCGTAAAATGATTGTCAGGACAAAGGCAGGAACTGTTTTTGTGTGCTGCGCGTTTTTAACCTTTCTCTTTTATCTGAAGGATCTTTTGTTGCTGGCGAGCTTTTCGTCCCTTTCATATTTAGAGGCACCCATTCAGAGCATTTCTATACTTGCGGCATTTCCTGTTCAAATTTCGATTGGCATGTGGCTTATGCTTGCATTGATCTTGAGCCTGTTATTGCACAGTGGATTGGGTGTACTGATGGTGTGGATCTCGATGCTCCGTGTACCAGCCGGCATCCAACTGCCATCGGCTCGGTGTCACTGCAAGTACATTTACCATGCGGAATCTGTACGCAGTGATGTCCTGTGATTCTTCGCGGACAGGCATGGCCAGTGCAGCCTGCGGGCTGATTATGTAGCGAAAATGCGGATATTCTTCTTGTTTGCAGTGGGTGGGGCTGATATAATGGGGGCATCAGTGGTAAGAAACAAGTCGATTAGTGACTGTATTTGTTATAGGTCGAAAGATTACAACAGGCTGATTCTGAAAGAATTTGTGCTGCCGAGCTGCCGGCGGAATGGAGATTTATATGAAAAAGGACGACATTATTATTGTAAGGATTGAAGATTTCAGCAGCGAAGGACTTGGGGTCGGATATATCGAAAATGTTCCTGGCCTTTCTGGGGCTGATGCGGATTCAGGACGCGGCCCGGTTTTATTTGTCAAGGATACGATCATCGGGGACGTGGCAGAAGTGAAAGTCATGAAAATGAAAAAGACCTACGGCTATGCCCGTTTGCTCCGCATCATCACGCCCAGCCCGGACCGTGTGGAGGCCGCCTGTCCGGTCGCCCGTCCGTGCGGCGGCTGCCAGATTCAGGAGATGAAATACGAGGCGCAGCTTCATTTCAAAGAGCAGAAGGTGCGGGCCAACCTGCAGCGTATCGGCGGCTTTGCTGATCCGCCGATGGAACCCATCATTGGAATGGATTCCCCATTCCGCTACCGCAATAAAGCACAGTACCCCATCAGCAGAGACAAAAACGGCAAACTCATTGCTGGCTTTTACGCTGGCCGTACGCATATGGTCATCGACTGCCGCGACTGCCTTCTCGGGGCGAAGGTCAATAAGACCATCCTCGACATCGTGTTGAATCACATGGAAACATACGGAATCGAGCCCTATGATGAGACGACCGGAACAGGACTCGTGCGGCATGTGATGATACGGGTGGGGAAGGAAGCACTGGGTGTGACCGCGCATGGTGAGGCTGACAGCGATATCCCGACAGAAACAGAACGCAGGAAAGCAGACGCAGCCATTGGCCAGGATGGAATAGTTGATCAAAATGGAGCCTTCAGCCAACCTGCAGCCTCCGATCAAAATGCAACTTTCGGTCAGATCATGGTTTGCATTGTTATAAACGGAACTTCCTTACCGAAAAGTGATTATCTGGTTCAGGTGCTTCGCGCTATACCCAGTATGACCAGCATCACACTGAACATCAACCGTGAGCGTACTAATGTCATCATGGGCAGACAGCTGAAACTGCTCTGGGGAAAGGAATATATAGAAGACACAATTGGGGATATCCGCTTCCGCATTTCCCCGCTCTCCTTCTATCAGGTCAATCCCCGCCAGACTGAAAAGCTTTATGCCAAAGCGCTTGAATACGCGGAACTGACCGGTCAGGAAACTGTTTGGGATCTATACTGCGGAATCGGCACCATTTCGCTTTTTCTCGCACAGAACGCGCGTGCTGTGTATGGCGTCGAAATCGTACCGGATGCCATCCGCGATGCCCGCCAAAACGCAGAACTGAACGGCATCGCAAACGCGGAATTTTTCGTTGGCAAGGCCGAAGAAGTTCTGCCGGAGAAATACGAAAAAGAAGGAATTCACGCAGATGTCATCGTCGTCGACCCACCCCGCAAGGGCTGTGAACAGAGCGTGCTCGATACCATGCTCAAGATCGCGCCAAAACGGATCGTCTATGTCAGCTGCGATTCCGCGACGCTTGCGCGGGATCTGAAATATCTGTGTGCGGGCGGGTATGAGTTAAGGAAGGTTTGCCCGACGGAAATGTTCGCAAACAGCGTACACGTCGAGACGGTAGTTTCTTTGCGCTACCAAGGCAGCGGGAGTTATATTCATGTGAAGTATGAACCGGAGAACGGGGATTACATGAAGACGCTTCCGTCAAGCGCGACATACACGGAGATTAAAAAGTGGGTATCCGAGAATTACGGATTCAATGTCACGAGTTTGTATGTGGCGCAGATCAAGCGGGAATTTGGAATCATTGAGCGGGAGAATTACAACAAGCCGAAATCAGACGATCCGAAATTCCTCATATGCCCGCCGGAGAAGCGGGAAGCAATCATAGCCGCATTCAAGCATTTCGGCATGATACAAAATTAACCAAAATCAAAAATTAACCGGCATTGCCGTAAAGGACTGTTATCTCCGGATAGCAGTCTTTTTCTGTAAAAAAAGAAGCAGCCCCGTAGGACTGCTTTGCTGTTACCATGACATATAGAGCGCATCCAGCTGCGACACGATCTGACTGATGTTCTGTTTCTCGCTTTCTGACAGCTTGTTTTTCTTCAGATATTCCTGCATCATGTCCTGAAGCGTGTCGATTTCCCGGCGCGACTCAATAACGATTTTGTCCCGATCCAGTCTCATAAGCCAGTATCTCCTTTCATTTTGCTCCCCTTGATAATACACCCGTGAGCGGCGCAAGCCGCGATTTTTCTTTCCGGTGACGAAAAAGAAAATACGGGAGATATAACAGTGGATGTTTTCTGCTGTATTCGCTCGCCCGACAGGGCGAGCCGTTACGGTATCAGTTACACAGAATGCTCCGATAGCACGTTATTTACACACTTGACTCAGTAGGTGTGTAAACTGTGTAAACTGTGTGCAGAGAGACCGTTGTATTAAGAAAAGCCCGTTAAATACGCGCTTCCCCACCCACTATGGGCTTGTGTGGGTGGGAAATTCGCAACTGTGTAAACTGTGTAAAATCGACACGCTTTAGCACCAGTTTTCACAACTGGTTCTACACAGTATATGCTATACATATGTGCAAAGAAAGTGTGTAAAACCATTGACATTTGATTTTTCGTCGGATATACTGTGATCGAAATTTTCAGAAGGCGGTGATTTTACTTATGGCTTACAGAACGAAAAATTCAAAGAAAGGCGAGAGAAAGGCTGGCATAGATGCCGTGAAGCATTTGAAAGCCGATCCGAATTATTCTGCTGATTATCAGAAACAGTTTGCGCAATTAAATCTTGATACTTACAGAAAGATTGATGACATGGACGATGCGACGTTCATACAGCAGATGAACTTTTTGCGCCAGAATGATCCGGATGGTTATGCCAATTTCTGGTGGTGGCGTTTGGCAGAAGAACAAGCCGGCATGGGCGCGGAAGATGACTGCGATACCGGAGAGTCAAGATACCGTGTTTTTATGATTACGCAGTTTCTTGCTGCGCCGTTTTCTGATGAATGGGAAGATGACAGGCAAACGTTAAAGCCGGGAATTACGCCGTGGATTACAGAAGACCAGATTTGGGAAGGTCTGGATCATAAGTCAATTAAGCGCTATTTGTGGTGCTGGCATGACCGCGATATTTACACGCCGGAAGATGAGATAACGGATCGCGCCGGGCGGATAAAAGCCGGAGACAAAAAGTTCAAGCACGCTCATATCGTTGTGGATATCCCGTGCAAAGTGCCGGTTTCTACTGTGGCTCGCTGGTTCGGAGTTCCGGCTAACATGGTAACGATATGCCGTGGGAAGGGCGCTTTTCTCGATGCTGCTGAATATCTGCCGCACGAGAGTCCGAAAGCGGTGGAGCAGGGCAAAACGCATTATGACGATGATGAAATGCACGCTTCGCCCGGTTTTGATTTCCGGAAAGAATTTACGGATATGCAGGCAAACAGGGCAAAGTATGGAAAGCGTGCCGGTGAAATGTCACCGGCGGATACGATGCGGATGCATGTTATGCGGGACGGTTGGACGATGAGGGAATGCCGAGAAGATGATCCGCTTACATATTCCAAGATTAAGAACACGCTTCCGCCGCTCCGGTTGGATTATCTGCTGGATGCGCCGCCTTGCCCGTTCCGGCTGACTATTTATGTGGACGGACCGGGCGGAATCGGGAAGTCTTCGTTTACGGAATATCTCGCACAGGCTTTATGTCCGGAAAGTGCGAATCCGTTTTTTCATGTGGGCAATGACAAACGCGTTACTTTTGACGGGTATGACGGTGAACCGGCGGTTATTTATGATGATTTACGTGCAGCAGATTTCTTGCAGCAGTTCGGTGCGAATGGGGTTTATAAACTGCTCGATCCGCATCCGAAGAAGATGGCGCAGAATGCAAAATATACACGAGTGATTCTGAACAATACGTTGAATATTATTAACGGCATAGACTCATATGAAGATTTTATATCAATGCTGGCTACTGGATATACGGATTATCATGGATGGAATCGCCCGGCAGAAGATGAAAATCAGGCGTGGCGGCGTTTCCCGATGATTATCTGTGTTCACGAAAATGATTTTGATATTCTTATCAATAAGGGATTTGTGAACAGGGATTTGAGCGCCATGAAAACGATGGAAGTTTACGCAAATGTTCGCGGCAGTTTAAAGTCTATTGTTGAGCGTCTGGATGGATCCGCAAAAGAACAGGTATACGCGCAATACGGACAGCCTGTTATTGAAGCGGCACATATGATTACGGAGAACCACGATGATAAGATTTCAGATCCGGAACAGGTTCCGGATACAATGGTACCTGTTGTGAAATACTCGGAAGATATAGAAGCTGAAAAGGAAGCCGCAAGGGAAGCTGCACGTGAGCGGTTTATCGAAGAGTATGAAGCGGAAGAAATGAAGCGGTTTGATACGCTGGTCGAGTTTGCTCATTGGTTTTGGAAGGAATCCAATGGCTATGATGATTATGGTTACAACGATTACATGAATACTACGTTATATATAAAATTTCGTAGTGACAAGGATTATAAAGAACATCTTGAGGAGATGCAGGCGCATAAGAGAGATTTTGAGACCATTGGTGGAACAAAGACTTACCGGATCGACTTGGACGGTTATGAATACCAGTATTTGCAGAAGCTGAAAGACGATGATGGTTTTTTTGTCAACCAGATATATTCTGCAGCTGAAAGACACAGGGTATATGATGCAGTTAAATCTTATTCTAGGAACGTGGTTCGTCAGGTTTTGGAAATGGCTTTCTATGATGAGCTGTGAATTTGACTAATTGCGTTATGGGGAACCATAACGTATAGTGATATCAAGAAGCATAAGGTTCTCAATTATTTTTCAGGAGGTAATTATCATGAAGTCATATGAGCAGTTACAGAAAGAAGAAGCAGCGATGAAGGAGAAGCTGAACGCGATCCGGAAAGAAGCGAAGAAAGCAAAGAAGCTGGAAGAGCAGCAGGCACAGCGCGAAGCATACGAGAAAGAAGTTTCGTTTGCGCTTAGTTTTGTCGAAGCTGCGAAACATCTGACACTGAACAACGGACAGACGTTTTACGATTTTATTTCGGAACGGATGTCTGCCGGAAACGCAAATGCGTGACGGGTTGTTCCGTTGTGGCGGTTTCGCAAAAGAGGGGGTGTGCCGTTTCGGCTGGGGGATACTTCCCCCAGAGAGAAAGTCCGGAGGGTTTGTTTACAAACCCAGAGGACAGTTACACTGGGTTTTTAAAAAATCTCACGGATGAGGTGATACGTTATGGGATTCAAATGTGCGATACAGTTGACCGGATTGGTTCGGGGTGAGTCGAACGGAAAACATCGGTCAAACGGGAAAGCAATACTGGGCGAGATGGGAAAAGAACGGATATCTTCATCGGTGACGCTGGATCGTTCTCGTTCTTCGTTGAATACATACGAAGGTGAGTCCGATTCCGGTTTCGCTGTCTGGGATGATATGGAACGTCGTGCAAATGAATGCCGGCTGGAAGTACAGGGGAAAGACAAAAGCGGAAATCCCGTAATAAGGCATAGGCGTCTTCCTCATAACACCGTGATCGGATGTGCGGTTATTATCAATCCGCCATATGAAGTCTGCACGGACTGGACGCGCGAACAGTACGATAAGTTTTATCAGGATTCATGGGAGATTCTGTGCGAGTTTCAGCCGGATATATTCCGTGATGAAAATATCAGGTTCAGTGCAATTCACAGGGATGAAGGATTAGAAACTGTGCCGCCGCAGATTCCGGATGAGCATTTACATAGAGCGCTTGATTGCATCAGTCCGGACGGCCGCTATTGCGGAAATCTGATTGACTCGAAATTCTACACCGATTTTAACAAAGTCTATCCGGCGAGAATGCGTGAACGCGGATGGGATATGGACGATCTGGACGTGACCGACTGGGAGCGTTACAAAACAGATGATGAGTACAAAGCAGAGCGGAAAGCAAAAGCAAAAAATTCAGGCAAGTCCGTTAATGCTCATGCCTTCGGAAAAGCAGCTAAAGCCATGGAGGAAGCAAATGCGGCAATGGTGGAAAATCACAAAACAGAGCGAAGACTGATGGCAACGCAGAAACAGCAGGAACAGGTCGCAAGGGATCAGAAGGAAAAGGGCGAATATCTGGATAAAACGAGCCGTCAGATTGACCGCGCATTCCGGAAATCTTTTTCCTCTCTTCTTGGAACGGGTCAGATGATATATGGTGATTATGACGGCGTAGCCGACATTCTTGTGAACGCCGCAAAATTATACAAAGTAAATACTGAAGCCGAAGCACAGGAAAAAGCAGATAAAACGGTTGAAGAAAAAGAAACCGTCATGAAAAGAAAGATGAATCGGTCGCTGCGTGAAGAACGGGTAGAGATCGAACAGCAATACAGGCAGGATGAAGCAGAACTGGAATTATACTTTCTGACGAGACAGGCCGCTTTAGAACAGGCGAGTCTCGAAGAACAGTTAGAACTGGAAGCGGATTTAAAGAAGAAACAGGACGAACTGGATACAGATATCAGTGAAGTGAAGCGGCAAAAAGCGAAAGTCATGCAGGAAGATCCGTCACGTCAGGAATGGATGCAGAAAATCCACTATAAAGACGGTAGTACAGCGGAAGACAGGTATCAGGCGCATCTCGCAAAGCAGCGTGAAGCAAGGGCGGATTCTGAAAGACATTTTGCAGAGATCGCAGAGAAATATAACAGTATGCGGAATAGTACGGATAAAGAATATACAGCAGATTAGCAGATACAGATACCCTTAAAAATTGCAAAATATTGCGGCTATTTCTCACCAGAATCGACGAGAAGGCCAAAACTTTATGAAGTACCCGTTTTTATCGCAGAATCGCTTAGAGTGAGTTTTACGGTATAAAAACGGGTATTTTCATATGAGGGCGGCTGCGCCGCCGCAGGTCTGCACGGAAAACAGGGTCATACAGCCAAAACAAACGCTTGCAATTGCAAGCATTTGATGGTATAATATCAAGAAAAAAAGGAGGCGGTATTATGGCAAATACTAGTGCTGTTTACGCAAGAATAGATTCTAATCTGAAAGATAGTGCTGAGGGTATCCTTTCTAAGTTGGGAATTTCTCCATCCAGTGCCATTCAAATGTTGTATAGTCAGATTGTGCTAAAGAATGGCATGCCATTTGATTTGCGTTTACCAACGTCTAAACCATTATCTGTCGGCGCGATGAGCAGGGAACAGCTGGATGCGGAACTTCAAAAGGGTATGGATTCCATCAATGCTGGAAATGTATATTCTGCGGATGAAGTGGATGATATACTTGCAAAGGAGTTCGGTATATGACAGAAAACTACAGGATTAATTATTCTGCGGATGCGTTGGGAGATTTGAGAGAGATCTATAACTACATAGCAAATGAACTTTTGGCACCGGAAAATGCTGCTGCTCAGGTAAAACGTATTCGAAAAAAAGCACGTTCATTGACAAGCATGCCGGAACGCTATGTTTTGGTTGAATGGGAACCTTGGCACTCGATGGAAGTACATAAACTGCCAGTGGATAATTTTATTATATATTATCAGGTTAAGGCTAAAGAGAACGTTGTTAATGTTGTTCGAGTGTTTTATGGTGGGAGAGATATCGAAAATATTGTAAAAGGAACCACAGGATTGGACTAAGACTATTTTTGTATAAAACACTGATCGATAAATCGGGATTTATAGGGAGAAACGATATGAGAAATAAAAGTGAACTAGCAGATATTGTCATTGGTTTTATAGGAACAATGATGATGTTTTTGGGACTTAATATATTTAATGCCTATGTATTAATGTCGATTTCATTTCACCTAAGAATGATTGCAGCGTTTGTTACGTATTGGGTTGTTGCAATTGTTCCGATAATTATTATGATTGCTCGAAAAGAAAAACTGTCGCAATATGGGTTTTCTAAAAGCAACATTGTAAAGCAGGTCATAACCGGTGTGTTATTGGGGCTTGTTTTTTCAATCATTTTTACTTTAATTCCTCACTTAGCAGGTTTTGGAGACTTTGTAAATTCCAGTAAAACTTATCAACAATTATGGCAATTTGCATACGAGTTTGTTTATTGTGTTCTGGCAGTGAGTCTTACGGAAGAATTCATTTTTAGGGGATTTCTATATTATAAAATTGAAAAAATCAGCAACACTGCAACTGCGGTGATTGTATCGTCTATTATGTTTGGTTTGGCTCACATATTTAGCGGGAACATTTTCCAAGTATTTGGGACCTCAGTATTAGGACTGCTGTTTTGTCTATGCAGAAATAAAATCAAGAATGTGTCTACGCTATCTCTTGTAGTTTTACATGGCGTATATGATGCACTGATTGTTGTAGTTGCGTATCTATTCAGATGATAAATTCCAGTTTATCGATAAGCTAAAGTGATATGGATAGTGGCATACAAAGGGAGTAAAAAGGCACGGGAGTAAACGGGAAATAAGATGGACAAAAAGAAGCGGTGTTACATTTACACGCGCGTATCTACGGAGATGCAGACGGAAGGTTTCTCCCTGGACGCGCAGCGTGAGAAAATCCTTGGATACGCGCAGTACCAGGATATACAGGTTGTTGAAGAGTTTTGCGATGCAGGGCGATCCGGAAAGAACG
>JAJQHQ010000062.1 GCA_021199655.1 Lachnospiraceae bacterium | reverse complement strand
GGGGAAAAGTTCATCGGGACAACTTTGAAAATATCTGAAAAGGGCTCTCAAAATTTCGTTTTTGAGAGTTCTTTTTCTGAAATCGGAGAGCCGTGGCATGCTATGCCATGGCCTGCGTCCGCGATTTGCAAGGCAAATCGGGACAATAATCGGAGGAAAGAGTATATGAATTTTGTGTTTGTTTCGCCGCAGTTTCCCCGCACCTACTGGAACTTCTGCGACCGTCTGAAGAGAAATGGCGTTAACGTGCTTGGCATCGGAGATACGCCCTATGACGAGCTGCCGAACGAGCTGAAAAGCGCTTTGACGGAGTATTATCGGCTGGATACGCTGGAGGATTACGATCAGATGCTTCGGGCGGTTGGCTTTTTCACCTTTAAATATGGGAAGATCGACTGGATTGAGTCCAATAATGAATACTGGCTGGAACAGGACGCGAGGCTGCGGACGGATTTTCACGTCACGACCGGCGTTCAGGTGAATGAGGTCGGTCGGTTCAAAAGCAAATCAGGAATGAAGGCCTATTATCAGGATGCCGGTGTGCCGACCGCGCGCTGCCATAAGGTAACGACAATTGAGGCAGCGAAGGTTTTTCTTAGCGAGGTCGGCTATCCTGTAATCGTGAAGCCGGATGTTGGTGTGGGCGCGACGGACACCTGGCGGCTGGATGGGGAGCAGGATCTGGAAAGTTTTTTTGCCACTCTTCCGGAAGTGCCTTACGTGATGGAGGAGTTTATTGAAGGCGATATTTGTTCTTATGACGCAATCACTGACGCGGACTGTGCGCCTCTTTTTGAGTCGATGACTGTATGGCCGCCTTCGATCATGGACATCGTGCTGGAGCAGCGGGATCTTGCCTATTATGTGGCAGCCCGGATGCCGGATTCCCTGCGCATTTTGGGGAGAGCTACCGTGAAAGCTTTTGGCGCAAAGAGCCGTTTTGTACATATGGAATTTTTCCGGCTGACGAAAGCGCGCAAGGGCCTGGGTGAGATCGGTGATTTCGTTGGCCTTGAGGTGAATATGCGTCCGGCGGGCGGCTATACGCCGGATATGATGAACTACGCGCACAGCACGGACGTATACCAGATCTGGGCAGATATGGTGTCCGCAAATCAGCGGCTGCTTCCAGATCGCGGGGAAGATCACTTCTGCGTCTACGCCAGCCAGCGGGACTGCTTTGCCTACCGTCACAGCCATCAGGAGATCCTGGACCGGTACGGCAGCCGGATCGTGATGTGCGAGCGGATGCCCGAGATGAACGTCGCCCAGATGGGTAATCAGATGTACACTGCCCACGCGGCCACGCTCGAAGCGACGGAGGAATTCATCCGCTTCGTGACGGAAAGAATATGATCAGGAGGGTTCATCATGGCAAAAAAAGAGAACAGATTCAAAGGGTACGATATTTCCACGCAGGCCGTACACACCGGAACGGATTACGACGAGGGAACCGGCGCTGTCCGCAGACCTTTGCACATGGCGAACAGTTACAGGCTGCCGGATGATCTTTCACAGGTCAATTATTCCTCTACGGATCTTTTGATGTATTCCAGAAACGGAAATGCAAACCAGCACTGGCTGGAGGAAAAAATCGCGGCTTTGTACAATGCAGATGATGCGATCGTGCTGGCAAGCGGAGTCGGGGCACTTCACGCGCTGTTCTGGACGCTTCTGAAATCAGGAGACCGGGTCGTGTATCCAAATGTCAGTTATATGGCTGTCTACCGGATGTTCCATGAGCTGTTCAATAAAAAATTCAGCGTGGAAACGGTCATGGTGGACATGACAGACCTGGAGGCGGTAAAAAGAGCGATCACTCCCGGGACAAAGCTGGTTCATATCGAGACCCCGGACAATCCAACCGTAGGGGTGACAGATATAGCGGCGGTTGCGAAGCTTGCTCACGAAAATGGAGCAATTTTGTCAGTTGATAATACCTTTGCTTCCCCTCTGAATCAAAAACCGTTGGAGCTTGGGGCAGATTTTGTAGTAGACGCGCTTACAAAGTTTATCAACGGCCATGGTGACGCACAGGGAGGGGCGATTGTCTCGAATGATCTGGAAACGATGGATCGGATTCGCTATGAAGCGCAGGTGAATGTCGGGGCTGTGATCAGTCCGTTCAACGCGTGGCAGATCTTCCGGGGATCCGTCACGTTTCCCATGCGTATGGAGCGGATTAACCACTCTGCACAGAAGATCGCCGAGTGGTTGGAGCAGCGGGAAAACATCACGTTCGTTTCATATCCGGGACTTCCCGGCAATCCGGGACACGAACTGGCCAGGCGGCAGATGAAAAACGGATTCGGAGGTGTGATTTCCTTTGGTGTAAATGCGGACGATAAAACAGTCGAGCAGTTCTGTGCAAAGCTGAAGGTGATCACTTTTGCCGTTTCGCTGGGGCATGATGAGAGCCTGATTTTTCCACAGCCGAGTTATGATGAGAGAATTCTGTTATATCCGGAAAAATTCAGAAAGGGATTTATTCGATTTAGTGTTGGACTTGAGTCACCGGAAGACATCATAGGTGATCTGGAACAGGCGTTCAGGGCAGTTGGACTGTGAATGAAAAATGAGACTAAACATACGTATACGTATACCTGGTTATCGGAAAACCCGATAACCAGGTATCGTTTTTTCCGATTTGACGGGAAAGGATTTCTCATGTATTATTACCCACATAAGAAATAAACATAGAAGCCACATTGGATTAGTAGGAAAAGGAGGAATACAGATATGAAAGCATATAAAAAGATTACAGCGCTGCTTCTGGCAGCTGCACTTACAGCAGGTCTTTCCACAATGGCATTTGCAGAGGAGGAAACAGAAACAGAGGATAATTCTATCGCAATTGATAAGGATGCGTTTGATGAATTGGTTGCTTCCGGCCCTGTAGCGGATGATGAGACGATCGCCTCAAGCGAATGGGCTACTGCAGTGAAGGAGGCGGGAGTACTCCGGATCGGCGGCGCGCAGGCGTCCTATCTGTTCAGCCAGCTCGATGAGACAGACGGCAGTCTTCGCGGGTTTGATGCGGGCATTTATCAGCTGCTGACCCGTTACATCCTTGGGGATGAGAGCGCGTATGAATTTACAGTAGTAGATTCCAGCACACGTGAAGCGGTACTGCAGAGCGATCAGGTAGATGTAGTGGTAGCGACATACTCGATCACCGAGGCCCGCGCGGAAGTGATCTCGTTTGCGGGACCGTATTATTCCTCACAGCAGGCGGTGCTGGTACTGGCCGGGAATACGGAAATTACCGGAGTAGACGATCTGGCCGGAAAGAATGTAGCTACGCAGGCGGGTTCGACTGGCCCCGACATCCTCGCGGAATATGCACCGGAGGCGGTCGTTCAGGAGTTTGAATCCGATCAGGAAGCCCGCGCGGCTCTGGAGCTTGGCCGTGTCGATGCGTATGTGACAGATTATACACTGCTTTTGAACGCGATCGTAAAGAATCCGGATGTATATGAGATTGCCGGTGATGTATTCGGACCGGAAGATAATTATGGAATAGGTCTTCCGCTCGATTCAGATGGCGTGGCGTTCGTGAATGATTTCCTGCAGCAGATCATTGACGATGGCACATGGGAAAGCCTCTGGCAGATCAGCCTCGGCGACCGGACCGGTATTGATACCGCGCCGGAAGCTCCGGCAGTTGGAGAATGATAAAGAAAGTAATAAGTGTTGTTTCCTGTAGATGATGCAGGAAATAATGCAGGGAAATCGGCCAGGGGGGGATTCTTTCCTCCTGGCTGCTGCATGAGTCAGGCGAAGCTTTGGAAACAAATCTTCGTGCTGCGCGTTTTTGCAATCTTTGTATCATAAAATGAGGAACAGGAAGGGGATGTGGAATGTCTGTAGGAACTCTTCTTTCTCAATATGGGGATAAATATCTGTTGGCTCTTCTGACAACATGGAGGCTGACATTTTTTGCGTTTCTGATCGCTTTTGCAGTCGGGGTCGTCATTACGGTCGTACGGATCTGCCCCATCCGTCCGCTGCGCCTGTTTGGGGATTTCTATGTACAGATATTCCGGAACATTCCGGGTGCAGCGCTGCTGATCCTGCTGGTGTACGCGTTTCCCTACATCGGTATGCTCTGGTCTTACTATACCTGTGTGCTGATTGCCTGTTCTCTGATCCCGTCCGCGTTTTGCTCGGAATACCTGATGGCAGGGATGAATACGATTCAGGTTGGCCAGATTGAGGCGGCAAGGTCTCTGGGAATGACTTTTTTTCAGCTGGTAAAAAATCTGGTGCTGCCGCAGGCACTGCGTACTTCGGTGCTGCAGCTGACCAATCTGCTTGTGGGCACCATGCTTACCACCGCGCTTGCGTCACAGGTTCCTATGAGTTCGACAGATCTGACAGGGATTGTCTCCTATATCAATACGCATGCGGTAGGCGGCATCACTGCGTTCGCGATCTCGGCGGTGCTGTATTGCGCGACTGCGCTTGTAATCGGCTGCGTGGGAAGCTGGATAGATAAAAAGGTGAGGATTCTGCGATGAATAGCCAAAAGACTTCCATCCGGGATGTGCTCTACGAGCCTCCCGGCCCGAGAACTCAGAAAATCATTACAGCAATAACGGCGGTCTCTCTGGTTGCTCTGGCTGCTTTGATGGCGGCCGTGATTCGATTGTTTTATATTAACGGGCAGCTGGACGCGAAATACTGGACGCTGTTTACTCGATTTACGACCTGGAGATTTATTGGCCAGGGCCTGATGGGAACGCTAAGAGCGGCTGCCGGAGCCGGTGTGATCACATTTGCGCTGGGGATGGCGATGATGCTTTGCCGAATCAGCAGATATCGGCTTGCGCGGGCGGTGGGAACAGCTCTGGTAGAGTTCACCAGAGGAGTTCCTACGCTTCTGTTTATCTATTTCTTTTTCCTGATCGTTCCTCAGCTGGGGTTTACGTTGTCCGCTTACTGGAAGATCACGCTTCCGGTAGCAATCTCTGCATCCGGCGTGGTCGCAGAGGTACTGCGCTCCGGCGTGAATGCGGTGCCCCGCGGGCAGTCGGAAGCGGCGCTTTCCCTTGGAATGAGGGAGCGGAGTGTGTTTTTTAAAATCGTGTTTCCGCAGGCATTCCGCTATGTTATCCCCTCAATGATTTCGGAGCTTGTCATTGTGCTGAAAGATACCACGTTTGCTTATGTGGTGACGTATGCGGATCTGATGCAGAACGCAAAGGCACTGATTAGCAATTATGACGCGCTTCTTTCGGTATACCTGGTCGTGGCAGTGATCTATATTTTGATCAATTATATCCTGAACCGGATATCAACGGCACTGTCCGAAAGAGGGAAACAGAGATAAGATTCCGCGGAGAAGGGAATTGGAATACAGGTAAGGAGCGGCTTTGATATGCAAAACGAGAAGACAACAGTGATTCAGGCTCAGGAGACGCCTGTGATTGAGCTGAAGCATGTGAAAAAATATTTTGGAGATTTGTATGTGCTGAAAGACGTCAGCCTTTCTGTAAAAAAAGGCGAGGTGGTGGTCATCATCGGTCCGTCCGGCTCCGGCAAGTCAACCCTTTGCCGCACAATCAATCGTCTGGAGACGGTTGACGAAGGGGAGGTATTGATTGAGGGGAAACCCTTGCCTCAGGAAGGGAAACAGCTTGCCCGGGTCCGGTCACAGATTGGCATGGTGTTTCAGTCCTATAATCTTTTTTCACATAAGACAATTCTGGATAATGTGACGGTCGGACCGACAGATGTGCTACACAAGTCCAAAAAGGAAGCGCGCCAGGAGGCGCTGGAGCTTTTGAAACGGGTCGGCGTGGAAGATCAGGCGGACAAGGTACCGGCGCAGCTTTCCGGCGGGCAGCAGCAGCGTGTGGCGATCGCACGTTCTCTGGCCATGCACCCGAAAGCCATTCTGTTTGATGAGCCGACCAGTGCGCTTGATCCGGAACTGATTGGGGAAGTGCTGGCCGTCATGAGCGAGCTCGCAAGAGAAAACATGACGATGGTGGTGGTCACTCATGAGATGAATTTCGCGAGAAAGGTGGCCGACCGGATTATTTTTATGGATGAGGGAAGAATTCTCGAGGAAAATACGCCGGAAGAGTTTTTTGATCACCCGAAGACACAGCGCGCAAAAGATTTTCTGAATTCGATCCAGCATCATGAATGAACAGGATTACAGGCTGCGGTGGGTCAGAAAAAGTTGGGGAGAAAAGGAAAAGAAATGATTTTCGGCCGATAAACAACGGTGCGGAAAAGGAGAATGACAGAATGTCCGGAAAGAAGACAAACAAAAATAACACAAACAAAAATAACACAAACAAAAATAACACAAACAAAAACAACACAAACAGCGCAAACAAAAACAACACAAATCTGGTGCTGCCCCTGATCGCGGGCGTGGTGGTGGTTGCCGCGGTCGCGGCGGTTGCAGTATCAAGGCTCGGCGGCAGCGGCGGCGGAGAGCAGGCGGCATCGAACACTTCGTCGTCAGATGCGCTGACGGACGGAGCGGTTGTGATCGACACCGGTGAGATTGGCGAGACCGCATCCTATTACGATTACGACGCGGACGGCACCACAGTAGAAGTGCTTGCTGTGACCGCATCGGATGGTTCCGTACGTCTGGCGCTGAATACCTGCCAGGTATGCCAGGGATCGCCATATGCCTATTTTGTACAGGAAGGGGATTCGTTCATCTGCCAGAATTGCGGCAATGCGTTTTCCAGGGACGACATCGGCCTGGAAGCGGGCGGATGCAATCCGGTCCCGGTGACGGAAGACAATTATGAGGAATCAGATGGTCTGATTACGATTTCCAGCGATTTCCTGGATGAATATAAAGATTCCTTTGCTAACTGGAAGAATGCTTAAAAGACGCAGAGGATGATCAATATGAGTAAAAAAGGAAAAGAAGCATCGATACCGGTGGAAGGTATGATGTGCGAAGCCTGTGAGCGCCGCGTCGAGGGCGCAGTAAGAAAAGTGGACGGCGTCCGCGACGCAAAGGCGGACTGCGCAGGCAACTGCCTGTGGGTAGAATATAACGAGCCTGCGACGCCTGACGCGATAAGAAAAGCGGTGTGCGCGGCCGGGTATGATATTCCCGACTATGATGCAGATGCTCATAATGCGTCTGTTGAATTGGGAAAATCTGAAAAAGTACAAAAGCGGAGAGATCATATAACACAGGATAAGGAACAGAACCGGAAAAGCATCCAGGGACGGAATCGGGATACCCTGTATATTCTTGTCATTATCCTGGGTCTCTATGTGATCGCAACCCAGTGCGGCCTGACACAGGTCTTCCAGAGATTTCCGACTGTCAGCGAGGAACGGGTCGGCTATACCGTGCTTTTTGTGATCGGGCTTTTTACCTCGGTTCACTGCATCGCCATGTGCGGCGGGATCAATCTGACACAGAGCGTGTCCGGAGAGGAAAACGCGCCGGTGCGCAAAAACGTGCTGTATAATGCCGGGCGGCTGACCGGCTATACGGTCGTCGGGGGAATTCTCGGCCTGATCGGTGAGGCAGCTTCTGTCACGTTGCGTGTCCGCGGTCTGATCGGTGTGCTGGCAGGTGTTTTCATGGTATTGACCGGCATCAACATGCTGGGAAACTTTGGATTTTTAAAAAAGCTGACCTTAAAAATGCCCGGGAGTGTTGCGAATGCCGCGGTTTCCTTTGGCAGACGCGGTTCTTTCGCGGTCGGACTTGTGAATGCGTTTATGCCCTGTGGACCGCTGCAGTCCATGCAGCTGTACGCGATCGCCGCGGGCAGCTTTGCAGCCGGAGCACTCTCCATGTTCTTCTTCTGCCTCGGGACGATCCCGCTGATGCTGATCGTCGGAGTGACGGCCGGTCTGCTGAAAAAGAAATGGAAGAGCCGCATGCTGCGTGTGAGTGCGGTGCTGGTACTGGTATTTGGATTGTTTATGCTGCAGAATAATTTTGCCCTGCTGGGAATTTCCCTGCCGGGGCTGTCGGTCTCCGGCACCTCGGACGGCAGTGCAGTGACGGCAATGGTTGATACAGAAAACAATGTTCAGGTCCTGTCAACGACTCTCCATGTAAACGGGTTTGACGATATCGTGGTGGAGGCGGGGGTTCCTGTTGTCTGGACGATTACCGCGGACGCATCCAGCCTGAACGGCTGCAATAATGCGATCGTGATTCCGGAATACAACCTGCAGGTTACTTTGCAGGAAGGAGAAAATGTGATCGAATTTACGCCTTCCGAGACCGGGACCTATACCTACACATGCTGGATGGGAATGCTGAAGAATACAATCACGGTCGTGTAAAAGAATGAAAACTGGTAAGCGTCCTTGGTCATCTAATAGATGGCAGGGCGCTTTTATACATAGTTGAACAAAAATACCATATGAAAGAATGGTGGCATAGAGGTGGGTGCTATCTGTAAAACCGATAACCAGTTATCGGAATCCGGAAATTGACGGATTCCGTTTTTTATTGTATGATTACCACATAACATACAAAACCTACTAAATAAGTAGGAATATAGGAGGCAAGGATATGAGATTGATTTTTCTATCCGCCGGAGGCATTTGCGATTGTTGCCGTTAGACGGATGATGGAGAAAGGTAGCGGATGGTACAGCAACCCGGGATATGATGTTGGTTATTTGTCAGCGTGAGTTGTGAATACACGGAAGGAAGAAGAACCTTCCTTTATCAGCCTTGTCCAGATGATGACCTGGATCGGATTCTGGAGCTTTTAACGGAAGCTGGTTTGATCGTACTTTTGGTGGAAAACCCGGGAGTACATATTGCGGAGAATCCATCTGTCTATACCGGATGGAAGGATGTGGATATTCGCTCTGCAAGTGAGATTGCAATGGCGATCCTTCGGGAAACATCGCTAGTATCAGAGGGTACACAGGATGGCGGGTATCTGTAACAAAAAAGAAGGAGGAGAAGAACGATGGCAGTTGATTACGCGACTCTGAAAAAAGGCGGCTTTATGCGCCAGAAGCAAAAAGACCATTTTTCTCTGCGTCTGCAGGTGGTGGGCGGTACGCTAACGGCGGAGAATCTCGCGAAGATCGCCGAGGTGGCGGAAAAATATGGAGAGGGTTATGTACATCTGACCTCACGTCAGGGAGTGGAAATTCCCTTTATCAAATTAAAGGACATTGATTCGGTGAAAGCAGAGCTTGCAGATGGCGGCTGCAGGCCCGGCGTCTGCGGGCCGCGCGTCCGTACTGTGACGGCCTGCCAGGGAAATGCAGTCTGTCCGAGCGGCAATATTGACTGTCAGGATATTGCGAAAAAGCTGGATCAGCGCTACTTCGGCAGAGAGCTTCCCCATAAATTTAAATTCGGAGTCACAGGCTGCCAGAACAACTGCCTGAAAGCAGAGGAAAATGATGTGGGGATCAAAGGGGCGCTGAATGTAAAATGGCGCCAGGAAGACTGTATCGGATGTGGAGTCTGTGAGCAGGCCTGCCGCTCCCACGCGATTACCCTGGAGGACGGAAAGGTTACGGTGGATTACGAAAAATGCAATTACTGCGGAAGATGTGCAAAATCCTGTCCGACCGATGCCTGGGACGCGGAAACGGCATACATTTTATCGTTTGGCGGTACGTTCGGCAACAGTATTTGCAAAGGGGAATCGCCCCTGCCTCTTATCACATCCGAAGAGCAGCTTTTTGCGGTTACAGATGCGGCAATCCGTTTTTTTGGAGAAAATGCGAATTCCGGAGAACGGTTCAAATTCACGATCGATCGTGTCGGCAAAGAGAAATTTTATGAAGCGCTGAAAGCGGCGTACGATGGAGCAGAGAATCACTAAAACAGAAATCCAGACAGGAAGGAGGAAAAGGGGATGGCGGAATTTCAGGCGGATGAATCAGTCGATATTACAGATGTCGTATGCCCGGTGACGTTTGTGAAAGCAAAAGTAGCACTGGAGGAACTGGAGGATGGGCAGATTCTTTCTATTCATTTGAATGGGGGAGAGCCGGTTCAGAATGTTCCGAGAAGCATAAAGGAAGAGGGGCATCAGGTCCTGAAGCTGACCGACAATAAGGACGGCACGTTCGAACTGTTCGTGAGAAAGTGCGGATAGAGGCAGCGCTTTGAAACAACTGGCGCGGCTTTCACGGCAGCTGGCAGAAAGAAAAAGAACGGAGAAAGGGTGAAGGAGAATGGCGGAAAAGATTGATAGTACAGGCTTTCGGGAAAAGGTACTGGAGAATGGGAAACTGTCCCTGATCGATTTTTATTCAGACAGCTGCGTTCCCTGCAAGCGCATGGCGCCGGTACTGGCCGAACTGGAGGAAGAGCTTAACGCAGAATTTGGCGACCAGGTGTTTGTCGGAAAAGTAAATGTCGCGTGGAATTCGGAGCTTGCTGCCGAGTATCACGTCCTTTCCGCGCCGACGTTTCTTTTCCTGAAGGACGGAAAGGAAGTCGGCCGGTTTAGCGGGGTACAGCCAAAGCCTGTGCTGGAGATGGCAGTCAGAGAGAATCTGTAATATGGAGGAGAGATTGTGATGAAAATAACGGTTGCAGGAACAACAAAAGAAGTAAAGGATGGAATTACGATTGCTGAATTGATCAAATCAGAGGATGTGGAAATGCCGGACTATGTCAGCGTTTCCGTAAATGAGGAATTTGCGGAACGTGCCACTTTTGAAACTGCGGCGCTGAAGGAGGGCGACGTGGTAGAATTCCTGTATTTTATGGGAGGTGGCTGCTGATGGGGGTACAGAATGATACGAATGTCGGCAGTGCGGGAAACACTCCACATCCGTCCGACGCTCCGACATCGCGCTGGACGGCGTCAAATGAGCAGCTTGAGCGTTATTCCAGACATATCATTTTAAAAGAAATCGGTGTAAAGGGTCAGAAAAAACTGTTAAATGCGAAAGTGCTGATCATTGGCGCCGGGGGCCTGGGGGCGCCTGCGGCCATGTATCTGGCCGCTGCGGGAGTCGGGACAATCGGTATCGCAGATGCAGATGAGGTGGATCTTTCGAACCTTCAGAGACAGATCATCCATTCGACAGAGGACCTGGGGAAAGCAAAGGTTCTGTCTGCGAAAGAGACGATGAACCGGATGAATCCAGATGTGCAGGTAAATACATACCGCACATTTGTGAGCGCGGAAAACATCATGGATCTGATCAGAGACTATGATTTCATTATTGACGGAACCGATAATTTCCCGGCAAAATTTCTGATCAATGATGCCTGTGTGATGGCCGGAAAACCATTTTCTCACGCGGGAATCATCCGATTTAAAGGACAGTTGATGACTTACGTGCCGGGGAAAGGCCCCTGCTATCGTTGCGTATTTAAAAATCCGCCGCCCAAAGATGCGGTTCCGACCTGCAAACAGGCGGGCGTGATCGGAGCAATGGGCGGCGTCATTGGCAGTCTTCAGGCGATGGAAGCGATCAAATATATCACGGGAGTTGGAGAACTGTTGACTGGTTACCTGCTGACTTTTGACGCAATCAAAATGGACTTCCGGAAAATCCATCTTCCAAAAGCGGACGGTTCCTGTGCGGTTTGCGGAACACATCCGACTATCACAGAACTGATTGATTATGAACAGACAGAATGCGAGGGTATCTGAGGAGAAAATAAACATGACGATTCATTTGAAAAAAGCAGATTACGATAAGATGGTTTCCCATGCTTTCGCACAGCTTCCGGAGGAGGCCTGCGGCCTGATCGGCGGGAGAATCGAAGGAGGAGAAAAATATATTGAAAATGTGTATCTTCTTACCAATATCGATCATTCCAGGGAGCATTTTTCACTGAAGCCCAAAGAACAGCTTTCGGCTGTCAGAGATATGCGTCAGAACGGATGGGAACCGCTTGGAAACTGGCATTCCCATCCGGAGTCGCCGTCACGTCCTTCCCAGGAAGATATACGGCTGGCTTTTGACAGCAGCGCGAGCTATCTGATCCTGTCATTGGAGAATCAGACAGCTCCGGTTCTGAATTCTTTCCATGTGGAAAAAGGTGAAGTGAAAAAGGAAAATCTGGTGTTGGAATAAAGTTGAATGATGCACACAGACGCGCGAGGAATGGCTGCGGTCTCCGCTCCGCTTCGGTCGGCGCTAAACGGACATCCACTGGATGTCCAGCGCCGCAGCCTCGCGTCTGGCGCAAAGTAAAACGACTTACGTCGTTTACTATTGTAAGAGGCTGTAGTAAGGAGGGAGACAACGATGACTCTGCAACAGTTACGATATGCCCTTGCGATTGCTGATCACGGTTCCATAAATGGCGCTGCAAAAGAGTTATTTATTTCCCAGTCCAGCCTTTCCGGGGCGATAAAGGAACTGGAAAATGAAATTGGCTTCAATATTTTTGTACGCACGAACCGGGGAATCCTGCT
>JAJQHQ010000020.1:36970-60409 GCA_021199655.1 Lachnospiraceae bacterium | reverse complement strand
GCGATTTTAAATGGGCTTTTCCCTCGTAACTGTGAAGGTACTGAACAGTTTCGAAGCTTTTAGAAATGCTGTATGATTTCATTTATGAAATAAGAGATTTTGTAAGAAAATCAGATGAATAATGGATGATCATGGAATGCTGCCAGTATGGAAGTATTGATACTGGCAGCTTTTTCTGTGAGAGGACGGCGGCAGTCACCGTTTCCTGTTTAATCCAGGAAAACACACCTGTAACGAAGCGGGTAAAAAAATACAGTTTTTTTGCAGCCTGTAAGAATTTTTTGTGAATGAATGAATCATTTCCGAAAATATTTCACCACTAAGAAATAAAAATCTAAAAATATTTTGTTTTTTAAAATAAAATTTCAAAAAAAGGTTGACACAATGGGCAAATTCAACTATTATTAGGCTATAAATAAGGGAAAGCTTGTACAATTTTTTAAAAATGTACGGCGCGGAAACTGTCATATCATCAGAAAAAGGAGGAAATGAAATGAAAAGAAACCTGACAAAGCGAATGACCTGTCTCGCGACAGCGGCGGTAATGGCGACAAGTATGTTTTCTGCATCAGCGCTCGGCGTATCTGCCAGCGAGGATAAGGATGTCGTTACCATGCTTTTACCGCCTGTATCTGATACCTATCAGGACATGATCTATGAATGGGAAGCAGCTTTCGAAGCGGAGAATCCGGACATTGATATCGAGATCACGACCGCGAGCTGGGAAGATATCGATCAGAAGCTGAATACCCAGGTGAATGCCGGGTCACCGCCGGATATTGCTTTCGTAGGCTATGATGATGTGTCTACGTATGTGGATCTTGGGATGGCGCTTGACCTCAGCCAGTATCTGGACAGCGACACACTTGCTGATTTTGATGAGACGATCCTGTCTTATTTCCAGGTAGAGGATGGCATCTATGGACTGCCTGCTTACTGCGAAGTACAGTGTATCGGCGGTAATCAGGAGATGCTCGAGGCAGCAGGGATTGACTGGCAGAGTATCCAGGAGAACGGCTGGACGTATGATGAGTTCCGTGAGGCGATCGCTGCCGGTGTGATCACGGATGGCGATGAAGTGACGACCTATGGTTTCGTATTTGCCTGCTCAGGCGTTACCGCAGCGGATTATTTTAACATTTTCGTGAATAACGCGGGTATGCCGTCTGCATTTGACGAAGACCTGAAGTATACCTATACAAGCTCCATGATGCTGGATTTCCTGGAGGATATCCGCGCGCTGATCGATGACGGCTCCATGCCTTCTTCTCTTAACTCAGTTGACGCCGGCATGAGATGGAATATGTTCCTGACAGGTCAGACCATGATCACTGGTAAGGGACTTTCTTCCTTTGAAAGATCTGCAGCGAATAATAACGCGCTGATCGAAGCAGGTGAAGGCGAGGAAGTAGAAGGCAGTATCGAAGTGAATTATATTGTGCTTCCGGTACCGGTATTTGAAAATGGTACACAGAACGCGTATGCGGCTGTGGACGGCTACATCTGCCTGACAGGCGAGACGGATCCGGATGCAGACCATGTAGCGAATGTGGCGAAGGTTGCATACTATTTTGCAAGTGGGGAGCGTGCAGCCCTGACTACTCAGGAACTGTATCTGACACCGGTATGCGAGACCGGCACGGCTGCTTACGAAGAGCTTGATCCGATCGAGAATAAGAATGAATACAATACGGCAGCGGTGCAGAACCTTACGGCTCAGGTTGCGGCAGCAAGACCGGACATCCCGGCTTCCTTAAGCGCACAGGCGACCACGATTCTGGACGAAGTCATTGTTCCGAAGTTCCAGTCGCTTCTTGCGGGAGAGACTACCGCGCAGGAGATGTATGATGCGATCGTGGAAGCGGCGTATGACGCTTTCGGCGAGGACGGATGTGTTACGGATTAAAGTCTGACTGACCGGTGAATGGTCAGGTTACATAACGATGCAGCGGTGTGGGGAAAGGGAAATCATGAAAGTGATTCCCCTTTCTTCCGTTATACATGATCGTTGATCACAGGGCAGCCGGGAAGCTGCGGCGCAGTTGCGATTACAGGGCAGCCGGGAAGCTGCGGCGCAGTTGCGATCACAGGGCGTCCGGGAAGCTGCAGCGCAGTTGCGATTACAGGGCGTCCGGGAAGCTGCGGTACAGTTGCGATCACAGAGCGTCCGGGACAGTACGGAACAGTTACATCACAGGAAGGGGCATGGACTGACATGAAGAAAAAAACTGGCAGGAAGATAATAAAAAAGGATATGATATGGGCTTATATATTTATTCTGGTGCCGCTTGGTACGTTTACCATTTTTACGCTCTATCCGGTGGTTTCCGCATTTATTACCAGCTTTTATGAATATAAGCCCCTGGGTTCTACCTGGGTGGGACTTGAGAACTATATCAACAGCCTGAATAATTCTCTTTTCTGGAAGGCGCTGAAAAATACGCTTGTGTACACGGTTATTACGGTACCGCTGCTGCTGATTCTGTCGTTTTTGGTGTCCGTGATGGTTCTGCCTTTCCGTAAGAGAATGCAGACGTTTTTTAAGGCAGTTTATTATCTGCCGGCGATCGCCTCCGGCGTAGCGCTGGCCTTTGTATGGAAATGGATCTTTTCGCCGCTTTCCTCAGGCCTGCTGAACAGGGTGATGAAGATCTTCGGGATTTCTGCCGTTAACTGGATGGGCAGCAAAAAGACAGCGATGGGTACGCTGATTGCTGTGGCTGTGTTTTCCGGGCTGGGGAAGAACCTGATCATCTATATTGCTGCGCTTCTGGGAATTGATTCCACTTATTATGAGGTGGCGGACATGGATGGGGCGAGTTTTTTTGAAAAGATACGCTACGTGGTATGGCCCCTGGTGAAACCGACTACTGTATTTCTGATCATTACAAGTATTATTAACGGGCTCCAGTCTTTCCAGACAGCTTATCTCATGACCGGCGGAGGACCGGATAACGAAACGACCATGGTAGGACTGCTGATCTGGAAGCGGGCTTTTGAGTATTTTGATTATGGAGAAGCCTGCGCGCAGGCGCTGATGCTGGCGGTACTGATTTCCATATTCTCGATCGCGCAGCTGAAGCTGACGTCCAACGATGTAGAGTATTGAAAAACAGTTCAGAACAGCAGCGAAATGAAAAGACAGACTGTGCAGATTTATCTGCCCAAGGCTGTATTTTCATTTCGGGATGGGCGGAACGCCCATCAAGCCTCAGACATATGACGCGTAAGCGGCATATAGCCTTCGGAGAAGGCGGTCTGTGGCCTGCTGTTAAATGAATACGGAACCGGGAGGAAAGCGGATGGGACTCTATAAACGTTACAGCGGAAAAAATAAGTGGAAGGGAAAAGTCAGAAATGTGATACTTGCTGTTGTGCTGTGTTTGCTGGCGGCAGTCGTTTTATTCCCTATTTTTTATATGATCGTTTCCTCGTTCGGCGAGCCGGTGGAGTCCGGAGGCGGAAGCTATTCGATCATACCGAAAAGCATTTCCCTGCGGTCATATAAGTTCTTTTTCGAATTCAGTCCATATTCATTCCGATGGATTCTGAATTCGCTGATCGTCGCGGGAACAGTGACTCTGTCAAATGTGATTTTTTCTACACTGGCAGGCTACGCATTTGCCAAGATCAGATTTCCGGGGTGCCAGGTGTTCTTCTTCCTGCTGCTGACAGCGATGATGGTGCCGTATCAGGTGACGCAGGTTCCGCTCTATATGCTTTTTGTGAATAATCTTCATATGCAGGATACCTATGTGGCGCTGATTGCACCGACACTTGTGAACTGTTACAATGTGTTTCTGGCTAAGCAGTTTATCAGTTCCGTCCCCTCAGCCCTGATCGAGGCGGCCAAGATTGACGGCTGCAGTCAGCCGGCACTGGTCTTCCGGATCGTGGTGCCAATGTCGAAGACGGTACTGGCCGTGATAGCGATCACGACCTTCCTGGGCGAGTGGAATACCTTCTTCTGGCCGTTTCTTATCACGAATTCGGAGGCCATGCAGACGATACAGGTCGGCCTGAAGAATTTCAGCTACGCGAACACGACATATTTTGCCCCGATGATGGCCGGAGCAACGGTCTCCGCGCTGCCGATGTTTATACTGTTCTTTGCCCTGCAGAAATATTTCCTGGAGGGTGTGACGGTCGGAGCTGTCAAGGGGTAATTCCACAGGAGTTTGCAGATAATAACAATATTGTTTCTGGAGAAAAAGAGTCAGTGTAAAGACGGAAAATGGAAGGAATGCTGTAACTGCGAAAGTACGGAACAGTTATGTCATGCAGAAAAATGTACAGGAAGGGGAACATTGTGGTAAAGCTTGATTATATTGCGACAGAAGAGAGCAATGAGGTCTCATTTAATATCGACACACTGGCAGTAGAGGATATGGTTCGTCTGATGAATGACGAGGACAAAAAAGTAGCAGAGGCGGTTTCAAAAGTGATACCGCAGATTGCAGAAGCTTCCGGCATAATATATCAGCAGCTGAAAAAAGGCGGAAGGCTGATTTATATCGGATGCGGGACCTCCGGACGGCTGGGGGTGCTGGACGCAGTGGAATGCCCTCCGACCTTCGGCACCGACCCGGAGATGGTGCAGGCAATCATCGCCGGAGGCGAGAATGCGTTTGTAAAGGCAAAGGAAGGCGCCGAGGACGACCGGGAAGCCGGGAAGGCGGATCTGGAAGCCAGACAGTTCTGTGGGAAAGACGTTCTGGTCGGAATTGCCGCCAGCGGCCGGACTCCTTATGTGCTGGGCGCCATGGAATATGCCAGACAGGTAGAGGCTCCGGTGATCGGGCTGACCTGCTGTCCGGCTTCAGAGATGGAATGCCTGGCGGATATTGCGATCGTTCCGGAGCCGGGGCCGGAGATCATTGCGGGATCGACCCGCCTGAAAAGCGGTACCGCGGAAAAAATGGTGCTGAATATGCTTTCTACTACGGTCATGATACAAATGGGAAAAGTATACGGCAATCAGATGGTGGATGTGAAGGCAAGCAACGAGAAGCTTGTGGAGCGGGCAGTGCGCATTGTCAGGAATGTGACGGGCACGGATGGCGTGACAGCCAGAGAGACTCTGAAAGAGTGTGATTACAGCGCGAAGACAGCGATTGTAATGATTATGACGAAGACAGATAAGCGGACGGCGGAGGAACTTCTGAATCAGAATGAAGGCCGGATCCGCGCGATTATTGAGAATACCGAAGATGCAGAAGATAAAGAAGATAAAGAAGACATAAAACATATGGCATATACAGAGGATATGACAGATTCGGAAGATGCGGCTGACACGGAAGACTTTGATGAGAGGGGAGTTTTATGCGGTTAAGATCGGAAAAACTGTCGCTCAGGGAAAAGATCGGACAGTGCTTTTGTGTGGGAATCCCCGGGCCGGACATCAGCCCGGAGTATCAGAAGTTTCTGAACTCTTATAAGATCGGAAATGTGATTCTCTTTGCGAGAAATATTGACAATAACCAACAGGCTGCACGGCTGTGTGCAAAGCTGCAGGAAGAGATTTACGGCAATACCGGACAGAAAGCGTTTATCATGATCGATCAGGAGGGCGGGGAGATCATCCGCCTGAAGGAAGACGCGGCCAATATTCCCGGTGCGATGGCGCTGGCAGCGACCGGAGATCCGGAAAACGCGTATCTGGCCGGACGGATTACCGGCCGGCAACTGAAACGGCTGGGCATTAATTTTGATCTGGCGCCGGTCCTGGACGTGAACTGCAATCCGGCGAATCCGGTGATCGGCGTGCGCAGCTACGGAGCGGATCCGAAGCAGGCGGCGGTTTACGGAAATGCCATGATGCGCGGCCTGCTGAAGGAAGGCGTACTGGCCTGCGGAAAACATTTTCCGGGCCATGGCGATACGGCGCTGGACTCCCATCTGGCATTGCCGCGGGTCGATAAACCGGTAGAGGAACTGCAAAAGACAGAGCTGTATCCGTTTCGCGAGGCGGTAAAGGCCGGGATACCGGCTGTGATGTCCGCGCATATTTTATTTCCCACACTGGAGCCGGAGGAAGTACCGGCCACCATGTCCCGCAGGATCCTGACCGGACTGCTGCGGGAAGAGATGGGATTTGAGGGCCTCATCTTAAGCGACTGCATGGAGATGGGAGCAATCAAAGAATATTACGGCACGACGGAGGGGATCCTGCGTGCCTTTGAGGCCGGTGTTGATCTGGTACTGGTCTCCCATACGCGGGAGGCCGCCGAGGAGGCAATCCGGAGACTGGAAGAGGCCGTACAAAAAGGAGAGATTGCGGAAGAAGTGTTTGACCGGGCCGCGGAGCGGATTCTTTCTTATAAGGAAGCTTACCTGGATGAATCTGGTTTGAATGATGGACGGTATTCTGCGGATGAAAACGGCTGGCAGACGGACCGCGAGACCGCGTACCGGCTCTTAAAGAAAACGATCACGGCGGTAAACGTTCCGCCAGCACACATCCCGGATGGTCTTACGGAAAAAGGACCTGTGGAAAACGGACATTCCCCAAAAGGCCTTCCGGACATCGGGGCGAATCCTGTGTTTATCGGGTGCCGCGCAGGCCGTTTCAGCCTGGTTGGCAATGAGGATGCGCAGTCGCTTTGTTTCCCGGAACGGATGGCGCAGCTGCTTGGCGGAACCGGTCTTATTATTTCTCAGGATCCGGATGAGGCGGAACTGGAGAAGATCAGAGAGCTGGCGAACACGCACACCGGAATGGTGATCGGGACCTACAATGGGTATATGCATCAGGGACAGAAGGATCTGTTCAGACAGTGTGCGGATTTTTCCGTCCCTGTGATCGTGGTGGCGCTGCGGAACCCTTATGATCTGTCCGAGCTTCCCGAGAACGTCATTGGGATCGCGGCATGGGAATACTCACCAAGAAGCCTGGATGTGGTTGCGGAATTCCTGAAAGAGAGAAAAATGCCGGAAGGGAAGATGCCAGAATTAACATGAGCGGAGAAATTTGAGGAGGAAACATAGATGCAGGACATGCTGGTAAGATTATATGATCTTCCGGAGCCGGATTTAAAAGAAACCGAACAGAACGGATATCAGATTCGCAGGGCAATGGCTCCGGACAGGAGAGAGGTCGTCGCCTGGGTGGAAAAACATTCCGGATCCTTTGCGGCAGGAGAGTGTGAGACGGCTTTTTCGCACACGCCCATCTCCTGTTTTCTGGCGACAAAAGGCGCTGATATCGTAGGATATGCCTGTTATGACGCGACCGCGCCGGATTTTTTTGGCCCTACCCGGGTACAGGATTCCGAGCAGGGGAAGGGACTTGGCAGGGCGCTTTTGCTGAGATCTTTGCACGCGTTGAAAGAGGAGGGGTACGGCTACGCTATTATCGGCGGTGTGGGACCCGCGAAATTTTATGAGAAATGCTGCGGTGCGATGCTGATTCCAGGCTCTGATCCGGGGATTTATAAGGATTTTCTGGGAGAAATGAAAAAAGGCAGCAGTGAAGATACGGAAGATACGGAACAGTTACGGGAGACAGGCAGACAGGAAGCTTCCGGGAACGGCAAATGAGCATGCGGACGAGATTGGGAATTGACAGAATCAGCGAAAACCGCAGGTTTTTCGCGGGAAAAAGGGCAGGGCTGATCACAAATTTTTCCGGCCTTACTTCTGACTGGAAGCGGTACAACTGGGAAATCCTTCGCAGCAATGATTGCGAGGTGTGCAGGATTTTCACACCGGAGCATGGTCTGTACGGCGCAAAAGCCGGGGAAGAGATTGCGGACGGAGAACGGGTGGACGGCATACCGGTGACGTCGCTCTACGGGAAGAAAAAATGTCCGGATGAGAGGGATCTGACCGAACTGGATATTCTGATCTTTGACATTCAGGACGTCGGGCTCCGTTATTACACGTATCTGTACACAATGACCTACGCGATGGAAGCGGCCGCTCAGGCGGGGATTCCGTTTGTTGTGCTGGACCGCCCGAATCCGCTCGGAGGCCGGAACATTCAGGGACCGCGGATTTCGCCGGATATACACAGCTTTGTCGGAGATTATGAACTCCCCATGAGGCACAGTCTGACGATGGGAGAACTGTCGCTCTATTTTCAAAAATACAGGGGGCTTTCCATGGAACTGTCCGTCATAAAGATGGACAATTATTCCAGGAATATGCTGTTTCCTCAGACAGGACATGTGTGGAATACACCGTCTCCTGCTCTGCCGACTTTCGAAAGTGTGCTTTGCTATTCCGGCGGTGTTCTGGCGGAAGCGCTGAATATCAGTGAAGGCAGAGGCACCGCGACGCCATTTCAGGTGTATGGCGCGCCCTATATTGACATGGACAGTGTTTTCCGGGACATCTGCGGCGATATGGGAGATGAGCTTGCCTGCCGGACGCGGGCTTTTGTTCCGCAATATGGGAAATTTGCCCGGGAGCAATGCTTTGGGCTGGAATTCAGGCCGTTGACCGCGGCCTGTGATTTTCTGCCCTGTATGCTGAAGTTCCTGAAAATTATTTACGAAAGATATCCGGACCAGATGGCCATACGGGATAAGAAAGCAGCTTCGGAGCAGACGGCCATATCGGATAAGACGTCAGCATTTGATCAGACGGTTGTTCAGACAGAGAACGGGTCAGGAAAAGAGACAGGAAAAGAGACAGGAAAAGAGACAGGAGTCAACCTTCGGGTACTTTACGGAAACGATGATATAGCGGATTTCCTGGAAGGAAGGCTTACACTGGAGGATTTAAAGCAATCCTGGCGCTCTGATGCGGAGATTTTTGAAGAATATGTCAGGGATATCCGTCTGTATGCATAGACAGTATTACGTTGACCGCACGGGATACGGACAGACTAAAGATGAGCAGGCATACCAGAATGGTGCGGGCGATTCAGGGTCGCCTGATCAGGGAAGAAAGGACATAAAGCCGATGTATGTTCTCGGACTGGACGGCGGCGGCACGAAGACAGACGTACTGCTGCTGCCGTATGAGAAAAAAGGCGGGGAGAAGCAGAAAGGACAGGAAGAATCGAAAAAACAGGAAGAACCGCTTTTGCGTTTCCTCGTCGGCGGAATTAACTATAACAGTTTTTCCAGGGAAGAGATCCGGATGCATGTCGGGCAGATCCGGGACGGGCTGACGGAAGCGGGATACTCTCTTCGCGGCTGCGCCGGTGTGGGAATCGGGGCTGCGGGGATCAGCAATCCTGAAGCGGGTCCTTTCCTGGAAGAGGTCTTTCAAAGCTGCGGATTTGACTGCCCGATCCGAATTGTCGGCGACGATGAGGCGGCGCTGATCGGAGGCATTGGAGAAGGACCGGGACTGCTGCTGATCGCGGGGACGGGGTCTGTCTGCCTTGGTCAGGATCGGGCGGGCAGGAGGTTTCGCGCAGGCGGCTTTGGACATCTGATCGACGACGGGGGAAGCGCTTACGCGATCGCCTGTGATATGCTGCGGGCAATTGTCCGCGCGTCTGATGGAAGAGGCCCGGAGACGATGCTGAAAGAAGCGGTTTTCTCCAGTATGGGGATTTCATCCGTACAGGAGCTGATCGCGTTTCTGTACGCGAAGAAGACCGGAAAAAAAGAGATTGCGGCGCTGGCACGTCTTCTGACAGAGGATATGGTCAGCAAAGATACGGCGGCACGTGAAATCACACGAAAGGCAGCAAAGGAACTGGCGGAACTGACGGCTGCTGTGGCGGCGGGGCTGGGAGCCGGAGGCGATTTGACTGTCAGAGGTGACCTGGCAGCAGGATCTGGAGCCGGAGATGACTATCCGCTTCTGCTTGAAGGAAGTGTGCTTTTAAAGAATCGTTTTGTAAGAGAAGCGCTGATTGCTGAACTGAAGGTAAAAAGTATCCCGGTCTGTGTGACAGATAAAAAAGCGGACGCGGCTTATGGAGCTGCGTCCATGATGCGCAGGACCGGGTAAGGTGTTGCGGCTGATATCGTATCCGGGATTACGCTTCACTTTTGTCAGTGACAGGAGTATGATCCTGGTGGCAGCTCTCATAGCTCTGCTTCAGATTTCGCTCAATCTGCGGATAATCGCGGCTCGCCACGGTCATAAACAGGATATCGACGAGGCACAGCTGAGAGATTCGGGAACTGGTAGCGGCGCCGCGCAGGATCGTTTCCATGGAATTGGTGTATAACACATAATCTGCCTGCTGCGCCAGAGGATTATTGATGCCGTACTGGGTGATTGCGACGGTGGGTGTGGAAGACGCTTTCAAAAGCTTTACGATCCGCAGGATCTCTTCTGTCTCGCCGGAATTGGAGATGAGGATCGCGGCGTCAGAAGGCGTACTGGTAGCGGCAGACGAGTAGGCCATGTGTAAATCCTTTGCGTAGAAGGCATGATAGCCAAGCCTTAAAAATTTGGAATACAGATCTTCCGCAACAAGTCCGGAAGCGGCAAGCCCAAAGCATCGAATGGAATCGGCTGCGATCAGAAGCTCCGCAACCTTTTCTATAGTCTCTTCGTTCAGCAGCTTCAGCGTTGTTTCGATTGCCTGGACAGCATTGGCGCAGATATATTCTGCGGTAGACTGAACAGAAGTACATTGCCGGATATCATAGAAGAGGATGGGTGAGACCGCACCGGATTCCTCCGCGCTTGCCTGGCTGGTCTCTTCATAAAGCGCTTTTTTCAGCCCTTTGAGACCATCGTAGCCAATATCCTTGCAAAAGCGCACCCAGGCGCCCTGGCTGGTATTGGACATTTTCGCAAGCGTTGCCAGAGGATAGCGGAAAATATCCTCCTTGTGCTCCAGAAAATAAGATGCGGCGCTCTGTTCTGCTCTGCTGAGTTCAGAAAAACGGCTTTGTACTTTCATTTCAATCGAAATCATGTTATTTTCCTTTCAGAATGCGATGCTGGCAGATACAGGAAACGTCGTAACTGTTCAATACCTTTACAGCTATGAAACGATAATAAATATCTGTCATTTTTCTTAACTATAACATAAAACTGCCTTTGTCCGCAACCGGAGATGACAAAGGGGAATTGATAACTATTCAGGCCGGTACCTCACATGTGAAGGGACTGAACAGTTACGAAACATCAGGAAGGAGACCTTATGCGTATTGTAAATGCCAATCTGTTTACAGACGGCGCTTTCCGGATGGGAAGCATCGAATTTGACACGAAGATCACCGGCCTGGGTCCGGCAGACCTGCCGGGGGATCTGGACGCCGGTGGGGACTATGTGATCCCCGGCCTCATTGACATCCATACCCACGGTGCCGTGGGGGAGGATGCCAGTGACGGCCGTCCGGAAGGACTTAACGCCATGTCACGGTATTACGCGGCCCGGGGCGTGACTTCCTGGTGCCCGACTACCATGACGCTGAAAGAACCGGAGCTTAAGAAAGCTGTGGAAACCATCCGCGATTTCCGGCGGCCGGAAAACGGCGCCAAAATAGCCGGTATGAATCTGGAGGGTCCATTTTTGTGCCATGCCAAACGCGGCGCGCAGGCCGCTGAAAATCTTCACGCTCCCGATATTGCCATGTTCCGCCGTCTGAATGCCGCCTCCGGCGGTCAGATCCGTCTGGTGACGGTGGCCTGCGAAGAACCCGGCGCCCTGGATTTTATCCGGGCTGCTTCAAAGGAATGCACGGTTTCTCTGGGCCACACAACGGCCGTCTATGATACGGCCATGGCAGCCTGCGATGCCGGAGCCTCCCACATCACGCACCTTTTTAATGCCATGCCGGGGCTGCATCATCGCTCTCCCGGCGTCATCGGTGCGGCTGCGGACGCGGGCACTACCGTTGAACTGATCTGCGACGGACTCCACATCCATCCGGCCGTGATCCGCATGACTTATCAGATGTTTGGACCGAAGCTGGCCATGATCTCCGACTCTCTGCGCTGCGCCGGAATGCCGGATGGAAACTATACTCTGGGCGGACAGCCCATCACCATGAAAGAGGGAAGGGCGGTACTTGCCGGTACCGATACTCTGGCCGGTTCTTCCATCCACCTGATGGATGCCCTGCGGCGCACTGTTTCCTTTGGAATTCCGCTGGAGGCGGCCGTTGCCTCCGTGACCGGCATACCGGCTCACGTGATTAGACGGGAAAAGGAGATTGGCACCCTTCAGGTAGGAGCCTGCGCCGATCTGTGTATCCTGGATCCGGAACTGAATCTGAAAGCTGTGTTTATCGACGGGAACAGGAGGACATCATTATGAGAATACTATCAGCGAAAGACTACGAACAGATGAGCCGGAAAGCCGCCGACATTCTTTCCGCCCAGATCATTTTGAAGCCTGATAGTGTGCTGGGGCTTGCTACCGGCAGCAGTCCGGTCGGCACGTATCAGCTGCTGATCGACCGGTACCGCAGGGGGGAACTGGATTTTTCCCGGTGCCGCACTGTGAATCTGGATGAGTATGTGGGACTTGACGATTCCAGTGATCAAAGCTACGCGTATTTCATGCGGAAAAACCTGTTTGATCAGATCAACATAGACCCGGCAAATACACATATTCCCAGCGGGATCAATCCGGACACGGACGGAGAGTGCAGTCGGTACGATGCCCTGATCCGTTCTTTGGGCGGAATTGATCTGCAGCTGCTGGGAATTGGCAATAACGGGCATATCGGCTTCAACGAGCCGGATGACTGTTTTGCGAAGGGCACGCATCAGATTCGTCTGGCAGAAGCAACGATTCAGGCCAACAAGCGCTTTTTTGCGAAGGAGGAGGACGTTCCCCGCTTTGCTTATACCATGGGCATCCGCGATATCATGCAGGCCGGCCGTGTGCTGATGATCGCAAGCGGCGCCAGAAAGGCAGCAATTGTAAAAGAGGCATTTTTTGGCCCTGTGACGCCGCGGGTTCCCGCTTCCATCCTGCAGCTGCACAAAGACTTCACTCTGGTAGCGGATGAGGCGGCATTATCCGCGTTGTAAAAAATCTGGTCTGACGGATTTCTGTAAGACCCGGACGTTGTGGATAAAAATTGATTCTGATATTGTCCGGGCGACCGGAAAAATTCGCCCGGATGAGTTGATTTACCCGAAAGATTATGTATAATAATTAATTGTGCCTGTAACTGTGAAGGCATGGAACAGATACTCATAATAAAATGAAATCGTAAGTGCGTGAGTGAATCTGGTTCTGTGCGGAAACAGTTACACAATGAAAAAGAAAGGGAGAATCAACATGAATTTTTCAGAAATGCCATATGAACGTCCTGATTTAGAGGATTTAAAGCAGCAGACGGCCCGCCTGACCAGGAAGCTGAAGGGCGCACAGAGCTATGCTGAGGCGCGGGATTTATTTTTGCAGAAGGATGAGCTGGACAAGCACACCTCGACCCTGTCGTCGCTGGCCAGCATTCGGCACTCGATCGATACACGCGACGAGTATTACGACGGCGAGGTGAAATTCTGGAATGCAGCGCTGCCGGAACTGCAGGAATACGAACAGGCCTGGACGATGACTTTGCTGGAGAGCCCGTACCGGCCGGAATTTGCAGCGGAGTACGGAGATCTGATGTTTATCAACGCGGAAATCGATTTGAAAACGTTCTCACCGGAGATCGTGCCGCAGCTGCAACGGGAGAATGACCTGACACAGGAATATGAGAAGCTGCTCGCGTCCGCGCAGATTCCGTTTGAGGGGAAGACATACACGATCTCGCAGATGGCGCCGTTCAAAAACGACTTGGACGATGAGCGCCGCTTAAGTGCGTGGAAAGCGGAGGGGCAGTGGTACAAGGACAATCAGGAAAAGCTGGATGGCCTCTACGATGAACTGGTGCATTTGAGAGATGAGATGGGCCGCAAATTGGGCTATGACGGTTATACGGAACTCGGCTATTACCGCATGGGCCGCAACTGCTATACGAAAGAAGATGTGGAGAAATTTCGTGAGGCGGTGCAGAAGTATCTGGTGCCGGTGGCGGATGAAATCTACCGGGAGCAGGCGAAGCGCCTCGGCAAGGAATATCCGATGAGCTTCGCGGACAATGCGCTGGAGTTCCGATCCGGCAATCCGCGTCCCTGCGGCACGCCGGATGAAATCCTGGCGCAGGGAAAGAAATTTTATGACGAGCTTTCTCCGGAAACGAGCGCGTTCTTCCGCACGATGCTCGACAATGGTCTGATGGACGTTTTAAGTACTGAAGGAAAAGAAGGCGGCGGCTACTGCACGAGCATTCCGGATTACGGTGTGCCCTTTATCTTCGCAAATTTTAACGGAACGCAGGGAGATGTCGAGGTGGTGACCCATGAGGCGGGGCATGCCTTTGCCTACTACATGAACCGCAGCCGGGTGCCGATGTCCGCCTGCTGGCCGGGCATGGAGGCCTGCGAAGTGCATTCCATGTCGATGGAATTTTTATCCTGGCCGTGGTCAGAACATTTCTTCGGGGAGGATACGCGAAAGTTCCATTACAGCCACCTTGCGGCGGCGTTGACTTTTATTCCTTACGGCACGATGGTCGATCATTTCCAGCACATCGTTTACGAGAAGCCCGATCTGACCCCGGCCGAGAGGCACGGCGTCTGGAAAGATCTGCTTAGGCTTTATATGCCGTGGATGAAGCTGGACGGCGAGATTCCGTTCTATGCGGACGGCGAGGGCTGGCAGCGGCAACATCATATTTACTCGTTCCCGTTCTATTATATTGATTACTGTCTGGCGCAGACCGTATCGCTGGAATTCTGGGCGATGATGCAGAAAGAACTGCGGGAGAGTGCCGCATCGGGAGCCGGAAATGAAAGCGGCGCTGCGGATGCCCGTACGGCTGACGCAAAATGTCCGATTCCCAACACCTGGGCACGCTACATGGCTTATACAACGCAGGGAGGCAGCTGCACCTTTACGGAGCTTTTGAAAAACGCGGGACTGGAGAGTCCGTTTGACGAGGCGTGCCTGCGCGGCGTGTGTGCCGAGGCGAAGCAGTGGCTGGAGAATTATGACCTGAGCGGGATCCAGTGATAAGCGGATGGAAGGACTGCTTCTTCCCAGTGATTCCCGGAATCCGCGATTGACAAAACGGTCAGATTATGTATAATGAATCCATGTGAAAGAGAATGGAACGTGTTTTTACGGGAAGCGGTGTTGTACGACGACGTACAAATGTTTTTTGCTATTTGTGTTTTTGCATTTACAGACAGCAGGGTAGGGCATACGCGTCGGATGACAGCGCTTTTTCTTCGCTGTTGTGTCCGTGCGAGACACACATCTGACCGCAAAACACATCATTCTTTTGCAAATAATCAAGGAGGAAATTTCAATGAAGAGGAAACTTTTAAGTCTCGTTCTGGCAGCTTCAATGGTTATGGGTATGACCAGCATTGCCAGTGCGGAAGAAAGCACAGTCAGCGTCGATTTTGAAGAGTATACGGCGACGTCGACAGAGATTTATGATGCAGCGCTCGGCGAATTCTATGATGCATATCAGGAAGCGCTTGCGGCGGAGACCGTGTCTGAGCGGTACGCGCTGATGGCAGTCGCTGAGGCGAAGATTCTGGAGTCTGCAGTAATGCTCCCGACGACCACGCAGGGGGGGTATTATCGGATTACCAAGGTTGTTCCGGGTACGATCACATCTGTACTGTGGGGCAATGACACAGAGAGATATTATTCAGGTCTTGTTACAACAGAAGCAATTACTTATGACGACTATTATGAGCTGAAAGCTCTCTGGAATGAGCTTCGCGGCACCGGGACATATACGGATGAAGCGAAGGCATATCTGGAGGAGCATGGATATGAGCTGCAGGATACGTTCAGCCTTCCGTATGCGACGGACGCTGTGACATGGGATGTTCTGGCGACCTCCCTTTCTGCGGATTCTGAGAAGATCGTTCCGACCTATGACGGTCTGATGATGTATGACAACGAAAATGAACTTCAGCCGGCGCTGGCAGAGAGCTATGAAGTTTCTGACGACGGACTGACCTATACCTTCCACATTCGCGAAGGCGTGTCATGGGTAGATTCCCAGGGCAGAGAGGTTGACACCGTGACAGCGGACGACTGGGTAGCAGGTATGCAGCATATGATGGACGCACAGGGCGGTCTGGAATACCTGGTAGAGGGTATTATTGTGAACGCGACTGAGTACATCAGCGGTGAGATCACAGATTTCTCCGAGGTTGGCGTCGAGGCTGTAGATGACTATACACTGGTTTACACACTGACAGAGCCGTGCTCTTATTTCCTTTCCATGCTTGGCTACGGCGTGTTCGCTCCGATGAGCCGTACGTACTACACGTCTCAGGGCGGCAAGTTCGGTCTGGAGTATGATTCCTCCGCAGCAGATTACAATTACGGCAAGAGCCCGGATACCATCGCTTACTGCGGTCCGTATCTTGTGACCAGCCTGACTGAAGGCAGCTCGATTGTTTACGAAGCGAACCCGACTTATTATAACACTGATGCAGTCAACCTTCAGACGATCACCTGGAAGTACAATGACGGCAGCGACGCAACCAAGTATTACACAGACTTTACCGCGGGCAATGTAGACTATGTGACCCTGTCTCAGGAGATCGTAGAGCTGGCAGTGGCTGATGGTGTTTTTGATGATTACGCGATCGTTACATCAACGAATGCAACGACTTATTACAATGATTACAATCTGAATCGTATCGCTCTCGCGAACTTCAATGACGGTACGACCGCAGCTTCTCCCAAAACAGAAGAGGATGTGGAGAGAGCGAATACGGCAATGCAGAACGTACACTTCAGAAGAGCGGTGTCCTTTGCGACTGACCGTGCTTCCATCAACGCGCAGACAACAGGTGAAGACCTGAAAGAGACTTCTCTGCGCAACTCTCTTACTCCGTGGAATTTCGTATCTCTTGAGGAGGACGTGACCATCGACATCAACGGCGAGGCAACGACCTTTGAGGCAGGTACGTATTATGGTGTGATCATGCAGGCGCAGATCGACGCGGACGGCGTGACGATTACTGTTTACGATGCGAACGCGGACGAAGGCAACGGCAGCGGCGATGGCTATGACGGCTGGTACAACGTGGACAACGCGGTGGCTGAGCTGGAAGTAGCAGTAGAAGAGCTGGCAGCAGAAGGTCTGGAGATCAGCGCTGAGAACCCGATTTATCTGGATATCGTATATCCGTCTCAGAGTGAGATCTATACGAACCGCGCGAACGCGCTCAAGCAGTCCATCGAATCCGCTCTGGGCGGCGTTGTGATCATCAACATGGTAGACGGCGGCGATTACACTGGATGGTACTACGCAACCTATTATCCGTCCTATGGATATGAGCAGAACTGCGATATCAACGACGGCACAGGCTGGGGCCCGGACTATGGCGATCCGTCCACCTATCTGGATACGCTGCTTCCGGATTATGAAGGCTACACCACGAAGTGCTTCGGTATCTTCTAATACAAAGTTAGCACAGTAACAAATGGTAAATACAAACTTTGCAAATTTCTCCGCTTATGGTTGTATTTACCGTTCTAAGCTGTGCTGATGGAGAAGAATATAATAAAACAGGGGCCGCAGGAGGCTGGATGGACTCCAAAATCCTGCGGTCGTTTCGTTAAGGGAACGGGTGAGGGACAGTGGCAAAATATTTAATCAAGCGAATTATTACCGGCCTGTTGTCTGTGATGGTGGTGGTGGCCTGTGTTATGGTCCTGGTGTATTCCCTTCTGAACCGGGATCTGGTATTTGCTTCGGATACGACTTACACCCACCAGAGCAACAACCAGAAGGTGGCCTATAAATATTCGAAATGGGAGGAATACGGATATCTGGATTATGTGACGTATTCTGATTATATGACGATGCTCGTCGATGAGGGAGAGATCGATGAGGATACCCGGAGTTCAGCGGTGAGCTTCGGACGCACAGCGGAGGCGGATTCTGATCTGGTATCCGAATATGTACAGAAATTTACCGAATACTATGAGTCGCGCGGCTATACGGTGACGCGGCTGGACGCTGTGATGATGAACGCGAAGAAGGTTGCATCCGGCGGCCAGCAGCAGCTCTTTGCCTATAAAGATGTTTCGCTTCTGACACGACTGTGGAACTATTTCAGCGGAATGATCACAGTGGATAATATTCATAATGTAGAAGAAGATATCGGGGAGCGGGGGCTGACATTTACTCTCTATGACCCGGTTTACGGCGGCGATAAACTTTCGCCGGCTATAATGGGGAACGGGACGACGCACAAGTATCTGCTGTATATGACGTCGAAGTTCCCGTTTATTCATCAGAATCTGGTGTCGATCAATCTGGGGACCTCCTATACGGTCAATACCGGCGTGGATGTTTTTACGACCATGACCAGAAGTCAGGGAGGCTATGTGACCAGTACGATTACCTATCCGACCGGCCTGACAGAGGAAAGCGCGGACGACCTTCATTCAGCGACGTATCTGGCTGGTTCTCTGGAGACCAGTCTGGTCTATGAGAGCCGTTATACGGACGATTATACGAGTGTGCAGACGGTAAAGAAGGGTGCGTCCAAGATCGGATATTCCTTCATCATCGGTATTCTGGCGGTATTCCTTTCCTATATGCTTGGTGTGCCACTCGGCATTGTGATGGCGCGAAAGAAGGACACCTGGATCGATCAGATCGGAACGGTTTACGTGATCTTTATCATTGCGGTACCGTCTCTGGCGTATATTTTCCTGTTTAAGGCGATCGGCGGCAAGCTTGGTCTGCCGACGACGTTCAATGTGGAAAACCTGAAATGGACGATGTATGTGCTGCCTGTCATTTCCCTTGCTCTGCCATCTATCGCGAGTTTGATGAAGTGGCTGCGCCGTTATATGATTGATCAGATGAACGCGGATTATGTAAAGTTTGCGCGTGCAGGCGGCCTGACGGAGAATGAGATTTTCAGCAGGCATATTTTCAAAAACGCGGTCATCCCGATCGTACAGGGGATTCCGGGCAGCGTTCTGGGCGCACTGGTCGGCGCGATCATCACAGAGCGTGTGTACGTTGTTCCCGGCGCCGGCAACCTGCTGACAGACGCGATCAACAAGTACGACAACGGTGTAATCGTGGGTGTGACCCTGTTTTACGCGCTGTTGTCCGTGATCTCCATCATCCTCGGAGACGTTCTGATGTCCGTGGTTGACCCGAGAATTTCATTTACATCGAAAGACAGGTAAGAGCTTATGAGCAGAGTAGATTATGAAAAATACGGGATGACCAAAGAGGAACTGTTTGCCCCGGTGGAGCACAACGATCTGGAATCTGAAAAAATTACCGCTCCCAGATATTCCTACTGGAATTCCGTATTCCGTGTATTTTTCCGAAAGAAAATCAATTATGTCATCCTTGCGCTGCTGGCTGTGCTGTTGCTGTTCACCTACCTCTATCCGGCTCTGGTGGATTATGACCGTTTCGGGAACCTGATGGATTCCACGACAAAGCACCTGGGTCCGCTCGCGGCGATGAAGCAGCTGGGTTACAACATTCACTGGATCCTCGGAACCGGCAGCTCGGGACAGTCCACCTTTGACGCGGTCTGGAACGGCGCGCGTATTTCGGTGTCTCTGGCGTTCGTCTGTGCGGCGATCAACCTGACGATCGGCACAATTGTCGGAGCACTCTGGGGCTTTTCCAGAAGGATGGATTCCATCATGATCCCGATTTACAACATCATCGGTAACCTGCCGATGATCCTGTTAATTTCCGTCCTGGTCATGATCCTGGGGGCGAGCTTCTGGACTCTGGTGCTCTCCCTGACGATCACCGAGTGGCTGTTTGTCGCTTACTTCATTCGAACGCAGGTCATTATCATCCGTGACCGGGAATATAATCTGGCGTCAAAATGTCTGGGGTCCAGCTCGGTGCGGATTGCGATGAAGAACATCCTGCCGTTCATGACTTCTGTAGTCGTGACGCTGACGGCGACAGAGATTCCGTCCTATATTTCCTACGAGGTGTTTCTTGCCTACATCGGCATGGGACTTTCGGAGATGTCACTGGGCCGCCTGATCTATGCGGCGGAAAGCGCGATGGTGACGCCGGGCTGGGAGTTTGAGTTCTGGAGTCCGGTGGCGGTCGTGGCCATTATTACCATCGTTCTGTATGTCGTGGGCCAGAATCTGGGCGACGCGACAGACCCGAGAACGCATATGTAGGGGGACGGAGCTATGGAAGAGAAAAAGGTACTGTTATCAGTGAAAGATCTGTGGGTGAAATTCCGGGTGCGCGGGCGTGTGCTGACCGCGATCCGCGGGATTTCCCTTGATATCTATGAGGGCGAGTCCATCGCGATCGTGGGCGAGTCCGGCTCCGGAAAATCCGTATTTACAAAGACGTTTTCCGGTATGAATGATGCCAACGGCTTTATTGACCAGGGCACGATCCTGTTTAATGATGAGGAGCTTTCCGACACGGTTGTGCCGATCAACGACAGAGCACGCAGGCTGATCCGGTCCGCGCAGAACCGTCTGGACAAGGATTCGAAGCTGGAGCTTGGCGCTGCTGTCTATCAGAAGTTGCAGGAGCTGGAGTCGGAGAAGAAGCGCCGTGAATCTTTAAGCGAGGAAGAACAGGCGAAGGAAAAGAAAGAACTGGATGACCTGGTCGCGAAACGGACCGATCTGTATAATGAAAAGCAGACGCTTGATCCGCATCAGGAGAAAGCAAAAATTCACGAAATGTCCGCACAGATCTCCGCGCTGGACAAACAGATCAAAGAGGTACAGAAGAAGGACGCACAGCTTTTAAAAGAACAGGAGCAGAAAGCTTCGCAGGACAGTGCGTTCCTGAAGGAATATGAGCAGAAGAAAGCCGCTTTGCAGGCGGAGTATGATAAGCTGATCCAGGGTGAGATCCCGGAGAAGACGAAAAAGCGTAATGAGATTCTCGCAAAAGAGATTTACCTTTCTATCGGAAGGTACGATTCCAGACAGCGGCGGAAGCTTTGCCGCGATCTGCTTGAGGCTTTGAAAAAAGCAATGCAGATAGGTGTTGATCTGGATGATGAGATTGAGCGGAATAAGGTCTTTGATACGGTCGCGTTCCGTGTGAAATATCTGGATGAGACGGCGGATGCTTCGGAAGCGCCCCCTCGCCGCAGCTCGGCGGCAAATCGTAGCCGCGATTCAAAGAATGCTGCGCATTGCGCGGCTACTATGCACGGCACCTGCGTAGTGAACCTTGCCAATGTCAAATACGCGAAGGACTGGAGCCGTATCCGCGGGAAAAAGATTGCCACGGTGTTCCAGGATCCGATGACCTCCCTGAATCCGATCATCACGATCGGCAAGCAGATCACTTCGATTATCATGAAGCATCAGGGCTGCTCCGAGGGAGAGGCGAGAAAGCGCGCGCTGGTATTGATGCACAAGGTCGGTATCCCGAACGCGGAGGCGCGTTTTGACGATTACCCGTTCCAGTATTCCGGCGGTATGCGCCAGAGAATCGTCATCGCGATCGCGCTGTCCTGCCAGCCGAAGATCCTGATCTGCGACGAGCCGACTACAGCTCTGGATGTGACTATTCAGGCGCAGATCCTGCAGCTTTTAAAAGACCTGCAGAAAGAGCTGGGCTTTACGATTGTATTTATCACGCATGACCTTGGGGTCGTGGCGAACATCGCCGACCGCGTGGCTGTGCTTTACGCCGGGCAGATCGTTGAGCTCGGCAAGGTGGAGGAAGTCTTTTATGACCCGCGGCATCCGTATACCTGGGCGCTGCTGTCCTCGCTGCCGCAGCTTGCGCAGCGGAACACAAAGCTCTACTCCATCACAGGTACACCGCCTTCTCTGTACAATCAGATCGTGGGCGACGCCTTTGCTCCCAGAAACCCATACTGTATGAAGATCGACACACTGGAGGAGCCGCCGATGTTCCCGGTCACCGAGACGCATTTCGCGAAGACCTGGCTGCTGGATGAGGATGCTCCGGAAGTCGAAGGCCCGGAGGCCATCCGGGACATTCATCAGAAATTGCTGGACGCATACCATTTAGCATAGAGGCAGGAGGGAGTAGAACGTGGCGAATCAGAATCAGAAACAGGGAGCCAGTGCATCCCATCTGCCGGAGCACGGGCCGATTGATGAAAAAGGCAGAGAAATCTTATTATCCGTAAAAAATGTGGACATTACATTCGGAAAAGGTGAGAATGCGGTGCATGCCGTAAAAAACGCTTCCTTTGATATCTACAAGGGCGAGACGTTTTCTCTGGTAGGCGAGTCAGGATCCGGCAAGACGACCATCGGGCGTGCGGTCATCCGTGTCAACCCGTGCGCGGCCGGTGAGATCCAGTATAAGGGCGTGCGCATTTCCGGCAAGATTCCGCATTCCCTTGACCGGGAAGTCATCCGGAATATCCAGATGGTATTTCAGGATCCGGCAGCGTCGCTGAATGAGCGCGCTACGGTCGATTATATCGTATCCGAGGGCCTGTACAATTTCCATCTGTATGAGAATGAGGCGGACCGTGTCCGCAAGGTGGAAAATATCATTGAGGAAGTGGGACTCTTAAAGGAACACCTGACCCGATATCCGCATGAGTTCTCCGGCGGACAGCGCCAGAGGATCGGTCTGGCGAGAGCCATGGTCATGGAGCCGGAGCTGGTGGTGGCCGACGAGCCGATCTCCGCACTTGACGTCTCCATCCGTGCACAGGTGCTGAACCTGATGAAGAAGTTCCAGGAGGAGAAGGACGTCACTTACCTGTTCATCGCGCATGACCTTTCCGTTGTAAGGTTCATTTCCGACCGCATCGGCGTAATCTACAAGGGCAACATCGTCGAGGTGGCGGAGGCGGAGGAACTGTTTGACTTCCCGCTGCATCCGTATACGCACTCGCTGATCTCCGCGATTCCGATTCCGGATCCGCAGCTGGAGAAAAACAAGGTGCTTTATACCTACGATCCGTCCATCCACGATTATAGTGTGGACGGCCCGGAACTGGTCAACATCGGGCATGACCATTATGTATACGGCAATAAAAAGGAAATCGAGGAATATAAACGCATCCGCGAAAAGGGTGAGACTCTGCAGCCAATCCGCATCCTGAAGCCGGGCGAGGAAGCGCCGAAGGAAGAAAAGGATGGGAGCCTTACTTCAGCGGACGATCAGTTCCTGAAGGCTCCGGTGCACGACACCGGAAGCAAGCTGTACGTGTTCCTGTCGTTCTGTCTGCCGATCATCGCGCTGATTGTCGCGCAGATATTTAAACACAAACAGTATTACCGCAACTACCATGCCTGCAAGAAGGGCGCGATCGCCGGTCTGATCACTCTGGCAGTGATCATCATCATCTTCCTGCTCTTCCTTGGGCTGGCGATCATATGATGGGTAGTGTTGCAAGTTTAATATCAACATAAAAAAATGATTGTTGACAGATTTGCAGGATTGCATATAATAAAAATAGAGAGATTCTCTCTAAGGTTGCATTTTCCATCTTATTTGCATGGAATAAAATCCGGTGCTCCCCAGCCGTCAAATGGGGATCTATAACATCAGGTGATGA
>JAJQHQ010000020.1:0-36870 GCA_021199655.1 Lachnospiraceae bacterium | reverse complement strand
ATAAAATCCGGTGCTCCCCAGCCGTCAAATGGGGATCTATAACATCAGGTGATGAATTTTTTCATCACCTTTTTTGTAAATGGGAGGGTTTTGCATTGAATCTGGATATATATAGTGTTTCTGATAGATATATTTCTTATTTAAGATCTGATCCGAGGTTGAGAATCGTGTTCGATAATAAGGAGAATGGTCGGATACATACAAGGAAATATCTTGGCGTGGTGTTTGCGCAGGACAGCTTTCTTTATTACGTACCATTTTCATCTCCTAAAAATACGGATTATGTCATAGGGGAAAGTGATTTTAGAAAGATTCGAAAAGATACACTTTCAATCATAAGAATTATTTCAACGGATACGAAACTCGGGAAAACAGAATTGTTAGGTACGCTGAAACTGAGTAATATGATTCCTGTTCCGAAATCTGAACTTGTTCCATATAAGATTAATGATGAGAAAGATATTCATTATAAAAATCTGGTAATGAAAGAATATATGTTCATAAAAGAGAATGAGTCGAGAATCTTAAAAAATGCAAGAGTATTGTACAATCAGAAAAGTAACCCGCAAAAAAGTTTCCCAAATCGGCCAATTCCGGGATACATAGTAAACACAGTTGACTTTTGCTATGCTGAGAGAAAATGTCTGGAATTTCGAGGAGACCAACTATGAAACGTACCGTAAAAGAACGTAAGCCATCCGACCCGAAACCGGCGGATAAAGCAGAGGTTTCTGAAAAACACTGGAAGCTGCGTCTGTTTTTTACCGTTATCTTTGCAATCGTGGGTATCACCCTGCTCGTACAGGGCGTGCTGGGACTTTTAAACGCGAACGACGGCTGGCAGGAGATCGAGGCGGATTCCACATCCTCCGACAATGGCGGCAGCGAATTCATTTTCGAGTATTATCTCGGTGCGGGCGGCATTTCTGCCACAGCGGAGAAAAAAGCACTGGTTTCTCTTTACACGTCGGCTCTGGAGACGGCCTGGCAGAATTTTCACAACGAGGAGACCTATGACGGCGTCTATAATGTCTGCTATATCAACGCGCACCCGAATGAGGAAATCGTGGTGGACGACGTTCTTTACAACGCGTTTACGCTGATGGAAGAATCCGGAGGCAGAGGACTGTATCTGGGGCCGATCTATACCGAATACAACAATCTGTTTTACTGCAGCGACGACTGGGAGACGGCGGAATATGATCCTTATCAGAATGAGGAGGTCGCGGAGTATTTTGCGGAAGTCCTTTCTTATGCCTGCTCTGACGAACACATTCAGCTGCAGCTTTTGGGCAATAATACCATCCTGCTTTCTGTCTCGGATGAGTATCTGGCGTATGCAGAAGAGACCGGCTTTATCAGCTACATCGATTTTTTCTGGATGAAGAATGCGTTTATCATCGATTACATTGCGGATACGCTGATTGAAAATGGCTATACGCTGGGCGCGATTTCCAGCTACGACGGCTTTGTCCGCAACCTGGATACCAGCGGCACCGAATGGTCATTTGCCATCTACGACCGGGTGGATCAGACTGTTTACCAGGCGGCTTCCATGCAGTACGAAGGATCCAAAAGCATTGTATTCCTGCGGGATTATTTGATGAACAGCAGCTTCGACGTGCAGCATTATTACGAACTGGAAAGCGGAGAGATCCGTACGTCCTATATCGATACGGAGGATGGCTTCTGCAAATCCTCGGTCAACAGCCTGGTGTCTTACTCAGAGAATCTGGGCTGCGCGGAAATCCTGCTGCAGATGATACCGGTCTATATTGCTGATGAATTCGACGCGGACGCGCTGGATGATCTGCAGAAGAACGGCATTTATTCTATATACTGCGAGGACCGGACGATTAAGTGCAATGATGAGGATATTGTGCTTACGGATCTGTATGAAGAAAATGGGGTGACATACGTTCTGGAATAATGTTTCAGCCCTCTGATATGACAATTCAGCCCCGGATTCAACCGGGGCTGTTTTTTGTGGTATAGTGGGAGCGTAATAATTCAGTACAATTACGTGGGAATATGGAACGGAACAGTAATCGTGCACGACAGGACATACGAGGTGAAAGAATATGAAATCGGAATCTGTTACAAAACCCCATTACGGCATTCTCCGGAACGTCGCATGGATGATCCGGATCGCCTGGAGGGTGCGCAGGCGTGTTCTGGTGATCTGTGTATTGACCGCAGTGTTTGAAATCCTCTATAACCTGGCGCAGCTGTACATCGCGCCGGAGATTCTGGAGCTGGTAGAGCAGCATGCTTCCATGGAGAGCCTGATCCTTACGATTCTGTTTTTTACGGCGGCATTGTTTGTGACTCAGGGAATCAAACAATATTTTTCTACCGGAGCCGTGTATGCGCGGGTTGATGTCCGGACGGAGATTGTAGGCATGCTCGCGGATAAGAGCAATACCACATCGTTCCCCAATACGCTGGATGCTGATTTCATGAAGCTGCGCGAAAAAGCAGATGACGCGACCGGAAGCAACGCTTCGGCGACAGAGTATATCTGGCAGGGTCTGACGAATCTGTTAAAGAATGCGGGCGGGTTTCTGGTCTGCCTGACCATCCTTTCAAGCCTGACTCCGGTGCTGACGCTCGTGATCATCGCGACCTGCGCGGCCGGGTTTCTGGTATCCCGCTATTCGGATAACTGGGAATATGAGCACAGGAAAGAGGAGTCTGAATATTACACGAAAAAGAAATATATTCGGGACAAATCTCAGTCGGTGGTTCTCGCAAAGGACATTCGCATTTTTGGCCTGCAGGACTGGCTGAACGACCTGCTGGATTCCGTACATGACCTGTATTTGACATGGCGGCTGAAGGTGGAGAAAAAGCGTCTGGCGGCAGGTCTGACGGAAGCAGTGCTTACTCTGGCACGAAATGGCATTGCCTATGTCTATCTGATCAATCTGGCACTGAACGAAAACCTGCCGGTCTCGAAATTTGTGCTGTATTTTACAGCCGTCTCAACGTTTTCAAACTGGGTCATGGAAATTCTGAAGGATCTCATTCGGCTGCACAAGGACAGTCTGGATATCTGTTCCGTCCGGGAATTTCTGGAGTATCCGGAACCGTTCCGCTTTGAAGGGGGAGAGCCGGTGCCGAACCTATCCACAGCCATGTCTGCAGATTCCTGTGTGCATGCACAGGAAGAAAAACTGTCTGGCGAGCGAGAGGGAATGCGGCCGCCAGGACAGGAGAAGTCGCAGGCTTCTGACAGGGAAAAAGGCGAATCATCGCGGAAAGCTGCGTATGAACTGGAACTGGAGCATGTCTCCTTTCGCTATCCGGGCGCCAGGTCCGACACCATTCATGATGTCTGTCTTGTGATCCGTCCCGGTGAGAAGCTGGCGGTCGTAGGTTTGAACGGCGCTGGAAAAACAACCCTGGTGCGGCTGCTCTGCGGTCTTTTTGATCCGACAGAGGGGCGCGTGCTCCTGAACGGAAAGGATATCCGTACGTTCGACCGTCGCGAATATTACAGGCTTTTCAGCGCGGTTTTTCAGGAATACTCTGTTCTGGACGTGACCGTTGCGGAAAATGTTGCGCAGACTACCAAAGATATTGATTATGACCGGGTGCGGGACTGTCTGGATAAGGCAGGACTTACCAAAACAATCGAGGAGCTGCCGAACGGCATCAACACCCATGTGGGCAGAGACGTCTTTCTGGACGGCGTCCTGTTCTCCGGCGGCCAGACGCAGCGTCTGATGCTCGCCAGAGCTCTGTATAAGAACGGCCCCATTCTGGTGCTGGATGAACCGACTGCGGCGCTCGACCCGATTGCCGAAAATGACATTTATATGAAATACAACGACATGACAAAGGATAAGACCTCTGTATTTATCTCACATCGTCTGGCGTCCACCCGCTTCTGCGACCGGATCATTTTTGTCGCGGACGGAAGGATTGCGGAGGAAGGCACGCATGAGAGCCTGCTTGCTCTTGGAGGAGAGTACGCGAAGCTTTTTGAGATCCAGAGCCGGTATTATGATGATACAAACTCTGGACATTCGGTGGATGTCTGTTTAGCCCTCACCGGAACGGTAGAGGAGACCGGCAGCAGAGATGTGGGAGCGCGAAGCACGTAGCAATCCGTAGTAGCATTCCTTTTTGTTGATTGAGTCATATTATATTGAAGGGAGGGAATCCTGATGAAAAGAGAGTTTGCACATACTCTGGAGGTTCATAAGCGCGGGATAAAGGAATTGAATGGAATCAACCGAAAACTGTTCCCGACGATCACGCTTGCCGCCTTTTTTTCTGCAGTGAAGCCCTATGCGACGGTTTTTTTCTCCGCACAGATCCTCTCGGAGCTTGCCGGAGCGCGCAGGGCGGAGGTTCTCTGGAAGTGGGTGATCGCGTTCGTGATCGTCACAGGAATTCTTGCAGTCTTCAATGCCTTTTTCTATCAGAGAAAAGAGACGCTGATCGATGATACCTGGGGACGTAAGGAGAAGCTATACTGCGAAAAAATGTTTTCGATGGATTACGCGGATATTGATAAGCAGGAGACGCACGACCTCAGAGCGCAGATCGCTCAGAATGAGAACTGGGCCAGCTGGGGCTTTGGAAGAATTCCTTATTACTATGAATCCTGCGTGACAGGTGTCCTCGGCGTCATAAGCGGCTGTGTACTGATCACCGGGCTTTTTACCTCATCTGTTCCCGAAAAAGCTGGTTCCCTGACGGTGCTGAACAGCCCGCTGTTTCTTCTTTTATCCGCAATTGTGCTGATCGGCGTCAGTGCTCTGGCCGGGAAGCTTTATACAAAATCAGAGAGCTATTGGATGAACATGACCGAGACAGCTACCTTTGGAAACCGGGTGTTCAGTTACTTTGGGTTTCTGTCATTTCAAAGAGAACGGCACACGGATATTCGGATGTACGAGCAGCAGAATATCATTCATTCATATTTGAACGGGGAAAATCCGTTCGGAGCGGACAGTGAGATCGGCAGGCTCTCAAGAGGCTCCATGGGCGTTTACGCGGGGCTTGGCGTCTGCATATCCACACTGATCATCGGCTATATGTACATTTTCACATGCTTAAAGGCCTGGGGCGGCGCGTTTGATGTCGGCAGCATCACACAATACGTGGGCGCGGCCACGGCACTTGCGGGCAACATTTACGCGCTGCTGGAGGTGTACGGCGGGATGAAAGTCAACACGGAGTTCACAGAAAAGATCTTTACATTTCTGGACATTCCGAACGCCATGTATCAGGGCAGCCTGACCACGGAAAAACGCTCCGACCGGAAGTATGAGGTGGAATTTCGCAATGTCTCTTTTAAATATCCGGCGAGTGATAACTGGGCGCTGAAAAATGTCTCCATGAAGTTCCGGATCGGCAAACGGCTGGCCATTGTGGGCGAAAACGGCAGCGGCAAGACCACATTTATCAAGCTGCTCTGCCGCCTGTACGATCCGCAGGAAGGACAGATCCTTTTAAATGGGATCGACATCCGAAAATACAATTATCGTGATTACATGGGGATTTTTTCGGTCGTGTTCCAGGATTTCCAGCTTATTTCACAGCCGCTGGGAAACAATGTCGCGGGCAGTATGACTTACGATGCGGAAAAAGTGACAAAGGCACTGAACGACGCGGGCTTTGGCGAGCGTCTGGAATCCATGCCGGAGGGACTTCACACACAGCTTTATAAAGATTTTACGGAGGATGGAGTGGAGGTCTCCGGCGGCGAGGCGCAGAAGATCGCCATCGCCAGAGCGCTTTACAAGGACGCGCCATTCATCATCCTCGATGAGCCGACCGCGGCGCTTGATCCGATCGCGGAGGCGGAGATTTACAGTAAATTTAACGAGATCGTCACGGATAAGACTGCCGTCTTTATCAGCCACCGGCTTTCGTCCTGCCGGTTCTGTGACGAGATTGCCGTGTTCCACGAGGGAAGAATTGTCCAGCAGGGGACGCACGAGGAGCTGCTCCTGGATGAGTCCGGCAAATACTATGAGCTCTGGCATGCGCAGGCACAGTATTATTCTGAAGAGGCCGCGCGGGTGCTGCTTAACCCCGATACCGGTTCAGTACCTTCGTAAATTCCGAATATTAACCCCGCTCAATGATAGCCCGGTTCAGGGCTTCATATGCGCCCCGCGGCAGGGGTAGCCGGGTGCCGTCAAAGAGGAGCACTTCCTTCTTCGTCACCCGGCTGATGTGTTTCAGATTCAGGATCATCCCGCGTCCGATGCGGGAAAAAGACTCGTCCAGCTCTTTTTCAAAGTCGGCGAGAGGGCGCCTGACGGTGTATTCTTTTTGCGGACCTGAAGATGTATCGCGCTGCGTGGTGGCAATGGTCACGTTATTGTGATGAACTTCCAGATAACGGATTTCATAAAGCGGGATTCGCACCATTTCCCCGGAGATCATCAGATTCAGACATCGCTCCTGCTGCCTGTTTTTTTCTACAGCCCGGTCGAGGACCCGGAAAAGCTTTTCCTTGTCCAGGGGCTTCATCAGATAATGAAGCGCTTCCACTTCATATCCCTCGGCAATATAGTCCGAATATCCTGTGATAAACACAATCTGCACCGTTTTGTTCTCGCGGCGTATGCGCTGCGCCAGCTCGACACCGTCCATGGCCTTCATTTCCACATCAAGGAGCAGAAGATCAAAGGTTTTATTCTCCGCGTAGCGGAAAAGAAAACTCTCGGAGGAAGGAAACGCTTCGGACTCAATGGGAAGGTTCCGCAGAAGGCTCCATTCCTTAAGGAGAGAAAGTATATATTCCTGATCGGTCGGATTGTCGTCGCAGACGGCGATGTGATAAGCCATGATTGCTGTTTCCTTTCTGAATTTTATGCGGATTGTACCGGGGTTATGTAAACTGCATTTGTGTGCATTCGCGGTGCAGGCGGGGCTTATATTCACCGGCAGCTTTATGCCGGGATTATCATACCTGCGGGATCAGGATCTCCGTGGTAAACGCGCCGTCCTCGCTGTTGCGGCTTAAATATCCGTCCAGCCGGTCGATGATCGCATCGATCCGTACCAGCCCGAAGCCATGCCCTTCTCCTTTGGAGCTGCCAAACAGCCGCCCCTGCTTTATCTGTTTTTTTGTAGCGGTAAAATTTGTAAACGAAATATAAAGCTGCGTATTTTTCATATCCATGTAGATACGGATCAGCCGTTTTTCAGGCGGCAGCGTCAGACTGGCTTCGATGGCATTGTCAAACAGGTTGCCGATAATGCAGCAGAGGTCGATCTCGGACATGCGGAGCTTTACGGGGATGCTGGCGTCCACCATCACCGGGATGTCTTTGGACTGAGCCAGAGAAATTTTACTGTTCAGGATCGCGTCCGCCATGGAGTTGCCGGTCTTTACCACTGTATCTACGGTGTTCAGATCCGTATCCAGATCGTCCAGATAAATGCTTATAGCTTCCAGATCACCGGCCGCCGCATAAGCTTTCATGGTCTGGATGTGGTTGCGGTAATCATGCCGCCAGCCGCGCATCTTCTGGTACATATTTTCTACTTCCCGGTAGTGCGTCTCGATCAGCTCCTGCTGGTATGCCGCCAGCCGTTTATCTATTTTTTTATCCAAAAATGACATGATCACACCTCAAAAAAGTTCATTGTGAATGGTTCTTTGAACGGCGCGGGAATGCGTCAGGGCGCATTCTGTTTACGAAACGGCTTTTTCCGGGCCGAGAGATGCGATTTCACTAATAGCGTATAATGGCAGATTCAAAAGCCGGTCTTCCCGCCGGTAATCTGTCATGGCAGTGCGGACGGAAACCGCCGGATGATACTTTTCGCGGAAGGTGCGCAGGCTTTTCGCGTGAAGGTTTACCTCGGCTTTTACCTCCACAGGAACGACCTGTGTGCCGTCATCAATCAGGAAGTCAATCTCACAGGAGCCGCGGTCATTTGTATAGTAATATATATTCAGATCCGGAATTGTGACAAGCTGCTGCAGCACATACTGTTCCGTCAGTGCTCCTTTAAATTCGGTAAAAAGCGCATTTCCGTTTAACAGAGTCGAGGCTTTTAAACCGACCAGACAGCCAAGCAGTCCGACATCCACAAAAAAGAGCTTAAATGCTTTCAGATCTTCGTAGAATTTCAGCGGGAGTTTTGCGTTTGTCACGCGGTTTATCCTGTGAACCAGTCCACAGTCAGAAAGCCACAGAATGGCTGTTTCAAAATCCTTTGCACGCCCGCCTTCCCGAACCAGGCCATACACGAATTTCCGGTTTTCTTTGGCAAGCTGAGAAGGAATGCTGTTCCATACCATGCGGATGCGTGGAACGATCTCATTTGGCGCATGTTTTGAGAAATCCTGCTCATACGCAGCCAGAATTCTTTGCTGTATGGCCCTTACTTCATTGAAATCCTGTAATTCGGCAAAGCTTGCTACGGCCTCCGGCATTCCGCCGATAAAATAATAATACTTCAGGGCATCCACATAATTCTGACGGAACGTGGTAATCATAGAGAAGTCATGAGAAGCCAGCAGTTCGGCAAAGCGTTCTTTGCCCGTTGCCATGAGAAATTCTTCAAAGGAGAGAGGGTAAAGCTTAAAAAAATCCACCTTTCCCACAGGGAAGGATGTCCCGGCGTGTAAAGCAATCCCGAGAAGAGAGCTTGCGCAGACAATCTGGTGCTGCGGAGCATTTTCATAAAAATATTTCAGGCTGGATAAGGCCTTCGGCACTTCCTGTACCTCGTCGAAAATCAAAAGTGTCGTTTCAGAATTTATTTTCTGGCCGGAGTAGAGCTCGAGTCCCAGAAGCAGACGATTCACGTCCATATCATGGGAAAACAATTCCTGCATCTGGCTGTTCGCATCGAAGTTTACATAAACAGTATTCTCATATTGCGTGCGGCCAAATTCCTTCATCAGCCAGGTCTTGCCGACCTGCCTGGCACCCTCAATAATCAACGGCTTTCGCCGGGGATTTTCTTTCCATTTTATCAGTTCTTCCATTGCTTTTCGATACATAAGCGTCTCTCTTTCTGAAAACGGGAGTGCCCCTGGAATTATGTTTCAATATCATTATAATGAACAAAACAAAAAATGCAAGCAAAAAAGTGAATATATTACGTTTTTATCAACGAAATAATGCATGATAACACATAAAATACAGCGAAATGAAACTGCGCATATCATCCGTTACAGAAATTGCTATAAACATTAAAAAATAATCCTGTACATCATAAGAATGTGGTATACTCGCGTAAAAAATGCAGTTCGACAGGAGGGCATAGTGCCGGACAGATTTGCGCTGGCACATGGCCGAAACTACAGATTACTATTCCGCAGGCAGGAATACTTTTTGAACGGATCTGGCATACTAACTGACAGGTAAAAGAAGCTGTCAGGAAGGAAAAAGATATTATGAAAACGTTTGACTACACCATCACAGACGAACTCGGAATTCACGCACGCCCTGCGGGAGAGCTGGTAAAAGAAGCAAAAAAATATTCCTCCGCCATTTTCATCAATGCGAACGGCAGAAAAGTAAATGCTGCGAAACTGATGATGATCATGGGTCTTGGCGTAAAGAAAGGCACTGCCGTGACGATCGAGGCGGACGGTGAGGACGAAGATGCGGCGATCGCCGGGCTGCGGACCTTTTTCTCAGAAAATCTGTAAAGAATCAATGGCTTTTCAGGACAGACTGCAGTGGAGCACAGACCTGTAACTGGCTGTTTTATAGTGAACGACAAAATTCTTTTGCTATTCACTATAGATGATGCACATAGACGCGCATGGAATGGCTGCTTCGCAGCCTCGCGTCTGGCGCGAAGTAAAACGACTTGCGTCGTTTACTATAATTGATACAGATATCAGCGGGGCATGTCGTCACACTGTATTCATGTGACGTGGAAGATGCAGGAGGAAGTTTTCTCATGGAACAATATCAGGGCAAAACGATTTTTAATAAAATTGCGATTGGAAAGGTGTTTTTCTATCAGAAAAAGGAAACCCAGGTAAAAAGACGGCACATTGAAGACGCAGAGGCGGAAATTGTCCGCTTCGACGCTGCCCAAAAGACGGCGCTCGCCCAGCTGGATCAGATTTATGAAAAAGCGCTGCAGGAGGTGGGCGCGGACAACGCGGCCGTTTTTGCCGTCCATAAGATGATGATGGAGGACGAGGATTATTTGGACTCCATCTATAATATGATCCGCAGAGAGCTGATTAACGCGGAGTATGCGGTCGCTGCGACCGGGGATAATTTTGCAAAAATGTTTGCACAGATGGACGATGCCTATATGCAGGCGCGCGCGGCGGATGTGAGAGATATCTCGGAACGCCTGGTTGCGGTACTGAGCGGAAGCGGGACTATCGCCGGAACTCTCGCTGGCAGCCAAACCGGAAGCGCTGCCGGAACAGAAACCGTCGCCGGAACAGGCATTGTCACCGAAATCAATGCTGCCCCCGACATTGGCAGCCGAACCGGCACAGACACACTTGCGCCTGACGAGCCAGTCATCCTGATGGCGGACGACCTGGCGCCCAGCGAGACCGTGCAGATGGACAAATCCAGAATCCTGGCTTTTGTCACCCGCCGCGGGTCTTCCAATTCCCACACGGCCATTCTGGCCCGCTCGATGAATATTCCCGCGGTGATCGGCATCGACATTCGGGAAGAATGGGCCGGTAAGACAGCCATCGTAGACGGTTATACCGGAACCGTGATCATTGACCCGGATGCGGCGACGCTGGAGCAGATGAGCGCGAAAATGAGCGATGATGAGCGGAGGCAGCAGCTTTTAAAAGAACTGCGCGGGAAAGAGACCATCACCAGAAGCGGCAGAAAAATTCACCTGTATGCCAACATCGGCAGCGTATCCGATGTTGCTCAGGTGCTGGAAAATGACGGCGAAGGAATCGGCCTGTTCCGGAGTGAATTCCTCTATTTGGAATCGGATACTTTTCCGACAGAGGAGGAACAGTTCAAAGCGTACAAAATGGTTGCCCAGAATATGGCCGGCAAAAAAGTAATTGTCCGTACGCTGGATATCGGCGCCGACAAGCAGGCGGATTATTTCCATCTCGAAAAAGAGGACAATCCCGCCATGGGCTACCGTGCGATCCGCATCTGTCTGGATCAGCAGGAAATCTTCCGCACACAGCTGCGCGCACTTCTGCGGGCCAGTGCATTCGGCAATATCTCCATTATGTTCCCGATGATCATTTCCGTGCAGGAAGTGCTGGAGAGCAAACGGATTCTGGAAGAAGTAAAAGCAGAACTCCGCGAGCAGGATATTCCGTATAAGGATGTCGAAATTGGCATCATGATCGAGACACCGGCTGCTGTCTGGATCAGTGAAGAGCTGGCGAAGGAAGTGGATTTCTTCAGCATCGGTACCAACGATCTGACCCAGTACACCCTGGCAATCGACCGGCAGAATCCGAAGCTGGACAGCATTTATGATCCCCATCACCCGGCTGTCCTTCGATCAATCCGGATGGTTATCGAAAACGGACACAGAGGCGGCGCCTGGGTCGGTATCTGCGGGGAACTCGGCGCAGACACTTCCCTGACAGAAACCTTTGTCGAAATGGGAATCGATGAACTGTCTGTTTCTCCGTCTTTCATCCTGCCGGTGCGGGAGGCGGTGCGGAAGCTCAGCTGAAACATGCGGCTGGTGCGGCCTGGGTTTCCTCCTGCTTTGCTGTCGGGTATCGGATTCCTTTTGACATCCGGAGAAATAAAAAAATTGAAAAATAAGGGAATCTGACACTGACATGTGAGAATACAGGAAGATTCCTATAGTGAAAAACAGACGGAGGAAGAAAGAAATGAAGAGAATGGTTCTGGCAATCCTTACTGCCGTGACTCTCGCCATGCCGATGACGTCTTATGAAAGTGTCATCGCAGGAGCGGAGGAAACGGAATTTGAAGAAATTACGGTTGTTGATAATGATGAGTGCGTGATCCGGATCACTGGTCTGGAGCCGGACAGCCTGTTTGGCTATACAGTGGACGCTTATTTTGAAAACAAATCGTCTGAAAAAACGTATATGTTTTCCGTAGAGACTGCTTCGGTAAATGGGGTGATGAGCGATCCGTTTTTTGCGACAGAGGTTGCTGCCGGAAAAAAAGATAATTCCGATATCACATTCTATTCGATGCCGGATGAGATAGACGAAGTCACGGATATTGAAATTTCTTTTCGGGTCTATGACAGCGACGACTGGTTGGCGGACAATGTGGCGGAAGAGACCATTCATATTTATCCGGATGGGGAAGAGAATGCCGTCGTGTATGAGAGAGAAGCACAGGAATCCGATATTGTGTTAGTGGACAATGACGACGTGACAATGATCGTGGTGGATTTTGAGACTGATGATATCTGGGGCTACACAGCGAATCTGTTTCTTGTGAACAAGACGGAATCGAATCTGATGTTTTCTGTTGACGATGTTTCAGTGAACGGGTATATGCTGGATCCTTACTGGGCTACAGAGGTTTATGCCGGGAAATGCGCGTTTAACAGCTCTATGACATGGAGTCTGGATGATCTGGAGGAAAACGGGATTGAAGAGGTGGAGGAGATAGAGTTTACTCTTCGAGTGTATGATTACGATGACTGGTCTGCGGAGGATGTTGTGAATGAGACCATAACGGTCGCTCCGTGACGGAATGTATATGATGCCGATATTGATATTTGTGAAAGCACAGGTTTCAGAAATCTGAAAAAATTTGTTATTTGTGAAAGTATAGCCTTCAGGAATTTGAAAAATTTTGATATTTGTGAAAGTATAACAACAAAAAGATGGGGGAACTGGATTTCCTGATTGAACTGGATGGAAAGGTACTTCCGATTGAAGTGAAGAGCGGGAAAGATTACGAAAAGCATTCCGCGCTGACGCAGGCATTGAAAAAAGAAACGTTTCACATGGAAAACGCGATTGTTTTCACAAATGAGAATGTGATGGAAAAGGGCCGTATTTCCTATCTGCCGATCTACATGGTGATGTTTCTGAAAGAAAAGGAAATCAGCTTCGGCGATCTGTCGGTAAACCGGTTTCGTATATAAAGATTTAATACGGAAGCATCGGGGCACCTTTCATGATCATGAATATCAGGTATCCTTTTCTTCATAATCCTCTATGTATTTCTGAAGCTTCCCGAACGCGCCCTTGTAGATCACGGACAGTAGCTTGTCCGTCCTGCGCAGGGCGCGCTGCAATTGTTCCGGAGAAAGCAGGCCGTCGCGCACCGCGTCCGCGAGCTCATCCAGGTCTACGACGCGGACGAAACCGTCCGGATAGACGATCACATCGACCAGAAGATCGGTGAAGATGTATGTATTTTCCTTTTCCAGATATTCGTACTCAATGATATCGCAGTACCAGCTGATCAGATTGTTCTCATGGTCATAGAATTTGCTGACCTTGTATCCGCGCTCCATAAAATAACAGGAGTAGCCGTGGTGCAGGGTCTTTTTTGGCCGGATGGTGTGCCACTTTGTGATGATGACTTCATTGTCCGCATGCAGAATGATATCGTCGTCTAGCGGGATGCATTCATTTGGTATCATTCTTTTTCGATACAGCCGGATAGTTTCCATTCGATTGTCCTCTCTGAGCGGAGCCCTTGATTTCTCCGCATCCAGCGCAGTCAGGTCCCCTCTTTTGATCACCAGGTTCCCGAGAATGCGTCAGGGCGCATTCTTTTTTATGCGCAGGGGCGCGTAAGGAATTTAGCAGCTAAGGCTGCTCGCGCCCCGCGCGGCGAGTAGGGGACAAGTCTCCCTACTCGATTATCTTCATCATAACAGATGCGAAAGAAAAAATAAACAGAAAATTATTGTTTTGCATAATTTTTTTGTGGGAATTGCCGTCCAATATAAATGCTGATACGCATGGAGATTTCAGGCTGGGAAAAGGTTTTTCTTCTTGACGGGGAGAGACAGGCTTTGTAAAATATTAGCAACAGTTCAGAACAGCATCGAAAAGACAGACTGTGGCCTGATGTTCTGAATTAGTCACCATATATAAAGAAACAGGAGACAAGATGGCAGAATTTGATTATAACAAAGTGAAAGACCCTCGCTTTTTTTGTGAAAACAGGCTGGACGCGCACTCGGATCATGCGTTTTACGCATCGGGAGAAGAGGCGGTCAATCGTGAAAACAGCCTGCTGTACTCTCTGAATGGATTCTGGAAGTTTTCTTATGCGGACAATTATGAGAGTTGCATGAAAGAGTTCTGGAAGCGTGACTGCAATTGCAGAAACTGGCCGGAAATCCGTGTCCCCTCGAATATGCAGATGGAGGGATACGACGCGATTCAGTATGTGAATACGCAGTATCCGTGGGACGGGAGGGAAGAGGTAACGCCCCCTCGCTTCGCATCGGCGGATATCCAGCCCGAAGGGCGAGGATGCCACCCGGCGAGGGCAGGTCGCGCGGCCCATGAAGAGAACGCTTCGCGTTGGGTCGACGCTGTAACGCCCCCTCGCTTCGCATCGGATCAGGGAAAAAATCCGGATGGAAATGCTGCTTCCGGAGGCGGACAGCAGGACGGGCCTCTGATTGGCGGAATTCCGGAACGCTTCAATCCGGTCGGGAGCTATGTAAAGTATTTTACTCTGCCGGCTTCCATGATCGGCAAACGTGTTTTTATTTCCTTTCAGGGAGCGGAAAGCGGACTTGCCGTCTGGCTGAACGGACATTATATCGGCTACAGCGAGGACAGCTTTACTCCATCGGAATTTGAGCTGACGGACTATCTTCTGGAAAATTGCGCTGCATCGGGAAATTGTACGGCTTCAGACAGGGAAAGCGGAGACGGTCCGGGCTGTGCTGAGGATGGAGCAGCATACAAAGAGAACAAGCTCGCCGTGCAGGTGTTTAAATGGACTTCGGGCAGTTGGTGTGAGGATCAGGACTTTTTCCGTTTCTCCGGCATTTATCGGGACGTATACCTGTATGCGGTTCCGAAGGTACATGCGCAGGACGTCTGTGTGCGCACATTGCTGGATGACAAATATAAAGATGCGGATCTGCAGGTTCGCCTGAAGTTGTGGGGCGACGGAAGCTGTGGAAGTGACCACGCAGGATCGCTGCTCGATGGGTACAGCTGTGAAAGTGTGCGGCTGTGCCTGATGGATGGTGCGGCTGTGATAGCGGAGACCCGCACTTCGATTACAGGGATGCAGGAAAGTTCTTTTTCCGCAGAGGTAGGGGAAACCTGCAAAATCAATTCAAAAGACAGCTGCAGTTTGCTTCAGAAAGCAGCAGTGGAAACGGAAATGGAGCTCACCATGCACGTATCCGCGCCCGAATTATGGAGCGCAGAACATCCGAAGCTTTACACGCTCTGGATTGAGCTTCTTGACGGGCAGGGAGAGATCGTGGAAGTGATTCCTCAAAGAGTCGGTTTCCGCCGCTTCGAGATGAAAGATCATATGATGCACCTGAACGGGAAACGGATTGTCTTCAAGGGTGTGAACCGCCATGATTTCAGCTCGAAGTACGGCCGTGCGGTGACGTATGAAGAGACCGAGCAGGACATCATCACCATGAAGCAGAACAACATCAATGCGATCCGCACCAGCCATTATCCGAATCATTCCTTTTTGTATGAGCTTTGTGATCGGTATGGTCTCTATATGATTGATGAGACCAATATGGAGACGCACGGCACCTGGGCGGCATATCTGCAGGGGTCAGCTAAGCTGGATGAGATCGTGCCGCGCGACCATGAGGAATGGAAGGGTGCACTGCTGGATCGTGCCAATTCCATGTTTCAGCGCGATAAAAACCACCCGTCGATTCTGATCTGGTCCTGCGGAAATGAATCGTTCGGCGGCAGCGTGATCCATGAAATGTCGCAGCTGTTCCACCGTCTGGATTCCACGAGACTGGTACATTACGAGGGAATCTTCTGGGATCGGCGCTACAATGACACGAGCGACATGGAGAGCCAGATGTATACCCCGGCGGCAAAAATACGTGAGTTTCTGCAGAATGATCGCAGCAAGCCGTTTATCTGCTGTGAGTATATGCACGCGATGGGTAATTCCTGCGGCGGGATGCAGAAATATACTGACATGACGGAGGATGAGCCGCTTTATCAGGGCGGGTTTATCTGGGACTACATTGACCAGTCCATCACGAAAAAAGACCGCTACGGGCAGCCGTTCGAGACTTACGGCGGCGATTTTGACGACCGGCCGAGTGATTATAATTTCAGCGGCAACGGCATTGCCTATGGCGGTGACCGCGAGGCGTCGCCGAAGATGCAGGCGGTCAAATTCCATTATCAAAATATCCGTGTTTTTCCGTCCGGGATGCAGGTGCGTGTGAAAAATCTGAGTCTGTTTACGGACACCGCGGAGTACGAATGCGTGGTGCAGCTGGCACAGGACGGGCGGCAGATTCGGGAAGAGCGCATGGAGATTTCTGTGGCGCCGCTTTCCGAGGCAGTCTTTGATCTGCCTGAGAATATTTCCCGTTACGCTGCTTTGACGGCTATCCCTTCCGCAGGGCAGGAATGCCTCCCGGAGAGTGCAGACTGCAGCAGCAATGAGGGAAATGATTCGTATGGTGAGGCTGCAGGATCTGTAACAGATGGCAAAACCGGCGGGTCACTGCACAGTGAGTACACGGTCACGGTCTCTTTCCACCTGAAAGAAGATACCCTGTGGGCGAAGCGCGGCCATGAGGTAGCTTTTGGGCAGTATGTGTATGGCCATTGCGAGTACGCAAGACTGGAGAAACATGATTCCGATGCGGCGTCCATGTCCGATTTTTGCCGGCTTAGTGACCGTAAAATACGGCTGGCGGCGGCAGACTCAAAATTCATGCGGAATCCATACACGCTTTCGCAGAACCCGGCGTCAGAACGTTTTGTGAAGACGGAATTGTTTTTTGAAAATCAAAATGATGGCTGTGTGAGAGGAAAATCTCCGCTAGTCATTCGCGGCAAGAACAATATCGGTGTGCGCGGGGAACATTTTGAGGCGCTGTTTACAAATAATATTGGCCTGACATCCTACCGCTATGGCGGGAAAGAACTGCTGAAATCCGGCCCGCGTCCGGACTTCTGGCGGGCTTTGACAGACAATGACAACGGAGCAGCTGCTGCCGTACGGTACGGACAGTGGAAGCTGGCGAGCCTTTACGCAACGGTAAAGAATCCGGATCCGTCCGGAACAGATGGAACGCCGGAGAATCCGCTGAAGCTTGAGGTAAAAAAAGACTGCGCGGTGATCCGTTATACGTACTGGCTGCCGATCGCGCCGCCTGCTTCCTGTGAACTGGAATACAGGGTGTATGGTGACGGCACGATTCAGGCGCATCTGCATTATGATCCGATAGAAGGACTTGCTGAAATGCCATTGTTCGGCGTATCCATGAAGCTGGATGCGGATTACGACCGCATTGAATGGTACGGCCTTGGGCCGGAAGAAACTTACTGCGACCGCGAGGCCGGAGCAAAACTTGGCATTTACCGGAGCACTGCCCGGGAGAGCATGGCAAAATATCTGGTACCGCAGGAGTGCGGCAATAAGACAGGTGTGCGCTGGGCGAAGGTGACGGATATGCGCGGCCACGGACTGCTGTTCTGGAGCGATGCGGCCGGGCTAGAGAGCCACGCCATTGATGATCGTGCTGACGCACGAGGGCGTGGCCTTCGTCCCGCATTAGAAAGCGATGCGGGACATGTTATGGAATTTTCCGCGCTGCCTTATACCTCCCATGAGCTTGAGAACGCTGCCCATGCGTATGAACTTCCACCGGTACATTATACGGTAGTGCGTGCCGCCTTAGGGCAGATGGGAGTGGGCGGCGACGATTCCTGGGGAGCACGCCCGCATGAGGAATACCGGCTGCGTGCGGATCAGCCGCTGGACTTTACCTTCTGCTTCCGGGGGATTTGATGATATTTTCTTGTTTTTGGCGGAAAAAAGTTTAAATTGACCATGATTTTTGCGCTTGCAGAGGAACTTCGGGAGACATTTAAAAAAGACATTGATATGTTTGAGATTAATGAAATAAACAAAGATACCACGTTTTATGATACGATCATGAAAGAAAGGGTGCTGGTTGTATGAAGGAGGAGATAGTCATGATTCAACATGAAATCACGCGTCTGGTGCAGTATGGCCTGACGACAGGTCTGATTTTGCCGGAAGACGCGATATTTACGGCGAACCGAGTGCTGGAACTGCTGAAGATCGATGCGCTGGAAGAAAATGCCGAAGAGGAAATCAAGAAGGCAATGAAAGCTTTTGTTTGCGCTGCTTCGACAGCAGATGGCGCCAATGAACAGGAAGAACGTATCGTAGAGGAACTTCCTGACATTCTCAGCGCAATCTGTGATTACGCGTATGAGGCGGGAATTCTGGAGGAGAATACGATCGGCTACCGCGATCTGTTTGACACAAAGGTGATGAGCCTGTTGGTGGACCGCCCGTCGAATGTGATCCGCCGCTTTATTGAGCTGTATCAGAAGGATCCGAAGCTGGCGACGGACTACTATTATAAATTCAGTCAGGACACGGATTATATCCGCCGTTATCGTATCGCAAAGGATATGAAATGGATTGCGCCGACCGAGTACGGCGATCTCGACATTACGATCAATCTGTCCAAGCCGGAGAAGGATCCGAAAGCGATCGCGGCGGCGCGGAACGCAAAACAGTCCGCCTACCCGAAATGCCAGCTGTGCATGGAAAATGAAGGTTATGCGGGACGCCTGGATCATCCGGCGCGGCAGAACCATCGCATTATTCCGGTGAAGATCAACGGCAGCGACTGGTATTTCCAGTATTCGCCCTATGTCTATTACAATGAACACTGCATCGTGTTTAATTCGCAGCATGTGCCGATGAAGATAGAGCGTGCGACGTTCGCGAAGCTGCTGGATTTCGTGACGCAGTTCCCGCATTATTTTGTCGGCTCAAATGCGGATCTGCCGATCGTCGGCGGCTCTATTTTAAGCCACGACCATTTCCAGGGCGGGCACTATGAATTCGCGATGGCGAAAGCACCGATCGAGAAGAAAATCAGCTTTGCCGGATATGAGGATGTGGAAGCGGGCATTGTAAAATGGCCGATGTCCGTCATCCGTATCCGCAGTGAGAGGACGGAGCGGCTGATTGATCTTGCGGATAAGATTCTGCTTGCGTGGCGCGGGTATACAGATGAATCGGCATTTATTTTTGCGGAGACGGATGGCGAGCCGCACAATACCATTACCCCGATTGCGAGAAAGAAAAATGGAAAGTTCGAGCTGGATCTGGTGCTCCGCAATAACATCACGACGGAGGAACATCCGCTCGGCGTATTCCATCCGCACGCGGAGCTGCACCACATCAAAAAAGAGAATATCGGTCTGATCGAGGTCATGGGTCTTGCTGTGCTTCCGGCCCGCCTGAAAGGCGAACTGGAGCATTTAAAGACTGCGATGGTCGAGGGACGTGATATCTCTGACGACGAGGAGCTTTCCAAGCACGCACCGTGGGTGGAAGAGCTGAAGCTGAAATACCGTAATTCTACAAGCACTACGGGTGGATTGAATACCCCTCTTTGTTTTACAGCAGATTCCATCGACCGCATTATCGAAGACGAGGTCGGGCTGGTGTTCAGCAAGGTGCTGGAGCACGCCGGAGTGTACAAGCGTACCCCTGAGGGACAGGCGGCGTTCCTGCGGTTCGTGGAGAGTGTGTTGTAAGTTGAAGAAGCTTTTGCCTTTTTGAAACAGGAAAATCGGTTCGAAAAGAGAGGCAGATCACGAAAAGCAGATAACGAAAGCCAAAAAGGGCGGCAACGAATGCAGATCTATGCAGTGGTTGCCGCTTTTTTTAATGAATATGTAATTTATCAGGACGGATTTCCGCGCCTGCCGTGAAAACTGTATGTGTGCCTGTGCGCAAAATCGGCGGTCTACTCCAATGTAAGACTGGATGAACTGCTGTAAATGATAAACCCGATGTCGGAGAGCGCCCCTCCTGCTTCCACCTGACTGTTATAGTCCTTTGGCGTAATCGTCAGTGCGGAGCCGCTGACGGCATATTCACCGTTCCAGCCATCTGAGAGAGTAATGCTGTTGTTGAAATCCAGTGTGATACTCCATCCGCTGACGGCATTGCCGGAAGTGTTTTTCACCTTCAGAGTGTACTGGAAATAGTACATGCCGTTGCTTTCCCATTGATTGGTCACGGAGGCGGTGTATTCAAGTGAACCGCTGGAATCCGAACCAGAAGAAGCCGATGAGGAACCGCCATTTGTTCCGCCGGCGCTGTCAGAATCGGACGATTCGCTGCCGGAAGAAGCATCGCCGGAATCTGAACCATTGGATGACTCGCTGCCGGAATCCGTACTGCCGTATAAAGAGGTCCCATCCATGGATTCTCCGGTCAGCATCTCATAGAGCCATTTGCCGGAGTCGTTGAGATCATCCGCGGTAAAACCGCTGGTCTTTGTACAGCCGCTTTTTAAGATAGCGGAACTCTCATCTCTGTGGGAAAGGTTCCACATGGCGCAGCTGATCTGATAATCATCCAGAAGCTCCATCCATTGATTGGCCTGATCAATATCCAGTCCGCCGTTTCCACTGGCATCGCAGATGCCGTATTCGGATACGAAGATGGGGAGACCGGCATTGTGCGCGGATACCAAAGTGTTCCGCAGAGAATCCGTGTGCGTCGCCGCGTAATAGTGGAGCGTATACATGATGTTGTCATATCCGGTGATCGGATCGGCTGCGGCCTGATCGACATACTGGGACCAGTTCGGTGTGCCGACCAGGATCACGGCATCCGGGTCGTTGGCGCGGATGATGGGAATGATTTCCGCCGCGTAAGCCTTGATATCCGCCCAGGTCGTGCTGCCGTTCGGCTCATTGCAGATTTCATACAGGATATTGATATTGTCTGCAAACTCCGAAGACATTTCTTCGAAGAAGGCTTTGGCTTCTTCAATATAAGTATTCGGATTGCCGTCGGAAAGGATGTGCCAGTCGATGATCACATACATATCCAGATCCGTGGCGTAATTTACGCCGCTTTTTACCAGCGCCTTTAAGGCTTCCTGATCGCCGTCCGTGCAGTAGCCGCCGGACTCCGCCGTGTACATGGCCAGTCGGATCAGGTTCATATTCCAGTCATTTTTGAATTCAGAAAAACATTCCTCGTTGATGTACTCCGGATACCAGGACAGGCCGTGGGAACTGATTCCTTTCAGCTGCACCGGATTGCCGTCCTGATCGGAAAGCTGCGTACCGATGACCTGCAGTGCGCCGCAGGTGGATGGAGCGGCGATTGCTGTGTCTGCTTCTGCAGCAGCTGTGTCGGCTGAGTCAGTGCCTGTTGATTCGGAACTGTCGCTGGCGTCAGATGCCATCTCACTTTCCACGGCATGTGCGGAGACCGGCTTTAGAAACCCTGCAGCTGTAATCAGTCCCAGAGTCAGCGGGATGAGCAGCGGCAATGCTGTGAATGTCTGTGTCATAAGAAAACCCTCCTTTTTTGATGCCATTCTGTTTTTTGTTTATTTATAATTCTTCAGAACAGTTACACTTATTTTACCAATGATGGCAGATGCTGTCACCTGTTTTTTACTTTTTCTGATGAAATGACGCTGAATTTATGCCTTTTTAAAATGATTTGGAATTGTGGCCGCCATTGTATCAAATCTTGATTTGCCAAGTCTTGATTTGATAATTAAGAATGTTATTCCTATACCATTTTCTATTAAAACCTGTTATACTGAATTTATATAATCAAATGATCGTGTGGGCGGATAAGGAGGAGGCCATGAAGATGTTTAAATCAAAGATAGCAGGAATGTCTCGTATTGCAGCAGTGAGCATCTGCGGCGTGATGCTCCTGTGGAGCGGTGAAAGCGCCTGCGGGACTGCGGGCAGAGCATTCGCTTCGGAAGCGGACACATCAAAAGACGAAGCTGTGGTCTATGAGGCGGCAGGCTGGCAGATCAGTCTGGAGGATGCCGAACGGACGGCTTCACTGAATACGGTGAGCGTGTCTCTGGGATATTCCAGCGTGGAGACGACGGATCTGGAGCAGAGCGCCGAAGAAGGAAATGAGTATTGTCTGCTCAAGCTTTCCTTTACCAAGGCGGACAGTACAGAGGAAATCGACTGGGAAAATGTGAGCCTTAAGGACGAAGAGGAGAACAGTTATTCCCGGATAGAGGACAGCTTTCTGGAGGATTACGGAATGTCGCGCATTCCGGGAACGAATCTGAATTTTGGCAGCTATGAGGGCTGGATCTGCTTTGAAATTCCTGAGGACGCGGACGGTCTGCAATTTGTCTGCTCATTTGCGGAAGAAGAACTCGTGATTCCGGTAGAATTTGCGGAAGACGAGGAGGAGACGGAGAGAGAGACTGCGGCAGCGGAGAGTGAGACGACCGCAGCAGAAAGCGAAACGACGGCAGCAGCAACGGAAAGCGAAACGGCCGCAGCAGCGGAGAGTGAGACGACTGCGGCAGAAAGCGAAACGACGGCAGCAGCAACGGAAAGCGAGACGACTGCAGCGGAGAGCGAGGCCGCAGCGGCAACAGAGAATGAGACGACTGCAGCAGAAAGCGAGACTGCGGTAACGGAAAACACAGCAGCAGATGGGGAAACATCAGAGAGCATGACGGAATCTGAGGCTGCATCGGAAATCGCAGCAGAAACGGGTACGGCCGGGAGTGAGCCTGTGACAGAAAGTGAGACGGCTTCAACAGAAAGTGAGACCGGGGCAACAGAAAACGAGACGGAGACAGAAACAGAAACCGAGGGAACCTGGACGGAGATTGATTATGAGGATATTCTCGAAGAGCAGAGCGTGATTGACGCCGCCCTTTACGCGGAGGCGCAGAACGGCTATTCTTTCGAAAATCCGTTTGTAGTAGTCAATCCGTACGGCAATTCCCCGTTGACGGCGATGGTGATCTTTACGACAGAAGAAGAGACCGGCGTGGAGGCTGTGATCTGCGGCAAAAGTGAAGCAAACAATATCACGGCCTCTTTTGAGGCGGACACCACGCATATCCTGCCGATTTACGGGCTTTACGCCGGGGATACGACAGAGGTGGTGCTGACACTGGACGACGGGTCGAGCACGACAATAGAGATTACGACGGAAGCTTTAAGTGGATCCATCACGGAAGCGGAAGTGACAGTTTATGATGAGAGTGTGCTTACAGAAGGCGTGCTTTCGGGCGATGAGCTGACCTTTGCTCTGGTACAGACGGTCATGGAAGGCGACTGCGGCGTGGTTGCCTATGACAACGCAGGCGATATCCGCTGGTATATGGACGAAGATTATGTTTCCGGCTTTTCCATGAAGCGCCTTGCGAACGGCAGGATGATGGCGTCGACATCGGATATCATCAGCGGGTATTATTATTCCACAGGACTGGTGGAATTTGACCTTTGCGGAAAATTTTACGCTATCTATCTGATCCCGGGCGGGGAGCATCATGACTTCGTAGAGATGGAAAACGGGAATCTTCTTGTCTGCTCCTGCACGGAAGACTTTTCTACCGTGGAGGATCGGATCGTGGAGATTGACCGGGAGACCGGTGAGATCGTCTATGAGCTGAACATTGCGGATCTGATCGAGCCGGGAGACGGCGGATCAGAAAACGCGACGGAGGAGGACTGGTGCCACAACAACGCCATCGATTATGATGAGGAATCGGACACGATCCTGCTTTCCTGCCGCCATCTGGACGCGGTGCTGGCGATCAATAAGACGGAAAAAGAACTTGTGTGGATCCTGGGCGACCCGAGCGGGTTTACGAGTGTCTCGGAGGATCTGTTTTTCACGCCGGTGACGACCGATGAGGAAGAATCGACAGAGAATGAGCAGGATGCCGCGGTATCCAATGAGGATGACGAATCGGCAGAGAATGAACAGGATGCTGCAGTTACCGGGGAGCAGAGTGATTCCACCTTCCAGTGGCAGTACGCGCAGCATAACGCGACGTTCCTGCCGGACGGGGATATTCTTCTCTTTGACAACGGCACACATCGAATCAAGGTTGGTTTCTCGGAAAACGTGACCATGGGCGACGATGTGTATTCGAGAGCGGTGCGCTACCATATTGATACGGAAACCATGACGATCGAACAGGTCTGGACCTACGGCGAGGAACGCGGCGAAGAGTGGTATTCTTCCTATATTTCCGGGGTGGATTATCTGGATGAGGATACTTACTGGATCACGTCAGGCACCAACAGCTACAGTGAGGAACTGGGCACCTACGATCTCACGATCGTGCAGGCCGCTCAGGGAGATCGGACCACATACATCGATTTGGTGATCGGCGATGAGCTGGCTTATGAGATGACGATTCCGGCGACGACTTACCGCAGTCTGCGTATGTCCCTGTATACGGAAGAAAATACGTACAGCGTTACGGAGGAAGCAAACTGGTATGGCAGCCTCGGCAGTGTTGCGCAGGCGGACGCGGACAGTCTGACGGTAACTGTGGATGGAGGGACAACAGGTCTGGGAGAACTAACAAATGCCGCAGCAGGAGCCGCTGATACGATCACGAGTGTTCTGACCGCAGTGTCGGAAGACGTCAATTTTACTATCTCCGGGCTGACGGAGATGCCGGACCGTCTGACCGTTTCCGGCTCCTGGCAGGAGACTGGTGAGGATGCGTCTCTGGTACTGGTGAGCGAATCCGGCGACATTGCCCGGTTTGCGATTGACGCATCTGCGACATCGACCGTTGAAGGAGAAGTGAACTTTGACCTCTGGATCACGGCGGATTCGGTGGAGGCCGGACACCGTTACTATATTTATCTGTACAATCAGGGTATCCTGTATCGGACCGGGAAATACTGGAATGTGTATGCAGATACCAGAGAATCCGTTGATGATGAAGGGGCGCAGTATGTGCTCTACGATGTGGACGGACAGGAATATACTGTTCTGTCCTCTGAGGCGCTTAGCGCCGCAGCCGGTATTGAGACCGATCTGGAGACGGAGCTGACGATGCCGGAGCAGACGCAGGCCATTTCTGATGCGATCGTCGCGGAGGTGGAGAGCAACGGCTATACATTTGAGAATCCTCTGGTTATCCAGAATCCCTACCAGAACACGCCGCTCACGGCCGTGGTGGCCTTTGAGACTGATGAGGCCTGCGCGGTGCGAGTGACGGTGAAGGGCAAGACAGAGGAGCAGGAACAGGATCTTACAGAACTCCTGGAGAGCCTGGACGGGCTGGAGGAAACAGAAATACTGGAAATACTGGCAGAACAGGAAAGTTCGGAGGACACGGAGAGTGTGGAGAGCGCGGAGAGTCAGGACATCACGGACGTGATTGACGCTGCTACCCTGCACATTATTCCGGTACTGGGGCTTTACGCCGGGTATGACAATGAGGTAGTTCTGGAGCTTCTGGACTCGAATGGGAACGCGACGGAGACCAGAACGATCACGATCACGACGGAAGCACTGCCGTCCGCTCTGCAGGGCGAGGTGGAGACCGACACATACACGACGGAATCCTCGATGGGGCTGATGCTGGTGTCCGGACTTTCCGCGCCGTACGCCTACGCCTTTGACGAGACCGGCGAGATCCGCTGGTACTGCACAGTAGAGTGGGAATACTATGGTTTATTCATGCTGGACAACGGACATTTTCTGATGGAAGCGGAGAATGTGCTCTATCCGAACGCGAGCATGCCGAACTCGGCGGAATTCTGGGAGATGGATTATCTCGGGCGCGTATATAATGTTTATTATTTCCCGGAGGGCGTACACCACGATATTCAGGAAATGACGGAGAACGGCAATTTCCTGATCCTGACCAACTCCAACGACGGCTATGAACAGAATATGATCCAGGAGATCGACCGCGAGACGGGCGAGGTCGTGAAATCGCTGAACCTGAACGAGCTCTTTGAAGGCCTTGATTATATTGACAGAGACGACTGGTGCCACACCAACACGGTCTCCTACGATGAGGCGACGGATACGATCCTGATCAGCTGTCGGAATCTGCATTCTGTCATTCGCATCGACTGGTCGACGAATGAAATTTTGTGGATCCTTGCGGACCCGACCGTTTGGGAAGGCACCGGATACGAGGACAAAGTACTCACCGCCACGGACGACGACATTCAGTGGCAGTACCAGCAGCATTCCGCCTACGCACTTGATGAAGATCTGGACGGCAATCCGCTGACTGTGGAGATCATGCTGTTTGACAACCACTATTCAGCATATCGGAGCGTTGCCACCTATGATTACACCGGTTCCTCCTACGTGAAGATTTATTCCGTAGATGCCGAAGCCATGACGGTGACCCTGCTGAAAAACTATGAGACCGCCTATTCGGTCATCACCTCGAATGCCTTTTATGACAGTGAGGCGAACCGGGTATATTCTGTAAACGCCTACCTTTCCACTTATCTGGGTACATCGAACCGCGGTCAGGGCTATGAGATCGATTACGAGAGCGGTGAAATCCTGAATTCGTGGAAGATCACGCACAAATTCTACAGAGGATATTCCATATCCCTCTCCATGAACGACTGCGCCGGAGCCTATACGCTCTCCGATAATTACATACGGGGTACGCTGCGCACGCCGGTCGAGCTGGATTCCGAGGATGTCGTGTCGATCACAGACAACGAAACCATTTCCACGGAAACTGTCAGCTTTACCCTGCGCGGTCAGGTGCTCTATATGGAAGGCAGCGATCACATGTACACGCAGATTATTTTCAACGGGACAGAGCACACATACGTCTATGACATCACGGATATCAAGTCCCAGTCGAGCGACGTGGACAGCTACCGCTACGAGATTCCGATTCCGCTAAACACGCTGGAGGCGGACACCTACACGATACAGATTATGTACGATGACGAGCTGTATGATGTGGAAGGGAGCTTTACAGTTTTCCCCATGTGAAAAGGTGAACCTCCGTAAAAGTTCGTTGTAACTTTTGCGGAGGTGGTTTATACTACAATGGTATTTCGAATTGATTGTAACTGTTCAGTTCCTTCACAGTTACGAGGGGAAAGCCCATTCAGAATCGCTTCGCGATAGGGAATATCCCGCACGAAGTGTGGGATGCCACCCGGCGAGGGCTTTCCCTTACAAAATATACGTTTTCATACGTACTTCGCAGCGAGTGCGAAGTACTGTCCTGAATAGTTACAAATGATTTTACATCTCGCAAAAAGCAGAGAAAGGCAGGAAGCAGGTTATGCAAAGGACATTTAATGTGACCGGTCTCTGTACTCCCGCAAGAAACTATATGGTAGATATTAGCGGGAAGGTAGAGCAGATTGTCAGAGAATATATTCTGCCGGGAAAATATTTCACAATAAACCGTGCAAGACAGTTTGGTAAAACGACCATGCTGAATGCTCTTGCAGAGTATCTGCGAACAGAATATATAGTGGTAAATCTGGATTTCCAGACTGTGGATGCGCTGTCATTTAAGAGTACGGAAACATTTGTAGCGGCGTTTGCAGAAGAAATTCTGGACAATGTAGGAACTTTTCCGGAAGGCATAGAAGAACAGTTATCATCTTTTGTGGAGGGAACAGCACGAATCAGATCTCTTAACGCACTTTTTCGAACTATAAAGGACTGGTGTGGAAAAACTGAAAAAGGAGTCGTCCTGATTATTGATGAGGTGGATTCCGCGTCAAATAATCAGGTCTTTCTGGATTTCCTTTCGCAGTTGAGAGCATATTATTTGAAGCGGCCACAGATACCTGCTTTTCAGTCGGTGATATTAGCCGGAGTCTATGACATAAAGAATTTAAAAAAGAAAATTCGTCCGGGTGAGGAAACGGGATATAACAGTCCATGGAACATAGCAGCTGACTTTACTGTGGATATGAGTTTTTCGGCAGATGATATTGCTTCTATGCTTCTGCAATATGAGACGGACTGGAATACCGGAATGGACGTGGAGAAAATCAGTCGGCTTTTGTACGATTATACATCAGGCTATCCATTTCTGGTATCACGGCTGTGTCAGATCATGGCGCGGGCAGTGACGGGGGATAGTTCAAAAGCGGAGCGAGCGAGAGCATGGGGGGAGGAGGCTTTTCAGGATGCTGTACGCGAAATAGTAAAGAAGCCCAACATGCTCTTTGATGACATGACAAAAAAACTCGCGGACTATCCAAAACTGAAAGAGATGATTTACGGCATCCTTTTTCAGGGAAAGAAATATTCTTATGAGCCGGAAAACGAGCGCATTCGTATTGGGGAAATGTTCGGTTTTCTGAAAGAAAGAGACGGGCAGGTCTGTGTTTCCAACCGGATTTTTGAGATGAAGCTATATAATCTGTTTCTCTCAGAAGACGAGACGGAGACCAGAATGTTTACGGCTGCAGACTCAGAAAAGAGTCAGTTCATCCGCGGCGGACATTTGCAGATGGAACTGGTTTTGCAAAAGTTCTGCGAATATTTTGAGGAGATTTATTCCGATGCTGATGATACGTTTATTGAAGACAATGGCAGACGGATTTTCCTGATTTTCCTGAAACCGATCATCAACGGAAGCGGGAATTATTATATTGAGACCAGAACGAGAAATATGAAGCGGACGGATGTCATCATTGATTACAGGGGTGTACAGCATGTGATCGAGATGAAGATCTGGCACGGACAGGAATATAACCGACGCGGAGAAAATCAGTTGTTGGAGTATATGGAATACTACCATCTGGATAAAGGCTATATGCTGAGCTTTAATTTTAACAGGGAAAAAGAAACGGGCATCCGTACAATACAGATAGGAAGCAAGGTGCTGGTGGAAGCGGTGGTGTGAGATAGTATGAAACAGGAGGAGAGCAATCTCCTCCTGTTTTCATGTTATCTCACTATTTCTGCTGATTTTTCTGCGGCACATCTTCTATTGATGCATACCCTTTTCTGGCGAACTGCGCGTTAAAACCATTTCATATCTTTTTATGTTACACAGATTCCATCTTACACAGATTTTACATTTCCTTTACACGCTCCCGATATTGCACTTTATATAAATACGTTAAACTATTGACGTACAGAAGCAAATGAAAAATGATTTGATGAGGACAACACAATATAAAAAGAAAACATCAAAAAATAGAAGACAGTGTCAAAGGGGACACAGGAAGTGAAAACCGTGACCCCAGGCAGATGTCGAAGGCAGGAAACGAAGGAGAAAGACATGAACGATACACTTGAGATCATATTTGGACTGTTTGGCGGGCTGGCGATTTTTATTTTCGGCATGAACCTGATGAGCGAATGCCTGCAGAAAGCGGCCGGGGAGCGGATGAAGCAGATTCTGGGGCTGCTGACGAGAAACCGCCTGCTGGGCGTGCTGGCGGGTGCGCTGGTAACAGCGGTGCTTCAGAGCAGCAGCGCGACGACGGTCATGGCGATCGGCTTTGTCAGCGCGGGACTGATGACGCTGCCGCAGGCTATTTCGATCATCTTCGGCGCAAATATCGGTACGACGATCACGGCGCAGATCATTGCTTTTAAGATTACAGATTATATATACGTATTTATTTTCATCGGCTTTATTATCTCGTTTGTATGTAAAAAAGAGCGGATTAAAAACATCGGCCTGACGCTGTTTGCCTTCGGACTTTTGTTTCTCGGAATTGAGACGATGGGAAACGTGATGAAGCCGCTGGCTTCCAGCCCCGTGTTCACAAGCATGATTGAGAAGGTAGCCGATGTGCCGGTACTGGGCGTGCTGGTCGGCACACTGATGACTCTGGTGGTACAGAGCAGCAGCGCAACGATTGCCGTACTGCAGAATTTTGCGTCGCAGGCCGGGGCGGACGGCGTGACGAGCATCTTAGGGCTGACGGGCGCGATCCCGATCCTGCTCGGCGATAACATCGGAACGACGATCACAGCGCTCCTGGCGTCAATCGGGCAGTCAAAAGACGCGAAGCGGACCGCGGTCGCACACTCGCTGTTTAACATTTCCGGTGCGCTGCTTTTCATCTGGTTTATAAAGCCGTATGCGGCTCTGATCCGGTCGATTTCCCCGAGCGGGGCGGAGGTGGATGTCATCTCCAGACAGATCGCGAACGCGCACACGATCTTCAATATCACCATGACGGTGCTCTGGATCCCTCTCCTCGGCTTTATGGTGAAGCTGGTCATGAAGCTGATACCGGACGGAAAACAGGAGGAGGCAGATCCGGCCGTGCCGCTTTATCTTGACAAAAATGTTCTTTCCCAGCCGGCAGCCGCGCTGAAGCTGGTAGCAAAGGAGACCCTGCACTGCGGCGAGATTGCCAAAGATATGCTGCATGATGTTTTAGGCACAGTGACAAGCGGCGACACGCAGGTGCTGAACCGGGTGCGGGAATACGGAAAGGCGATGGAAGCGCTGCAGGTGGAGATCAACGAATATCTGGCGGATCTGTTTTCCTCGGGTGTGCTGACGGAACAGCAGGCGACACAGACCGCGAAGCTGATGTATGTGCTAAGCGATGTGGACCGTATGAGCAGTCTTTCCGTGGAGATGGCAGAGACGGTGCAGGAAAAGCTTGACAAGGGCTACAACTATTCGGAGAAGGCTATCAGAGACCTCACGGAGAGCCTGAAACAGATTGAAAAGATGTATATAAATGCACTGATGGCTCTTTCTGACGGAGATGAAGAAGCTTTGAAGAAGATCATCAAGCATAAGGACGAGGTTCTGGATCTGGATATCAAGATGCGCAAATCGCATATGCGGCGTGTGACGGAAGGCACCTGCAAGAAGAGCCTGACAGCGCCGTTCATGCGGATCCTGCACTGCATTGACCGCATGGGCAACAGCTGCGTGAACCTTGCGGAGGTCGCGATGAACCAGCTGAGCCTTAAGGATTTTTAATTATTCGGGACAGTACTTCGCATCTACTGCGAAGTACGTATGAAAATGTTTATCATACAGGAAAAAGTCCCATCGCGGCGCTGAACGTCCAGTGGACGTTCGTTTAGCACCGACCGAAGCGGCAGCGGAGACGCGATTTTAAATGGACTTTTTCCCGTAACTGTGAAGGTACTGAACAGTTACGAATATTTCATCACGCAGGATGAAAAGTGATACGTATCTGCTGAAATCATGTGATGGAAGATAAGAAGAATTGGAGTAAATGCGAAGATTGAAGTAAATGCATAGATATTGAACAGTAAAGGATCGAAAAGGAGGCGATAACATGGCAGGAGGAATGCTCAGCATGATCGGATACGGAATTTCAGTCGTACTGCTGGCGGCTTTGATCGCGGGCGCCGCAATCTATACGAACGCAAAACGTAAAAAAAAACTGTGAAGAAGGTTGAACTGGTTCCCGACGGGGAGAAAGACCGGAAAGACGGTGGAGATAGGGATGCCGGTGAAGAAAGTATGACCGGAGAAAACAGTGGGACAGATCAGGCCGGCGCAGATGGGAAAAGCGGCCGATATGATAAAACCGGTCAGCGTGACAGTACAGAGAATACGGGAGTAAAAAACACAATGAAGAAAGATGTCAGCTGCTATCAGAACAGGGAGCTTTCCTGGCTGAAATTCAACGAACGAGTGCTGGAGGAGGCCGAATCAGAACAGAACCCGCTGTGTGAGCGGCTGAATTTCCTTTCCATTTTTCAGAGTAATCTGGATGAGTTCTTTATGGTACGTGTAGGGTCATTGCACGACCGGATGCTTTTGAAAAAAGAGGAACGTGAGAACAAGACCAATATGACGGCGGCGGAGCAGACGGAGGCTGTACTTGCCGAGGTGCAGCAGCTGAACCGGCGCAAGGACGGCGTCTACAAAGCGCTGATGGAAGATGTCGCGGCGCAGGGGATTCGGCTTATGACCTTTGCTTCTCTGGAAGCCTCGGAAGAAGCAGAGCTGGGAAAATATTTTACCAGAGAAATTCAGCCGCTGCTTTTGACAATGGTCGTTGGCAGAAAGCAGCCGTTCCCGTTTTTGCGGAATGAAGATATCTATGCGGTGGCTGTGCTGAATTCAAAACGGGAAAAAGGAAAGCTGGCGATCATTCCGTGCAGCAACGATGTGATCAGCCGCCTGATTCCGATCCCGTCCCGCCCAGGCTGCTACATGCTCGCGGAGGAGATGATCCTGCATTTTCTGCCGTTGGTGTTCAAAAAATATACGATCGTGCGGAAGTCTCTGATCCGGATCACGCGAAACGCCGATATCGATGCAGACCGGATCTACGATGAGGAACTGAATTACCGCGATCATATGGCGGAGGTTATCAAGCAGCGCCGAAAGCTCTGTCCGGTGCGGCTGGAGATTTCCTGGGAGCTGAGCGATGCGATCGTGATACAGCTCTGCGAAGAATTCAAAATCAAAGAAGAGCAGGTCTTTTCTACATCGGCGCCGATGGATCTGTCCTTCCTGTATAAGATTCAGGATATGCTGCGGCACAGACCGGAGCTGTTTTATGAGAAACGCAGTCCGCAGCACAGCACGATGGTGCATTATGACGAGCCGATGATTCCGCAGGTACTCAAGCATGACATTCTGCTTTCCTATCCGTATGAAAGTATTACGCCGTTCCTGAATATGCTGAATGAAGCAGCGATGGATCCGCAGGTTATTTCCATTAAAATGACCCTTTACCGCCTCGCGAAGAACAGTAAGGTGGTCGAGGCACTGGTGACCGCCGCGGAGAACGACAAGCAGGTGGATGTTCTGGTGGAACTGAAAGCGCGCTTTGATGAGGAAAACAACATCGAGTGGTCGCGTCGCCTGGAGGACGCGGGCTGCCATGTGATCTATGGCCTGGATGGACTGAAGGTGCATTCGAAGCTCTGCCTGATCACGCGGCGACGTGAGGTATCAGAGGGCACAGAAAGCGCTGCAGCCGCGGACACAGAACCCTTCCAGTATATTACCCAGATCGGCACGGGCAATTATAATGAAAAGACTTCCCGCCTGTACACAGATCTGTCTCTGATCACGGCGAACGAAGAGATCGGCAGGGAAGCGGGAGAGGTATTTGCGGCCCTGTTTATGGGAGAGACCGTTGAAAACATGGATCATCTGCTCGTAGCCCCGAAATGTCTGCAGAACCGCGTAATGGATATGATAGAGGAGGAGATCCGTGAGAAAAAAGAGGGGCGTGACGCATACATTGGCGTCAAGATCAATTCCCTGACAGATAAGCAGATTATCGACAAGCTGATTGAAGCCTCCAGGGCGGGGGTGCGTGTGGACATGGTTATCCGCGGGATCAACTGCATCCAGTCCGGACTTCCGGGATCCACCGATAATATTCATATCATCAGCATTGTGGGCCGCTATCTGGAGCATTCCCGCATCTATATTTTCGGAACCGGAGAACGGGAAAAACTGTACATATCCTCAGCGGACTTTATGACGAGAAATACGCTGCGCCGCGTGGAAGTCGCCGTGCCGATCTACGATCCGGCGCTGCGGACGCGCCTGCATGCCATGTTTGACGTGATGCTGCACGATAACGTTAAGGCGAGAGACCAGATGCCGGACGGCTCTTATGTGAGAAGAAGCGTTCCGGATGGGGAGGAGGCGCTGAACGCGCAGGAATATTTTACCGCGAAAGCGTATGAGAAAGCGGCGCAGGGCGCGTGATCTGCCTGCCTGTACGCAGCGAATCCGGCTGGCATAAATCCGGCGGCAAAGAAAGGCTTCACTGCGCAGCCGTGTCAATATATTTTTGGAATAACATCCTGTTTTTTAAAATGGGATGTTTTTTCATGCTCTGTAAAAGGAAAACTTCTGATCAGTGAAGTTTTTTCGGCAGAAGGATCAGTTGCTGCGAATGAATAATTGTGATATGATTCTGTACGTTAAAAAACGGTTCATTGGAACAGAGAAGGACCCCCATATGAAAGAATATGAAAATAAAAACATAAAAAGTGCACCCGCCCAAAGCCCGCTCCGTCAGAAAAAAATCGCGGTCATCAACGACTTCACCGGTTTTGGACGCTGCTCACTGACCGTATCCATTCCGGTCATATCTGCGATGAAGGTGCAGTGCTGCCCGGTGCCGACCTCCATTTTTTCCAATCACACGGCCTACGAGAGCTGGTTCTTTGAGGATTTTACTGAAAGCATGCAGCCCTACATGGATGAATGGAAAAAGCTGCGGCTGAACTTTGACGGTGTCAGCACCGGATTTTTAGGTTCAAAAGAGCAGATCCGGATTGTGCTGCGGTTTCTGGATGATTTTGCGCAGGATGGAACGACAGTCATTGTGGATCCGGTGATGGCGGATGATGGGGAGGCTTATTCGACCTATACGCCTGAAATGTGCCGCGAAATGAAGCGGCTGGCCGCCCGTGCGGACATCCTGACACCGAATCTGACAGAGGCCTGCATTCTGACCGGTGAGAACTGGCATGACGGGAAGTGGAAGACGGAGCAGGTAATCTCTCTCGCACAGGAGCTGTCGAAGATGGGACCGGATAAAGTCGTGATCACCGGCATCCCGCAGGGGGAATTTATTGCTAATCTTTGTTTTGAGAAAGGCACCGAGCCGCGGTTCGTGCGCACCCACAGAGTCGGCACACAGCGCTGCGGCACGGGGGACGTCTTTGCCGCCATTATCGCTGCCGATGCGGTCAACGGCGTGGATTTTCAGGAATCTGTGCGCAAGGCATCTCATTTTATCAAGCTCTGCGTGCAGAAATCCATGGAGATGGATATTCCGCTGACCGACGGCGTGTGCTTCGAGGAGCTTTTGGGACTGCTGTGCAGATGAGAAAACATTTTATGAGCAGCCACGCCATGCGAAGCGAGGCGGCGTTTCCACTATTCCGGCCGGAAAAACATTGTTTTTTTCAATGCTTTTCCGGCTTTTTTGGCATAAAACCGGACAAAACCGGAATGAATAAGAAAAAAACATTGACAAACATATCGAAACATATTACAATAACCTCGCAAACGAGATTTAACATTTATGTAATAATTTTTAATAAAAATGTAGTAACACAGGTTTGGGAGGATTTCTAATGAAGAAAAAATCAATCTGGATCGCTTTTGGTCTGGTTGCGGTGATGACAGCTACGGCTGTGACCGGGGCTGTGGCATTCTCAGATGGTTCGCTGCTGGCGACAGCTACAGAGACAGAGACGGCGCAGACGGAGACAGCTGCGGAAGAAGCGGCAGAGACGACTGCGGAAGTGACTGCCCAGAGCGAGACAGCTGCTGACGCGGCTGAGACAGAGACCGAAGCTGAGACTGAGACCGAGACAGAGACCGAAGCCGAGACTGAGACCGAAGAGGAATCAAGCTTTGTGGCGGTTGCGTATCAGGAAGAAGACGCGTGGGCGCAGGTAGCGATCATCAATAGCGCTTATGTGGACACCGGCGTCAATATCCGCAGCGCGGCCGATACGGAAAGTGAGGTTCTTGGCTATCTGTATGTGGGTACCGCAGTCTGGGTGATCGAGAGAGGCGATGTCTGGACACAGTTTTATTCGAACGGCATTACCGGCTATGTGATGAGCGATTATCTGCTTTATGGAAGTGATGTGGCGGAGATCGCGGAAGTATACGGCGCGGAGGGTGTTCGCGCAGACTGGGACGGAGTGAATGTTTACACAGCGGACGATGGAGCCACGGTCAAGGATACCATGGATGCCGGCGATGTTTATCAGGTAGTAAATGATTATGATCACTGGATTGAGATCCTGTATGATGAAGATACGACGGCTTTTGTTTCCAGCGAAGATGTGACCAGTGTCATGCTGTTCGAGGGAGCGACGCCCAAGGATGAGGAGCGCGTACAGCTTGAGAAGCTTTATGGCGTGATCTGGCCGGAGGCGGAAGAGACTTATACAGAGGAAGAGACGGCGTCTGCGGCTTCATCAGATTCTACAGGGACTTCGTCCGGAACGACCTCTTCCGGTTCGTCCTCGTCAGGCTCGACCTCCTCGAGTTCGTCCTCATCGGGATCGTCTTCTTCGAATTCGTCCTCATCGGGATCGTCCTCTTCGAGCTCAGGCTCATCGGGATCGTCTTCTTCGAGTTCGTCCTCGTCGGGTTCGACTTCTTCCGGTTCCTCGTCATCGGAGACAACTTCGACAGAGACGACCAGCACAGAGTCCTCCTCTTCAAGCGGAGAGAGCTATTACGACGCGGATACCGATACATATTATGATGAGAATGGCAATGCTGTGACTTCCTCATATGAGGCGGAGACGACTGCTTCTACAGAAGCGGAGACGACGGACTCCACTGAGGCAGAGACCACAGCTTCCACAGAAGCAGCGGCATCGACGGTTTCTGAGACTGAAGCAGCAGCGGCCACGACTTCTGCCAGCACAGACGACACGACCCTTCTTGCGGCGCTGATCTACTGCGAGGCAGGCAATCAGAGCTACGAAGGCATGGTAGCGGTCGGTGCGGTAGTGATGAATCGTGTGGCGAGCTCTTCTTTCCCGAACACGATCAGCGAAGTGATCTATCAGAGCGGCCAGTTCAGTCCGGCTTCCAGCGGAGCGCTTGCAAAGGCGATTGCGAATGGTGTCCCCAGCACCTGTTATACCGCAGCGTCAGCAGCAATCAGCGGAGAGGATCCGACAGGCGGAGCTCTTTACTTCAATACGACTGCGAATAAAGGGGTACAGATAGGAGACCACTGGTTCTATTAAGACTCCATGGTTATTACAGATGACTACAGATGAACGCTAGACAAAAACAGGCTGCCGTACGGCAGCCTGTTTTTGTCTTACAGAAAATATAGTGTTAGGATTGCTAGAGTGCGGAACACGGGAGCAATCCGTGGTATCATACCCTTTTTCACTCGAATCATATGGTTGGCTTTTCGCCTGTGCAGGATAATATTTAGCACTTGCTGGAAAGCATGAATGAAAGTAACTATTCAGGACAGTACCTCGCACTCGCTGCGAGGTACGTATGAAAACTTAT
>JAJQHQ010000003.1 GCA_021199655.1 Lachnospiraceae bacterium | reverse complement strand
GCAGCGATTTTAAATGGACTTTTTCCCGTAACTGTGAAGGTACTGAACAGTTACGTATCATCTCCCTTTTGTCGCTCGAATCATACGATAGTGTTATATATAGAAACGAAAAAAACCGATAGTGTTACAAAAAAACAGATTGTTCCTGATTTAGTACAATTTTTGGTAACTGTTCAGGGCAGTATCCCGTAACTGTGAAGGTACTGAACAGGTATCAGTGTTTTCATCAGACACGACTCATATTAGAGTTGTGATAAGCAGGATTCCAGGTGACCTCTTCTCCAAACCAGTCCGGTACAGGAAAAGAATTCGCGGTCGATTCATCCGGAAATTCTACCTCGGCCATCTGCAGGCCGGCAAATTTTCCCTCAAAAATGTCCAGTTCAATATTCAGACCATCGAAAAGAGGGATTACGTATCTTTTTTTCGTCAGGATATTGCCGTCTGCTTTGGGAAGCAGATGCGCGTAGGCTTCGGCAGTGAGCGGAAGATTGTATTCTTCACGTACCATCATGCCGCTGCCCTTATAGGTCAGGATATAATCATCGTCCTGCCTGCGAACGCGAATGACCGGGTTCGTGCAAAGATAGGCCTGCTCGATCCGGTGGCAGGGATAGTTCTCCAGATCCGAAGGCAGGGTATTGATCAGAAATTTTCTTTCGATTTCCATAAAAAACCTCACTTTGTCTGAGAAATTCGTAACTGTGAAAGTACTGAACAGTGCAGCTGTGAATAGTAACACTGAACAGCTACAAAAATTGTAACTGCACTGGACAGTTGCGGGAAATGGTTCCGTTATCTGCATCAGTTTAACATAATTTTTCCTGACGGAAAAGGAGGAATCGTATTGATTTTGCCGGAAGCGTCTGATAAACTATGGAAAAACACAGTCCGAAAACCGGAATACTTAAAATCATGAAAATTAAAAATTAATAAGCAAAGGCAGGTATCGAAAAATATGGCAGAAGCATATGTGTTTTTAACGGATGGTTTTGAAGAAATAGAGGGACTTACGGTTGTCGATCTGCTTCGCAGGGCAGGAATTGAGACACAGACGGTCTCTGTGATGAAGGAGAAAACAATTGTTGGGAGCCACGGCATCGAACTGAAAGCGGATATGACTTTCGATGAGACTGACGCGGCCACAGCGCAGTTGTTTGTGCTGCCGGGAGGTATGCCGGGGACGAAGCATCTGGCCGCTCATGAAGGGCTTGCGGCTCTGTTAAAAGAACAGGCGGCAGCGGGGAAAAGGATCGCAGCAATCTGTGCGGCGCCGAGTGTGCTCGGTTCTCTTGGGCTCCTTGATGGAAAAACGGCTGTATGTTATCCCGGATTTGAAGGGCAGCTGATCGGGGCAACAGTCACTGCGAACTCCGTAGAGATATCAGGAAATGTAACGACCAGCCGTGGGATGGGGACCGCGATTCCGTTCGGACTTGCCCTTGTTGCGCAATTGAGAGATCAGGAGACCGCAGATCAGCTGGCGAAGAGCATTATCTATGGGTAAGGATCTATAGGTAAGAATAAAAAAGCTCTGGTATTTTTGACAGCGCTGTGATATACTATGCAAATGACTGCATATGGGAAAGAAACTTTGTAATTATTCAGGACAGTACTTCGAATTTACGAAGATTTTCCCTGTGGATGAGATCCGTAGAAAAAGCGGCAGGAACGAAAACAGAACAGAATCAAGGAGGAACACGGTACAATGAGTGTACAGGTAGAAAAACTGGAAAAAAACATGGCAAAACTTACGGTTGAGGTTCCGGCGGAAGAGTTTATCGCGGCGCTGGATAAAGCATATCAGGCAGAAAAGAATAAGATCAATGTCCCCGGTTTCCGGAAGGGCAAGGCTCCGCGCAAGATGATTCAGAAGCTGTACGGCGCGGGCGTATTTTTTGAGGACGCAGCGAACCGCGTGATCAATGCGTCATATCCGAAGGCCGCAGATGAGTGCGGAGAGACGATCGTATCCCGCCCGAGTATTGCTGTCGAGCAGATTGAAGAAGGCAAGCCGTTTATCTTTACTGCGGAAGTGGCGCTGAAGCCGGCTGTGACACTTGGTGAGTACAAGGGACTTGAGGTGGAAGTGACGCCGGTCGAAGTATCAGACGAAGAAGTAGATGCCGAGATCGAAAAAGAGCGCGAGCAGAATTCGCGTGAGATCGATGTTGACGATCGCCCGGTCGAGAATGGCGATATCATTAAGCTGGACTTTGAGGGATCCATTGACGGAGTTCCGTTTGACGGAGGCAAAGGCACGGATTATCCGCTGACGATCGGTTCCGGAAGCTTCATTCCGGGATTTGAGGAGCAGCTGATCGGCACATCCATCGGCGAAGAGAAGGACGTTACCGTGACATTCCCGGAGAATTATCAGGCTGAAGAGCTGCAGGGAAAAGAAGCCGTGTTTAAATGTACGGTCAATGCGATTACTGTGAAAGAACTGCCGGAGCTGGATGATGAATTCGCGCAGGATGTCTCTGAGTTTGATACCTTTGAGGAATACAAAAATGACATCCGTGCGAAGCAGCTGGAAAAGAAGCAGGAAGAGGCGAGACGCGCAAAGCAGAACAAAGCAGTAGCAAAAGCGGCGGAGAATGCCCAAATGGATATTCCGGAGCCGATGATCGACGAGCAGATCGAGCGTATGACGGAGAATATGTCGAATCAGCTCCGTCAGCAGGGCATTACGCTGGAGCAGTACATGCAGTTCATGGGTATGACTCCGGACGCGATGAAGACACAGCTTCGTCCGGATGCGGTGAAACGGATTCAGAATTCTCTCGTGCTTGAAGCGGTAGCTGAGGCTGAGAACATCGAGATCAGCGATGAGCGCCTGGACGAGGAGATCAAAAAGATGGCGGAATCCTATCGGATGGAGTTTGATAAGCTCAAGGAGCTGATAGGCGAGAGCGAGACGGAACAGATGAAGAGTGATCTGGCGATTCAGGCCGCAGCGGATCTGATCACAGATTCGGCGGTTGAGGTGGAGACCGTGGAGACACCTGATGAGGCTTCTGCAGAGACGTCTGATGAGACGGATGAGATTGAAGAGGTTTCAGCGGTAGCACCGGAAGCGGAGTAAGGATGTTGAAAGCAGCTGTGAACGTACAGAACAGTTACTGAAGGCATGGAACAGTTACTTTGCGACAGTTGTGTGAGGGCGGCCGGCTGCGGGAATATGCGGCGGACCCGGAGGGAGGCAGCTGCCGAAAACAGGAATTGCATATAAAGGGGATGAACAGTATGAGTTTTGTACCTTATGTTATTGAGCAGACGGGTCGGGGCGAGCGTTCTTATGATATCTATTCAAGATTGCTGAAAGACCGCATCATTTTTCTGGGAGAAGAAGTGACGGATGTAAGTGCGAACCTGATCGTTGCGCAGCTTCTGTTCCTGGAATCGGAGGATCCGAATAAAGACATTCATCTGTATATCAACAGCCCGGGAGGTTCTGTCTCTGCGGGTATGGCGATCTACGATACCATGCATTACGTAAAATGCGATGTCTCTACAATCTGCATGGGCATGGCGGCCAGCATGGGTGCCTTTTTGCTTGCGGGAGGCCAGAAAGGCAAGCGCTACGCGCTTCCGAATTCAGAAGTGATGATTCATCAGCCATCCGGCGGAGCGCAGGGCCAGGCGACAGATATCAAGATCGTAGCGGATAAGATCCTGCAGACGAAAAAGAAGCTGAATGAAATGCTCGCAGAGAACACCGGACAGCCGTTTGAAGTGATCGCGGCCGATACGGAGCGGGACAACTGGATGACTGCCGAGGAGGCAAAGGCTTATGGGCTGATCGACGAAGTGGTGACGTCCAGATAAGAGAATGAAATCGGGGACTGTTACAGAGAAGGGCTTTGCAGCAGTCCCATATATTGATTGATCAGAGGTGGAGATATGCCGGGGAAATTGATTGAGAAAGTCAGATGCTCTTTCTGCAATAAGACAGAGGATCAGGTACGCAAGCTGATCGCAGGCCCGAACGGAGTGTATATCTGCGACGAATGCATTGACATCTGCGCGGAGATCGTGGAAGAAGAGCTGGCAGAGGAGTATCTGGGAGATGATCCGGATGCGATCAATCTGCTTAAGCCGGCTGAGATCAAAGAGTTCCTAGATGAATACGTGATCGGCCAGGATGCCGCGAAGAAAGCATTGTCGGTGGCTGTTTACAATCATTACAAAAGAATTACCAGCGGAAAGTATCTGGATGTGGAGCTTCAGAAGAGCAACATACTGATGCTCGGACCGACCGGATGCGGCAAGACACTGCTGGCGCAGACGCTTGCGAAGCTCCTGAACGTTCCGTTTGCGATCGCGGACGCGACTGCACTGACGGAAGCGGGATATGTCGGCGAGGATGTGGAGAACATTCTGCTGAAGATTATTCAGGCGGCAGATTATGATATCGAAAAAGCAGAGCACGGCATTATTTATATCGATGAGATTGACAAGATTACCCGTAAATCTGAGAACGCTTCGATCACGAGAGATGTCTCAGGTGAGGGAGTACAGCAGGCGCTTCTGAAAATTCTGGAAGGAACGGTTGCCTCTGTGCCGCCGCAGGGGGGAAGAAAACATCCTCATCAGGAATTGCTGCAGATAGACACAACGAACATTCTGTTCATCTGCGGCGGGGCTTTTGAGGGGCTGGATAAGATCATTGAGTCCCGCATGGACCGTAAGGGCATCGGGTTCGGGTCGGAACTGACGCAGAACAGTGAACGTAATGTCGGCGAAGTCCTGAAACAGGCATTGCCGGAAGACTTTATTAAGTTCGGCATGATTCCTGAGTTTATGGGACGCGTGCCGGTGGTTGTTTCCCTGGAAGAGTTGGACCGCGACGCACTGATCCGTATCCTGACTGAGCCGAAGAATGCGATCATCAAGCAGTATCAGGGCCTTTTTGGTCTGGATGATGTGGAGCTTACCTTTACACAGGAGGCAATCGAGGCGATCGCAGACCGGACGATCAAACGGAAGACAGGCGCCAGAGGCCTTCGCGCGATCATGGAGTCCGCGATGATGGATATTATGTTTAAGATTCCATCGGACAGTACGATCGCCACCTGCCAGATTACCAAAGATACCATAGAAGGAGATGGCGAACCGGAACTGACTTACCGCACGGACGGCCTGACTCCGAGAAGAAAGCGCAGATTCGGGTTCGTGGAGGCGTCGGCCTGACAATCCATTTTTGAAATATTGGTGTAACTGTGAAGGTACTGAGCAGTTACATAATGGTACTGTGAAGGTATTGAACAGTTACGAAGGAACTATACAAGAGAGACAGGTATGGCAGAAATTATAAGAAGTATGCCGGTATTGCCGCTGCGGGGGCTGACTGTTTTTCCGACGATGATCGTCAGTTTTGACATCAGCCGGGAGGCGTCGATCCGTGCCATTGAAGCGGCAATGGAGGCAGATCAGAATATATTTTTAGTGACGCAGAAAGACCCGGATACCAGCAATCCGGGTCTGCGAGATTTATACGAAATCGGCGTGGCTGCCAGAGTTGTAAATGTCGCCAGACTTCCGAAGCATCTGGTGCGGGTGCGGGTGGAAGGTATCTCCCGCGGGCGAATGTGCCTGAATACGCCGGGAGTGCAGCCTCCGGTGTCTGCGGAACAGGAAGCGGATGATTATCTGCGGACACAGATTGCGCTTCTGGAGGATGAACCGGCTGATTATGATGAAATCCTTTGGGAGGCGCTGATGCGGGGCCTGAAGGATCAGCTGTCGCGGTATGGTCAGCTGAATCAGAAATTCGGCAAGGAGACGGTCCCCAGACTGCTCGGGATGAATGATCTGGAAAAGCTTACGATGACGGCCTGCGTACACATTCCGCTGCATTATGAGCTGCGCCAGCAGCTCCTTGAGACGAAGGATGTGCTGGAACGATGCAATCTTTTAAGCACCTTTATCGTGCGGGAAATCGGTATTCTGGAAGTACAGAATGAGATTCAGCAGAAGGTAAAGGCGCGCGTGGATAAGAACCAGCGCGAATATGTGCTGCGGGAGCAGGTGCGCGTGATCCAGGAAGAACTTGGAGAAGACACACTTCTTGCCGATGTGAGACACTATGAGGAGGCAGCCGAAAAGCTTGATGCTCCGGAGGCGGTGAAAGAGAAGATCCGTAAAGAGTCCGAGCGTCTGAAGACAATTGGCACGAATTCTGCGGAAAACCCTGTGATCCGCAGTTATGTGGAGACGCTGCTGGAACTTCCGTGGAACAAAGCGTCTGCGGACAGCCATGATCTGAAAAAAGCAAGAAAAATTCTGGATGAGGATCATTATGGTCTGGAGAAGGTGAAAGAACGCGTTCTGGAATTTCTGGCGGTAAGATGTCTGACAGAAAAAGGCGACAGCCCGATCATCTGTCTTGTGGGACCGCCCGGTACGGGCAAGACCTCCATCGCGCAGTCGATTGCCCGTGCTCTGAATAAAAAGTTTGTGAGGATCAGTCTGGGCGGTGTCCGGGACGAGGCAGAAATTCGCGGACACAGACGTACCTATGTCGGCGCGATGCCGGGGCGGATTGCGGATGGTCTGAAACAGGCCGGGGTCAAAAATCCGCTGATGCTGCTGGATGAGATCGATAAGGTGAGCAGCGATTACAAGGGCGATACTTCTTCGGCTCTTCTGGAAGTGCTGGATTCTGAGCAGAATTATCGTTTCCGTGACAATTACGTGGAGCTGCCGCTTGATCTGTCGGAAGTGATGTTTCTGGCGACTGCAAACGATACGCATACGATTCCGAGGCCGCTGCTTGACCGGATGGAGATCATCGAAGTGACGAGCTATACCGCGAATGAAAAGCTGCATATCGCGCGGGAACATCTGATGAAAAAACAGCTTTCGCACAACGGATTGAAAAAGAGCCAGCTGACGATCACAAAAACCGCCATGGCTTCGGTGATCGACGGCTATACAAAGGAAGCCGGCGTCCGCCAGCTGGAGCGCAGGATCGGTGAAATCTGCCGGAAAGCGGCGAGGGAGATACTGGAGGACGGTGTGGATTCTGTGAAGGTAACAGACCGGAATCTGGAGAAGTATCTCGGACGAAAGCACAGTTCGGTTTTTAAACGGAATAAGAAGAATGACATAGGGATCGTGCGCGGTCTGGCATGGACGAGTGTAGGTGGCGACACCCTGCAGATTGAAGTAAATACGATGCCCGGGAAAGGAGAATATCTGCTGACCGGCCAGCTCGGCGATGTGATGAAGGAATCCGCCCGGACGGCCATCAGTTATGTGCGCTCGCTCGGTACGGAATATCAGATCGATCCGGAGTTTTTTACGGAAAATGATATTCATATCCACATTCCGGAGGGTGCGGTGCCGAAGGACGGCCCGTCGGCCGGCATTACAATGGCGACCGCGATTCTTTCGGCGATCACACATATCCCGGTGCGCGCGGATGTGGCGATGACCGGCGAGATCACTCTGCGCGGCCGGGTACTTGCGATCGGCGGATTGAAAGAAAAGCTTCTTGCGGCAAAACAGGCCGGTATCACTACCGTGCTGGTTCCGGCTGAAAACCGACCGGATATCGCGGAGATACAGGATGAGATCAGGGACGGCCTGGAGCTGAAATATGTCAGCACGATGTCTCAGGTGCTGGAAGCGGCGCTGGCATAAAGGCGGTGGAAGAAGGGAGAAACAACGGCATGATCATAAAAACAGCGGCTCTTGAGACTGTATGCGGAGTCACGAGCAGACTGCCGGAAAATCCGTATCCGGAGGTAGCCTTTGCCGGGAAATCCAATGTCGGCAAATCCTCCCTGATCAACACACTGATGAACCGCAAATCTCTGGCGCGAACCAGCGCACAGCCTGGAAAGACGCAGACGATCAACTTTTATAACATCAATGATGCGCTGTATCTTGTGGATCTGCCGGGCTACGGCTATGCGAAGGTGCCGCAGTCCGAGAAAGAAAAATGGGGAAGGATGATCGAACGCTACCTGCACACATCTTCCCGGCTGAAAGCGGTATTTCTTCTGATCGATATCCGGCATGCTCCCGGAGCGAACGACAAGACCATGTATGAGTGGATCTGTTCGAACGGCTACGAGCCGATCATTCTGGCTACCAAGCTGGATAAGATCAAACGCAGTCAGATTCAGAAGCAGCAGAAGGTTTTGCGTGAAGGACTGGGACTTCATCCGGGGACAAAGCTGATTCCCTTTTCCTCTCAGACAGGACAGGGGAGAGAGGAAGTCTGGGAACTGATTGAAAAAGTTGGTTTTGCGTAACTGTAAAGGTACTGAACAGCCGCGATTTTGCCGGAATAAAAGGAATATGCTATGGAGAAAGAAACCGTTCACGGCAGGTCTTTCCGTCTGCCGCGAGGACAGTATGGATATAAGGCCAGGGACAAATCCCCATCGGTGCAAAGGGGGAGCAATGAGGCAGCTGCGCGAAAACGGGAATGCCTGCTGTTCTGGCTGCTGGCCGCTGCAATCTGTGTAATGCGGCTGTGGCATATCAGCGACCTTCATGCCCCTTTTTTGCTCGATGATGAGATTGGATACTGGAGCCATGCAGCGAATCTGGCCGGACTTTCGTGGACCGGAGTGGAATCTCTTTGGTATTCTTATGGATACAGTCTGCTTCTGGTTCCGCTCTTTTGGGTTTCGCACAACATGGAGATCCTGTACCGCCTTGCGATTGCAGAGAATGCACTGCTTGGTGTGCTGGGCTTCTGGGCAGGCTATCATCTCATTCTGGAGCTGGATGAGGATTTCGACAGGACAATAGCCATATTTATCTCATTTGTGGCGGCGTCCTATTCTGCGTACGTTTTTCAATCCAACATTGCGTGGTCGGAAACGTTTGTCTATGCATGGTTTCTGGTAACAGCCCTGCAGGCTGTGCGTTTCTGCAAACGACCGACCTGTCTGAATACGATTCTTCTGACTGCGGCGACAGTGCTTCTTTATATCATTCACAACCGGACGCTGGCAATCTGGATCGCCCTGCTTCTGACTTTTCTCTATATGCTGATCCGGCGCAGGATTTCCTGGAAGTACGTGGTTTTGGCGGCCGGGATCCTGGTGATCGCTTATATGGCAAATCAGCAGATGAAAGGGTATCTCACTGCGCTGATGCTGGGAAGCGGGGGAGAATTAAAAGGCAACAGTGTTTCCTCTCAAAGCGGGAAGTTTGCCTTACTGACCTCGTTTGCCGGGATTAAAAGACTGCTTCAGTCTCTTGCGGGGAAATGCTGGTACCTGCTCAGCTCGACGCTTCTGGTGGGGTATGCGGGAATGGTATATCTTCTGAAAGCGTTTGCCGCGGGAATAACAGGGAAACAGTCTGCATCGTGCGAGGGAAAAGAACGGACAGGGCAGGAAGGCCAGAACGGACAGCGGGCTTTGATGTGGCAGGATTGTGCGGCTCTTTTTCTGATACTTTCCGTGCTTGGTACAGTGGCGCTTGCCACATTGACCTCTGTTCCGAAGACAATCGAAGCCGGAGGCAGCTATGACCGTCTCGACGTCCTGTTTTACGGCCGCTATTCGGATATGATAAGCGGGCTTCTGATCCTGACGGGGCTGATGTATCTGTACCGGTATTCTCACCGCTGCAAAAGTGTCCGTGCCGTGGTTCTGGAAATGCTTCCCGGAGTTCTTATTTATGGTGTCTGTTTTGCCGCAGTCCAGGCTTTTCTGGACAATCTGGGCAGCTATGTCATCAACATTCCCTGCGTGCCGGGGGTGTTTTTCCTACGATTTGACAATTTTACGATCAGCTTTATCAAAATCACCGCCATCGCTGCGGCGCTGTTTTTCCTGATCTTTCTGGGCTTCTTCCTCTTTCGTCATCGTTTGGCCGTCATCGGGGTGAAGGTAAGATGCATTCTGGTGGGATGCGGCATGACAGGCGTGTTTCTGGTCACTTCATGGAATGGATACCGTACTTATATCAGTCTGCAGCAATCCTACAATTACACCTGTTATTCGGAAGCAACCGAAGTATTGAATGCCAATACGGAATTTGAGATTTACAGTCTGAATTCGGACAGGTATTATACGTTTCGCCAGCATATGAGGGTCACGGTCGTGGACGGAGATATTTCGTATGGAGTTCCGGGAGAGGATGAGGAGAATTATTTCCTGACCGGGGATTACGAAGCTTTAGAAACGCTGGACTTTACTGCAAAACAATATTATTATATTATGACGGTTGAGGATTCCCTGGCGGAGGGTGATGTGTATATCCTGGCGGTCGGTGATGAAATCCGGGACAAACTGGAAGACGAAGGCTATGTGTGCACTCTGATGACAGAGGCCTCGGACGCGAAGGAAGGAATTGTTTATGAATAAAAAGACGGTGTCAGGGAGTGCTTTAAATGAAAGAAAACGGGAACTGCTGGTTTTCTGGCTGCTGGCCGCTGCAATCTGTGGGATGCGGCTGTGGCATATCAGTGAGCTCCACGCGCCTTTTCTGTACAATGACGAGATGGGATACTGGAGCCATGCGGCCAATCTGGCCGGGCTTTCCTGGACAGAGACGGAATCTGCCTGGTATTCTTATGGCTATAGCCTGATTCTGGTGCCGCTTTTCTGGATCACTCACAACATGGAGATCCTTTACAGGCTGGCGATCGGGGAAAATGCACTGCTGGGCGTGATCGGGTTCTGGGCCGGATTTCGCATCCTGCTGGAACTGGATGAGGATATGAATAAGCTGGCGGCCATGTTTTTTTCGTTTGTGGCGGCGTCTTATTCCGCGTATCTTTTTCAGGCGAATATTGCCTGGTCAGAGACATTTGCCTATACCTGGTTTTTGATCACGGCACTGCTGGCGGTCCGCTTCTGTAAAAGACCGACGTACCTGAATACGGTTCTGCTGACTCTGGCGACGGCGTTTCTGTATATCATTCACAACCGGACGCTGGCGATCTGGATCGCACTTCTTATGACGGCCGTCTATATGCTGATCCGCAGGCGGATTTCCTGGAAGCATCTGCTGCTGATGGCGGGGATCCTGGCAGCTGTTTACATGGCAAACAAAGAGGTAAAGGTATTTCTGAACGCGCTGATGTGGGGGACGGAAAAGAGCTTTAAGGGCAACAGCGTCTCTTCGCAGTCGAAAAAGTTTGGCCTGCTCACTTCTGTCACCGGAATCAAAAGGCTGCTGACGTCTCTGGCAGGAAAAATCTGGTATATATTCAGTTCTACTTTTCTGGTGGGATATCTTGGCATGGTGTATCTTCTGAAAGGATTTATACACGGTGTGTCAGGACAGCGTTCCGGGAGGAGCGCAGCCGCGGATTCTGTCGGATCTGCTGATATGGCAGATACGTCCGGAGCGGCAGATATTTCCGAAACGATCTCAAAACCGGCGGCCGGCCTGGACGCGGCATTTCTGTTTCTGGGGCTTAGCGTGCTTGGAACACTGGCTTTGGCTACACTGGCAGCAGTTCCGAAGATCATCGCGGACGGGGGCAGCTATAACCGTCTGGATACGCTGTTTTACGGGCGTTATTCGGACATTATTACCGGACTCCTGATCATGCTGGGACTGACAGGGCTGTATCAGAGCTTTTGCCGGCGCAGAAGCGCCGCAGCGGTGATTAAAGAAGCACTGCCCGGACTTTTCGTTTACGGCATAACTTTTCTGGTGATGCAGAACTATTTTTCCGGCATAGGAAAATATGGAATTAATATCCCATGCGTGCCAGGTGTGATGTTCCGCAGTGTTTACACCGCACAGGCGATCAGCTTTAAGCAGATAACAGCGATTGCCGCGATATTGTTTGTGCTGATCCTTCTGGGATTTCTGCTTTTCCGTCTTCGCCTGAAAAAGATCGGTGCGGGCATTCGGTGCACGCTGGTAGGTCTGGGGATGCTGATGGTATTCTGGAAAACGGCGAATAACGGATACTGGCAGTATACCGGTCTGCTTCAGGCGCAGAATTACAATAATTATTCTGAAATATCGGAGGTATTGAACGACAATCTGCAGTACACGATTTTCTGCAAAGGACTGTCGGATCATCTGAATCTGCGCCAGTATATCAGGGTCACGGTTGTGGATGGGGATATTACCTACAGCACACCGGACGGGGATGATTATTTCCTGCTTGCGGATTCGGAAGCTCTGGAAAACGTGGATTTCACCGCGAAGCAGTATTACTATATGGAATCCTATTGGGGTGTGCATTTTCTGGCGGTCGGAGATGAGATCGCGGAGGATCTTGAAAGCCAGGGATATGAATGCATTGCGGTAAGCAGTCTGGCAGAGATTGAAACACTCGCGGACGGCGAAGCTTTGGAAGATATTTCAGCAGATGCGGAATGAACAATGGAGAATCGTCAGGACAAGCTGAAACCGGTATGACCTGGCAGGAGAAAAAGGAGGGCTTTTATGAAGAAGACAGCTTTGATCATGGCAGGCGGAAGAGGAGAACGATTCTGGCCGCGCAGCAGGAGAAATCTGCCAAAGCAGTTTTTGTCGCTGACGGACGACGGCAAAACGATGATCCAGCTCACGGTAGAACGGATTCTTCCGATCGTGGATCTGGAGGATATCTATATTGCCACGAACAGAGATTACAGAGAGCTGGTGAAAGAACAGCTGCCGGGATTACCGGAAGAGAATATTCTCTGTGAGCCGGTGGGACGGAATACGGCACCCTGCATCGGGCTTGGTGCGGTGCATATTTCCAGAAAGTATGAGGAAGCGGTAATGTATGTGCTGCCGTCGGATCATCTGATCAAGTTCAACAATATGTTTCTGACGGTGCTGAAAGACGCGGCGGAGGTTGCTGAAAAAGGGGACAATTTGGTGACGATCGGGATTACGCCGGATTACCCGGAGACAGGATACGGTTACATTAAATTCAGACCGGATGCCATGGAAGGGCGAAGCTATGAGGTGGAGCGCTTTGTTGAGAAACCGAGCCTTGAGGTGGCGAAGGAATATCTGGCGACGGAACAGTATCTCTGGAACAGCGGGATGTTTACCTGGAAGATTTCTTCCATCCTGGATCGGATCCGTACGCTGATGCCGGACACATATGCGGGGCTTATGAAGATCCGGGATGCGGTCGGCACACCGGAAGAGGACGCGGTGCTGGAAAAAGAGTTTTTTGCAATGGAATCGCAGTCAGTTGACTACGGCATCATGGAAAAGGCGCAGCACATCTATACGATCCCGGGCACGTTTGGCTGGGACGACGTCGGCTCTTGGCTGGCGGTCGGACGGATCAAGAAAACGAACGAGGCAGGCAACGTCGTGGACGGCAATGTGATCACGGTCAATACGCACGACTGCATCGTACAGGGCCAGAAGAAGCTGATCGCCGCGGTAGGACTGGAGAACATGATCATCGTCGATACCGAGGACGCGACGCTGATCTGCGCGAAGGACAGCGCCGGCGATATCAAAAAAGTGCTGGAGAATCTGAAAATCTGCAACCGGGATGAATACATCTGATTTTTTGCATTGCCTGACATAGGAAAAGATGGTATACTGTACCAAATGTGACTGAAACAGATTTTAGTGCCGGAACGCAGGAATGCATGGTGAGCATGAGCGGACAGCCTGAGAATTGGATAAAGGGCGCTGGTGTTTACGGCACAGGAAATGACATGAAATGTGTGAGCAGGAGGAAGCTATGAAGCATGCGTTAATTACAGGAATCACAGGCCAGGACGGCTCTTATCTGGCGGAGCTGCTGCTGGAGAAAGGATATGAGGTCTACGGGATCATGCGGCGCAAGAGCGTTGTGGATTACGGCAATGTAGACCATATTAAAGAGAAAATCCATTTTATCTATGCGGATATGACCGATCCGATCTCCCTTATCACGGCAATGCGGATCTCTCAGGCGGACGAAGTCTACAATCTGGCCGCACAGTCATTTGTGGCGACGAGCTGGGAGCAGCCGCTCGCGACGGCGAATATTGATGCTCTTGGTGTGACGAATATGCTGGAGGCAATCCGGACCGTAAAGCCGGAAGCCCATTTTTATCAGGCATCTACTTCTGAGATGTTTGGTCTGGTGCAGGAAATGCCGCAGAGCGAGACGACGCCGTTTTATCCGAGAAGTCCGTATGGCGTCGCGAAGCTTTACGGACACTGGATCACCAAGAACTACCGGGAAAGCTACGGCCTGTTTGCCTGCAGCGGTATTTTATTCAATCATGAGAGTGAGCGCCGCGGCAAAGAATTTGTGACGCGCAAGATTACGGATTCAGTGGCCAGGATCAAACAGGGGATTCTGGATCATGTAGAGCTGGGCAATCTGGACTCCAAACGGGACTGGGGGCATTCGAAGGATTATGTCCGCGCCATGTGGCTGATGCTGCAGCAGGAGGAGCCGGATGACTATGTGATCGCGACCAATGAGACGCGCACGGTGCGGGAATTCGTGGAGACCGCCTTTGGCCATGTGGGTATCGAAGTGGAATGGTCCGGCACGGGCGTGGATGAGATCGGAAAGGATAAGGCGACCGGTCAGGTGATCGTTCGCGTGAATAAAGCATTCTTCCGTCCGGCGGAAGTGGACGTGCTGCTCGGCAATCCGGCGAAAGCGGAGTCGAAGCTTGGCTGGAAGCGTGAGATTCCATTCTCCGAGCTGGTAGAGCGTATGGTAAAGAATGATATGGAGCTCGTGGCAAAAGAGATTCGGGTGAATGCATTATAAAAGAAATGTCATAAGGGCTGTCATGGTACAGCCCTGTTTTTCTTTACAAGGAGAAGTGGAATGAAAAAAGCTTTGATTATCGGGGCAGCCGGCTTTGTCGGGAGCTACCTGATCCATCAGCTGAAGGATGTGGACGGATATCAGGTAGCGGTGACGAAGATGTCGCATGAGACGATACCCGGAGAAGGATTTGAGGTATATGACCTGAATATTCTGGAGAAAGAGCAGATCGAAGAACTTCTGACCGGACTGAGGCCGGACTGCATTTTTCATCTGGCGGCACAGAGTTCGGTCTTTCTCTCCTGGAAAAATCCGGGGCTGACGATTGATGTCAATATCAAGGGCAGCGTAAACGTTCTGGACGCCATCCGCACACTGGATTATAAACCGCGGGTGCTGCTGATCGGCTCCGGCGAGGAATACGGGCATGTCCGCGAGGGCGAGGTGCCGATCACGGAGGAGAACGCGGTCCGGCCGGGCAATATTTACGCGGCGACGAAGGTCTGCCAGAATCTGATCGGAAAGATCTATACGGACGCGTATCAGATGGAGATCATGTCGGTGCGCGCCTTCAACCACATCGGCCCGAATCAGGCGCCGATGTTTGTGGTGGCGGATTTCTGCAAACAGGTAGCCGAGATTGAGGCAGGGAAACAGGAACCGGTGATCCGTGTGGGGAACTTAAGCGCAAAAAGAGATTTCACAGATGTGCGTGATGTGGTGCGGGCGTACAGTCTGCTGATGGCAAACGGAAAAGCCGGAGAGACCTACAATGTAGGCAGCGGCCGCGCGGTGGAGATACAGGAGATCCTCGATAAAGTGCTTGCCTTAAGCCGTGTACCGATTCAGGCCGAGACAGATCCGGCGAAGCTGCGGCCGGTCGATGTGCCGATCATCGAGGCGGACACCTCAAAGCTGCGTGCCTGCACCGGCTGGGAACGGCAGATTCCGCTGGAGCAGACGCTGGCCGAGACGCTGGACTACTGGCGGGAGCGGGTGAGGGAAGAAGCATAAAACGCGCATCCCGCTCGGCCGCAGACCGACTGAAATAATTGGAATCGGAAATATCCAGATAAAACACAGAGACTGAAAATACAAAAAATAATTCGGAAAAACAAGGGGGCGACAGACTTTGGGCTACAGGGAAAACTACCAATTCTGGTGTACTGACGCGTATTTTGACGAAGAGACGAAGCAGGAGCTTTTAGCTCTGGAAGGGAATGAAACAGAGATTGAGGACCGGTTTTATAAGGATCTTTCCTTTGGCACCGGCGGCCTGCGCGGCGTGATCGGAGCAGGGACGAACCGTATGAACATTTACACGGTTCGAAAAGCGACGCAGGGACTGGCGAATTTTATCAATCTGGAAAGCAGATCACATAATGCCGGTGATTCAAAAAACGAATCACGGACAAGTATAGCGATTGCTTTTGACTCCCGGCATATGTCGCCGGAGTTCGCGGATGAGGCGGCGCGCTGCATGGCGGCGAATGGAATCAAAGCTTATATTTTCGAATCGCTTCGTCCGACGCCGGAGCTTTCATTTGCGGTGCGGCATTTGGGCTGCATCGCGGGAATCGTGATCACGGCGAGCCACAATCCCGCCGAGTACAACGGTTATAAGGTGTACTGGGAGGACGGAGCGCAGATCACAGCCCCCAAAGATAAGCAGATCATTGCGGAAGTGAACCGCGTGACGGATTTTGCCATGGTAAAGACCATGTCCCGCGAGGATGCTGTTAAGGCAGGGCTTTATCAGGTGATCGGGAAAGAAATTGACGACCGCTATGTTGCCGAGCTGAAAAAGCAGATCATTCATCCGGAGATCATCCAGGCAATGGCGGACGACATCACGATCGTTTACACGCCGCTGCACGGTACCGGCAATCTTCCGGTGCGCCGTGTGCTGGCTGAGCTGGGCTTTAAAAAGGTCTACGTGGTGCCGGAGCAGGAAAAGCCGGACGGCGATTTTCCGACGGTGCCGTATCCGAATCCGGAGGATCCGAAGGCATTTGCGCTTGCACTCGCGCTTGCGAAGAAGGTGAATGCGGATATCGTGCTGGCGACGGATCCGGACGCGGACCGGCTCGGCGTTTATGCGAAGGACAGCTGCACCGGAGAATATATGTCATTTACCGGCAACATGTCCGGCATGGTGATCGCGGAATACATTCTCTCGCGCAGAAAAGAGAACGGAACCCTGCCTGAAAACGGAGCAATGGTGAAAACCATCGTTACGACGGATATGGCCGATGTGATCGCGGAGAAATATCAGGTGAAGCTGATCGAGGTGCTGACCGGGTTCAAGTATATCGGAGAGCAGATTAAATTTTTCGAGCAACAGCACACCTACAGCTATGTGTTTGGCATGGAGGAGAGCTACGGCTGTCTGGTGGGCACGCATGCGCGCGACAAAGACGCCTGTGTGGCCGTGATGGCGCTATGCGAGGCTGCGGCATACTGCAAGAGCCAGGGAAGGACGCTCTGGGATCAGATGATCCGGATGTATGAGGAATACGGCTATTTCCGCGAGGGGCTGGAATCTGTTACGCTGAAAGGAATCGACGGCAGCCAGAAGATCCAGGAGATGATGAGGGCAATGCGGCAGACGCCGCCGAAGTCATTTGCGGGGCTTAAAGTCCTTGAGGCGCGGGATTACGGCGCGGATGTCGTCAAAGATATGGAGACGGGTGAAACCCGGCCGACGGGACTTCCGAAGTCGAATGTGCTGTATTATAAGCTGGAGAACAATTCCTGGTGCTGCGCCCGCCCGTCCGGGACCGAGCCGAAGATCAAGTTTTATATGGGTGTGAAGGGCAGCAGTCTGGAGGATTCGGCGGAAAAGCTGCAGGAGCTGCGCCGGGCGCTGCTGGATTTCGCGGGAGTTGAGGGCTGATATTGTATTATAAAGCAGAGTGGTAACTATTCAGAACAGGTCTTCGCACTTGCTGCGAAGACCGTATGAAAACGTATAGCACGCAGGGTGAAGCAAAACATCAGATCATGGCAGCATTGTGTCTGTTATGATCTGATGATCCATATGAGAAATAAGGAGCTGTCGTATCCATGAAATGTCTGATTCTGGCCGGCGGGAAGGGAAACAGCCTCTGGCCGCTTTCAAGAGGGGAATACCCGAAGCAGTTTATGAGTATCCGCAGGAACCGCTCTCTTCTTCAGGAGACGGTTGCCCGCAATATCCCGTTTTGCGATGAATTCCTGATCGCCACAAACGCGTCGTACTCCTTTATCGTGGAAGGCCAGATGAAAGCGTTTCAGGGGCTGAAATACCGCTGCATTCTGGAGGAGGAAGGGAGAAAGACCGCCCCTTCGACAGCGATTGCCTGCATGTATCTGAACCCGTCGGAGCTGGTCTATGTGGTTTCCGCGGATCAGATCATTGAGGGCTCGGAATATAAGGAGACGGTCATGCGCGGCCGCGCGCTGGCCAAAGAGGGACAGCTGGTGACGTTCGGGATGGAAGTGCTGGGAGCGAACACCGGTTACGGCTATATCCGAAACGAAGGGGAAAAGGTGCTGGAATTCCGGGAAAAGCCGGATGAAGCGCAGGCACGCCGGTATTATGAGAGCGGAAAATATCTGTGGAACAGCGGCAATTTTCTCTTCTGCGTGGGGGATTTTCTGAATGAGCTGAAGAAAAACGCGCGGGATGTTTACGACGCCTGCGAGGCTGTGCACCGCGAAGTCAGAATGAGCTCCGGAACGGTGACGATCCCGGCTGAACAGATGAGCCGGATTCCGGCGGTGTCCATTGAGAAAGCCGTTTTTGAGCGATCGGACCGTGTCAGTGTCGTGAAAGCAGCGTTTCACTGGTGGGACATCGGCAATCTGGAAATTCTCTCAAACTATATGAAAAATGAGGAGAATTATCACGTCATCGCTGAGAACTGCGGGAACCTGACGGTGATCAACCAGACCGAGCGCCAGCTTGTGGTGGCGGACGGAGTGGATGATCTGACCGTCGTGAATACCGAGGATGCCTGTTACATCACGAAAAAAGGCGGAATGACCGCGGTCAAAAAGATCATACAGGAGCATCCGGCGTACAGCAGTTATTTTGAAAAATCCCGGACGGTATACCGCCCCTGGGGGATGTACGAGATCCTCAATTATACTTCCAATTATAAAGTAAAAAAGGTGACAGTCTATCCGGGCCGTGCGATGACCACGCACAGGCATTCGATGCGTTCCGAGCTTTGGTCGGTGGTGCAGGGGACTGCGACCGTGATCCTTGATGGAACGACTCATGAGCTGCCGCTGTACAGCTCGATCGAGGTGCCGATCGGCGTGGAACATTCTCTGGCAAACCGGTCAGAGGATGTCCTGGTGATCATGGAGGTTTCCTTCGGACCGCAGGTGATCGAGGAAGATACCGAGTATCTGGTCACGACTCCGGGAAGCATCGGGGCCGCTGAGGCGTTCATCAAATGTGAGCCGGTGTTTAAGGATTATCTCTGGGGCGGCACGAAGCTTCGGGATCTTTATGGAAAAAACTGTGATTATGATAAGATCGCGGAGAGCTGGGAGCTTTCCGCGCATGAAGACGGTCAGTGCCGTGTGGCATCCGGAAAATACCGGGGAATGCTTTTCGGAGATTATCTGGAGCGCATCGGCGAGGACGCGCTCGGCTGGAAATGTCAGGCATTTGAGCGGTTCCCACTGCTGATCAAATTTATTGATGCGAAAGAACAGCTGTCGGTACAGGTGCACCCGGACGACAGCTACGCGCTTCCGAATGAAAATGAGTACGGCAAGAATGAGATGTGGTATGTGATGGACTGCGAGCCGGGTGCGTTTATCTATTTTGGCCTGAAAAGAAGCATCTCGCCGGAGGAGCTTCGCGAACGCGCCGTGAATAATACCATCACGGAGGTGTTAAACCGGGTTCCCGTGAAAAAAGGAGATACCTTTTTCGTCCGCTCCGGAACGATCCACGCGATCGGCAGCGGCATCCTGATCTGTGAGATCCAGCAGAATTCGAACTGCACCTACCGCCTGTATGATTATGCCCGCAGGGATAAATTCGGAAATCTCCGCGAACTGCATCTGGAGCAGGCCGTGGCGGTAGCGAATACAGGAAAACAGGAAGAGAGCGTCTCCTGCGCTGCCGGTCCTGCAATGGAAGACATGACGCAGATGGACGGAGTTACGATACAGAAGCTCTGCGAATGCAAATATTTTACCAGCAGCCGCTATGAAGTGGAAGAATCCGTATCGGTGGCTGTCAATGACACCTCTTTTGCTGCGCTGGTAATCCTGGAGGGGAACGGGTCGATCCGGACAGGAGAAGAACAGATGGAATTTCAGAGCGCGGATACGTTTTTCATCCATGCGGGGAAGAAGCAGGTGGATATCAACGGAAAATGCAGTTTTATCCTGACACATCTGTGATACAGGGAACATAAGGCGAACTTTAAGAGAAGGAATTTATGTATAGCAAAAAGAAAAACCGCTGGCTGAAGCATCTGGATTTTATTTTGCTGGATATCTTAAGCATCTGCGTAGCGCTGTTTCTGGCGTATGCGATCCGGCACGGACTGCGCAGCCATTACGGAAGTGAAGAATATTTTCGAATCGGCATGGTCATGATCTTTGCGGATCTGGTCGTTGTCTTTTTCGGCGACAGCTATAAGGATGTGATCCGGCGCGGATATCTGACGGAATTTCGTGCAGCATTCACGCATCTGTCGCTGGTGATGTGCGGACTTTTTGTGTATTTGTTTTTTGTACAGCAATCGGAATTCTTTTCCCGGCTGACCATTTTCTGGACCTGGGTGCTGGGATTTGTGCTGATGTATTTTTCCCGCATCGCTCTGAAAACCTGGCTGCGCAGACGGATGATGCAAAAGAAAAAACTGGTCTCCGTGCTGGCGGTCGTCTCGAGAGATACGGCAGAGCCGATCCTAAGGGAACTGCTGAACCGGAAATACCGGGACTTTGATATAGTCGGCATCATTCTGGTGGGACAGGGAAAACGGCAGGAACACAATCAGACTCAGGAGCTGCAGCCAGAACAACGGCTATCAAAACAGCAGCGGCCGGAAGGGCTGCAGGCGGTGAAGCAGGGGCAGGCGGATAAAATAACGGAAATCTGCGGCGTTCCCGTAGTGGCGACCGGAGATGACTTTGCCGTGTATATCAGGGACCATGTCGTGGATGAGATATTTGTGAGCGTAAACGAGGACTTTGAGACTACGGAAGCCATCATGGAAGCCTGCGTCAGCATGGGGATTACGGTTCACCAGAATCTGACGGGCGTCTCGAAGGGCGGTAATCAGGTGGTTGATGAATTTGCAGGCTACATGGTGCTGACGAGCAGCATCAAGGTGGCCGCGTACCGCGATCTTCTGCTGAAGCGCTGCATGGATATTGCCGGCGGGCTGATCGGGCTTTTCCTGACGGCGCTGATGTTTCCGTTTATAGCTGTGGCTATCCGGATAAAAAGTCCGGGGCCGGTTTTCTTCTGTCAGGAAAGAGTCGGGAAAAACGGACGGATCATCAAAATCTACAAATTCCGCTCGATGTATGTGGATGCGGAAGAGAGAAAAGAAGAACTGCTGCGTCAGAATGAGATGCAGGGGCTCATGTTTAAGATGAAAGAAGACCCGCGGGTGGTTCCCGGCGTCGGCGTGTTTATCCGGAAAACCTCTCTGGATGAATTCCCGCAGTTCTGGAATGTGCTCAAAGGCGACATGAGTCTGGTTGGTACCCGGCCGCCGACCATAGAGGAATACCAGCATTATGATATGCATCATATGGTGCGTATGTCGATCAAGCCGGGACTGACAGGGCTGTGGCAGGTAAGCGGCAGAAATGAAATTACGGATTTTGAGGAAGTTGTCAAACTGGACACCCAGTATATTGAGAACTGGAGTCTGAGGCTTGATATTGAAATCCTGTTAAAAACGATCCGGGTAATTCTGGAAGGACGGGGAGAATAATGCCGTATGGACCGGCATACGAAAAAGAGACTTGCGGAAAATATGGTAACGGGCGTCGGACGGAGAGAACACAGGAGAATGAGATGCATCAACATGGAAAAATAAACCGGGAGGATATGCTGGAGCTTACGAGACGGATGACGCTTTCCAGGACCTGCTTCAGCCGCATCGCCGGCGCGTATTTTGATGAGGAAGGCTATGTGGACGGCACTTTTAACCGTCATTTTCAAAAGCTGACTCCGGCGGAACGGCAGGCGAATCTGGAGATTGCTAAAACGATCCCTTTTTCGGAAACCAATGTCGAACTGAAGGAATATGTTTTTGATGCGGATGAGGAAAAGCCGGGCGGTATCCGGCAGATGCTGATGGCTTTGAAAGCGTGTGAACTGAAGAACGACGCTCTGCTGGAGACGTTTTATGAGATCCTGGGGGAAACTCTGGGGAAATCCCGGACGGAAAGCGGAAACAGTGCTGATTCCCGCCCGGAAAATATGGGGAATCCTGTGACATGGGATGCTTTGTGCCGTGAGTGGCGGCCGCAGGGCTCTTTTGCGTTTTATATCTTTTACGGGACCTACGATGTTCCGCGGAAAGGCACAGATCATGAAAGCCAGTGGGAGTCGGAGGAAGTGTATTCGTTCCTGACCGGCGCGTTCTGTGCGGTGGATGAAGAGTACGATCCCGAACCGCCGACGGGAGGCTTTCTTTTCCCGGCTTTCCGGGACCGATGCGCGGATGATCACAGGATTGAGATTTTTATGAAAGATTGGTAACTATTCAGAACAGCAGGCCACAGACCGCCTTCTTTGAAGGCTATATGCCGCTAACGCGTCATATGTCTGAGGCTTGGTGGGCGTCTACGCTACCGCTTCGGTCGGTGCTAAACGCGTGCCACTGGCACGCAGCACCCGCCCATCCCGAAATGAAAATACAGCCTTTAGCAGGTAAACCTGCACAGTCTGTCTTTTCATTTCGATGCTGTTCTGAACTGTTACAAAGATTGTTAATTATTTAATTACAGGAATACTCTTGCGAATAGTGGCAAAAATTGGTAGAATAGAGCCGGTTTTGGTTTTGACCGTTACACGGCGAACGGAACTGTTGATGCAGACACGAATAATGTAAATACAGATCAGGCAGTCTGCTGAGGAACAGACCGTTGAAGAAAGCAGATGCAATGAAAAAAGGCGCAGATTTTATAAAAAATATTACTTTGTTGGGACAGTTCAGCTTTTCGCTGATCACGCCGCTCCTTTTGTGCCTTGCGCTTTGCTGGTGGCTGACGGCACATACGCCGGTCGGAGGCTGGATCTATATACCGGGCTTTTTCTTCGGACTCGGCGGAAGCGGAATGTTCGCGTATAAGTTTTATCTTTCTGTGATAAAAAAGGACGAAGCGGACAAAACTGATAAACATAAGAAGATATCGTTCAACGACCATTTATAAGGGAGGAAGCGTATGAGCGGATGGATCGGCGAGATTCAGCCGGCGGTCAGAACTGAGACGCGCCGGGTAGCCATTATGACGGGCGCCGGGATTGTGGTGATGTGGATTGTGTTTGCAATTCTGCACGCGAATATGCCGGATACGGTTCCGTTTGATTACACCGTGATCCTAGGAGGCATCGTCGGAGGACTGATTGCCGTCCTCAATTTCTTCCTGATGGGTCTGATGGTTCAGAGCGCGGCAGCGGCGGCGGATGAGGATGCGGCGAGGACGAAGGTGAAAGCCAGCTACTCGCAGAGGCTCCTGCTTCAGATGCTGTGGGTGATCGCCGCGATCGTGGCTCCCTGCTTCCAGTTTGTGGCAGGGATTGTTCCTCTGTTTCTCCCCAGCTTTGGGATTAAGCTTATGGGGATTGTCAATCATACAAAAAAAAATTAACGGATACTGCCTGAACAGTATTTCACATTTGCTGCGGGGGATATATAGAGAAATACCGTAATTGTGAAGGTACTGAACAGTTACAAAGCATCAAAATTGCGCAAAATTGCGCTTCGCGTAGTCCGGCAGCTGTGCGAAAAAACAAAAAGCATCAGCCGGTTAGGAGGTGGAGAAAATTATGAACATTGATATTTCAGGAGCGAAAGTCCTTTTTACGATACACACGAACATCCCGATCCTTGGAGACCTGCAGATCAGTGAGACCCTTGTGATCAGCTGGCTGGTGATGATTCTGATCACGGGACTGTGCATCTGGCTGACGCATGACCTGAAGGTGGAAAATATTTCTAAACGGCAGGCAGTCGCGGAGATGCTGGTGGAGACAGCAAATAAATTCGTCATTGGCAACATGGGAGAGAGCTTCCGCTATCTGATCCCATTTGTGGCGGCTCTTTTCTCTACGAGTCTGGTCTCGAATCTGATCAGTCTGGTCGGACTTCGAAGCCCGACAGCGGATCTCTCTACGGAGGCCGCGTGGGCGGTGGTGGTCTTTGTCATGATCACCTGGCAGAAGATCAAAACGGGCGGTATTGGAGGCTACTTCAAGGGCTTTACACAGCCGATCGCGATACTGACACCGTTCAATATCCTCTCGGAGATTGCGACGCCGATCAGTATGGCATGCCGTCATTTCGGCAACATCCTTTCAGGAATCGTTATCAATTCCCTGATCTATGCCGCCCTGGCGGTGGCGAGCAGCGCGCTGTTCGGCCTGATACCGGGTCTGGTGGGCGATGTGCTGGCTGCAATCCCGTTCCTGGATGTCGGCATACCGGCAATCCTGTCGGTATACTTTGACTGGTTTACCGGCGTCATGCAGGCCTATATCTTCTGTATGCTGACGACGCTCTATATTGCGAACGCAGCGGAATGCTAACAGTTATAAAGGATATGGCTTAATGCGGGATACAGGCGTTCACAAAGAGGAATCCTGATATCGGTTAAAAAGGCACTGCATGAAGCGAAAGCAAAAGATGTAAAAATGGTTGCTGCACAAGAGTAATATTAAGATTTAAACATAAAAGGAGGATTCTACTATGGATTTCACAGTTTTGGCAAAAGGTATCGCGCTGGCAGGATGTGCAATTGGTGCTGGTCTGGCTCTGATCGCAGGTATCGGACCTGGTATTGGTGAAGGTAACGCGGTGGCAAAAGCTCTCGAGGCGATCGGCCGTCAGCCGGAATGCAAGGGCGATGTGACTTCTACGATGCTCATGGGCTGCGCGATTGCAGAAACCACAGGTATCTATGGTTTCGTTACCGGTCTGCTTCTGATCTTTGTGGCGCCGAATATGTTCATGAACCTTCTTGCATAATTTTCTGCAGGTTCAGTTTCAGGACTGATGACATGACAGGAAATCAGGAAAGGAGATTACGGACATGGATGTACAGAATTTAGTCAGCCTCGTACCGTGGACCTTTGTCGCACAGATATGCAACCTTTTTATCCAGATGTATCTGATCAAACGTTTTCTGTTTAAGCCGATCAATGCCATCATTGAGAAGCGGAAAGCCGCCGCGGATGCTGAGATTTCGGAAGCCACAAAGGCGAAGGAAGAAGCGCTGGCGATGAAAGCGGATTATGAACAGAGTATGCTGGAGGCGAAGACGAAGGCAAATGACATTCTGACAACGGCGCAGAAGACTGCGACAGTACAGAGTGAGGAGATTCTTCGTGACGCTTCAAAGCAGGCTGCATCGATCAAGGCGAAAGCCGAGAGCGATATCGCGCAGGAGAAGCGCAAGGCAGTCAATGAGATCAAGGATGAGATTGGCAGCATGGCCGTGGAGATTGCCGGCAAGGTGATCGAGCGGGAGGTCAGCGAAGAGGATCACGCGAAGCTGATTGATGAATTTATAGCGAGTGTAGGTGAGAGCGCATGACACAGACAGCCAGAGTATATGGCGGCAGCCTGTATGAGCTTGCCGCCGAGGAGTCACTTACGGATACGATTCGCGCTCAGATGAGTGAGGTGCTGGATCTGTTTCGGAAAAACCCGGATTATCTGGCTCTGCTTACGGAACCGTCCATCGCGAAAGAGGAACGGACAGGCCTAATCGAGACCGCATTCGGTTCCTGCGCGGAGCGGTATCTGGTGAACTTTATGAAGCTGCTGTGTGAAAAGGGCATCCTTCGGGAGTACGAGGGATGTTTTGAGGAATACACACGGCGGTATAATGCGGATCACAATATTGCTGAGGCCGTTGTCACAAGCGCGGTGGAGCTCACCGATGCGCAGAAGGCGGCTTTGAAGGATAAACTCGAAAAGCAGACCGGGAAGACCGTGATCCTGACGCAGAAGATCGACCCATCTGTGGTCGCGGGACTGCGTGTGGAGCTGGAAGGAAAGCAGCTTGACGGCACCGTGAAGGGCCGCATGGCGGGGATTTCCCGAAAGCTGGAGGAAGTAATTATATAGTTTGTAACAGCAGGCGGCAGATCGTCTGCAGTAGTTCAGAACAGCAGGCCACAGACCGCCTGCAAGCAGGCTATATGCCGCTTACGCGTCATATGTCTGAGGCTGAGTGGGCGTTCCGCCCATCCCAAAATAGAAAATCATCCCTGCGCAGATAAATCTGCAAGGTCTGTTTTCTATTTTGTTGCTGTTCTGAACTGGATATATCAAATAGGTAAGGATGGATAAGACCATGCAATTAAAACCTGAAGAAATCACCAAGGTCATCCGCAGCCAGATTAAATATTACGAGAACGCGATCCATCAGGACGAGACAGGTACCGTTCTGCTGGTCGGCGATGGCATTGCCAGAGCGAGCGGGCTTGTGAACTGCATGGCCGGAGAATTGCTGGAGTTTGAGGACGGAAGCTTCGGCATGGCGCAGAACCTCGAGGAGAACAGTGTCTCGATCGTTCTGTTTGGTTCCGGCGAAAAAATTCAGGAAGGACAGACCGTAAAACGTACCGGCAAGGTAGTATCCGTGCCGGTAGGAGAAGAACTGATCGGCCGGGTTGTAAACGCGCTCGGACAGCCGATCGACGGCGCGGGTCCGATCACGGCGAAGGAATATCGCCCGATTGAGAGCCAGGCGCCCGGTATCTGTGACCGGCAGCCGGTTTCTGAGCCGCTTCAGACCGGCATTAAGGCGATCGATTCCATGATTCCGATCGGCCGCGGACAGCGTGAGCTGATCATCGGCGACCGCCAGACAGGAAAGACGACGGTGGCGACCGATACCATTATCAACCAGAAGGGCAAGGATGTTATCTGTATTTATGTGGCGATCGGACAGAAGCGTTCGACTGTAGCTTCTCTGTGTGAGACGCTCTCGAGAAACGGGGCGATGGACTACACGATCATCGTGGCCGCGACCGCTTCTGAGGCGAGTCCGCTGCAGTACATTGCACCGTATTCGGGCTGCGCGATGGGAGAATATTTTATGCAGCAGGGCAAGCACGTGCTGATCATTTATGACGATCTGAGCAAGCATGCGGTGGCGTACCGTGCACTCTCTCTGCTGATCCGCAGACCGCCGGGACGTGAGGCATATCCGGGCGATGTCTTTTATCTGCATTCCAGACTGCTGGAGCGTGCGGCGAAGCTGGACGACGCACACGGCGGCGGATCCCTGACGGCGCTTCCGATCATTGAGACGCAGGCGGGCGATGTATCCACTTATATCCCGACCAACGTGATCTCGATCACAGACGGCCAGATTTTCCTGGAGACCGAGCTGTTCCACTCCGGCGTTATGCCGGCGGTGAACCCGGGTATCTCCGTATCCCGTGTCGGCGGCAACGCGCAGATCAAGGCGATGAAAAAGGTATCCGGTACGCTGAAGCTGATTTATTCTCAGTACCGTGAGTTGCAGAGCTTCGCACAGTTCGGCTCCGATCTGGATGCGGATACGAAGTCCCGTTTGGATCAGGGTGCGCGTATTGTGGAAGTATTAAAGCAGAATCAGAACTCTCCGGTGCCGGTCGAAAAGCAGGTGGCGATCCTGTATGCAGCGAACAACGGCTATCTTACTTCGGTAGATACCGGAGACGTCCGTGCGTATGAGGCGGGGCTTTACCCGTTCCTGGATACAAACGCGCAGGGCGCGGCAGCCATGCAGGCCATCCGCGAGACAGGCAAGCTTGAGACGGAGACAGAAGATAATCTGAAGCAGGCGCTGCAGGATTACACGGATCAGTTCCTGGCTACGAAGTGATTTTCTGCCATAACCGTAAATGTACTGATTAATTATCGGTTGTGACAGATTTTCAGCAGCAATCTGAGAGCTTAGTCTCGGATTAGCTGAAACGGCTAACATCGTTTACTATATAAATGACATTGTAAATAGAAAAGAGGGAGGAACGACATGGCTGCAAACATGAAAGCGGTAAAGCTGCGCATCAAAAGTGTCCAGAGCACAATGCAGATTACCAAAGCAATGGAACTTGTAGCATCCTCCAAGCTGCGCAGGGCAAAAGACCGTTCTGATCAGTGCCGTCCGTATTTCAGGGAGCTTCATCAGACATTGGCCGATATCGCAGAAGGAAATACGGATTTTTCTTCTGTATATGCGAAACCGGCTGCAGGCAGCCGCTCACAGGCAAACAGGTACTGTTATGTCGTGATCGCGGGTGACCGAGGTCTGGCCGGTGGATACAATTCCAACCTGTTCAAAAAGCTGGAAGCGGCAGCTTCACAGAATCTGGCGGATGGGAACAATCCGGAAAACCGTTTGAAAAACAGTCCGGCAGACACGGGCACAGACGGTTCTGCTGCGAACGCGGGCGAATATGTGGTGCTTCCTATCGGGAAAAAGGCTGTGGAATATTTTCAGCGCAGAGGTGTGGAGATCCTGACGGAAGATTTTGCAACGGTGGCGGATGTCTCCGTGGCGGACTGCTTTGAGATCGCGCGGCTGCTCTGCCGGGAATACCGGGAAGGGCGCTTCGGACACATTGAGCTTTGTTATACAGAATTTGTGTCCATGCTTTCTCAGCGGCCCCAGATTGCTCCGATGCTTCCGCTGACTGATCTGGGAAGCGATGCTGATCAGACGGATGCCGGGAACGGCGCAGTTTCAGAGAAAAAAACGGTTCGCGATCTGATCCTGTATGAGCCGGACAGTACGGAAGTTTTTGACGCCATCGTTCCGGAATATCTGGGAGGCCTGATCTATGGCGGTGTCTGTGACGCGCTGGCGAGTGAGCTGGCGGCGCGGCGCAACGCAATGGAGGCGGCGACCAGCAACGCGGAGGAAATGATCGAGAAGCTGAACCTGAGCTACAACCGCGCGCGCCAAAGCAGCATCACGACAGAGATCACAGAGATTGTCGCAGGCGCGGAGGGCGTATAAAGAAAACGGCGCGGCCTGCGTCACCGGTACTGATGTGTCGATGACGGGGCGTTAGGAGGATTTTAAGATGAGTGACAAACACATTGGCGAGGTAGTGCAGGTCATCGGCCCCGTTCTGGACATCCGGTTTCCGCATGACGAGCTGCCCGCATTGCTGAATGCGATAGAGATTGATAACAATGGCAAAAAGCTGGTCGCAGAGGTAGCGCAGGAGATTGGCGACAATACTGTGCGCTGTATCGCGATGAGTTCGACTGACGGACTGGTGCGCGGCACGAAGGCTGTGGATACCGGTTCCGCGATTACCGTACCGGTGGGTGAGGAATGTCTGGGACGAGTGCTCAATCTGCTGGGTGAGCCGGTGGATGAGAAGCCTCCGGTGGATTCAAAAGAGCGCTGGTCGATCCATCGTCCGGCTCCGTCCTACGAGGAACAGACTCCGGCGACGGAGATCCTTGAGACCGGTATCAAGGTCGTAGATCTGATCTGCCCGTACGCGAAGGGCGGCAAGATCGGTCTGTTCGGCGGCGCAGGTGTCGGTAAGACTGTCCTGATCATGGAGCTGATTCATAATGTGGCGACGGCGCACGGCGGACTGTCCGTATTTACCGGCGTTGGCGAACGTACCCGTGAAGGCAATGACCTTTACAACGAGATGAAAGAAAGCGGCGTTATCGATAAGACAGCGCTGATCTACGGGCAGATGAACGAGCCGCCCGGAGCGCGTATGCGTGTCGGCCTTTCCGGACTGACGATTGCGGAGTACTTCCGCGATGTGAAGAATCAGGACGTGCTGCTTTTCATTGACAATATTTTCCGCTTCACGCAGGCTGGCTCCGAGGTGTCCGCGCTGCTTGGACGTATGCCGTCCGCAGTAGGCTATCAGCCGACGCTGGCGACTGAGATGGGCGAGCTGCAGGAGCGTATTACCTCGACGAGAAAGGGTTCCATCACTTCCGTGCAGGCAGTTTATGTACCGGCGGATGACCTGACAGATCCGGCTCCGGCGACTACTTTCACCCATCTGGACGCGACCACGGTACTTTCCCGTGACATTGCCAGTCAGGGTATTTATCCGGCAGTGGACCCGCTGGATTCCACAAGCCGTATCCTCTCCCCGGAGATTCTCGGCACCGAGCATTACGAGATTGCGAAAGCGGTGCAGATGGTGCTGCAGCGCTACAAAGAGCTGCAGGATATCATCGCCATCATGGGTATGGACGAGCTTTCCGAGGAGGACAAGACGACAGTAAACCGCGCAAGAAAGGTACAGCGTTTCCTTTCCCAGAGCTTCTCCGTAGCGGAACAGTTCACCGGTCTGCCCGGCCAGTACGTGCCGCTCAAAGAGACACTGCGCGGATTCCGCATGATCTTGAACGGCGAGTGCGACCACATTCCGGAGAGCTGCTTCCTCTTCGCGGGCACGATCGACGACGTGTTTGAGAAAGCGAAGAACCTGTAAATATACGTCTATATCACGCAGAATTGTTATTTTGTGCAGAAAGTGTGAGAGGGCGAAAGCTTGTAACTATGCAGAACAGGTCTTCGCACTTGCTGCGAAGACCGTATGAAAACATATAGCATATGGGGAAAAGCCCCATCGCGTAGCGATTTTAAATGGGCTTTTCCCTCGTAACTGTGAAGGTACTGAACAGTTACGGAAGGAGACGGCTTATGAGTAGTTTTCCATTAAGAATCGGAACGCCGGACGGCCTTCTCTTTGAGGGGAATGCCGAGCGCGTGGTATGCCGGACGATCACCGGTGACCTTGCGGTCCTCGCGGGACACTGCAATTACTGCACTGCCATCGGTATGGGCGAAGCGCATGTGGTATTCGAGGACGGCACCACGCGGTATGCGGCCTGCATCGGCGGGATGCTTTCAGTCATGGACGGTACCTGCCGTGTCCTTGCCACTACCTGGGAGTGGAAAGAGGACATTGATAAGGCGCGTGCTGAGGACGCAAAGAAGCGTGCCGAGGAACGTCTGGCGAGACAGGGACTGACCGATCAGGAGTACGCCAATGCCACCGCGAAGCTTCACCGGGCGCTGGTGAGACTGAGCGTGAAGCAGTAGATGTTTTTGGCCGCGCATTTATAGCGCGGTTGGTGTTGAGAAAACGTATTATGCCCCATGTGTGAATGCACATGGGGCATAGTTTTATTGACATTTATTGGTTTCACTATTATAATTAGTTTCACTAATTTGGTGAAAGGAATGATTCTGGTGAAACTTGAGAATATGAGAGCATACGATTGTGTATCTGAAAAATTTTTGAGAATTCCCAATATCCAACGATATGAAGTTAAAAACAGAACAGAAGATGGATTTCAATTTGAGATTGAATTGGAAGACGGTTTTATTTTCAGAATGCGGGCGTATATGCTGACCCAGATTTATCCATCAACAATATTGGAGTTTTGTAGTAACGAGAAACATATATTAAGTGAAAGTGTGCTCGTGGCTCCTTACGTATCAGAACGATCTGCGGAAATCTGCAGAGAAAAACAATTGGGATATTTTGATTATGCAGGAAATTGCTGGTTTACTGCTCATTCTATTTACATCTCAGAACGGGGAAATATAAATTCGTTTGTTGTGAAGCAAAGACAGAACTCTTTTTTTGAGCGATCATCGACCGTGTCTTCTTTGATATTGCGGGAATTATTTGCGGATTATCGAAAAATCTGGAGACTGAAGTATCTTGCAGAGCAAGTTGGGTGTAGTATAGGTCAGGTCTCTAAATTGATGACTTATCTGATAAAGAATGCCTGGGCCGAGAAGACAGAGATGGGTTATGCAATTATTGAACCCGAGAAACTGATGCGGGAATGGAGTAAAGGGTATGGGAAGAAGGAACCAGAGTTCTGTTCCTGTTACAGTCTGGATTCGATTCCTGAGATTGAAAAAAAATTGAGAAGAATCAGGCAGGAAAATGGCATAGCCTATTATCTATCTGGCTTTTCAGGTGGCGTTCGCTATACTCCGGTAGTCCGATACAATAAAATTCATGTGTTTTTATCACCAGAAGATATTCATGAAACACTGCAACTTCTGGAACTAAAACGCGTGGATAGTGGGTCTAATGTTATTATTTTTCCGATAACAGACACCGCGTGCCTGAAAAACAGCAGAATTATGAATCATGATTCTGTTGTATCGCCGGTACAGATTTATTTAGACTGTATGCAATTGAAAGGCAGAGGGGAAGAAATGGCTGAAAGCATATTAAACAAGGTGATATTAAAATGATTCGTGACGAAGATTTAATTACCAGGGTAGACTATTCGGCGGGGCAGAAAGAAGCGGCGCACCGGGTACTGATAGAATTGGTTAATTTATTTCAGGAATATGAAGAGGATATCCGAATTGTAAGCGGGTGGGTGCCAGATTTGATGTTTCCGGAAGAAGGGCATATCGGAAGTGTGGATGTAGATATTTTGATTAATCATCTGACTTTGCAGGATGAAGGATATCAGAATATGTCTTGCATTTTAAGAAAAAATGCGTATTTGGATCATCCGGATAAGTATTTCTCGTTTATTAAAACAGTAGAAGTAGATGGGATATTTTATGATGTAGATGTTGATATTCTCGCGGGAATGTATGGTGGGACGCAAAAGAAAAGACGAAGTCAGCATGTACAGGGGATAAAAGCTTTAAAATCGACCGGAGGTAATTTTGCTTTTAATTTTCCGCCTCAGAGAATAAAAATGGAAGCGAGACGACCAGACGGAGCATTTGACGTTGCGAATGTAAGTGTAATTGCAGTTGTACCGTATATAGTTATGAAGACGGCGGCTTTAGGACGAGGAAAGGCGAAGGATGCTTATGATATTTATTTTCTTGTGAAACATTATAGTGGTGGAGTAAGAACATTGTCAATTGAATTTCAGAAGGTTCACGATAAAAAAATTGTTACTGAAATGAAAGAGAAGCTTTCGGATAAATTTGCTTCTCCGGATCATGCAGGACCAAAAGACGTTATAGATTTTTTGGGACTTAGTGATGAGGATGAAATAGAGATGACAAAGAGAGATGACAAAGAGAGATGCTTACGAGCAGATACAGGCTTTAATTAACCTGATTTAAAAAACTCTGTTTTGATTTTCCATTTTTACAAAGCAAACACTGTTTCTCCATATTTTTGTTTTACACTGTCTTATAGTGAACGACAAAATTCTTTTGTCATTCATTATAAAGGATGCACACGGATGCATGAGGAATGGCTGCTTCGCAGCCTTGCGTCCGGCGCAAAGTAAAACGACTTACGTCGTTTACTATAAAGTTGGTAAAGGCGGAATGCAGATATGAAATGTATTCAGAACTATTTTCGGACAGGTAAGATGCGTTCTCTCGGGTTTGGTCGTGTGCTGTTGTTTTCGGGGCTTATGCTTTCGACGGCTGCTCTGACGGCATTCGTATCTCCGGCAACTGTTTATGCAGGCGAAATGGGCGGCATGGATTTCGGTAATTTTGGCGGCGGAGGCGATTTCGCGGGCGGCGACTGGTCAGGCGGTGATATGTCGGGAGGCGGCATGGATTTTGGCGGCTTCGGAGACTGGGAAGACTCCTCCTCTGAGGACGAAGAGCTGGTCTATGAGACTGAGACAGAGACCGAAACGGAGACAGAGTTTGTCCTGGCTCTCGTGGATGAGGGAACCTGCGGAGATGATCTGACCTGGGAACTTTACAATGACGGGGCTTTGACCATTACAGGTACCGGTGCGATGACCTCGTTTTCGGATGAGGACGATGTTCCGTGGTACAGCAATCGGGATGAGATCGTCACAGTCACGATTGGTAGCGGTGTGACCGATGTCGGCGATTACGCCTTTTATAAATGTACAAATTTGACGGGTATTACTTTCACCGACAGCGATACGGTGACGGAGATCGGGGAGTACGCATTTTACGGCTGTTCGGCTCTGACGGATATCGTGCTCCCTTCCGGTGTGACAGAGATTGGGGAGTATGCGTTCTACGGCTGCGCTTCGCTGGCGGAAATCAGTATCCCGGAGAGTGTGACGGAGCTTAACGCGTATCTGTTTTACAATTGTTCCATGCTGGAGAGCTTTGTAATATCCGATGCCGTGACTGAAATTGGAGAGTATGCGTTTTCCGGCTGCGGCAGCCTGGAAAGCATCAGCATTCCGGAAAGCGTAACGGAGATCGGGGACCATGCGTTTTATGACTGCGAAGCCTTAAGCCAGGTGAACATTGCTGAGAGTGTGACGGAGATCGGCAGCTATGCGTTTGCCTCCTGTGACAGTCTCGAAAGCATCAGCGTTCCGGAGAGCGTGACGGCCATCGACAGCTACGCCTTTTCTGACTGTGCGGCGCTAACCGATGTCACACTTACAGACAGTGTGACAAGCATCGGAATGTTTGCGTTTTCCGGTTGTGAGAATCTTTCTTCCTTTACGATTCCGTCGGGTGTGACGACGATCAGCAACAGTACGTTTCGGGACTGTACGGGGCTGACCAGCGTGGAGATACCGGAGAGTGTGACGAGCATCGGCATTTATGCGTTTTCCGGCTGTTCCGCACTGGAGAGTCTTGTGATACCGGAGGGAGTGATCAGCATTGCCAACAATGCGTGTGAAAAGTGCACTGCTCTGACGAGCGTTTCGTTCCCTGAGACGCTGACGACCATTGGAGAAAATGCGTTTGATTCCTGCACGGCTCTTGAAAGCCTTACGATTTCGGATGGGATGACCGCGATTGGAAATTATGCATTTAAAAAATGTACAGCGCTTACCGCGGTCACGATTTCAGACAGTGTGACGAGTATCGGAAAATACGCGTTTTCCGGCTGCAGTGCGCTGGCGGAGGTGGAAATACCGGACAGCGTGACGAGCATTGGCAGCAATGCGTTTGCCGACTGTGTGAGTCTGACCGGTGTGACCATTCCGGAGAGTGTGACGAGCATCGGCGGCAGTGCGTTTTCCGGCTGTACGTCGCTGACAGAAGTGGAAATTCCGGACAGTGTGACGGGACTTTCTGACTCGGTATTTTCCGGCTGTTCCGCGCTTGCCTCCATCGAGATCCCGGACAGCGTAACAAGTATTGGAAAATATACGTTTGAGAGCTGCACGAATCTGAAGACAGTGACCATTCCGTCGAGTGTCGTGAGCATCGGCGACCGGGCGTTTTCCGGCTGTACGTCTCTTACGGAGGTAACGATTCCGACCAGTGTGACGGACATCGGAAAGGAAGCGTTCGCTTCCTGCACGTCGCTCAAAGAGCTGGAGCTGCCGTCAAGCCTGACCAGCATCAGCAATTATCTGTTTTCAAACTGCACAGCGCTGACGAAGATCGTCATTCCTTCCAGCGTGACCAGTGTGTCGATGTATGCGTTTAAAAGCTGCGACGCGCTGACCAGTGTGTGTTATACCGGCACAGAGGACGACTGGGGCGATGTCACGGTCGCTTCAGGGAATGAGAACCTGACGGCGGCGGAGATTACGTATGAGTATGCTGCATAGCAAAATGCTTCGTAACTGTTACAGGGATTTTTTCAGGGGAAGACTGTTAACGTAGGCTTCCCTTTTTTGCTTTATAGGAAACTTCGTTCCTATAAAGCAAAAACGCTCCGCGGGGATGCGCACTCGCGCGTAAAGAATTATGTCGCTGAAGCGACCGCGCTCGGCGCGAGAATGCGCCAAGGCGCATTCTTTTTTATTGGAACAGTTTTTGCCTTGAAGCTTTTTCCTTTTATTGATTGAGATGAGGTTTTGTGGTATGCTGAAAAAAGAATTCAAGCAACTATCCAGAACAGGTCTTCGCACTTGCTTCGAAGACCGAGTGAGAACATATAAAATGATATAAGGAGGACAGATAAATGGTACATTTCGTAGGCGCCGGAAGCGGCGCGGCAGATCTGATCACGGTGCGGGGCAGCAGGCTTCTTGGTGAGGCGGATGTGATCATTTATGCGGGTTCACTGGTCAATCCGCAGCTGCTGGATTATAAAAAAGAGGATTGCGTGGTTTACGACAGCGCAAAGATGACGTTGGAGGAAGTGTTCGCCGTCATGCGCGACGCGGAGGCGAAAGGCTTAACGACGGTGCGGCTGCACACCGGCGATCCCTGTGTGTATGGAGCGATCCGGGAGCAGATGGATCTGCTGGACGAGGCCGGGATAGCCTATGATTACTGTCCGGGTGTGAGCGCATTCTGCGGCGCGGCCTCCGCTTTGAATATGGAATATACGCTGCCGGGTATTTCCCAGACGGTGATCATCACGAGGATGGCGGGCCGGACGCCGGTGCCGGAGAAAGAGGAGATCGCGAAGCTGGCTTCTCACGGTGCGACGATGGTCATTTTCTTAAGCACCGGAATGCTGGAGAATTTAAGCGAACGGCTGATGGCAGGCGGCTATCAGGCCGACACACCGGCGGCCATTGTGTACAAAGCAACGTGGCCGGACGAGCGCAGCTACATCTGCACGGTGTCGACATTGGCGCAGTGCGCGAAGGAAAACAATGTCACGAAGACGGCGCTGATCATTGTCGGAGACACGGTCGCGCAGGCGGGGTACAACCGCTCGGAGCTGTATCACCCAGCATTCACGACGGAATTCCGAAAGGCAACAGAGACAAGAGAATAGTTACGATTTTGCTACTTTATTTTGACAAAGAATTTGCGTATCACATGGACATGAATTTGTGACTGAAAAAGGGAGAAGAAACAGATGGATTTTATTAAAGGAATCACCTTTGCTGCATTTGCCCCGAAGGGCAGTCTTGAAACACCGGAAGCAAAGCAAAGTCTCCGGAATCTTGCGGAACGGACCAATGCGAATTTTGTTATTCTTGTCCTGATGGGGCTGCAGGATACGCCGCAGTCGGAGGATATTGATTATCGTTCAGATGCAACGGTAAGCGACCGGGAGTTGGCCGCGGCAATCCGTATGGCGAAAGATCTTGGATTGCGCGTGGCACTGAAGCCGACCGTGAACTGCCGTAACGGCGTCTGGCGGGCGCACATCAACTTTTTTGACGAGGATGTTCCCTGTGAGCCAAAGTGGAGCAACTGGTTCCGGGCATATACGGACTTTCAGCTGCATTACGCAGAAATTGCGCAGCGGGAAGGCTGCGAGATGTTCCTTCCGGGCTGTGAAATGGTACAGAGCGAGCGTCGGGAGCAGGAATGGCGGCAGCTGATCGGAGATATCCGAAAAGAGTATGGCGGCCTGGTTTCCTACAATACAGACAAATACCAGGAACACAACGTTAAATGGTGGGATGCGGTGGACGTGATCTCTTCGAGCGGCTATTATCCGGTCAACGACTGGGAACGCCAGCTGGACCGGATTGAGGCGGTGGTTCAGAAATTTGATAAACCATTTTTCTTTGCGGAGTGCGGATGCATGTCCACGAAGGGTTCTGATCAGGTGCCGAATGACTGGAATCTGTCAGGTGATGTGGATCTGGAAGGGCAGGCCGACTGGTACCGCACCATGTTTGCAGCCGGAAGCAGGCGCGACTGGGTCGGAGGCTACGCACTCTGGGACTGGAGCTGGAGACAGTATTCTCTTGCGGAGGCGGTAAAGGATAAAAAATACGATATCTATGGGAAACCCGCAGAGCAGGTGGTGGCGGAGTTTTACGGCCGGAAATAAATGATGCGTGATTGCTGCGTTTGTGAAAGCGGGCATGAGAGCTTTTGAGGCATATGAAAACAGGTATGAAGAGGGGAGTCATGAGAAAAAGTATGAGTTACCGGAATTTTAATGTTGCGGTTTACTGCCCGGTGGGGGACGTCAATCGGATTACGGATTTTGCGAAATTTATGGAAAAAATCCGCCTGCTGACGGATCATGTGAAAATCGGGCGGGTATATCTGGAATGCTACCGGAGCGAAGAATGGTGTACAAAGGAACATTTGCTGGAAGTAAAGGATTATTTTGAGAGCCGGGGGATCGCCACATCCGGCGGGATCACAACCTGTGCCGACAGCAGTAAGGAGGGATTTGCTTCTCTTTGCTATTCAACTCCAAAAGACGAGGAAACGCTTCGGAAAGCGGTTGCCCTCAACGCGGAGGTTTTTGACGAGTTCATTTTTGATGATTTTTATTTCCTGAACTGCCGCTGCCCGGCCTGCATTGAAAAGAAAGGAAACCGCACCTGGTCCGAGTTCCGCCTGGCGGAGAAAAAGAGGATTACGGAAGACATCGTGATGAAGACTGCGAAGGAAATCAATCCGGCAGTTAATGTGATTGTAAAATATCCGCAGTGGTATGACAGCTTCAATGAGGAAGGCTACGACCTGGAAATGGAGCCGGCCATGGTCGACTCAATCTATACCGGGACGGAGACGCGCAATCCGAAATACACGCAGCAGCATATTCCGAAGTATCTGAGCTATTTTATCATGCGTTATTTTGAAAACGCCGCACCGGGGCGGAATCTCGGCGGCTGGTTTGACCCATATGAGTGTACTTATAATCTGACCTCTTATCTGGAACAGGGCTATCTGACGCTGTTTGGGAAAGCAAAGGAGGTTACGCTGTTCAGCCTTGGTTCCCTGCTGAACGATCCGGCTTACCGGACATTCTGCGCCGCTCTGGAGCAGATGTTTGCGGATGCGGACGGGCTTCTGGACAAGCTTGGAAATCCGGTCGGAGCGGCTGCTTATCGTCCGTCAAATGCACGCGGAGAGAACAATATCCACAATTACCTTGGTATGTGCGGCATTCCGTTTGAACCCTGCCTCCGATATCCGGAACAGGCAGAGACCATTTTCTTAAGCGAGGGCGCCGCGGATGATAGAGAGATTGTGAAAAAGATGCAAAAAAGCCTGTTAAACGGCGCGCAGGTCATTGTGACCAGCGGCTTTGTCCGCAGGCTTGGTTCCGCGTTCGGAGAGTTTGTAAATGTGACATACAGCGCAAGAAAAGCGCTTGTGAGCAGGTATGCGGACAGCAAGGATAACGGTATAAACATCTGCGGCTGTTACAGCGGAGACGCACCGGTACTGATCCCGCAGATGGAGTACTGCACGAACGATGTTTGGGAGCTGGTAGCCGGATATGGCACAGAAAGTGCTTTCCCGATTGTGCTCCAGTGCAGCTACGCAAGAGGAAAGATCAGTATCCTCACGATTCCGGATGACATGGGAGATCTGTATCATTACCCCGCAGAAGTGCTGAATGCGATCCGGCGGACGGTATGCTCCGGGCTGCCCGCAGTGCTTGAAGGGCCTGCAGGGATCCAGATGTTTGTTTACGACAACAACCGGATCATTCTCCGCTCCGATCTGGACTATACCTGTGAAGTGACGCTTCGGCTGTCAGACGGGATCCGGACCGTACGGGAATCCGGAAGCGGCCGGGAACTTGCCGTTACAGATCATAAAGTGACAATGGCTTTAAGATCGGCAGTGAATGTGCTGCTGGAGCTGGAGTGAATTGAGGAGGCTATGCAATGGAATTAGTAGAAGGAATATTAAACAGGAGAAGTATTCGACAGTTTACGGACAGGCATATCGCGGATGAGGAGCTCTACACGATACTTCGGGCAGCGATGACCGGACCTACCTGCGCAAATACACGGGACTGGAGTTTTCTTGTTGTTCGTGACAAAGAAATGCTGAATAAAATGGCGGATGCCAATGGCGGGCCGGCGGAACCTCTCCGTCACTGTGATCTGGGAATCCTTATTCTGGGTGATCTGGAACGGGCGTTTCCGTATGCGAAGGATTACTGGGTGATTGACGGAGCAATTGCGGGACAAAACATGATACTTGCAGCGGAGGGTCTCGGTATTGGTTCTGTATGGCTTGGAACCTGGCCGCAGATGGATCGTGTGGAGAATCAGAGAACCCTTTTTTCATTACCGGATTCCGTAATTCCGCACTCTGTTATTGCGTTTGGATATCCTGCGGAAGAAAAGAACGGCGCTCATCCGGATTATGAAGAAAACCGGGTGCATTTTGAGAAGTGGTAATCGTTGCGGCGGGAGTATATTTGATCGTGCGGGTAGCAATCCGAAAAGGGGGATATGACCGGCTTCTGTTTTTCTTTCATGAACTGGCAGATTTCCTGGATCATCTGGCCGGTAGCCGGTGTGACATTTGCGGTTCTTCGTTCCATTTTATCGGCGATGAAGGGAAGCAGGTAAGGAAGGGGGGATGAATTGTGGCTAAAGCAGTGAATGTAAGTTTTCAAATGGACGGGGATTTAAAATCCAATATGGAAAAAAGGATTCCATTTGAGGTTTCAGCAGACCCATTCTATTCTGACAGTAATATGGTACATTTACGCAGAGGCGTTGCTGCATTAAACGCAGGTGAGGGGATTGAGCACGAACTTATAGAGGAGGAATGAGAAAAATAAATCTTTCTGAATCACTGAAACGTTATTTAAAAAATGTAAAAGATAACAGGATCGAAAATCATCGGTCCTGTTTTTTATGTACACAGGCGGGTGAGGAATTATGCAGCTTACGCTGCACCCGCCTGGCACAGTGACGGATAGGGGAGAGAGGCGTTCCCCTATCCGATTGTATATATAAAAGTTGCTGCCTGCCGCAAAAAAATTTATCGGGCAGGGAACTTTTAGACTTCTTTGTACGTCTAAAGAATGTAAGCTGTGTAACAGGTGTTCATGAATGACCGGGACAGAATAAAGATATGAAATATACTACAAACAGTGACGATTTGTACGGACGGTGGGAAGCATACCGTTTTGGACAGATTGACAGAAAGGAACAAAACCTATGACGAAAGATCAGTTGGGGAGTCTGATCATTGCTTCGGAAGATTCCCTGTATCATGTGGCAAAGACCTTGCTGCGGGAGGATGCGGACTGCGCGGACGCGATTCAGGAGGCGATTGTCAGCGCCTTTACGAAGCTGCATACGCTTCGCAGCGACGAATTTGCTAAAACGTGGCTTACCAGAATCCTGATCAACGAATGCTATGACATTCTGCGGAAGCAGAAGCGTGTGGTCTCTATCGAGGAGGGAGACCTGCCGGAGAAGGAAGCAGCGGGGCAGGATTACTCGGAGCTGTATGAGGCGCTGGAGACGCTGCCGGATGAAATGCGGATCTGCGTCACGCTTTTCTATATGGAAGGCTACAGCATCCGGGAGATTGCTTCGATTCTGGAAGTGAATGAGAATACGATAAAGAGCCGCTTGTCAAGGGCAAAGGCAAGACTGCGCAGGGAGCTGGAGCCGGAGAGTTGCTCTGACAGGGATTCTCTGCAGAATGGATGAAGGTCGGACCAGAATTAAAAAACGATATGCAGACTGAGAGGTGTCTATATGAAATTAGAGAATATGAGACAGGAATTTCCGGAAATGCCGGAAAGTATGAGGACGATGATTGAGCGCGAGGTGGCCTCGCAGGTAAAAGTGGAACAGCAAAGCCGCACACAGAGAAAACCGGCGCGAAAGAAGGCTGGCAGGACTTTTCTGCTCGTCGCGGCCGCGGCGGCACTGATGTGTACGACTGTTTTTGCGGGCGTCGCGATCCGGGAGAGGTTTTTTACCGAAGCGGAAGGAAATTATGGGGTAAACATTACGATCGGTCCGGCAGAGACGGAGGCGGAATCCGGTGATGCTGACAGCTCCGCGGCTGCGCTGCTTTCAGAACTGGAGGCGCCAGAGGAAATTCCGGCGGAAGTGACTGTGGAAGCCTCCTATATTCCGGAGGGGATGGTGCAGTATGATGACGGATGGAAGATAGATTACGAGGACGACCTCTATGGCGGAAGCTTCAGTATGGGAGTACAGATCATGGATGAGGATCCGGCGGAAACCCTGATCCTGGAGACGAGTGTGGTGGACAGTGAGGTGCTGGAGATCAACGGACATTATGCTGTCTGGCTGAGTCTGAATTATAAAGACGATGGCAGCGGAAGCACAACGCAGAAGATGTATATCCTGTATCCGGAGGTATGGCGTATGCTTACCATCTATTCCCTGAACGAGGAAGTGACAAAGGAGGAACTGCTTAAGGTCGCGGAAGGCATAAGCCTGGTTGGAAGTGAAGAGATGATGTCGCTGGAGGATGCCTATACCATCAGTGATTATGAGGAAGAGACGGAGATGGAGGACTATGATGCCGAAGAAGGCGTTTATACAACAGTAGAGGTATCGGCTGTGGAGGAAAATCTGCACCAGATTGGCGATTCCTTTGAGATATCTGCTTATTCGAAAAGTGAAGCAGATGAGGAATTTCTCCATACAGTCAGTGTCCGGGTCAGCGATGTTCAGGTATCAGATAACATGAATGCGCTCGGCGATGACTGGAAGAGCATATTGGATTCCGGAATGTACACCGATGCACTGCAGGAGAGTACGGATGAAGACGGCAACCTGCTGCCGGAGCTGATCGAATACGTGAAGACAGGAGATGGCATTGATTCTCTGAACACGGTGGTAAAGACCGAGGAAGCAGAACAGAAGCTGATCTGCGCCACCATCGAGTTTACCAATAACGGAGCATCCGACCTGCACAATGTCCTGTATAATGCAGACCTGATAACCCTGACAGAGGATGACAACGGCAGGATGATCATTTATGACCGAAACTCGCTCGAGGAGGGAGACTGGGATTACATGACAGCATCCTGTGGCTACACTATGGATTATTATACCGCCGGTGGAGATGGAACAGCCGGAAGCAATTACATTACCGACCTTTTGACAGGAGAGACCATCACGGTCACAGTCGCGTGGATTGTCCGTGCGGATGAGATGTCGTATCTGTATCTGAACATGGAAGGGGGAACTTATCCGATTTATGCGGAGGAACTGGCAGTAGGATATGTTGATTTCCGGTCGCTGGAAAACTGAAAGGCACAATAACTGAAACTGTAAACTTATCGAGGGCTTTGAATGAAAACAAATCATTCAAAGCCCTCGACACTATGGAAAAACTGTGTTAATCTAAGTGAAGTATGATGGATTGGAAGGACGCCTGTAAAGGGGAATTTTCAATAAAGGCGCATGGTTTTTTTATGAAACAGCTTGGGATTGCATATTTTACCGCACGCGGCGGACAGACGGCAGAACTTGTTGCCGCGGCGTTTGCTGATGAGTATGATATTCTGCGATATAAAGGCGGAGGACGCAGAACCGGCCGTTCCTCCAGCCCGGAGAGTACGGGCAGCCTGAACCTGAAAGACTGGTGCGGCGGCCTGTTTTTATCCGGCGCAGATGGGATTATTTTTGTGGGAGCGTGCGGCATCGCGGTGCGCACGATTGCACCTTTTATAAAAAGCAAGACGACGGACCCGGCGGTGCTTGTGATCGACGAAGCGGGACGGTTTGTGATTTCTCTGCTGTCAGGACATCTCGGCGGGGCAAATCGCCTGGCGGAGCAGGCAGCGGCAATATTGAGAGCCACGCCCGTGATCACAACCGCGACGGATGTGAATGGTAAATTTGCAGTTGACGTATTTGCCAAAGAAAATCAATTGCGGATTGGCAGCATGAAGGCTGCGAAAGAGATTTCCGCGGCAATCCTGCGCGGCGAGAAAGTCGGAGTGGTATGTGAGGGAAGGATAGAAGGAGAATTGCCGCCAGAGCTGGTGCTGATGCAAAATCAGAATCAGGAGACAGTGCCTGATTTGAATTCGGCAGAAAGCGGCTCCAAAGGAAATGCACGGATTCGGACGGATGCTTTGATAAGCATAGGGCTGCCTTTTTTAACTCCGAAATCAACAGATCCGATTTCTGAACAAACGGAGCCTGACAAAAGGGCGGCTCTGACACCACCAGTTATTTTAAATCTTTATCCAAAGAGCTTCGTCCTCGGCATTGGCTGCCGAAAAGGGAAAACGGAGCAGGAGATCACAAAAGCGGTGCAGCGGGTCATGGACATATTGGGGATTACCATAGAAGAAATCGCGGGCGTCGCGTCAATCGATTTAAAAAAAGAAGAACCGGGGCTGTTGGAGTTTTGCAGGAAAAATGAGCTGCAGTTTGAAACGTATCCGGCAGAGATACTTGCCGCTGTGGAAGGCGATTTCTCGCCGTCTTCTTTTGTGAAACATGTGACCGGTGTGGACAATGTCTGTGAGCGCGCGGCGCTCTGTATGGCGAGGAAGATGTCCGGGCAGACGGATTTAGAACCGATGACAGATGAGGTACCCACCCGGTCAGAACTCAGGGAGGCAGACGGATACGGACAGCCGGATTCGACTGAAGCAGGCGGACGGCTTATCTTGAGAAAACAGGCGGGAGACGGCGTAACCGTTGCCGTGGCGGAGAAAAGCTGGAGTGTAAGGTTTTGAAACAGGTTTGATGAAGAAGCATTCCTGTGTAATAGAACGAGTGTAACTGTGAAGGCAATGAAGAGTTACGAGTGAGTTTGAAGGAAAGCGAGGAGCGATTGTGAAAAAGAAGCTGTATGTAATAGGTATGGGACCTGGCGAAGCGGGGCTGATGTGTCAGAGGGCGGCGGAGGTGCTGGCCGCGTGCGACACGATCATCGGCTATACGGTCTATGTGAATCTGCTTAAGGAGTCTTATTCGGAAAAAGAATTTCTGACGACGCCGATGACGCAGGAGGCAAAGCGCTGCGAGATGGCGTTTGAGGAGGCGGCAAAGGGCAAACAGGTCGCCATGGTCTGCAGCGGGGATGCCGGCGTCTATGGGATGAGCGGGCTGATGCTGGAGATTGGAGAGGCTTATCCGGACATTGAGGTGGAAGTAATTCCGGGAATCACAGCCGCCTTAAGCGGCGGGGCAGTGCTGGGAGCGCCGCTGACGCATGATTTTGCGGTGGTCAGCTTAAGCGACAGGCTGACTCCCTGGGAAAAGATAGAGAAACGGCTGGAGCTGGCGGCGGAGGCGGATTTTTCCATCTGCATTTACAACCCGTCCAGCAAAGGACGCCCGGACTACCTGAAGCGGGCCTGTGATATCCTGCTGCGCGTGTTGCCGCCGGAACGTATCTGCGGGACGGTGGAGAACATCGGACGCGAGGGGGAAGCGGCCAGGCTGTATACCCTGCAGGAGCTGCGGGAAGCGCAGGTCAATATGTTCACGACTGTATTTATTGGGAATTCGATGACAAAGGAAATAAACGGGCGAATGGTGACGCCGCGTGGATACCGGATCTGAGTCGGAGAACGGCAGAAAGGGAATGAGTATGAAAAAGGGAACTGGTGGCTTGTTTAATCTGATCGTGCGTTTGCTGATCACAGCAGTTTTGGGAGGCATCTATTTTTACGTGATGCTGCCCCCGATCAACCTGAAATCGTTGGAATTCTGGCTGTTTTTGTTTGTACTGCTTGTGATCTATATTGTGATCACGGTAGTATCGTCGGGAATTAACATTACGCGCAGCGGGGTGACACTGCCGCAGGGAGTGCTGTGGGCAAACTGTAAAATCCCGCTGATCCTGGCGGCGCTTCTGTTTCTGGGTTCAATCGTGGGTGGAATTGTTTCTTCCGAGATTTTTCACGCGACTGCCTATTACAATCTGCTGGATGTGCAGACCGGCGATTTTACGGAAGAAGTGGCGGAGATTTCTTATGATAAGATCCCGATGCTGGATAAGGATTCCAGCGTGCAGCTGGGAAGCCGCGCGCTCGGCAATTTGAGCAACAACAGCAATCTGGTGTCGCAGTTTGAGGTATCGGATGAGGAGTATTCGCAGATCAATTACCAGAACGAGCCGGTGCGCGTGGCTCCGCTTCTGTATGGCAATATTATTAAATGGTTCAACAACCGTGCGGAGGGTCTGCCAGGCTACATCATTGTCAATATGGTGACGCAGGAGGCGGATCTGGTGCAGCTTGATGAGGGAATGAAATATTCGACCGGCGAACATTTTGGCAGAAATATCTACCGGCTTCTGCGGTTCCGCTATCCGACCATGATGTTCGGCGATGTGAATTTTGAGATTGATGAGGACGGAACGCCCTGGTGGGTATGCTCGCGTACCGTACACAGGATCGGCCTGTTCGGCGGCGAGGACACGGAAGGCGCGGTGCTGGTAAACGCGATCACAGGAGAGAGCACCTACTATACGGAGGTTCCGACCTGGGTGGACCGCGTCTACTCCGCGGATCAGCTCGTGGCGCAGTATAATTATCACGGTACGCTGGTCAACGGCTGGATCAATTCCTGGCTGGGACAGAAGGGCATCACGACGACCTCGGACGGCTACAACTACATCGCGATGAACGACGATGTGTATCTGTACACCGGCGTGACCTCGGCAGGAAATGACGAGTCCAATGTGGGCTTTATCCTGGTAAATCAGCGCACGAAGGAGGCGCGCTATTACAACATCACCGGCGCGACGGAATATTCTGCGATGTCTTCTGCAGAGGGTGCGGTGCAGCATCTGGGCTATGCGTCGACGTTCCCGATCCTGCTGAATATTTCCGACGAGCCAACCTATTTCATGTCCCTGAAGGATTCGGCGGATCTGGTGAAAATGTACGCGATGGTAAATGTTTCCGACTACCAGATCACGGCGACGGGCAGTTCGGTGGCGGAATGCCAGTCGAACTATGAAGAGCTGCTGGTCGAGAACGGGATCAAAGTGACCGACCCGGTGGAACTCATTGATGCTGAGACAGATACTGTCACGGGTACGATTACGGACATCCGCTCTGCGGTCGTGGACGGCAATACGATGTTTTATTTCTCACTCGGCACGGAGTATTACTATGTGATATCTGCGGCGGACGACTCAGATGCGGTGACCTACGATGTGGGGGATGAAGTTGCGATCACGTATTATGTGGATGAGGAGAGTACGATCCTGACGGGCATCTCGATCGAGGAGACGGCTGGAATATAGATATTTTGTAGCTATTCAGGACAGTACCTCGCACTTGCTGCGAGGTACGTATGAAAACATAAATATTACAAGGGAAAATCCCATCGCGCAGCGATTTTAAATGGATTTTCCCTCGTAACGGTGAAGGTACTGAACAGTTACGATATTTTATAGAAAGAGAATCAGAAACTATGGTGGGAACAGGCACATTGATAAATGTCGCGGCAATCGTGGCGGGCGGCCTCATTGGTATGGTCGGAAAGAAACTGATGAACGACCGGCTGCAGGAGACGATGATGAAAGCCACAGGTCTCTGCACGATGTTTATCGGCATATCCGGGGCACTGGAAAAAATGATGACTATCAGCGACGGCAGTTTAAGTTCCGGCGGTTCGCTGATGGTGATCGTGAGCTTCGCGCTCGGCTCACTGATCGGAGAAGGACTGAATATTGAGCAGCGGATTGAGACATTTGGAGAATGGCTGAAGCGTAAGAGCGGCAATGCCAACGACAATTCGTTTGTCAATGCTTTTGTGACCGCTTCATTCACAGTCTGCATCGGCGCGATGGCGATCGTCGGCTCCATACAAGACGGCATGTCCGGCGACCCCACTACGCTGATGATGAAAGCCATTCTGGACTTTCTGATCATCATGGTGATGTCAGCTTCGATGGGAAAGGGGTGCATTTTCTCCGCCATTCCGGTCGGCATCTTTCAGGGCTCCATTACGATACTGGCAAGCGCCCTCTCCCCGCTGATGACGGAGGGTGCCTTAAATGCCATTTCGCTGGTGGGTTCTATGCTGATCTTCTGCGTGGGCGTCAACCTGATCTGGGAACATAAGCTAAAAGTGGCAAATATGCTGCCCGCGATCGTGATCGCGGCAGTTTGGGGGGCGGTTGCATGAACGACATTCTAATCTTTGGCGGCACGATTGAGGGACGTCAGGTATCCGAATATCTCGTTGGGCGTCATATCAGACATACCGTTTGTGTGGCGACAGAATACGGAGAGGAAGTGCTGCAGACAGATGCCGATTCCGCGGGGCGCACGATTCATCAGGGGCGGATGGACAAGGAGCAGATGAGGAAATTTCTGCGCGGCAATCCATTTGTGCTGGTAGTGGATGCAACGCATCCGTATGCGGTAGAGGTGTCAAAAAATATCCGCGAAGCGTGCGTGAAAGAGCAGGTGCCGTATGTGCGGTATTTAAGACCGGAAGGCGCGGCCGCGGTCAATGGGACGTCAGGTTCTTACGATGAGAATAATATCCGGACATTCTATGTAAATTCTGCTGCAGAAGCGGCTGAGTATCTGGAAAAACAAAAAGGCGGCATCTTCCTGACTACCGGCAGCAAGGAACTGCATGTGTTTACGGAACGTATTTCTGATAAAAGCCGCCTGTTCGCACGGGTTCTCCCGTCAGCGGAGGTGATTGCGTCCTGCCGCTCACTCGGACTGGAAGGAAAACAGATCTGCGCCATGCAGGGACCATTTTCCGCAGAGATCAACACTGCGATGCTGCGGCAGACACAGGCTTCTTTTCTGGTGACAAAGGACACTGGTATCTCCGGAGGTTTCCCGGAAAAAATGGAAGCAGTACGGGAGTGCGGCATCACGGCGGTCATTATCCGCAGACCGCAGGAAAGCGGAGCCGGATGGGAGGAAGTGCGGGCGAGAATTGAGAAAATTCTGGCAGAAACTGATGAGGCACCGGCAGAAACGGAAGTGATAGCGGCAGATTCTGCTCAGAACCATTCTGTCGGGAAAATGGATGCAGATGTTCAAACACAAACAGATAATTGTGATAATGCAAAAAGTGTGTATGACTTTGACCGCCGCATCAGCTGCATCGGAATCGGTATGGGTACGCCCGACACGATGACACGCGAAGCGGCCCGCGAAATCCGGGAAGCAGAGGTGATCTTTGGGGCAAAGCGGATGCTGGAATGTGCGCAGACGCTGCTGGATTCATTTCTGACAGAACAAACGGAGACTGTCAGGACTTTGCGATCGAGGACTATGGGATCGGAAACCATGGAACTGAAAATTGTGAAACCGGAAACTGTGGAACCGAATACAAAGACTCCGCAGATGGTCGCCGAATACAGTGCATCGAAAATCTATGCCTGGCTGGAAGCGCATCCGCAGGTACGGCGCGCCGCGATCCTGATGTCCGGCGACGTTGGATTTTACAGCGGAGCGCGGCAGATCGCGGAAACATTCCCGGCCGGGGAAGTTCATTATTATTGCGGTATTTCATCGGTCGTGTATTTTGCTTCGCGGATTCCTACATCCTGGCAGGATGCAAAGCTTCTGAGCGCACATGGAAAAGAGCTTGCGCTTATAAATTACGTGAAAAAATATCCCAAGATCATTCTTCTGGTCAGCGGAGAAAAAGACATTTCCCGCCTTTGCCGTCAGCTGGTGGATGGCAAAATGGGGGATGTGAAGGTCACCATCGGAGCTAATCTTTCCTATCCGGATGAGCGGATTGAAACGGGAGCACCCGGAGTTTTTCTGGATTATGTCTCAGATGTGGAGCAGCATCGGAAAGAAACTGTGCCGACATCAGAACCATTGACAGCAGCAGAAAGGAAAACTTCCTGCGCATCTGCAGGCCTGTATGTCATGATGGTAGAAAACGCGAAAGGCGGCCAGATTATCACACCGGGCATTCCGGATAAAGAATTCGTGCGCGGCGAGGTGCCGATGACCAAAGAGGAGATCCGGGCACTCTCTGTTGCGAAGCTGCGCCTGAAAGAAGACTCGGTGGTGTATGATATCGGTGCCGGTACCGGCTCTGTATCCATCGAATGTGCTCTCCTATGCACTGCGGGACAGGTTTATGCGATAGAGCGCAATACAAACGGAACGGAGCTGATTCAGCGAAACAGCTATGAGTTTGGAGTTGCCAATCTTTCCATTATAGAGGGAACCGCGCCGGAAGCATTGCTGGAGCTGCCGGCTCCGACCCATGCATTTATAGGCGGCAGCTCCGGAAACATGCGCGAGATTATTGACGTGCTGCTCCAAAAGAATCCTTCTGTCCGCATCGTTATCAATACGGTCACGCTGGAGAGCATTGCGGAGGTCATGGATCTGATCAGGGAGCTGCAGCTTGCGGATGCCGATGTCGTACAGATATCCGCCGCGAAATCCCGCACTCTTGGCAATTATCATTTGATGACCGCGCATAATCCAGTGTATATTGTGTCGTTTGGCGGGGACACATAAAAGGCCCATTTTAACGTCACACTTTTTAATCAGATAAAAACAGAAATATAACAGGTCCACCGGGGGCACTTCCTGTTTGTGAATACCTTACACAGCAGGCGGGTAATCCGGTGGATTATTTTTAAACTAAAATAATAAGAGAAAAAGATTGCATTTATAAGAAACATGTGATAAAATGCTCTTAAATTGCCGATTTGCAAATGCACGGCAGCATTTCTACAAAAGAAAAACCGACGGAACGTCGGACAAAATACCTTTTAGAATCCCATATGGAAAAATTAATGAAACATCTATTGTCTTAGGCCAATGGACTTATAAAAGTCTGCTTATTTAAAATGCGGCCGATTTCCCTGTAATTCGGCGCGGGACTTACAATGAAAAGGAGATATTTATGGAACGAATTATTTTGGTAAAGGATGGAAAAGAAATCCGGGTGGAAAATACGGAGAACAGCGTAGATGGAAAATGTACGGGATATACGTTTGAAGAAACAGCTCCCATGCAGGTGTCGGAAGCGCTGGCGGAGTACGCGGCCTCAAAACATCAGGGAGAGTACACGCTGGAAGACTATCTGGCACTGCCGGATGACCAGAGAGTGGAGCTGATCGACGGTGTATTTTACGATATGGCAGCTCCGACTCTGATCCATCAGGCAATCGGCTCCAGGGTCTGGCGCAGCTTTGATGCATATATAGGCAAAAATTTAGGCTCCTGCTTGGCATTTACTGCGCCGGTGGATGTGCAGTTGGACTGTGATGATAAGACGATTGTTCAGCCGGATGTTTTGATCATCTGTGATCCGTTGAAGCTGCGCCGGGAACGTGTTTACGGTGCTCCGGAACTTGTGGTGGAGGTATTATCTCCGAGCACTTCAAAGAAGGACAGATTGCTGAAGCTGACGAAATACAAAAAAGCCGGTGTGTGGGAATACTGGATCATCGACCCGGATCGAAAGAGAGTGTTCGTCTATGAGTTTGAAAAAGGAGATGGCTGCAGGATCTACAGCTTTGAAGATTCTGTGCCGGTCGGGATTTACAATGGGGACTGTATGGTAGATTTCGCGCAGATTTATGAGGAGATTCAGGGACTGTATGATACGTGTGTATAAAAAATTCTTACCTTTTAGAATTCCTATGGAAAATAAGAAACTGCTTTACCAAGCCCTTCGGCAAAGGTCTTATGATGAAAAACAGGAGGTATTTATGGAACGAATTATTTTTGTAAAGGCTGGAAAAGAAATCCGGGTAGAAAATGCGGAGAACAGCACAGATGGAAAATGTACGGGATATACGTTTGAAGAAACAGCTCCTATGCAGGTGTCGGAGGCGCTGGCGGAGTACGCGGCCTCAAAACATCAGGGAGAGTACACGCTGGAAGACTATCTGGCACTGCCGGACGACCAGAGAGTGGAGTTGATCGATGGTGTGTTTTACGATATGGCTGCTCCGAATTATATTCATCAGGCATTTGGAGACAGTCTTCAGGCAGTCTTTAATGACTATATTCGGAAAAACCACGGTTCATGCCGGGCTTTTACACCGGTAGACGTGCAGCTGGATTGTGACGACAGGACTGTTGTTCAGCCGGATGTGCTGATTATCTGCGATTATTCCAAATTGCAAAAAGGACAAGTTTACGGTGCTCCTGATCTTGTGGTGGAGGTGTTGTCTCCTTCTACATCGAAAAAAGACCGCACACTGAAATTGACCAAGTACAAAAAAGCCGGAGTGCGGGAATACTGGATCATCGACCCGATTCAAAAAAGAGTATTTGTCTATGAATTTGAAAAGGGAGATGGCTATCGGATATACAGTTTCGAAGATTCTGTGCCCGTCGGTATTTATGGCGGGGGCTGTGTGGTGGATTTTGTGCAGATCTACGAGGAGATTCACTTCCTGTATGATACTATGTGAGGGGGAGTGCAGATGGCATACCCCTCGGTATATGCTGTCAACTCCTTGCTTGCCTGCTCCTGGTTCCGAAAGACGATACCGTGAAAACCAAGCGTGCAGGCAGCCTGAATATTTGTGGGTGAATCATCGAAAAAGACAGATTCGTCCGGCCGGATTTGCGGAAAACGCTGCAGAAAAGACTGAAAAATCTCCGGCTCAGGCTTGATCTGGCCGACCTCGCAGGAAAACAGTCCGCCGTGCAGATACGGCAGAAAATCCAGCGCTTTCTGTGTTCGCTGGATCATCCAGTCCGAATAGTTGGAGAGATACCAGGTCTTAAGCCCCTGCTCCTGCAGGGAGAGAATCCATGGAATCGCAAAATCCCGTCTGTGAATGGTCTCGTGCGAACGGTCAAAGACCTGAAGCACATCCTCCCGGTCTTCCGGAAGGGCAAGGGCAGCAAGCTTTTCGCGAAGCTGCTTTACGGGGATGACGCCGCGGTCGTATTCACGCCAGATGGGACCGTCAAAAGTGATTCCGCGGATTCTTTTTTCCTTTTCGGGCGCGAAGCCAAAGCCTTTCAAATAAGTTTGTGAGTCAAAATCAACCAGAACATTTCCAATATCAAATATAATATTTTTTATCATAACAGGAATCTCTCAATCCAATTTATAAGCTCAGATGTCTGCGCAGCCCATCATATCAGATTTTTGCTGATTGTACAAGCAGCCGTTTTGTGTTATTCTGTCAGAAGAAAAACGGTGCAATCATTTAGAGCCGGAAAGGAGACCACCACCATGCTGCATTTGCCGAGAGTCATGTTTGCCGCGCCGTCAAGCGGCAGCGGAAAGACCATGATCACCTGCGGAATCCTGCAGGCACTCTGTGGGCGCGGGCTGAATCCTGCCTCCTTTAAATGCGGCCCGGACTACATTGATCCGATGTTCCATTCCCGGGTGATCGGTACGCCGTCGAGGAATCTGGACACCTTTTTTACGGATGAGCAGGTGACACGGCATCTGTTTGCAAAAAACGCGAAAAACGCCGGCATTTCTGTGCTGGAGGGCGTGATGGGGCTATACGACGGGCTGGGAGGAATTTCGGTAAAGGCGTCTTCGTATGATCTGGCGTCTGTGACGGACACGCCGATCATCCTGATCGTGAACGCGCGCGGTATGAGCCGGTCGGTAATTCCGCTGATACAGGGGTATTTGAATTACGAGACACAATGCTGGCAGGAGAAGCAGGTCAGCCAGTCTTCTTCGGGGAATCAACTATCGCAGAGCAGTCAATCTGCACGATGTGCCTGTGAAACGTCAGGCGGCAGAAATCGGATCCGCGGCGTCATCCTGAATCAGACGACAAAAATGACATATCTGCTGTTAAAAGAAGAAATCGAAAAGCAGACAGGGGTGCGCCTGTATGGCTATGTCCCCAGAATGGATGACGCAGTGATTGAAAGCCGGCATCTTGGACTGGTGACGCCGGGAGAGATTGCGAATCTGAAGGAAAGGCTGGCTCGGCTGGCGGCAGAACTGGAGCAGTGCCTGGACCTTGACGGGATTCTTTCCCTTGCTCAGGAAGCGGAGGACTATGAGGACGAGGTGCTGAATCTGCCGGAGAGCGTGCAGAGTCTGATAACGGATTCGAAAGATTGCGCGGCTATCCGAATGAGTGATGCTGCTGACAGGAACCCAATCAAATCAGGAGAATGCAATCCGTATGGAAACCGGAAAACTGCCGCTCCGCGAATAGCCATCGCGCAGGACGAGGCATTTTGCTTTTATTATCAGGACAATCTGGATCTGCTGATCTCACTCGGCGCAGAACTCGTGCCGTTTTCACCGCTGCATGATGCGCGGCTTCCGGAGCACATCAACGGCCTGATCCTGGGAGGCGGCTATCCGGAACTGTACGCAAAGCAGCTTTCGGAGAATGCATCGATGAAATGCGCGATCCGGGAGGCAATCGCGGGCGGCATCCCTTATCTGGCGGAATGCGGCGGATTTATGTACCTGCATGAATCCATGGAAGATATGGAAGGGCAGGCCTGGCCGATGTGCGGTTGCATAGCGGGGCGGTCTTATCGGACACCGAAGCTGGGCAGGTTCGGGTATATTACACTTACAACTGAGCACTCCAACGCAGGGTTTCTGCATCCCGGCGAGACCATCCGCGCACACGAGTTTCACTACTTTGACAGTACAGATCCCGGAAACGACTATGTCGCGCAGAAACCGGCCGGAAAGCGCACATGGCAGTGTATTCACGCAACCGACTACAGTGTGGCGGGATACCCGCATCTGTATTATTGGTCCAATCCCGGCTTTGCTGCACGATTTCTGGAGTGCGCCCGTAATTTTTTCGTGATGCAGGAATTGGAGAAAGAGGAGCCTGATTGACTTTTCAGAGAAGAAAACTTCAGAAAACGGATAAGATGTATATGCCGAAAAGATGTGCAAAAGAAGGCATGTGCATAACTATTCAGGAAAGTAATAGTGGGTACTGTGAAAGTACGGAACCGTTATGAAAAAAGATAGAAAAGGAGATACACGAAAATGAGCGAAACACAATTCAATCAGATCCTGGAGAGCATCACACCGGGCGACGCGGCCGCGGCCGCGGTCAGCCGGAAACGCTGGGACAGCATCGCGAAGCCTCTGCACAGTCTGGGCTGGATGGAGGATGCGATTACACACATTGCTGCGGCACAGCACAGTCCGGATATTCGTACTGCAAAAAAAATCCTTGTGCCGATGTGCGCTGACAACGGCATTGTTGAGGAGGGCGTGACACAGACCGGACAGGAGGTAACTGCGATTGTGGCGGAAAACTTTCTGGATGAAAAATCCTGCGCGGCGATCATGTGCTGCCTTGCAGGCGCAGATATCCGGCCGATTGACATCGGCATGGCGGTCGATACACCTCGTGTAGAAAAACGAAAAATTGCGTATGGGACGAAAAATTTTGCAAAAGAGCCTGCGATGACGCGCGAGGAGGCAGTGCGTGCACTGATGACCGGAATTACCCTGACGGAGGAACTAAAGGGACAGGGGTATGATCTGATTGCGACCGGCGAGATGGGCATCGGTAATACTACAACCTCCAGTGCTGTGGCGAGTGCGCTGTTAAAGGTGCCGGCAGTGGAGATGACCGGCCGCGGAGCAGGACTTTCAACGGAAGGATTAAATACGAAAATCCGCGTTATTCAGGAGGCTATTGACCGCTGGAATCTTTATGAACAGGACGCGCTCACGGTGCTTGCGGATGTAGGCGGATTCGACATCGCCGGGATCGCGGGGCTTTTCCTTGGAGGAGCAGCTTACCATGTGCCGGTGCTGATCGACGGCTTTATTTCATCAGTCGGCGCTTTGCTCGCGGCGCATCTTTGTCCGGCAGCGAAGGACTATATGCTGGCGACCCATGTATCCAAAGAACCCGCGGCACGCAGGATCCTGAAAGAGCTGGATCTCGAACCGGCTCTTGACGCAGGAATGTGCCTTGGTGAAGGCAGCGGCGCAGTGGCAGCGTTCCCGCTGATCGACATGGGCGCGGAAATCTATCACAGAATGAGTACATTCGACCAGATCCAGGTAGAGGCGTATCAGGAATTGGTTTGAGAGAAGAAGACATAAGAGAAAAATGTTGAGGGTTTTATGAAAAAAAATGGAAACAGAGCGGGAATGGAATCCTACCGCATGATCATGCGGCTGGCACTCCCGATCGTGATACAGAATCTGTTCAGCGCGGCAATCAGCTCGACAGACGTGATCATGCTGAACTCTGTCGGCCAGTCAGCGGTCTCGGCCGTGTCGCTGGCGACGCAGTATTCCAGCGTTTTATATATGGTGTTTTACGGGATCGGTACCGGAGCGACCATGCTCTGCGCGCAGTATTGGGGCCAGGGCAATACACAGGCAATTGAGAAGATCGAAGGAATCGCCCTGCGCTTTTCTCTGGGAATTTCGCTGCTTTTTGCGGTTCCGTCCGCAGTGGTTCCGGGGCTGATGATGACCCTTTTTACTTCGGATCAGGAACTGATTCAGATTGGAGCGTCTTATCTGCGTATCGTCAGCATCAGCTTCCTGTGCTGGGGCTTTTCGGAAGTTTATCTTGCCATTTTACGAAGCGTGGAGAAGGTGAAGATCAGTACGGCACTGAATGTCAGCGCACTGCTGATCAATGTCTGCCTGAACGCGGTTTTCGTGTATGGCCTGTTTGGTGCGCCGCGGCTTGGTGCGCAGGGCGTGGCGATCGCAACAGCCATCTCGCGCGGGATTCAGCTGATCGCCTGTTTTGGCGTGTCCATTGTCTCAGGCAATGCAGTCCGGCTGCGTCCGGAAGCCATGTTCTGGAAGAGCGGTGTGCTGATGCAGGATTTCCTGCATCTGGCCGTTCCGGCCGTGGCCAACGATATCAGCTGGAGCGTTGCTTTTTCCATGTATTCTGTGATCATGGGGCATATGGGAACCGATGTGGTGGCCGCGAATGCGATCGTGGTGGTGGTGCGCAATTTCGGCACGGTGCTCTGCTACAGCATTGCGAGCGCGTCCGGCATCTACGTGGGGAAAAAGATCGGCGCGAATCAGCTGGAGGAGGCAGAGCGGGACGCGTCCCGTTCCATGCAGCTGACGGTGGCGTCCGGCATATTCGGCGGCATTCTGGTGGCAGCGTCGATGCCTTTTGTACTGCCGGCGGTCTCTCTGTCGGATACCGCGAGAGGCTACCTGAAGATCATGCTGCTGATCAATACGTATTACATTACCGGGTCAGCGGTAAACACCACTCTGATCGCGGGAATCTTCCGTGCGGGCGGCGACAGCCGCTTCGGCCTGATCTGCGACACGATTGATATGTGGTGTTATGGAGTGCCGCTTGGCTTTTTCGCGGCGTTTGTCCTGAAACTGCCGCCGATGTGGGTTTATTTTCTTCTCTGCACGGATGAATTCGTCAAATGGCCCTGGGTGATCCATCATTACAGAAGCAGAAAATGGCTGAAGAATATTACACGGGAAAATGTGTGAAAAAAGCAACTGATTCAGGACAGTACTTTGCGCTTGCTGCGAAGTACGTATGAAAATATGTATTGAAAAAAATCCATTGACACTTGCGGTGTCCTGTGCTATTATAGCCGAAGTTGTGAAGAACAGGAAGCAGAGTATCCACTCTCACCCCGGCACGCAGGAGACGTTGTTGTGACCGGCGGTTTATATGGAAGACAGTTATTTGAGCAGACGGCGGTTCTGGTAGTTGTGGGATATCGGAGACGATGAGTCTGTATTTGTCTGAGTATGCAGGTGGATAGCTTTGTTATCCACCTTTTCTATTTTTATCAGTGTGTGGAGGTGTACGAAGATTAGCGATTTAATGATTAACGAACAAATCAGAGACCGGGAAGTCCGCTTGATCGGTGAACACGGCGAGCAGCTTGGTATTATGTCTGCAAAAGAGGCTCAGAAGCTTGCGAGAGAGGCTGAGCTTGACCTTGTGAAGATTGCGCCGACGGCAAAGCCGCCTGTGTGCAAGATTATCGATTACGGGAAATATCGTTACGAGATGGCCAGGAAAGAAAAAGAGGCCAGGAAGAAACAGAAAACGGTCGAGATTAAAGAGATTCGGTTATCTCCGAACATTGATGAGAACGATCTGAACACGAAGGTGAACAATGCCCGGAAGTTCTTATCGAAGGGGAACAAAGTTAAAGTGACTCTGCGGTTCCGCGGCAGAGAGATGGCGCATATGCAGGCGAACCGTTATATCCTGGAGGATATTGCGAAAGAGCTTTCTGATGTTGCTGTCATCGATCGCCCGATCAAGCAGGAGGGCAGGACCCTCACCCTGTTTTTGACAGAAAAACGTTCGTGACAGCTGCGAACGATTATGATTTGTGCAAAGAAGATGGCTTCTGGCCGTTTTCAATGATAGCAGAAGGAGGAATACGAAATGCCAAAAATGAAGACAAGCAGAGCGGCTGCGAAGCGGTTCTCAAAGACCGGTTCCGGACTGCTGAAGAGAAACAAAGCTTATAAGAGCCATATCTTAACCAAGAAATCACCCAAGAGGAAGAGAAATCTTCGGAAGTCTACGATCACGGATGTGACCAATGCTTCCAACATGAAGAAGATTTTGCCGTATCTGTAAATATTGGAGGAGGAATTAAGAGATGGCCAGAATTAAAGGTGGAATGAACAGAAGAAAGAAACATAATCGCGTGCTGAAGCTCGCGAAAGGATACAGAGGAGCGAGATCGAAGCAGTATCGTATCGCGAAACAGTCGGTGATGCGTGCGCTGGCAAGCTCTTATGCGGGAAGAAAGCAGAAGAAGCGTCAGTTCAGACAGCTCTGGATCGCTCGTATCAATGCAGGTGCACGTATGAATGGTCTGTCCTACAGTCAGTTTATGCATGGTTTAAAGCTTGCGAATGTCGAGCTGAACAGAAAGGTTCTTGCGGACATGGCAGTGAACGACGCAGAAGGCTTTGCTTCGCTTGTGGAACTGGCAAAGTCGAAGGTGGCGTAAGTCAGTGAATCGTACAGTTAAGAGGATCGCCTGCGGCGGTTCTCTTTTTTTCTTTACTTGCCCTTTCCCGCATAAAGTGTTAGAATGTCTCGGGATATAAATTTAGCAATGATTGGAGATCTGCAATGGCTTTTGAGTTTGTTAAAAAAATTTTTGGTACGCACAGTGAGCATGAGCTGAAGCGTATCGAGCCGATCGTGGATCGGATCGAAGCGCTGCGGCCGGATATGATGGCGCTCTCTGACGAGGAACTGAAAGCGAGGACTCCCTGGTTTAAGGAGCGCTACGCGAACGGTGAGACGCTGGACGACCTGCTGCCGGAAGCATTTGCGACGGTGCGGGAGGCGGCGCGGCGTGTGCTGGGCATGGAGCATTACCGGGTGCAGCTGATCGGCGGTATTATCCTGCATCAGGGCCGTATCGCGGAGATGCGTACCGGTGAGGGCAAGACGCTGGTATCGACCTGCCCGGCATATTTGAACGCACTGACCGGTCAGGGTGTCCACATCATCACGGTCAACGATTATCTGGCAAGCCGTGACGCGGAATGGATGGGTGCGGTGCACCGTTTCCTTGGGCTGACGGTCGGTTGTGTGCTGAATTCGATGAACAATGATGAACGGCGCGAGCAGTACGCGTGTGATATTACCTACATCACGAACAACGAGGATGGTTTCGACTATCTGCGTGACAACATGGTGATCTACAAGGAGCAGCTGGTGCAGCGCGGCCTCGTTTACGCGATCATCGATGAGGTCGACTCGGTACTGATCGATGAGGCGCGGACGCCGCTGATCATTTCCGGGCAGAGCGGCAAGTCCACGAAGCTCTACGAGGTCTGCGACATCCTTGCGCGTCAGCTGGTCAAAGGCGAGGCGAGCGGCGAGGTCACGAAGATGACCGCGATCATGGGCGAGGAGATCACGGAGACCGGAGATTTCATTGTCAATGAGAAGGATAAGCTGGTCACCCTGACGCAGGAAGGCATCGAGAAGGTTGAGAAGTTTTTCAAGATCGACAACTTCTCCGACGCGGAGAACCTGGAGATCCAGCACAACGTCGACCTGGCGCTGCGCGCGAACTATCTGATGTTCCGTGATCAGGACTACGTAGTGAAGGACGATGAGGTACTGATCGTCGATGAATTTACCGGCCGTATCATGCCGGGACGCCGCTATTCGGACGGCCTGCATCAGGCCATCGAGGCGAAGGAGCATGTGAAGGTAAAGCGGGAGAGCAAGACGCTCGCGACGATCACCTTCCAGAACTTCTTTAATAAATACGAGAAAAAAGCCGGTATGACCGGTACGGCGCTGACGGAGGAGCAGGAGTTCCGTGATATCTACGGCATGGACGTTATCGAGATTCCGACAAACGTTCCTGTACAGCGTATCGACCACGAGGATGCAGTGTACATGACCCAGAAGGAAAAGTACCGCGCCGTGGTAGAGGCAGTTAAGGAAGCGCACGCGAAAGGCCAGCCGGTGCTGGTCGGTACGATTACCATTGAAGTATCCGAACTGATCAGCAATCTTCTGAAGCGGGAAGGCATCAAGCATCAGGTGCTGAACGCGAAGTTCCATGAGATGGAGGCGGAGATCGTTGCGGAGGCCGGTGTTCACGGTACGGTGACGATCGCGACGAACATGGCAGGCCGTGGTACGGATATCAAGCTGGATGATGAGGCAAGAGCCGCGGGCGGCTTAAAGATCATCGGTACCGAGCGGCATGAATCCCGCCGTATCGACAACCAGCTGCGCGGCCGGTCCGGCCGACAGGGCGACCCGGGTGAATCCAGATTTTATATTTCTCTGGAGGACGACCTGATGCGTCTCTTCGGTTCCGAGAAGATGATGAACGTGTTCAAGTCGCTCGGTGTTCAGGAAGGTGAGCAGATCGAACACAAGATGCTTTCCAGCGCCATCGAGAAAGCACAGATGAAGATTGAGAGCAACAACTTTGGTATCCGTAAAAATCTTCTGGATTACGATCAGGTCAATAACGAGCAGCGTGAGATCATTTATGAAGAGCGCCGCCGTGTGCTGGACGGCGAGAGCATGCGCGATTCTATCCTGAACATGAAAAAGGAGATCATTGGCCGCGCTGTGGACAGAAGCTGCACGGACAACGACCATGAGAACTGGGATCTGGCAGAGCTGAACAATCTGCTGCTTCCGACTATTCCGTTTGAACCGTTTACAGAGGAATCCCTTGCATCCATATCAGGCAAGGACGAGCTGAAGACATACCTCAACGACGAAGCCCTGAAGCTTTACGAGGCAAAGGAGACTGAAGTTGGCGACAACGAGAAATTCCGTGAGCTCGAACGTGTCATCCTGCTGAAGGTCATCGACCGCAAGTGGATGGATCACATCGATGACATGGATCAGCTTCGTCAGGGTATCGGCCTGACCGCTTATGGCCAGCGCGACCCGAAGGTAGAGTACAAGATGAGCGCCTATGAGATGTTTGACGAAATGACCGAAGGCATCCAGCAGGATACGGTCCGCCTCCTGTATCATATCAAGGTAGAGCAGAAGGTTGAGCGTGAAGAGGTCGCGAAGGTCACCGGCACGAACAAAGATGATTCCGGGCCCCGTGCTCCCAAGAAGCGCGTGTCCGAAAAAATCTATCCCAACGACCCCTGCCCCTGCGGCAGCGGCAAGAAGTACAAGCAGTGCTGCGGACGGAAAGCATAGGATTCTTGAAGATAATTTATATTTTATGAAACTCAAACTTCGCAGTATAAAATTGCCAGTGTACCTTGAAAACTCAATAAA
>JAJQHQ010000076.1 GCA_021199655.1 Lachnospiraceae bacterium | reverse complement strand
CCACTCTTCACCTGCATCGGAAATCGAACATAACATGACATTCTCATCTGCGTCTGCCACGCTTTCCTGCGCTTTTCGTATCTTGCTCCAGTCCTGATTTTCTACAAACAGCCATTTTTTAAATCCCGGAAGTTGAACAATCAAAAACGGAAGATCCGGACAGTCAAGTTCTTTTCTCCAGTCCTCGATCATACTTCTCAGCATAACCTGATAAATTTCCTGCTGTCCCACTGCCTCATCATCACTCTCACCTTGATACCAAAGAACACCAGTTACCGTATAGGGAGCTATGCTTTTCAACATATGCTCAAACAAACATCCCGGCACGGTCTGCGGCTGCATATGATTCAGATCATACGGCGGCATATCTTTAAAAAATTCTTCCGCTTCTTCTGCTGCAGGAGTACGAGACATGAAGAACTCATTAAACGCATCGTGATACAATGCTCCTTTATTATTTTCAGGATTTTTCTTCTCTTCCTCATAATAATGTGTCCAGTCGATTTCTCTTGTACGCTCCCTATATTGATGAAACCACACATTATCCAGTCTTTCCAGCGTTTCTTCCGACATCCATACGCTTGCAGTTGTTCCTCCCCAGTTACATCCAATAATTCCAACCGGCATTTTCAGCCGTTCGGCTATCATTTTCTGAAAATAATATCCTACCGCGCTGAAGTATCCAAGATTCTCTCTGTTACAGTCTCTCCAAACCGCATATTCCGAATAATCGAACGTCTCTCTTTGCCCATCAAAAGCAATCTTTGGAACATCAAAAAAACGAAGTAAAGCATTTTCACAGTTTTCCAGTTCTTCTTCATAATGCTTCTCATACTTCATAAAAAATTCCATATTAGACTGCCCTCCGGCAATCCATACAGCGCCTACTGCCACATGCTCCGCTCTCCATTCTTCTTTCGATGTGCGGACAGTCAGAGATTCATCATATGAGATTTCCAGCGGTTCTAATAACACCTGCCAGTTTCCCTGCTCATCTGAAACAGCGGAGATCGATTGTGATTGTATTTCGATCTGCACAGATTCTGCCGGATCCGACATTCCCCATACTTTCACCGGGTGGTTATACTGAAGCACCATATTACTCTGAAAAATTTCCGGTAATCTTAACATAATTTTTCTCCTCATATACACTAATTTCTAATAGGCCAGATACTCCTTACCGCAGAATGGATCCACGGGACTGATTCCTTTAAATTCGCTTCTTCCAAGAATTTTTTCAACGACTTTCTCAATCACAGCATCATGATTTGAGTACGCATTGATATACGTTTTAACCATCGGTACATCTAAGAGATGATATGGAATCTGGAGTGACACAAAGAGCGTCGGTACCACTTCCACAAACCATGGAATGTTATTTCCCGCCCCAAAGAGCGTATGCCAGTTCAGTCGGGCCGTTGTCTTATTGGAAGAATTTTCTACATTTCCAATGTAAAGCACCAAATCATACTTACTGCGGAATTCTTCGACTGTCTCAAACTGAACAGGCTTTGTGAAATCCATTTTCTCTTCTACGTATGGAATCATACAGAATCCTTCTGCTTCCATTTTTTTAACAAAAGTGTCTGTCACACGCTGTTCGGAAGGCGACTTGCCAAGCACTTCATAAAGTACCCTCTTATGCTTTTGGGGGCTGATCGGCAGAAGCTCCTGCGTATCTTTCACAAGCGTAATTGCCTTATCTGCACATTCTCTTGCCCATTTTTTGTGCTGCATACATCCAATCACAGCAAGCTTCTCTCTGGATGGTGCCAGCGTGCCATTCGCCTTTTTTTCATGAAGATGAAGCGCCGCCTTCATAGCAAGAATACGGGTTACCGCTTCATCGAGACGCTTCTCTGAAAGAATCCCCTTCTCATAGCCTTCCTTCATATACATCAAATCTTCTCCATAGTCTTTATTAAAAAGCAGCATATCACATCCTGCTTCAATACAGTATGGTACAGATTTTCTTCGATCCATTGCACAGAGGAACCCAACCATTGGTGATGCATCTGTAATAATCATTCCGTTAAAGCCAAGCTGTTCACGAAGCAGGTTCTGCAGTAATTCAGGAGAAAGTGTTGCGGGAATTATTTTCTTAGGAAAATCAGGATTAAATTTCTTCTGATAGGACGGAAGCGCAATATGCCCTGCCATAACAGAAAGAGTGCCATCTTCAATCAACGTCTTATAGATATCTCCGTAGGTCTTATCCCATTCCTCGCACGATAAGCTATTGACACTTGTCAGAATGTGCTGATCCACTTCATCTACGCCATCTCCCGGAAAATGCTTGATGGATACGGCAACTCCACACTCCTTTGCACCACGCATGTAGGCAGAACCACATTTCTTAACCATCTCTGGGTTTGAGCCATACGTACGAACATTGGTAATCGGATTATGATATTCCATATCAATATCTACAACCGGAGCAAAGGCATAGTTACATCCGACCGCCTGGGCTTCCGCACAGGAAACTTTTCCAAGCCGATAGGCCTGTTCCGGATCACCTGTCGCAGCAATCTGCATCTGCTTGCCAAATGCAGTTCCTTCCTCGACAATACCATCTCCCCCTGCCTCTAAATTGGCCGACAAGAGCATTGGAATCTTACTGTTGTTCTGTAAAAATGTGTAAGCAGAAAACAGTTCTTCTGTTTTACCTGTCCGAAACATCAGTCCGCCCGGATGTTTTGCAAGAATCTCATACTGAAGATACTTCTCATTCGGTGAATATCCAATGGGAAAAAATAGTTGACCCAACTTCTCATCCAATGTCATTTCCTTTTTTGTTTCTTCCACCCATGCGATATCTTCATCTGAGAGGAAAAAAGGATTTGCTTTTAAATTAATCATCCTGCTGTACTCCTGAGTTTAATATAATATTTCTTTCATGCATATTCCATATATTGATTCATAATAAAGAAGGAGTCCCACAGCAATGATTATTTTGTTCCTGTGCGGTACTCCTTCCTTATTGCCCATTCTTTTTCAGGACCTGGAATCTGGTTCTATTCTGGTTCTTTTCTGATTCTTTTCTGGTTTTTTCCCTGACTGTTATGCTGCCCGACTTTTTTTATGCACTGCAAACATTTTGGCAAATATTTTTTTAATATTTCCGCTCTGACCGGCTGCCAGATTAACCAGTAACACGAAAATGCCCATCATAGCAGTCGATACAGCTGAACCGAGTTCTGCCTTGAGAATTGCCTGCAGCCCATACGTCATCAGGCAGATTGAAATTGATCCCATGATAATCCCGATGGTATCTCCGCAGAACACACCGATATAAAGACCTACAAAAACAGGAAGGATATTCGAGAACAGCTCTCCTGCTGTTGAAAGTGATGTATAGGATGCATTATGAATAGCCGTAGAAGCATATATCATAGTTGCAAATCCAAAGATCAATCCACTGTAAACATATGAAATAATAACGTTTTTTGTCTCATTGATACCAATATTCACCGCCGCGCCCTGATTATTTGCAAGAAGTACCGACTGCTTGCCCGTCTTTGACAGATAACTAAAAACAGCATATACAGCTACTGACCCGAGGAAAGGAAATAAAACCCCCGGATAAACAGAAAACTTCTTCAGCGACATGTTACCGACCAGGTTGATACCGCCTCCTCCAAAAATCAAGGGCGTAATCGACTCATATAAAAGCGCCATGCCAATCGTGGAAATCATAATCGGCAATCTTCCGTATACATATACAAGTGCAACGCCAATGCTCAAGATCACACAAACACCTATACAAAGTACACCAAACAACACTAAATTGCCATCATGATTCTTTGCCGCATTTCCTGCGACAATAGCCGCCACCAGCATAATGGAACCGCCAGAAAAGTCGAACCGTCCACTTTTGAACTGCAAGCCGATTCCCATTGCACAGGATACGGAAACTGCTATATTTACGATAATAGACCGCCACATTGCCAGGGATCCGAAATATGTTTTTCCATTTGCAAAGCAGAGAATCATCATGATGATGTACATCGCAGCAGGAAGTCCCAGTGTTCCCGCTATTTTTATCATTAGTTCTCTTCCCTTTTTCATAGGAATCTGCCTCCGTCTTTTACTCTAAATAAGACTCCATTGTTTCTGTCGATGCAGCTTCAACTAACGCTGCATAGGTAGCATCCGGATTGTTTCTTATAAGCAGCATTTCGAGTTCTTCTACACTGACCGCAATATTTTCAAGCAATGTCTGTCCGTCCGTAAATTTTTCTTTAATCACTTCAAAATCAGATGTGGAATCTACCGTGATAATCCCTGGCTCAACGTTCTCTGCTCCCGGATAATCCGCATACTGTTTTCCCTGAATCGCATTATCAATCAGAGCGATCGGTAAAAATGCTGCTTCCGGGTTTGTTATAGTCGTAGACTTAATCGTTTTATCATCACCGCAATCTGCAAGAATATCGGCATCATACTCATAGCCATTCGTAATAAGCTGTGTTTTCTGATCACATGTGCCATCGGCCTTAGCTACTACCATGGTCGGATAAATGAACTGTATGCCGGCACAAAGACCTACGATTGCATCGAGATCTCCATATCCCTCCTCAAGGAAGAAGGATGCGTCCAGAGGCGTAAAATCCAGAACAGTAGTCTCTCCTACAATCTCAATTTTCTCATCTGCAGTCTGATTATATTCCTCAATCGCATCTCGAAATGCCTGATCCGCTATTGCTGTACTTGGATATGCATAAGACGGAAACAGTACGGTAGCCACTTTCTTATATCCTCCGTCAATAATCTGCTGCGCATAATATTGCCCCTGTTCCTCTCCGCTGGTAAACATATCACCGCTTACTGCCAGAAAATGATCCTTTTCAAGAGCACCATGGTTTGTTCCATCCTCATCAAACACGCTGTCCATATCCGTTCCCAAAGCTGATACATACATATCCGGATATTCATCCATAATACTTTCGATTCCGCCGTCCTGAGTTGTAATCAATCCCACTACATCATCCGTATAGGCATTGCGAACTGCTGTCAGATTTCCGTTCGGATCATTATAGGGATCTCCATAAATAATCTCAAAATCATATCCCAGATCAGCGCAGATTCTCTCATAAAATGCTTTATAGTAGTCATAGTAAACACCACTGTTGATATTGGAAAGATACAGGATCTTTCCTCCATCAGAATCCGCCGGAGCGGCTCCCACGGTAGTTCCACAAACGGTTAACGATCCGGTTGCCATTGCCGCTGCTGTAAGAATTGTTGCTGCTTTCTTTAATACGCTTTTTCCTTTCATAATGAAACCTCCTGTTTTTTGTTCTGGATGCTGACCTGAAGCATCCGTTTCTCGTTTATCAAAACCCTTAGGGTTAAGATCTTTTTTATCTTGGCAAAACGCCGTTTTTCTTTCGGCAAGTAATAAGCACAACCACAAGAAAAATACATGCCTTTACCATAAATGTCATTTTAGTCGGAACACCAATGATCGGAAGTCCCACATCAAAAAGTGCAAAGGTAAATGCACCAATGACTGCGCAGGACACTTTCGAATTCATCCCTCCATTTAACGGCATACCTCCGAGGATAAGCGCTACCATAACGTTCATTTCGAACCCGGTTCCTGTAGAATCAGAAGCAGCACCTGTGTATCCCATCTGAAAAAGAGAAGCCACTACCAGTGTACAGGCGAGAAATATATACGGAATTACTTTATACTTTACAACATTGATACCACTCTGTTCAGCGGCCGTTTTATTCGCTCCGATTGCCTTTGCGTACTTACCATATTTTGTAAAATTAAAGAAGTAAGTAATAATTGCCGTTTCAAGCGCCAGGGCAGCTACCATAATTACCGGCGATTTCAACATACTCGTATCTACCGTGTGCAGCACAATATTTCTCGTTCCGATCGTAGAATAAATGATCGTACTGACACCGGATAAAATCATCATGAACACAACGGATGATATGACGGAATACATATGTAAAACTTCTCCGGATGCGCCATTCACCGCACCAATGATCACTGCAATCACAAGGCAGAGGATAACCGGAAGTATCAAACTTCCTGTTGCGTTTCCCAGCAGTACCATAATTGTCGAATATAACCCTATCTGTTTTCCAATACTGATATCCATATTTCCAAGACTGTAAATAAATACGGCTCCGACGGACATCAAAGCTGTAACAATGACATCAGACATCAGGGTACGAATTTTTGCCTGCGACCAAATACTTGATCCAGCCATGCTTGTCGTAATGGTAAAAAAGATGATACAAAATAAAAGTCCACCGTATGCTGCCAAGTCTGTCCCATGTTCTTTGACCCAGTCCACCAAAGCTGGTTTTTGATTTTCATTATTTGCCATTTTGATCTCCTCCTAGATCATATACTCGATAATGTCTGTCTGTTTCAAATCCGCCGCTCTTGTGAATTCTTTTGTTACCTTAAAATCCTTCATAATGATGAGCTTATCGCACATACCAATCAGCTCTGACAGTTCCTCAGAAATCATCAGGATGGCCTTGCCTTCTTTTTTCATCTCCTCAATCAATCCGTACATCGCCTGCTTAACGCCAATATCAACACCACGAGTTGGACAGTCCATAATGATAACATCAGAACCTTTTGCAGTCCATTTTGCAAAGGATACCTTCTGCTTATTTCCACCGGAAAGCGTATTTACATACTGGCTGCCATTCCGGCACTTAATACGAAATCTTTTAATTTCAGCACTGGCCATTTTCTTCTCATCCAAAGGTCTGATGAAAGTTGTTTTTTCCAGATCCGGAATAGATGGAAGTACAATGTTGTCCTGAATGGAGCCCTCCAAAATCAATGCCTCTGAGTCACGATTTTTTGAAATATATCCAATACCATTTTCGATTGCATCCAACGGATTTCTGATTTCAGTACCCTTTCTTATCACACGGCCCGAATCAAGCTTTTCAAGACCGTATGCCGCATGTCCGATATCATGCATTCCGCATCCGGACAAACCTCCTAATCCAAGAATTTCTCCTTTGTGAAGTTTTAAACTGAAATTTTTAATGTTACCAAATGTAATATTCTTCAGTTCCAGTGCAACTTCCTCCAAATGAGAGGCATCATAATCTTCACGGTAATATTTTTCCCCAATATCACGTCCAACCATCATGTAGCGGATATTCTTAACCGCATCTGGTGCCTCCATTGCTGCCCTGTCGAGATTTCCTTTAATCTCTCCATCCCTAAGTACTGTCAGAGCGGTGCACTGCTCAAGAATCTCATCCATATCATGTGACACGAAAACAACTGCCTTGTTCTCTTCCTCTGTCATCTTATGAATTAACTTATATAAGATGGCACGCCCTTCCAGGGAAAGCGCCGTTGTTGTCTCATCGACAACGAGAATCTCCGTATCCTCAGTCACACATCTGACAAGTTCAACCAGCTTACGATCTTCAAATGTATATCGATCTATAAGATCTCTTCCATGTATCCAATCCATTCCAAATCTGGCAAGAACTTCATCGGCCGCCTGATACATTTTTTTCATATTGATGACTCCAAATCTTGAAAATTCATCTTCATGTCCGGCAAAAATATTCTGTGCAACAGTTACTCCTGGAATTGTATTTGCTTCCTGAAGAATCATAGATATTCCATGGAGTTGTGCTTCTACCATATTATGTGGATTCCAATCTGCTCCTTTAAATACCATTGTTCCTTTTGTTGCAGGCTGCATTCCAGAAGCGATAGACATAATCGTCGATTTACCTGAACCATTCTCTCCGATCAATCCTCTGATTTCTCCTCTGTAAAGAGAAAAATCTACATCTTTTAAGGCTACAGTTGGACCAAATTCTTTTCGCATACCTTTTGCTTCAAATATCAATTCCTTTGGCATTCTTCTAGCTCACCTTTCTTTCATCTGATGTTTGCTTTTCGAAATCTCTTATAATTATTTTAATTTTCGATTTTTAATCTAACCATAGATATTTTATTTAGAATTAGCACAATTTTATTTTTTTTTCGTTTTATTTGTAAAATTGTAAATTTTTTGTGTTGTTTTGGGGAATAGATTATGTTATACTTAACATTAATTCTGGTCTCTTACCTTATTGTTGAAGAGGAAAACGTCGGACAGTACTATCCTGACTTTGCTTTTGACCATCCACTGTTTTCAGAAAAGATGCGGATCCACAGTAACTCGAAGATCAGCCGTTTCCTGAAAAGTGTCACCAAAGAACAGATCAGTGGCTTTTTAGATGACAACAAGATGAAGCTATTTCTGGACAAGCATACTGGTCAGAAAGCAGCATTCGGCAGCATGTAAGGGTGGGAAGCCGCCCTCATGAGCTTTAATGTAGCTTTTATGCAGAGTTCACATCAAAATGAGGTAGTTAAGAAAATGACAATTGATAAAAAAATTTTAAAGATTATTTTAGGCAGGACATTTTATCTGCATTTCGTATACCGCTTCATGAATGTAATATAGATTCTGGCAACTTACATGATATAGACTATCATTTTCGCCAGCAAATTTACAAAAGCTACGATTACAAATCATTATTTACAGAATTTACGGCTCAGGTAACAGCAGAGTGCCCAATAGAGTATATTGATACTCTCGGGCTTCATTATCTTATTTTTATAGATGAATTTGATGACAATGTTTGTAATATCAATACACACTATTTGATCATGGGCCCATTTTTATATGAGTCCTATTCTTCAGCAAAAGTATTTGAAATCATGTCAGTGAATTCCTTTTTACCTGATCTGCAAAGGGATATTATATCCTTTTATAATCGGATTACGATCATATCCGATGTGACAACATGGAACATTCTTATTTCCAATATCATGTCACGTTTCTTCCAGCACAAAATAGAGATTCATACGATTGACGCTGCGGCGAATATCGTAAGAAATACAAACGACACAGCTGTTAAGGAAAAATCAGTTTCTGATTCTACGATTGCCTTTGCATCCATTGAAGCACGTTATGAAGTGGAGCAGGAATTGATTGAAGCGGTTAAAAGAGGAGATGTAAAAAAAGCACTTTATTATAATAATCTCTTTTATGGATTTACGTTGGATCCAACAGACAATGATCCTGTTCAGGAAGGGAAAGATATGCTCATTGCCGTAAATACATTTTTACGAAAAGCCGTACAGGATGTTTATGTGCATCCTCTTTATATTGATGATTTAAATCGTAAAGAAACTCTTGCCATCAAACAATGTAATTCCTATACAGGGCTCAAATCACTTTGTGCATCCATGATTCGAAAGTACTGCCTGCTGGTAAAATCCTATTCCAGAGTGCAATATTCCGAATTAGTTCGAAATTGCATGAACTATATTGATTTTCACTATATGGAACATCTGTCTCTGGAAGTGCTCGCTAAAAAAAATGCAGTCAGTAAAACATATCTCTCTGCTGTGTTTAAAAAGGAAACAGCCCAAACGATAACTGATTACATCAATGAAATCCGTGTGCATCGAAGTACCTTTTTATTAAATACCACTTCTCTCTCTATCCAAAATATTGCAGAGCAGTGCGGTTTCAGCGACAGTAACTATTTTACGAGAACATTTAAAAGGCATCAGAATATGACACCGATGCAGTATCGCAAGCTGATGCTGAATTCAAAATGTAGAAAACGATCAATGTGAGCAAGGCGAAAATGATTGTACTGCCCCGGTTTCCGACCCTTTTTCCGGCTTTTCCACCAGCGAAATATACTTCCATTTCCCCTGCACGTATCTCGCAATGCAGGCAAGCGCCGTGATCAGCCAGGTCAGGCCGGTCGTATACCAGACAGCCCAGTAGCCGATCTGCGCAAAGGAAGACAGGATCAGCGAAAAGCCGACGCGGCCGATCACCTCCACGAGTCCGCTGATGAACGCAAACACAGAGTCTCCCGCTCCGTTCATCAGACTTCGCGGTATGTAGATCATGCCGAGTGGGAAATAAAACAGCGCCGTAATGCGCACCGCCCTTCCCCCGATGCCAACGACTGTCTCGTCGTCCACAAACAGACGGATAAAATCATTTCCGAACAGATACATCAGAGCCAGCATCGCCACACTGAATATCAGGACGAGGACAGTGCTGCTCCAGAAGCCTTTTTTCACCCGTTCCCGGTATCCCGCACCCAGGTTCTGCCCGGTAAAGGTCGCGACTGCGGTGCCGAGGGAGCTGAACGGCTGCTGCACGAGCGTTTCAATCCGCGATGTCGCGGTAAACGCTGCGATCACATCCTCGCCGAAACGGTTGATCACGCCCTGCAGGATCACACAGGAAATCGCGATCAGGGAGCCCTGCGCCCCAAAGGGAATCCCCAGCTTCAGGCTCTTTTTTATCAGGTAAGGATCCGGCAGGAAATCCTCTTTCGTAAGCCGGAAGTATGGATTCTTTTTCACCGCGTAGATCATGCACCCGACCGCCGCGATCAGCTGTGCCAGAAGAGTTGCGATCGCCACGCCGGCAACGCCCAGTCCAAACACCAGCACAAACACCAGATCGCCAATCACATTCAGTACACTCGCAACGATCAGAAAAATCAGCGGCGTGGTCGAATCCCCGAGGGCCCGCAGCATGGCCGCGATTCCATTGTAAAGGCCGGTAAAAATAATACCGCCGCACAGAATCCGCATATAGAGGAGCGCATCCTCAAAAATTACCTCCGGCGTATTCAAAAGATGCAGGATTGGCCGCGATAAAAGCAGTGACAACACGCTGACCAAAACACTCACTCCCAGAATCGGGTACCATGCATTCCCGATCACCGTCTTTAATCGTTTTTCATCCCGGCATCCGAAATACTGCGCGATCAGAACGCCTGCTCCGTTCGCAAAACCGGCGCACAGAGAAAAAAACATAAAGTGCAGCGACGAAGTCGCGCCCACCGCCGCCAGCGCATTTTTTCCCACATAATTTCCCACCACGATCGAGTCCACCATATTGTAAAACTGCTGGAAAAGGTTCCCGACCAGCATCGGAAACGCAAACTTCAAAAGCAGGGACATCTCGTTTCCTTCGGTCATATCACTGATACGCTGTTTCGCCATTTCTGTCATTTCCTCCCTCTTTATGATTCGACCGACAATTGCGCAAAAGAAACGGCGCAGGGCCGTTTCGGATTCATGCGATATGCAACGCTGTCTATTGTATCTCGAATGCATAAAAAATCAAGAAAAAATGGACGAAAAAAAGCGCCGAAAATTGAGTTGAAAATCTAAGATTCTTTTGCGAAATGCTATAATCGAGCAGGAGGCGGCTTGTCGCCCCCTTACGCACCCTGCGCATAAAAAGTGACACAGATCACTGCCCACGGTCCGGCCGCTCACTGAATTTCACCAGCAGCATCTCCACCGCCAACTGGTCATTCAGGCGTCCGGTCTTAACTGATGTCTCAGCTTCCACGCAGTCCTCCACCCCCTGGCGCAGCGCTTCCTTTGAAAAATGCGCGGCCTGCGAGACTACCCGCTTTGCCACGAAAGGAGCCATACCCGCCTTAGAGGCAATCACACGGTCGTCCAGTCCCTGATCCCGCAGGTCCTTTACCTGCAGCATCTGATTAAACTGCCGGGCAATCAGAAACAGGATCCGCATCGGCGGAACCTTCAGTGACAGCAGATCATAATACAGATCCAGCGCCAGACGCTGCTGCTTCTGTGTCATGGCATCGATCATCTTAAAAATCTGATCCTCCGTCGTCCCGGTGCAGACTGCCTCGACAGCCTCCCGGGCGATCGCGTCGCCGTCCAGTGTATAACAGAGCAGCTTTTCCAGTTCATGATCAATGTTCTCCATATCGTCGCCTGTCAGCTCCAGAAAACGGGAAAGAGCATCCTGCGTGATCTTTTTCCCATCCTTTTTCACGGTACCAAGCACCCAGGTCGTCAGAGTGCGTGCATCCTGCCGTCCCATCTCGACGACGCGGCCGGCATCCTTCACCCGTTTAAAGAGTTTCCCGCGCTTATCTACCTCACTCTCCACAAAAACGAAGATCGTCTCCTGCGGCATCTGCGGCAGATACTCCGCCAGCTCCGGACAGGCGTTTTTGAAAAACCCACTGTCTTCAATCTGGATCAGGCGGTGCTCCGCAAAAAACGGCATGGTCTCCGCCTGATCGATCACCCCTTTTACATCAATCCCCTTGCCCATATAAGCACTGAAATTCATCGTATCCCCGTCCGGCAGGATCGCGTCATGAAGCCTCTTTTTATATCTGTTTTTCAGATAGGCTTCCTCGCCATACAAAAGATAGACCGGGCGGAAGCTTTTGTTTTTGATGTCTTCATTCAGGGATTTCATATCTGGTGCCTTTCTGTGTCCTAACGTAACTGCTGAATTCCTTATCACGTTTTTCTCAAATTCAAATCATCTTATCAGATTTTTAGCAAAAAGACAACGTCCAGATTATAGTACATTGGTGGTCTGGATGAAAGGTGAAAACATATTTGAAAGTCTGCAACTTACCGTTTTATTTTTCATTAAGACAGCAGTGCGATCCTTATTCTTCAAGAAATTTTTCAACAAGGACGCAGGTAAACCCGAGATTTGGGCGTGCTTCCCCTTTTGGATGCTGATAGTTCTCATAAATTCCCGGATCTGCCCCCGGCACCAGCACATATCCGCATTTCCGATAAAATCCGGCAGCTCTGTCCTGTGAGTTGATCACGATATGAGTATACCCATTTTCCTTTATCCATTTCTCTGCTTCCTTTACCAGGATCCTTCCTATACCGGTCCGCTGACGTTCGCGGGTCACACAGACACGGCCAATTTTGCCGATCCCAGGTCTGGGATACGTGATCCGGCAGCCGCCGACGGGCTTATGATCATCCGTGATCACAATCGCCTCCAGTTCTTCGTCCGGCTCATCATGCGAATATTCGCTCTCAACGGGGATATTCTGTCCAAAGACAAAAGCATCCATCCTCGCATAATCATAGGCTTTATAAAGCCATGGCGGGGTCGCCTGTCCCTTAATGATTCTGTAAATTTCCATCGTATTTTCCTCTTTTCATCATGCTCCGCTCTTTGTACTGCACGCAGAGTGATTCCCTTAGCGGAGCATGATTCAGATTTAACAGAAGCAGGTTTCCATCTTCCGTCCTATGCGTCAATCTTCCCTTTCAGCGGGTTGACAGAGGCATCGACATCCAGCGGACTATTGGCCGGATTCGACGGATCACGGTCCGACTCGGCCGGGCGATTCCAGGGAGACGGACTGATCTCGCTCTGATAGTCCTCCGCAGTTTCTCCTGCCGGATGACGCAGGAAGAGCTCATCCGGATGATTCGAGAGTTTTTTCCTAGAATCATGGTCAGGCGCCCATATTTTCTCATAGTCTGCCTGCCACGCAATCCTTGACATATAATCACGGAACGGTCGTGAATCCTCCCCCTCTTTATGGAAACGATTCGCCTGATCTTCCAGGAAGCCTACCTGATGGAAGGCAGGGATGCTGTAAAGTTCCCTTACGTACGGCCAGATATTCGGATAATCGACGATACGATGCTTTGTCGGGCCGATATTGCGGTAATACCCCAGATCCCAACGAACCAGTGTCACATAAAAGCGGATATCCGGATCAGTGATGTAATCACCAAACAGAAAACGATTCTTTGAGAGTCTCTCATCCAGTTTATCCATGGAATCATAAAAATCATCGAACGCTTCCTGGTAAGCCTCATAGGACTGGCAGAATGCCATGCGGTAATGCCCGTTGTTAATATGCGGGAAGAGCCAGTCATTGAACTGGTCAATCTCCCGACGGTACGCCTTTGGATAGAGATCCGGCGCATCCTCCGGCTGGAATTTGCGGAACTGTACCTCAATATAATTCGTCAGCCGGTGATAGTCATTATTGACCGCAATCCTTTTTTCCACATCAACCAGAGTAGGAGTTGTCGCTCTGCCCTTAAAATCAGGATTCGCGTTTTTGTAAAATTCCGAAAGGAAATATGCCCCTGTCGCTGGGTCCTTGTGTCCAGGCTTATCCGGGAATCCCCAGCCGTATTTGTTCGATTGACCAGAATGGCTGACCAGCTGGTCACTGATGACATCCTGCAGCCCGAGGAGATCCCGGGCAATGATCGGACGATTCGACCAGTTGCAGCCGGTTGCCCAAAATATGCGGTACCGTCCTTTCTCGGCTTCCCATTCTCCTTCTTTTTCTCCAAATCCGACACTGAACGCATTCGGCTGACGGACAAATGCCCCTCTCTCATCAATTTCAACCCGGGTCTCTCTCGGTCTCGGCGAGACGCCAACCTCCCTCGCATGGGTTTCCGCTTCCTCATCCGTATAGAGGTCAGCTCCTTCCTGATTTGTCAGCTCCTTCACTTCATTTTCCTTTGCTCTCCGCTCCTCTTCCTGATGAGCGTTCAAACCGCATCCCTGAAATGCCATATCCTTATCCTCCTGTTATTCTGCACCTTTCTGAAGAAACTGCATCTGAAACAATCGTGAACATTTCTCTCAGATATAATATTCCGGTGTGTTCTCCAGCATATGCATTTTTGATAAAAATTCCTTTGTTCTTTCATTCTTAGGACGGGTAAACACCTCGGCCGGCGTCCCATCCTCGACAATAACTCCCCCGTCCATAAACATCACACGGTTCGATACATTTCGCACAAAAGCCATTTCATGGGAGACCAGAAGCATCGTAAACCCTTCGTTCGCAATCTCCCTGATCACATCCAGCACTTCTCCCACCATCTCCGGATCCAACGCAGAGGTCGGCTCATCCAGAAGCAAAAGACGCGGTTTCATTGCAAGTGCGCGGGCGATGGCAACACGCTGCTGCTGCCCGCCGGACATATGCCTCGGATAATGCTGAGCCCATGCTGTCATCCCGACACGTTCCAGTTCCTCCAGAGCTATCCTTCTGGCTTCTTCTTTTGATTTTTTCTGTACAACGATCAGGCCTTCCTCCACATTCCCAAGCGCCGTCTTCCTCTCAAAAAGATTAAACTGCTGAAACACCATACCGGAGCTTTTGCGGAGTTCCTGCGTGTTTGTCTTATTGCGTTCTGAAGACAGATCCATCTCTTTGCCGTCGATTTTGATCGTCCCCTGCTCCGGAATCTCAAGCTGGTTCAGGCAGCGGAGCAGGGTTGATTTGCCTGTGCCTGACGGACCAATGATACCGATCACGTCGCCTTTCTCAATATTGAGGTCAATCCCGTTCAGAACGACATTATTCTTGAATTTCTTTTTCAGATTTTTAATCTCTATAAAGCTCATGAGCGGTTCCCACTTTCTGTCTTTTCAGGAATAAAATTCTCCACCTGATCCGGAATTGCCAGCTTCTGCTCTGCCAGCCCTATCACCCGTTCAATGATAATCGTTACCAGCCAGTAAATAATCGCCAGAGAACAGTAGACCTCAAAATATCGATAATTTCTTCCGCCTATGATCTTTCCCTGAGCGGTCATTTCCACCACTGCGCAGGTAAACGCAAGTGACGTCCCCTTTACAGATGAGATCAGGGAATTCCCGATTGTTGGCAGCGCAACCGTGATCGCTTCCGGTAAAATGATCCGCTTCAGAGCCTGCCAGTAGTTCATTCCCAGAGCATAAGCCGCCTCAATTTGTCCATTCCCCACACTGATCAGTGCGGATCGTATCATCTCCGAGCTGAAGGCAGAGTTGTTCAGTCCAAGAGCCAACACTGCATACACAAAGCCGGGGATTTTGGCCACCGCAAAATTTGTACCATACGTCTGGTTCAGATATTTAAAAAACATCGGTATTCCAAAATACACAATATACAGCTGAACCAGTACCGGTGTTCCACGAATCAGGGAAACAAAAAATCCGGCAATCTGTTTTAAAACCGGCACTTCTTTCATTTTGATAATCGCCAGGACAAGTCCGAGGAGCAGCCCCATAAGCATGGAGAGAAGTGCCAGCTCCAGCGTGATCGGAAGGTACGTCAGCAGCTCCGGGATATTCTGGAATACCTGCCTGAAATCAAATAACTTAGCCATTGGTATTTTTATCCTTTCCCAGTCTGTTCCTGTAAAGTTTCCCGTCTTTCATGACGAGAAGAATATTCTCTGTGTCACCGAGAACATCCAGATCCTCCACGGGATTTCCATTCAAAATAACGATATCCGCATAGGAATTGATATGCAGCACGCCCGTATCCCCATCCGGATACGGATTCTGATACGTTGTAAGCTTTGTCAATTCGTGAAATCTGCCAGTAGCCGCCAGCAGCCCCTTATAAGAGCCAAAACGCTTTTTATATTCCATAAAATCCAGGCTCTCCCGAGGCTCATACTCATTGTATGTGATCATCAGATCCGTCCCAAACAGAATCTTCAGGTCATATTTATTGATCAGTTCTGTCGTCTCCGGCATATGGGATTTGACCAGATCTCCGCCCGGTTTTCTTTTTCTGCGTTTTGGGTAAGCCTGATCCGCATATTTTCCCATGTGATTCCATTTTGCTTCCAAAGGTGTAAACTGCGGGCATGGATTCAGAAACGTATCCGTATCGCGAATCATCTTCGCGGTCTCCTCATCCAGCCAGTGACCATGTTCCAGACTCCTGACCCCGGCGCGGATCGCCCGCTGCATACATTTCGGTGTATAAAGATGCGCCATCACATAGCTCCCGTAGTCGGATGCCGTCTCTACGATCGCCCTCATCTCTTCCTCGGAAAACTGCAGTGTCTCCACCGGATCGCACGTAGAGCTCATGCCGCCGCCTGCCATAATCTTGATCTGGGAGGCCCCCAGATAAAACTGTTCCCTTGCCGCCCGGCGGCACTGGGCAATCCCGTCGCACAGCGCAACTCCCGCCGGAGCACGATACTGAATGTCTCTGTTCTGATGCGCCTGATCACTGTCTCCGTGTCCGCACGTCTGAGACAGATAGCCCATACTCGGGTAGATTCGGGGACCCCATATGGTCCCCTCATCGATTGCCCGCTTTAGTCCATCTGTCATGCTGCCCGCGTCGCGTACAGAAGTGATCCCGTGGTCGAGCAGTTTTTGCGCTACTACAGAACCAATGATCGCGTCGTATCTCGGATTGGAATCATCGGTATGTACCTTTCCCAGATGAACATGTGCGTCTGCCAGTCCCGGAATTGCGTATTGGCCCTGTCCGTCTATAATCTGATCAAAATTTTCCTCTGAAAAATCCCCCGAAAAGATTTCCGTCACCAGATTATCCGTAATCACAAGATTCTGCGCTTCCTGAATCCGGGGGGATTCTCCGTCAAAAACCGCTACATTTTTAATTATGGTCTTCATCTCTCATGTGCCTCCGCGCTATTATCCTCCGGCCGGTAACTGTTTGGCAGCCGCACAGTTACACTGACTGCAAGTCAGTTCAATGTAGTTTCATAATTTTCTTCATCAGGGCTGGTATCCTGTCCGAAATACTCGGTTGTAATCTCGGCCAGAGTCCCGTCTTCTTTCAGCTCCTTAAGCACTTCATTTACTTCTTCGCGAAGAGCCGCGCCGTTCTCATCCTTTGCAAACAGGAAGTAGTTTCCGTTGTACGGACTGATAAAGCTCTGGGTATCTTCGTCGATAGGGTTGCCTACGATATCGTTCTCCATACCGAACTGAGTGATCAGAGTATCCAGAATCGGGCCGTCGTCAATCGCTACATCTGTCTTTCCGTCAATGATGTTCTGGAATTTTGTCTGGAAGTTTCCTTCGGAGTAGACAATATTAATCTGATGATCCGGATTCTCCTCATTCCATGCTTCAAGCGCACTTGCTTTCAATGTACCGGCGCCGACTTCGATCTTATATCCTCTGTCAGCCAGATCCTGAAGCCCGGTCAATGGCTCATCGTCGATCCTCTGGATATACACGTCATAGTTTACCTTATAAGGATAGCTGTAATAATAGGTCTCCCCTCGTTCCTCTCTCCATCCATAGTTATTGACCGCGATGTCATAAAGACCGCTCGTCAGACCAGTCAGGGGGTCATCAGCCACTATGATTTCCAGTTCATACTGCGGCAACCTGTCAAACACCGCTCTGATAATATCAATATCGCTTCCCTGCACTTCATTGTTTTCATCGATCGTCATATAAGGAGTAGGACTGCCCTTAGTCGCCGCAATAATAGTGGTAACCTCGATCTCCTCATCTGTTTCAGACGCTGCTTCTTCCGCTGACACAATGAGCGTATCCTGCAGGCCGGTTTCTGCCAGAGCTGCTGTTAAAAGCGCAGCTCCTGCGAATAAATAAATGTTTCTTTTAATATTTTTCCACTTTGTCATGATGTTCTTCTCCTTTTCTTTTTTCAGAAGTTTTCTGTACCTTCAAAACCGTATGTTTGCTCCGGAAATCACCGGAAAACAGATATCGCTCCGTCATCTTCAACAGTCTCTAAGTCCCCCTGCCGATAAAAAAACCTTTTCATAAGTCCGCTCCTTTTCATAGTATTTTAGTATGAATACTATGTTTTATGGGGTGATTATACTCTTGTTTTTTTATCTTGTCAAATTCCATTTCCCGATAGCTGGTTATCTCTTTTTCATATAACTGCTGAATAAAAAAATGCGCATCCTCGCGGAGTTTTTTCTTTATAGGAACAAAGTTTCCTATTAAATAAAGAAAAAAAAGCTGCCGGATTTTCATATTCCGGCAGCCCCCTGTTATCCTCATTCCCTCATTTCTCTTTTCTTCCTTGTCATCAGCCCGCCGATGCGGCCGGTCTCCTTTGCGGTCAAAGATTTCCATCCCAACGTTTTTACCTTCTCCAGAAGTCCAAGCTCCTCGGCAATCTCATATTTCAGCTTGTCATCCGGGCTGAGGTTATTCCAGTCAATCTTCTTTTCAGACATAAACAGGTCATACTCCTTTCCTGCGCCCATCCGTTCCAAACTGTAAATAATGGGCGTTTCTTTCTGGAGTATGACCTGCCTGTAGAAAAATATTCACGCGTAACTGTTCTGTCCCTTTACAATTACATTCACGCAGCATTCCATTGCCGACAAATATTTTTTATAAGTTTATAAACCTTATAAGTCTTATAAATCTCTGATTGCGTCCTTCATGCTCTTTACGTACTCCGCAACCTTCGGCACGCAGTCCGTGCCGTATTCCTTGCAGATTTTCACAATCGCCGAGCCGACGATAACGCCGTCCGCGTCTTTTGCCATCTTCGCGGCCTGCTCCTGCGTGGAGATGCCGAACCCGATCGCGCAGGGAATATCGGACGCTGCGCGCACCAGACGCACCATTTCGCCGATGTCAGTTGTAATCTCACTGCGGACGCCGGTCACGCCCAGCGAGGAAACACAGTAGATAAAGCCCTCCGCCGCCGAGGCAATCTGAGAAATCCGTTCGTGGCTTGTCGGCGCGATCAGAGATACCAGCGCCAGTCCGTTTCTGCGGCACGCATCCGCGAACTCTTCCTTTTCCTCAAAAGGAACATCGGGAAGGATGATGCCGTTCATCCCGACCTCTGCCGCCGTCTTTGTAAAACGCTCGATACCATAGGAGAAAACCACGTTTGCGTAGGTCATAAATACCATCGGGATCTGCGTGTTGGCGCGGATTTTTTTCACCATATCGAAGATCTTGTCTGTCGTCACGCCGCCGGACAGGGCGCGGTTGTTGGCCTCCTGGATCACCGGACCTTCCGCAGTCGGGTCGGAAAACGGGATACCCAGCTCGATCAGATCCGCTCCTGCCTGTTCCATCGCGTAGACCAGCTGCTCCGTCGTCTCCAGCGACGGGTCGCCGCAGGTAATAAAAGGAATAAAGGCTTTTCCATGCGCGAACGCATCCTGTATCTTACTCATAAATATCCTCCCCTCTGTAACGCGCGATTGCCGCGCAGTCCTTGTCGCCGCGGCCGGAAATCGTGATGACAATGATCTGGTCCTTATCCATGGTCGGAGCAAGCTTTCTCGCATAAGCCACCGCATGCGCACTCTCGATGGCCGGGATAATGCCCTCTAAGCGGGACAGATATTCAAATGCGTCGACCGCCTCATCATCCGTAATTGCCACATATTCCGCGCGGCCTTTGTCGTAAAGGTCCGCATGCTCCGGGCCAATGCCCGGATAATCCAGACCGGCGGAAATGGAATACACCGGCGCGATCTGACCGTATTCGTCCTGACAGAAGTAAGACTTCATGCCGTGGAAAATGCCGAGTTTTCCGGTCGCAATCGTCGCCGCGGTCTCTGCCGTATTGACACCCCTTCCGGCTGCCTCACAGCCGATCAGGCGGACGCTCTCATCCTCGATAAAATGATAAAAGGTTCCGATCGCATTCGAACCGCCGCCAACGCAGGCGAGCACCGCGTCTGGAAGACGTCCTTCCTTTTCCATCAGCTGCTGTTTGATCTCTTTGGAAATCACGCTCTGGAAATCACGCACGATCGTCGGAAACGGATGCGGTCCCATAACAGAGCCGAGACAGTAATGCGTATCGTCAATCCGCCTGGTCCATTCGCGCATTGCCTCGGAGACCGCGTCCTTCAGCGTCGCTGTTCCGGTCGTCACCGGATGCACCTGAGAGCCGAGAAGCTTCATGCGGTAAACATTGAGCGCCTGGCGTTTCGTATCTTCCTCGCCCATGTAGACCTCGCACTCCATATCCAGCAGCGCCGCCGCAGTCGCAGTCGCCACGCCGTGCTGTCCGGCGCCGGTCTCCGCGATCAGGCGGGTCTTTCCCATCTTTTTCGCCAGAAGCGCCTGACCGAGCACGTTGTTGATCTTATGGGCGCCGGTATGATTCAGATCCTCGCGCTTCAGATAAATCTTCGCGCCGCCGAGATCCTTCGTCATGCGCTCCGCATAATACAGGCGCGACGGTCTGCCCGCATAATTATTGAACAGATCGGTGAGCTCCCGGTTGAACTCCGGATCGTCCTTGTAGTGATTGTAAGCCTCTTCCAGCTCGATCACGGCATTCATCAGCGTCTCCGGGATATACTGACCGCCGTGTATTCCAAATCTTCCGTTCATGTTATGTTTCCTTCCTTTCCCGCACCTTTGCGACCGCCTGCAGCATCTTCTCCCGATCCTTTTTTCCGTCCGTCTCCACGCTGCTGCTCATATCAACGCCCCATGGATGCAGGCGGTCAAGAGCTTCCGTGATATTGTCCGGGCCGATTCCGCCAGCCAGCAGGAACGGCCGCGTTATCAGATCCGTCAGCGCCCACTCAAACGTTTTTCCCGTGCCGCCGCCTCCGTTATCCAGAAGCACCATGTCCGCGGAGCTCTTATTCACCATGTCTGCCCAGGCAGCAAGCACGTCCGAATTCCCGTGTTCGCCTGCTGTGTTCGCAGAAGACACAGCGTTTTCGCCGCTATCGGCGCGCTGCTCTACTGCCAGTGCACGGAATGCCTTGAATATTGTAAAATCTCCAAAGCTGCGAAGCTGCTGAATATAGGCCTCATCCTCGCTGCCATGCAGCTGCGCCACGCTGATCGTACCGTCCAGAAGGAGTCCCGCCACCGTCTCGACCGGCTCATTGCGGAACACGCCGACCGGAATGATATCCGGGGAAAGCTTTTCCCGCAAAGCGCGCACCTGATCCGGCGTGGTGTTGCGGATGCTCTTTGGCACGTTGATGATAAATCCGCAGTAATCCGGCTTCGCCTCGTTGACGTAATCGATATCCACCGGGCGTGACAGACCGCAGAGTTTGATTTTTACTAAGTTATTTTCCATTTTTCTTATTCCCCCGAGCACCATATTACTGAATCTGCTGTGAATTATCCACCATCAGAAGACACTGGACTTGCGGTCGGCTGATTCCAGTCATCTGACACTGGCAGCAGCCGATGCATGCATTTTGCCTCTACAGTCTGCTGCGCAGTTCGTTCAGCATCGCGGCCTTATCCGGTGCGCGCATCAGGGTCTCGCCGATCAGCACCGCATTCGTCCCGTTTTCGACCAGCTTACGGATATCATCCGCATCCCGCACACCGCTCTCCGAGACGAAAATCGTCTCCGGCGGCACCATCTTCCGGTATCTGGCACTGGTGCCCAGATCCACCTGAAAGGTCTTCAGATCGCGGTTGTTCACGCCGAGGATTCTCGCGTCCGCACGCATCGCGCGCGTGACTTCTTCCTCTGTATGCGCCTCTACAAGAGCGGAAAGCCCCAGCTCGTGTGCGAGCTGCCCATACGCTTTCAGCTGCGCATCGTCCAGGATCGAGCAGATCAGAAGCACTGCTCCCGCGCCAAACGCCCGCGCCTGGTAGATCATATACTCATCCACTGTGAAATCCTTGCGCAGCACCGGTATGCTTACATTCTGTACGATTTCACGCAGATACGCGTCCTGCCCCAGGAAATAATACGGTTCTGTCAGGCAGGAGATCGCCGCCGCACCCGCTTTCTCATAATCCATCGCAATCTGCAGGAACGGAAAATCCGGCGCGATCAGTCCCTTGGAAGGGGACGCTTTTTTTACCTCACAGATAAACGCGATCGTTTCGGCAGACCGCAGCGCTTTTTCAAATGCAAAAGCTTCCTGTTTCGGACCTCCGTCCGCAAATGCCGTTGCCCTGCGATGCGCCGCCTCCGCCTGCGCACGGATTTCTTCCAGCGGAACCGTTTTCCGTGCGTCAGCTACACGTTCTCTGGTGCGTCCGGCGATTTCATCTAAAATATTCATGGCTGTCCGCCTCCTAAACTCACTGGTTGCTCTGCTCAATAAACGCATCCAGCACACGGTTCGCCGAACCGTCGTCGATCAGTTTTTCCGCCATACGTACGCCGTCCTCGATGGTGTCCGCCTTGCCCGCGATGTAAAGGGCGCCGCCCGCATTCAGGCAGACTGCCTGGCGCTTCGGTCCGCGGTCCGTACCGTTCAGGATGGCGCGTGTGATCGCCGCATTTTCCTCCGGCGTCCCGCCGAGCAATTCTTCCTTTGCGCAGCGCTCATAGCCAAACTGTTCCGGAGTCAGCATATAGGTCTTATATTCGCCGCCACGGATCTCGCACACCTTTGTCGGTGCGCTCATGGAAATCTCATCCAGCTTATCCATACCGTACACCACCAGGCCGCTCGTTACGCCAAGGTTATTAAGCACCCGCGCCAGCGGCTCCACAATCGCCTCATCATAAACGCCCATCAGTTCCATATTCGCGCCTGCCGGGTTGGAAAGCGGCCCGAGGATATTGAAAATCGTGCGGATGCCGAGTTCCTTGCGCACCGGACCAACGAACCGCATCGCGGTGTGATAGGTCTGCGCAAACAGGAAACAGATATTGATGGATTTAAGCAGCTCAAGGCACTTTTCCGGAGAAAGGGAAATCTTCACACCGAGCGCTTCCAGCACATCCGCCGCGCCGCACTTCGAGGACGCCGCACGGTTGCCGTGCTTTGCGACCGGAACGCCGCCTGCCGCAATAACCATGGAAGAGGTCGTGGAAATATTAAAGGAGTTGGCCTTGTCTCCTCCTGTTCCGACGATTTCCAGAACATCCATCTCGTGCAGAAGATGGATACCTTTTGCACGCATACCTGCTGCGGACGCCGTGATCTCGTCGATCGTCTCGCCTTTCATCGCGAGCGCAGTCAGATAAGAGGAAATCTGCACGTCGGTCGTCTCGCCGCTCATGATTTCGAGCATGACCGCTTCTGCCTCCTCATAAGTCAGATCCTGCTTGTTTGAGAGTTTGATAATTGCTTCTTTGATCATAATTGTTGCCACCTTTCTTTATTTATTATTATCTTATTATCTACTATGATACTACGGATTTCTCCGTGCTTCGCACTCTCGAAATCCTAAAAACATTCGGAATCCGCTCATTTTTCTTTGAAAAATGGCTACTTCCTCATGTTTTTGCGGTCCCCAAGGTCATGAATAGGAACGCAAGCGTTCCATTCCTGACCTTTTGTCCCTTGTATCATATCATTTTGCTGCTGTTTGGAACTGGTTTACAAAGTTTCGGACTACCTGCAGTCCATTCGGCGTCATCACGGATTCAGGATGAAACTGCACCCCGTACACCGGATAGTCCCGGTGCTCTACTGCCATCACTTCCCCATCCGCCGTCCGCGCGGTCACGCGGAGCGCAGCAGGCAAGGTGTCTTCTTTCACGGAAAGGGAATGGTATCTTGCTGCAGTCATGCCTGTTTGCAGGCCCTGAAACAATACAGAGTCCGGTTCAATGATCAGCTCCGTTTTTTTGCCGTGCATCAGTTCTTTTGCGTAGGTCACGGTCGCGCCGAGCGCCTGACAGATGGCCTGATGTCCGAGGCAGACGCCGAACATGGGAATACCGGCTTTTCTGTTTCGATCTCTGTCTCCATTCATATTTTCAGAACCGCCATTTGCTGCAGTGTCTGTCTGAAATCCGCTCAGCTTTCGAATCATCTCCACGCAGATGCCCGCGTCCTCCGGCCGTCCCGGCCCCGGCGAGATGAAGATTGCTTCCGGCTTCATCGCCGCAATTTCTTCTACCGTGCAGACATCGTTGCGGATCACCTGAATATCCGGCCGTATCGCGCCGATCAGCTGATACAGGTTGTAGGAAAAGCTGTCGTAATTATCAATCAGAAGTACCATTATTCCACACCTCCCTCAGATTCCTGTACCGCGTTGACCACGGCGCGCGCCTTGTTGCAGCATTCCTCAAATTCCTTATCCGGCACGCTGTCCGCGACAATTCCCGCGCCGGAACGGATCGTAATACGTCCGTTTTTCTTAAAAGCCAGCCGGATGGCGATACAGGTGTCAAGATTGCCGGTAAAATCCAGATATCCGATCGCGCCGCCGTACACGCCGCGTTTGCGTCCCTCCAATTCATCAATGATCTGGCAGGCCCGAAGCTTTGGCGCTCCGGAAAGCGTCCCCGCCGGAAGAATGGAATCTACCGCGTCCACCGCATCGCAGTCCTTGCGGATCTGTCCGGCCACCGTAGAACCAATATGCATGACGTGGGAATAACGTTCAATCGAGAGATATTTTTCCACACGCACTGTTCCGATCTCGCTGATCTTACCGATATCGTTGCGTCCCAGATCGACAAGCATATTGTGCTCGGAGAGCTCTTTTTCATCCGCGAGCAGTTCCTTCTCCAGACGCTGATCCTCCTCATCTGTCGCTCCCCTCGGGTGGGTGCCGGCGAGCGGGAAGGTATGCAGCGTGCCATCCTCCAGCTTCACCAGCGTCTCCGGCGAAGCACCGACCAGCTCGATGTCGTCGCTGGAAAAATAAAACATATAGGGGGATGGATTCGATGTCCGGAGCACCCGGTACGTATCAAACAGGCTGCCTTCCGCGTCCGCCTGCATCGGGTTCGAGAGCACGACCTGAAAGATATCGCCCTCGTGGATGTAGTGTTTTGCCTTCTCCACCATATCTTTATACCGTTCCCGTGAAAAGCACGGCGCGATCTCCTCTTTCAGGCGAAGCGGAGCAAAATATGCTTTCACGCCGCTTTTGAGCAGATGTTCAATCTCCCCCAGCTTCGCTTCCGCCTCCCGATAGGACTCCTCCAGTCTGGCCGTCTCCACGCCGCAGATCAGGATCAGCTTCTGCCGGTAATTATCAAACGCGATCACCCGATCAAACAGCATCAGGTCAACATCCTGAAAATTTTCCTCATCCTCCCCGGTGAATTTCAGTGTCGGCTCGCTGTAGCAGATATAATCATAAGAAAAATAACCGACCAGGCCGCCTGTAAAAGAAGGCATCCCCTTCATTTTCGGGCTTTTGTACGCCTCCAGAATCTCCCGGATCACGCTCTGCGGACTTTCCGTGCGCTCCGTCTCTTTCACCTGGCCTCCGGAAACGTCCGCTCCCGTACGAAGCTTCACAACTCCGTCCGCACAGGTGAGCTCCAGCGTCGGGGCGTACCCTAAAAATGTATACCGCCCCCACTGCTGATGCGCCTCCGCACTCTCCAGCATATAGCAATGCCTGCTGGCCGCGCGCAGCGTCCGCATCACCTCGATCGGGGTAAAACGATCCGAGAGCATTTCCCGGCACACCGGAATCCGACGATATTCCCCGGATGCGGCGATTTGTTTTGCTTCCTCCAATGATGGATACATATTGACCTCCTGTTCTTTCAATCGGATAGGGGAACGCCTTTCTCCCCTATCCGCGCGCAGGGTGCGGGGAGCAAAGTTGCAAAAATTCCTCTTGCGCCCTGCGTCAGCCGGAAAACTCCTTATGCAGCCCTGCGCATAAAAAATCCCTGACAGATTTCATCAATCTGTCAGGGACGAATATACTTCCGCGGTGCCACCCTGATTCACGGGAATCCCCCGTGCGCTTACGAGATACCAGCATATCTCCGGCAACTGACGTATGCCTTCACGTCGCAGAATACTCAGCTCATTGCTTTTGACTGCGCCCTCAGCGGTCCATTTGACAATCTGCATCTCCATCCGGTTCTCAGCTGTGTGCGGCTGCCTGTGTTCTTTGAAAAAAGCCTCCGATTCTGAAATCAGAACTTTTTCTTTTACATGCCGCACCCGGACTCTCTGTGGGCGCATCTACTGCCTTTATCTCCGCTTCAACGGTTTGCTTTATTCGTGACTGTCTGAAAAATAACAGTCTGTTTTGTGAACTGTGTCCAGTCTACACCATCATTTTCGGTTTGTCAATGGGTATTTTTCTCACGGCATATCTATAATATTGTCATCAAACTCATCACGGATGTCTTTCATCACCTTTTTGAAGTCGCCATTGATCTTCTTCATCCGATGTGCTGTAAACAGCTCGTTCAGGCCATCCGCGATCAAAATGATCCCGACGATCGTGATTGCCGTAGAGGCCGCGTCAAACGGGAAGAACAGCATGAAAATTCCCGCTATGAGGATTGCCACGGACAGCGCCATATTCACCGCCCAGCCGGAGACCTCCGCCCGTTTCAACTGCGTGGCATTCTCCAGACAGTTCACGCCGCCGATGATGACAAAGACACTTAAAATATAGGACAACAGCGTAATGATCGTACCAGTGTGCGTCACCGCAAACAGCCCGAGAATGCATTTGAGCACGCCTCCGAACAGGCTGCCGCTCATCAGAAATCCATATTCCCGGTCGCTGACGTAACGGATGATATCCGTAATGCCGGAAATCAGAATCGCAATCCCGGCAATCAGCGCGATCGTCCCGCCCGTCCCGGTGGGATTCAAGACAAATAAAACACCAACCAGAATCGTCAGAATCGCATTCACTGTCAGGTTCACACGTATCTTCTTAAAAAGTTCCATAACACGCCCTTCTTTCCTTTTTCAGCCGGGCAGGAGCCATGTCTTCCTGCCCGCCCGTGACTGAGGTTTTGCTTCCCTTTCCATACAGGCAGAGTATATCACGCCTTTGTTTTTCCGGCTACCGACAAAATTGCAATTTTGTCTGGTTTTTACACGCTCAGCTTCCGCTCCATGATCCAGCCTGAGATCAGGTACATCACCGCGGTGCAAGCCAGTGCCGCCAGAATACTCAGAAGATAGAATGTCGTGACCGCCAGCGTATCCGGAATCCGGTTCATCAGCGCGCTGCAGCCCCAGGCGATCAGAAAGAACAGCAGAAAGCTTACCAAACCGCTGAAGCGTTTCCCGGCAAGCACTGTGGCGCTTAACACAACTGCCAGAATGCCGGTAACAACGGTCATCAGCCAAGAAGCCAAAATCTCAAAAACAAACAGTAAAGAGTCCACTGTGGTAAAAGTGATCGTAATTTCGAGCTGTTCCAAAAATATCTGTATCATTTCCAGCAGTTCCTTTAATCCCCCCAGATATCCAATCGCAATAGCGAGATCCAATGCAGCCAGCGCCGCATAAAAGCAGCCCGCCAGAAAAATAGAAATGCCGTTTTCCAGCACCTTCGCGCCCAGGATCTGATAACTGTTGTATGGAGTGAGAAACAGCATATAGCTCTGCTTCGTGTTCAGATCCCGATGGAATACCATCAGGCTTTCTATTCCAATATAAAAAATCCCAATAATCGCGCAAAGGGTCAGCCCGATAGTTCCCAATCCAAGTCCGTTGTCCCAGTTCAGGAACACGCCTGCCAGAAACACAATTTCCAGAACACCCGTGATCACCAGAAGGACGATTTTCGAAAACATCGTCTTGCGAAATTCATATTTCATCAGCTTTCCCATCACGCTTCTCCTCCGTGTCCATAGATCTCCCGATACAGATCAACGACTGATTTGCCCTGCTGTATGCGCAGCTCCTCAACCTCCCCCATCAGCACCAGACGGCCTTCTTTCATAAAGATTGCTGAGTCCACCACCCGTTCCAGTTCATCGACCAGATGGCTGGAAATGACCAGCGCAACGTCAGGTCCGCACTCCTCGATCACCGTTCGAATGATCACATCCCGCGCCAGAAGATCGATGCCGTTGAGCGGTTCATCCAGAAGATACACCTTCGCTTTCCGCGCCATGGTAACTGCAATCTTCAGCTTCGCCATCATACCGGAAGAAAGCGTCTTTGTCTTCATATCCGGTGTCAGCTCCATCCGCTCCAGCAGATACAGATAACGCTCCATCGAAAAATCCTCAAAAAAATCATCGTAATATTTTCCCACATCCGCGGCCGTCATCCAGCTGTAAAAATACGGCTCCGTCGACATATACGCGATCTCACGGCGGCTCTCCTTATTCACCGGAACTCCGCGGTAAAGAATGCTGCCGGAATTCGGCTTCACAAGCCCCACCATCATTTTCATTATCGTTGTCTTGCCGCTGCCGTTCGGCCCGAGCATCGCGTAAATATGCCCCGGCTCCAGCTTCATGGAAACATGATCTACGGCCGTTTTTCTGCCGTATGTCTTTGTAATCTCGTTACACTCTAACATCTGCTTTTCCCCTTCTCTTTCTCCCTTTTGTTCTATTCCATACACTGCAGTCTATCTTTTCCTGCATTCATCCATCAGTTTCTTCGCTTCCTCCTCCGAAATACCCAGCTGCCGCATCCCCGCCAGAAACTCCTGCACGAGCCCCTGCGCCATGTCCTCCCGCATCTGCACCACATGATTCGTAAAGTCCTGCGGAAACCGGGAAAATTTAAGAATTCCTCTATTATATTGCCACGGAAATCATGCCTCCTCGATCCAGCGCTCCTCAACTTCATTTTTCAATTCTTCGAACGCACGGACATAGTCCGATTTCAGCTCCCGAATCACCGATAATGCCTGACCATCACTATAGGTATGAGCAAGCACGTTCCTCGCTTCGAGCAGATCCAGCCAAAGTTCCTCGTCACCGATCATGTCACACTGATAAGCTATCTTAATAATCGCCCTGGGAGAGCCTATTTTGTTTTCAAATCTTCCATGCTCTTCCAGAAGTTCCTTCATCAGCTTCCATGACTGTTCAAAGCAGATTTCAAACAGTCCCACAATTCCTGTCTGTTCTACGATACTGAACGGTTCCTCCAGTTCAAGTCCCACCTGCAGGTTTGCAAGTGCCTTGCAGAAATTTTCATATTTTTTCATATAATACGACTCCTTCCCGCTCAATTTCGTTTTTCAATTCTGTACTGATCTCCCTGTTCAGGTCAACCACATCAAACGTCAGAAGCGTGTGGGCAAATTCCTCGAGATCCAGATAAAATGCGAACGCATCTCCACCGTTAACAGCCAGGTCTATGTCACTTCTCTTAGTATTCGTTCCTCTCGCTCTGGATCCGAAAAGCGTTACTTTTTTAATATTGTTTTTCCTGGCAAATTCGGCAATATCTTGCATTACCGCTTTCGGCAAATATCCTTCCACTATCCCCGCCTCCTCACTTCCGATGCCAACCCGTTTCTTTTCTCCAATGCCCCATTATATCAGTTCCTCTCACTACAAACAAGACGAACATCCATATTTCCTGCTCAATACTTTTACAGACCTTTTACAAATCACAAAAAACAGGATGCAAACGTTTTCGTCTGCACCCTGTTAACTATTTTCTCTAACCGTTATGCACTTTCACAGTCACTTTTCTTACTATCGTTTCAGCGCTTATTGATCTTATCCTGAATGATCTGGTCAATCTCCTCCGGATCTCTGCCAATTGCAAACGCAAGCTCTGAATACAGCGCCTGCTCAGCCAGACGGAAATACCGGTCATCCACTGATGTACTCTTTTTGCCTTCAGAAAGACGCTTTTTCTTCCGCAGGTAAATATTCTTGATAATGCCAACCAACAGCTCCGGATCACAGCTCTTCAGCGCTTCCCTGTATTCCTGCTCACGAAGCTTGTCATTGGCAATCCAGGCTTCATCAATGTCAGGAATCTTTTCAATGATGTTCCACGCGCCCTCTTCGCTCATGACGCTGCGGATCGACGTGCTGGTCGTATCCACCGGAACATACAGCTTCGCGCTTTTGTCCGCCTGCGGGATCAGCAGATAATACTGCTTATCCTTGCTCGCACCGGAAACATCCAGATGCACGATATCCTCTACCCGGCATACGCCATTGTTGGCTTTCACTACATAATCTCCTACCGAATACATCATTTCCACCTCTTTCATTTTGACACAATACAACTGGTTACATTTTACCAGAAAAAAGTGGTTTACGTAAGTATTTTTTCGGACAAAAGCACATTTTCAGCGTTTTTATGGATGTTTTCCGCGGATTCTTTATGCATTATTGGCAACAGTTCAGAGCAGTTACTTCTCCGCTTCCTCCTGCTTTTTCAGCTGACGGTACATATTCAGATCGATGACAATCGCAATGATGAACGTAATCACCACAGCCACCGGCATGGAAAGCAGAATGCCGTAAATACCGTTCTCCGAACCAAACAGATGGCTGAACACCCACGGCAGGATCGCTGCGAGCGGCACCGCAAGCACTACCTCACGGATCAGGGAAAGCACGGTCGACTGCACCGGTTTTCCAAGGGACTGCAGGAAAATAAAGGAAGCCTTGCAGACACAGTCCAGAGGAACCGCACACAGATAAATGCGGAACGCCACCCGCGCAAACGCGTAGTACGTATCCGAATAACCGGTACCAAACAGGCTGATCAGCTGCGTCGGGAACAATTCAAAGATCAGCAGCGACACCAGGCCAACGCAGAACTCATAGGTCAGCAGCCGCTTCATAATTTCCCGACAGCGGTCAAAGCGATGCGCACCATAGTTGAAGCCGACGATCGGGATGCATCCCGCTGCCATACCGACAACCACCGAAATCATAATCTGGAAAAACTTCATGACAATACCAACTACTGCCATCGGCGTATCGCCGGTGCCTCCCTCGCCAAATGCGGAAAGCGCACCATACTTCGCGATCATATTGTTCATAACAGCCATCGAAAGCACGAGTGAGAACTGGCTTAAAAAACTGGTAAAGCCAAGCGGGATAAATTTGGTGATCAGCGATGTGCGAAGCACAAAGCTGTCCTTTGAAAGTTTCACCTGTTTCATTCTGCTCACATATACCAGCGAAATGACTGCCGTGATCACCTGTCCTGCTACAGTCGCAACCGCCGCGCCCATCACATCCCACTTCAGGATAAAGATGGCGATTGGGTCAAGAATGATATTCGCGATCGCACCGGCCAATGTCGCGACCATCGCCACTCTCGGGCTGCCGTCTGAACGGATGATCGGGTTCATCGCCTGCCCGAACATATAGAACGGAACGCCGACCGCAATCCAGGTGAAATATCGCTTCGCGTAGGTTCTTGTCAGTTCAGAGACATCGTCCGTCGCGCCGAACAGTCGAAGAATCGGCGCCTGAAAGATCAGGTAAATCGCCATCAGAACGATACCGCAGATAATCGCAAGAAGCACAGCATTGCCGACCGTACGGTGCGCCTTGTCGCTGTCGCGGCTTCCCAGACTGATGCTCACAAACGAGCATGCGCCGTCGCCAATCATCGTGGCGATTGCCAGCGCCAGCGTCGTCAGCGGAAATACAATATTCGTCGCGCCGTTGCCCTCCGCTCCGACACCCCAGCCGATAAAGATCTGGTCCACGATGTTATAAAGCGCTGCTACCAGCAGCGAAATGATACACGGAATCGCGTAATTCAGCATCGTTTTCCCAATCGGAGCCGTGCTTAAATCAAGCTCCTTCGTTTTGTTCTCAGACATAAAAAATACTCCTTTTCCTTCTGAATCTTCTTTGCGTGTGCAGCTGTGCAGCCCTGCAATCGGGCAGGAGGCGGCTTGTCGGCTCCTGCTCGCCCGCGCCAGCCGCGAGTGGCAAAGCCACTAGTCACCTCCTGCGGCTGTGCGCATAAAAAAGACGTAAATCCAATTTCCTGGATTTACGCCTTTCACTGCCACGCGGTATGTTATTATTATAAATCTTTTTGAGGTAAAGTCAAGGTTCCTTGAAAGTAGAAATTTTTCAAAAAACCGCCGGATTATTTGTTCCTTTTTCCTTCATGCCCCGCTATACCGCATCCTTTTTTATCGGTTAGCAAAAGCTCCCCGCCGCCGTTCTCAGGAATTATCTTCAGTATTCTCTTCAGGCGGAATCCATCCTGCAATATCATCGGTCTTAAAATCGTATGTAAGCGTTTTTCCATACGCCTGTTCATAGGCCGCTGCCTTCTGCCGATAGTCCTGCCGCATCATTTCCTGACTGTTCTCTCTGGCGTTTTTATCCGGGTCCGGGTAAATGGGTTTGAGAATATGCATCACATAACGGGTTTTGTGGAATTCTTCATTTTCTTTCCCCGGCAGATCCCGGATTTCCACAAAACAGGAAATAACCGGAACATGGTTGACAGCCGCATAATAATACGCACCCCGTTTCGGCGGGCGGGGCTTTCGGTAGTGAAACCACATCTCCTGCTCCGGATAGATCAGAATTGCATCACCGTGTTTTAATCGTTCCCGGATCATAGGGCCGAAATATTTACGCAGATATTCAGAATTATTCACCAGTGGAATGATGTCCTCATGATTCATCAGAAAACCTATCCATCCCTTCATGGCAAGATTCGTCTCCTGACTGACAATGAAAAGCCGCCGATAGCCTGCCCGATTCATCGCTTTCCGCACCGCCGTATTATCCAGAGGGCTGAAATGATTGCTGGTAACGATTGCACCGCCATGAATCTCTTTTATATTCTCCAGCCCCTCAATCCTGGTATCCCGGTTCAGCCATCTGGTGGCCGTATCGGTCAGTGCCCGCGCACAGACGTTGCAAAACCGATATCCGAAAGCCTTATAATTTAACTTACAAGAAGTTCGCCGCGCTTGCGGGAGCGAACTTCGTAAGTTAACGAGCTGCTGCTTTTGCTGCGAGTAACATTCCAGGAAATGCCGAATGATCTTTTCCCGCTCTTCCTGCGATAAAACCGGATCGTCCGTCTCCATCTTACAGTTCAGATCTCCCCTCTCTGCAGCCGATTTCATATTGGCAATGACCTGTTCTTTATTTCCGCCGATCAGCATATGCGAAGTTCTCCTCTTTTTTCACCGATTTCCATACATAGATTTTATCTTTATCATGTTTTAGCATACGCGTATGCTTTCCCCTTTTTCAAACATTTTGCGGAAAGTAACTTTCTGATCACACACTCCGGGGCCCTTAGCGATCATGTTTTCAAGGCAGGTTTGATCCGATTTCTTCTGTTCCTCCGAGTAATTTTCCTTAAAACGCAGAATGTCCGGATAAAACGGAGATTTTTTTGCACAGTTCCAGAAATATTTCTCATATGGGATATTGTCATAGCACCAGGGCTTCTGAAACAGATTGTAATGAATCAGCCTGGGTTCCCGAAGCACCTCGTTTTCTTTTTCTCCCATCGGCGGCATGGCGTCCCACGTCTCATCCAGATAGACGACTTTACCGTTGCACATTGCATTAATGTAATCCTGATCGGGAGCAAGACAATCAAAGTGAAATGTATGCAGCAGCCGGAGGAAATGGTCACAAAATCCCACTTCCCGCATCTTTTTCAGGTTCATCAGCAGAATACCGGAATTGATATACCGGTCAATCGGTACACCGACTGCGTTTTCTACATACTCCACCAGTTCAGGAACCGGCATGATCGAACGATCCGCACAGGCTCCGATGATATTGTCTCCTAATTCCACACGGTACAGTTCAGAAATATCACCGGGCACCACAATGTCACTGTCAAGATAAATTCCCTTATCATACTCAGGAAAACGGTCAGCGATAAACAGCCTGAAATAAATGGTCAATGTAAAATAATCACACCGCAGCCGGTTTTCGGTCCGGTCAGTAATGCCTGCCAGCTCCCTTTCCATGGGAACAAACCGGATTTCAAACGGTGTGTGCACACCGGAGGCAATCTTATCCTGACTTTCTTTTGTTAAATCCTGATGCAGGATAATAATCTGATACCGATACGCTTCGGATGTGTGCTCCTCCATTGAACGGATGGCACAGTCCAGCCAGGGAGCATAACTCTCGTCAGTTGTAAAAAAAATGGGTATTACACTCTGTTCCATTGGTACCTCCTCGCAACAATGTTCGCTGTAACACTGTATGAAACAACGTTTGCATTCTCTTTTCATTTCAACTCTTCCATAACAGCAGTATATTCCTGCATCCATTCAATTCTGTCATTTTTCCATCTTTTTAAAATTATGATCGTCTTTCAGGTACAGGAATACAGATTCTTTTATAAACGTGTTATAACGCTCGTTGCTAGCCATGTCAAGAGGTGAGTACCAACAAATTTAAAAACATACTTGCCAGCCCCTGCGCATCAAAAAAGCACCAGCAGCCATGACTGATGCTTCTCAACTTTTATTTCTCATCTACAATCTGAAAAATGTAAAATTTCAGATAATAACTCTCATCCGCTGCCCAGAGGATCGGATGATCCGGCGCCTGGGTACGAAATTCGACCTGACGCAGACGCTTATGCGCACTCCGCGCTGCCTGGCCAATCACTTTTGTAAAAGTCTCATAATCCATGAAATGCGAACAGGAGCAGGTCGCCAGATAACCGCCGTTTTTTACGAGCTTCATGCCCCGCAGATTAATTTCCCGGTAACCCTTCGCAGCATTCTTAACCGAACTGCGGGATTTTGCAAAAGCAGGCGGATCAAGGATCACCACATCGTACCGCTCTCCCCTGCGTTCCAGCTCTGGCAGCAGTTCAAACACATCATGGCATTCGAACCGCACGGTATCCTGCAGTCCGTTCAGGCTGGCATTCTCCCGCGCCTGTGCCACCGCCAGCTCCGACGCGTCCACTCCCAGCACATCCGCCGCCCCCGCGATCCCCGCATTCAGCGCAAACGAACCCGTGTGTGTAAAGCAGTCCAGCACCTTCGCGCCCCGGCACAGCTTCTGAATGGCCAGACGATTGTATTTCTGATCCAGAAAAAATCCGGTCTTCTGTCCATCCTGCACATCAACAATATACTTCACGCCATTCTCTGTAATCGGGACTTTCGTATCAAATTCTGCTCCCAGAAATCCCTTTGTGCGCTCCATGCCTTCTTTCTCACGTTCTTTGGAATCACTGCGTTCATAGACTCCCCGGATCACAAGGCCGTCTGCCGCCAGGATTTCCTTCAGGATCGTTACGATCTGCTCTTTAAACCGGTCGATACCAAGCGCCAGCGACTGCACCACCAGAACATCCGCATACTTGTCAATGACCAGGCCCGGCAGAAAATCCGCATCACCGAATACCAGACGGCAGCTGCAATTGTGTATGCTCTTTTCATTATCACAATCAGCATCGCAGATAAGCCCCATCGTTTTCTTCCTGTAATCCCAGGCATCCTGCAGGCGCATCCGCAGAAATGCCTCATCAATCTCCTGTCCGGCATTCCGCGTCATGAGACGAATGCGGATTTTGGAGTTCTGGTTGATATATCCCCGTCCCAGCGGATATCCATCATGATCATGCACGGTTACCATGTCTCCGTTATGAAACGTTCCGGTTATGCTTTCGATTTCGTTATCATAGATCCAGAGGCCGCCGGATTTGACCGTGCGTCCCTCACCCTTTTTTAAAATAACCAGCGTATGATTCGTTTGATTGCCCATATAGTATTGTCTTCCTCTACTGCTTTATTTTATATGCAAAATAACACAATCTGAACTATAATACAACTATTGTTTTGATCATGTCCGGCAACAATTCCCAAACTGCAGCAGACACCGGATTATAAGATTAATGAACATTCAGTCTGCCGGATTCCGTATCAGAACCCTGCTTTTTTCTTCGTCTCTTTCCGGATGCTCCAGAAACTGTAGATAAACGCCAGCACTTCCGAGATCCACATCGCGTACCAGGTATAGGAAATCCCGAGAAAGTTCGTAAACACCCATACGAGCGGCACCAACACCACCAGCTGACGGATCGCACCGCCGACCATGTTGATCACGCCGTTGCCGAGGCCGGACGCGAAATAGCCGAAGATGATCGTCATAGTCGCGAAAACAAACGTCACGGAAATGATCCGCAGTGCCGGTACGCCGATTGCGAGCATCTCCTCACTCGCCGCGAAAAGACCGAGCAGCTGCTTCGGGAATGCCAGAAAGATCACCGTGCCAATCAGTGCCATCACAATACCGGCCGGGACAACGCATTTCCACGCCTGTTTGATCCGGTCTTTATTACCGGAACCAAAGTTGAACCCGACAATCGGGATCGTCGCCTGGCCAAGTCCGTTCATCGGCATCATCAGGAAGTTCTGCAGCTTGTAGTAGACGCCGAAGAAAGCAACCGCTGTTGTAGACACAGACATCAGGACCGCGTTCACAGCAAATGTCATCACGCTGCCGATCGCCTGCATGACGATGGTCGGCATGCCGACGCGGTAGATTGCCTTCACGTCGTCCAGGTTGAAATGATAGCCTTTGAAATGTACGTGGATCACCGGGTTCTTCGTCTTGTTCAGCACCAGGGCCACCACCGCGCCTGTACACTGTCCGATGACAGTAGCGATTGCAGCGCCGCGAATGCCCATTTCCGGGCAGCCAAGCAGGCCGAAAATCATGATCGGGTCCAGGATGATATTGATGATTGCGCCCGAGATCAGGGAAACCATGCTCAGAACCGTATCGCCGACCGCCTGTAAAAGCCGCTGTCCGTAGGTCTGGATAAACGTACCATAGCAGAAGACCACGCAGACCTGCATGTACTGAATGCAAAGCTCTCGGAGTTCCGGATCACTGGTCATCATCGACGCGATCGGCTTTGAGAAAAAGATCCCGACCAGAGAGAAAACCAGGGCTGACGCAATATTCAGAATCAGGCCCGTGGTGGCTGCGCGGCAGGCATCCTCATCTTTCTTCGCGCCGACATATCTGGACAAAAGTGAATTCAGACCGACATTGGTACCGACGCCGACCGCGATCATCAGGAACTGCACCGCATACACGAGCGAGGTGGCGGTCAGCGCCTGCTCCGAATATCTCGATACAAAAATACTGTCCACGATATTATAAAGGGACTGTACCAGCAAAGAAAGCATCAGCGGCACCGACATTGACAGCAGCAGTGTGTTCATCGGCATGACTGCCATTTTATTCTGTGATCCGCCCGCGCCATGCGCATTATTTCCACCCGCATTCTGTCCGCCATCTGCACCTTTTCCCGCTCCTGCGGATACATTTTGTCCTGCCTGTTTCGTTTTACTCTTTCCCATTTTCTTCTGCTCCTTTTAAATTCTGATAAATGCGCGAAAGCACGCTCATAAACTGCTCTCGCTCTTCTTCTGATATTCCCGCAAATGCTGTCTCATCCAGCTGTTTCATATACACATCCATTTTTTCCCCAAGTTCGGTGCCTTTCGATGTAAGAAACAGCTTCTTTTTCCGCCGGTCGTCCTCTTCCCTTTCAACACGGATCAGGCTATCGCGTTCCATCCGTTCGATCAGGCCGGAAACCGTGGATTTGTCCAGGTCCCAGGCTTCACAGACCTCTGTCTGCGAACAGCCGTCATTCGTCGCAAGATACTCCAGAATGTGCGGCTGTCCCCGCAGCAGTCCGATCTCTCTGGCCTTACGTAAAATGTATTTGCTGAACTGCCCTTTCGTCAGGGCGATCCGAACATGCAGGCTGTCCATTCTCTTCTCTCCTTTCCTTTTCCATCTGGAATTCCGCATGGTTTTCCGTTTGATTGATTTGTTTGTTTTTTATTCTACGTACGGCTCCTCACATATTTAATTTGTATGCAAACCGTTTGCATACCAACTATTATACGCGCATATTCCTGTTTGTCAATAAGAACGGAATCAAGTTCCTGAATTCTCCTGCTCTTTATACCGCTTCGGAAACAGGATATAGGACACGAAAAACTTTTTATATCTCATATAAAGTCTGGGATCAGCATTCACCAAAACACAAAACCGACATACTCTGTTTACGGTTTTTCCACAAGTCAATCATCTTTTCTTCACAGAACCATAATATTCTCTATTTCAGAAGCAAACAGCAAGTGCTTAAAATAAATCTTTCTTTTTCATACTCGCCGGGGTCACAGGACATGACCTCGGCCCTCCTTTTTTCTGGAAGAATCCACTTTGGAATGTGACGCCCCTGCTTATTACCAGTTTTTCATAATCTCCAGTATTTCAGTCTCGTAGTCTCCGAAAATATCCTCGTTCCGACCGCCATGCCGCAGATTTGTTTCTACACCGCGCTCACCATCAGCAAATTCCCAGATATGATAGGCAAGACCGCGGTATTCAAAATCTATACTTCCGCAGCCGTCTTCTTCCGAATAATTATAATTCCAGCCGCGTTCTTCTATGAAAGAACGCACTTTTGCTAATCGTGTCTCTCTATCCATAAAAACTGTTCCTCTTTCTGGACATAATTTTTACCTGACCGTTCATATTACGCTTTCCATACAAAAGTGCTTCTTGCCCTGTTAGCCAGCATCTCATTTCGTTCTGATTTATCATCGAAAATGTGCAGGCATTCTTGTTTCAGCTTCTTCACATTTTCTTCTGTAACTTCTATCTCTGCATTCTCCAATGCAATCTTAATATCCTCGTCAGTCCAAACTTCTTTATACCAGTATGAGTTTCCCACATCGTCCTGTTTTTCAGAGAATTGGAAGCCTTCCAGGCTTCCTTCCCATGCATCCTGTAAGCCATCCATCAGATTCAGAATTCCTTCCGGAAAAACAGCTGCCCTGGTACCATACCATCTTTCCAGATGGCATTGTTGAGAATACAACCATTCCTTTTGCTTCAAAAACAGCCCCCAGTCTATTTGCTCCAGTACATTTTTCAGCTGATCTATTTTCATATTACCGTCTCTTTCTCGGAACAGGTCAATTTATTCTGCATTGATGAATTCATACATTGCTGTTTTACCCTGTTCTAATTCAAGAATACAAGCTTTGCATAAATACCGATCCGGTTCCAAATACAAACCTGTCTCATAGTCATTCAGCCGTTCAAAAAAATCTGTATTCACAAGTTTTTTATAGGCATCTTCATGTGAGATAGAAAAATATTCCATCAAATATTTTGTTATCGCCACAACCGAAAGTCCCACCGCGACCTGCGCCTTTTTCTCCGTCATACATCATTACCGCCAATCAATTTCTCGAATACTTTTAATGACCGCATCCGCGACTTCCTGCTTTCCAATATAATACTGGATACCAAGGTTTTCAACTTCCAGATTATTCAGCAAAATGTTCTTCGCCTGATCACTATCCGGCATTTACATCTACTGTCACTATTTCGGAAATTGTGCCATGATAAAGCGTTGTCTTTATATTACGAAACATATTGATCAACCTCCTCTACCATTTCACGATTTGTCATACTGTCAAATATATCAGGACACTCTGAAACATAGTTCAATATAACATATTTTTTATCGAGATCCAAAAACTCTCTTGCAGTAATATTGTGTGCTTTACAATAATTACTGGTTACAAGAAACATCAAAAATATTGTATTATTTAATCTTTTTTGGGACATACATCCCCCCATTTCTTACAATATATCCATTATTCCCCATCATCTACTTCTTTTTATAGACCGAGGTATTGGTATTTCCTGTTTTTACAACAAATCCTGTTGACGTTAATATCTGTAAATATCTCCACGTTGTTGTTTCTGATTTTCCGCAGACTTCTTTTGCTTTCATCGGCGTAATTTCACCATCTCTATCAATTATTTCAATAATAGAAACCACTTTATTAAAATCTGCTTTTTTCAAAACTTCTTTCAAAACTTCTTTCAAACTATTTTCATTTTGAACATAGTTATCATTTCCTTCTTCTAAATCATTGGATTTCAGGAACGCCGGATGAATCGGTATACGAATCCGCATTGCCCGCCTGTCATCATCTGTAAAGAATTCCGCTCTTGGAGAACCATTTTTCTCAAGTTCATCCTGTATGGTAGGAATCCCCGATGAATGGCCTTCTGACAAATCCAGTTCTTTTAAAAACTCTCCCAGACGCCGATTTCGATAATACCGTGATACAAATCTACGTCCCTCCGCAATCGTAGCACTTGAAATCGACCGGTCTATTCCCGGAAAATTCATAATATTGATACAATCTGGCTCAATTTCAATCGTCACTGGTTCATTGGTCATATAATCTCGGTGATAAAATGCATTTACAACAGCCTCCTCGATAGCCTGATACGGATAATTCATAATCCGAAGCGACTCCATCTGATTCGGCACCTTGATGACCTTTTCTCGGATAAAAAGATTGCGAAAGCGTTCCATCGTCGCCTGTATCATCTGCGGAACAGAACCGGTGATGTTCGGATAATCCTCACTCAGGCTCGGATTTTTAATGCTTCCTTCCGGAAATATAGTCATCTGCACATAGGTATAGCGGAAAAATTTCTCAGGATGTTCACAAAACATCATCAGCGCTACATTCTGGATATAGCGGAGCTCTGGCGGCCCCTCAAGCAGTTGCATTTCTTCTAAGATCGCCTCTACTCCTCGTTCTCTTACCTGCTTTGCCAATTTGCTTCCGGTCTTCCGCAAATGGTCCTCCAAAAGAACCGGCGAAATATCAGCAAATGTCGCCTTATGATTTGCTTTACAGTCAAACGGCGTCTGATCTGTCATGGCAATCAGTTCCCGTTCCTGCTCCGAATTTGCTCAAACGGAACTCGTGCCATAACGAATGTAATAATAATACTTTTTGTCCTTTTTACCAGTGACATAATCCGGTACCTTATATGGTCTCTGCTGCCCGGTTCGGACAACAATTACCAGTATCCATCTGCCATCCACTTCCAAAGGAACGAGTCGCGGAAAATATGCCGGTGAGATGACATTATTATATCCAACCATTTCTTTTTGGATGTCATCCAGCATATATTCTGGAAGTCCCTTTACCGGTCGCACTGTTACTCCATTTTTCTTCTCAACACCCACCAGAATATATCCGCCGCCTTCGTTATTGCAATCATGGCGTAGGCACAAATACTGTGATAAATATCATCCGGATTCCAACCAGCCTTAAATTCAATGCGTGAGGACTCTACTCTGGATTTTCGCAGCAAATCCTCAATCCCAATTTCCAGTTCCATAAGTGCAAATCCTTTCTAATATATTAACTCACTGGAGAGCCATCACCGATGGTATATAAATATTACTATAACAAAATTACATAATATCTGACAACCTCATTCCATCATAATCCCAATATTGTGCTCCGTTATAGGCTCCTGAGGCAGAAAGTTCACCTCTGCGTTTTTGAAGTTCTTTAGTAATTTTAGATAGTCGCCATTTTTCCCCTTCAAACTCAACCTCCTTATCTGAAACCACTTTTGCGGATATAGATGGTTCTTTGTGGAATTGAATATATTCCCCAACAATTTGTAATTCAATAAATGACAAGCCTCTTTTCTCCTTTAAGGAAAAATTATTAGTTTTCCTCATTGATTCTGGAATAGGTAAAACCTCCTTCACAATATAATTCACAATCCAAAAACACCTGGCAATTATCGTATTTTTATCCCAATGGTCCTGATCAACGATGTTTGTCTTTGCTATTTGAAGTCCCGCTTTATTCTGATAGGTGTCTTTCTTTTCTACAAAAGACTTCTGTCCAAGCTCTTGATTATGACGAATCAAAGTTAAATTTCCTATATTATGTACATATTCCTGATGTACGGATTCACAATCATCTCCCAGCTCCTGCCGCCAAATATCATTCAATGTCTGTGGCATAATATGTTCTATTTGCAGCCTCTTATCTGATAAATCCGGACGACTTCTAGTTATTTTTTCTTCAACTAAAGCCAAGAAGAATTTACAGTACTTATAATTAAAAAATTTGCCCCATTTAATGTATTAATTATTTCAACATCATTCGGAAGCCGAAGGTTACTTTCTTGCTTCGATAAGATATTAAAAGTTTCTTGACGTTTATCATCTGCGCACTCAAGTTTACTTATTTGCTTTACCAACACTGGAAAGGCTTTGTTTTCTGCAGCCGTCAGTCCAATTAAGCGTCGTCTCATACAATATATACGAAACGCATCGAGTATTTCTTCTGTACCACTGCCATTGATTATTCCTTCTTTCCATTCGGAAAGTAACGCTAATAAGAATGAATACGCGGTTGTAACACGAAGATACCTAATATCAGCTAGTATATTATCTACCTTCGTATTTCCTGTTGATCTATCCGAAATAATGCAACTATACAATTCCGCATGAGTATACAAATCCTTGAGTATATCTTCTGCATTATTACCATAATAATTTTGATTTTTAAAGAGAGCATACAACTCTTTATAATTTGTTTCCGTAGCCTGTTTGAAAGATCCCTCAGTGCGCCATTGCATAAAATCTCTTATATAATTTGATACCTGTCCAGGCAAAATTCTTTCAATATGTAGCCAATATTTACGATAATATTTCTCTTGCGTATCAGCATTAAGCCCCAAAAGAAGGTAATTTCGCACAAGATCCGCCAGCGAAAGTGGCTTTCCAAGTGAATTCATTGATTCAAATATTTCTTGTGGATTTTCCCACGGATTTCTGTCTGGCTCTAATTCAATCGTAATAACACTAAACTTATCAATTCCATTATTAATCAAAGGTTCAATCTGATTTCCGTCATTGCTGTATTCAGTCAATAGCACTTTGAATAAGTTATAATTGCTACTAACCCTGGATGTTTTCTCTGTTCCACTCAATTCTTCACCAAGAATAATTTTCTTATATGCACTCCAATCCGTTTCTACCTGTTTCAACTTGATTTTATATTCAGAATCGCCATCTACATTATCATTTTTCAAATACTTGGTATTAATAAATTTCTTCAGGCTTTGGTCCGGCAACAAATCACGTAATGCAGTGAGAAACAACATCGTAGTAGTAATACGTTGCTGCCCATCAATTAAAATCAATTTGTTAGGTTGCCCAAATACAGTTTCGGTCTGAAAATATGTAATTGTCCCAAAAAAGTGTTCAGCTAAATTACCAGACACGTTCTTGTCATGAGTCTTTACTACATCTTCAAAAAATATATTACACTGTTCTTCTGTCCACTCATAATTTCTCTGATACGGTGGAATGAAAAAAGTTACATCATTATTCGATAGTAGTTTTAGCAATTTTTGTTCCAACGGTTTCATTCCTTTTATCCTTTCTCTTTTGCATCTATCAATCGCATCAATTACATAATATTTCGGCTGCTGAGTATTCTGCGTGATTTTCAGGCTGTGTTGTTTAATAACTCTCTTTTATTTTAAACGCAAGATTTTTACAGCTTTGTTTAATAATATACTCATGTGTCACTTTTCAAAATCTATGATTTGTGAAATTTCAGAAATCTCTAACGCCTCCGCAATTTTAGACAGATGCTCAAAATTAATAACCGTGCGCGTGCCCCCTGACGACATCACTTATTGTAGATTCTCTAATTCCAGTCATTTGAGCTAATTTTTTTGTATTATATTTCTTTCTTCGAGCAACTCCTTAATTTTTAATTTAACAACGTATTTTCACTCGAACTCGTCTTTTACAATCGTTCGAAAGGTTATAAAGCGCATTATCAGTGCGCATTTTGTCCGGATTATGATGATTTATTCGGGCATTCCGGTTCGTCCACATAATTTTTGTAGCCAAAATGTAGCCACATATTTTAATTCATCTCGTATATCTGTCAGGCAGGCCACTGGTTTTCGGAACTCATTTGGAGCTAAGACCGGTGGCTTTTAGATTAGTAATGTTCTTACATCATAAATATTTAAACTTTCCACCGATCATCAAAGTCAGCCACATTCAATTGCACCGCATTATCTGCACGATTATTTTTACCCTCTTCAATACCGATAGCATAAACAAGTTCCATAAGCCACTCACGTGCGATCTCTAATAATCGAATAGTTTGTATTTTCAAATCATTTTCGCTAATATGATAAAAATAATCTTCTTCGATTTGAAGTTTCCCTCCATACGAATATTCATGTATTTTAATGAATTTATGTTCCAATGCATTACGTAATATCTTTAACGCTCTCTCTGAAGCCCTATCTGCATTACCATATTTTTCCTCAAATTCAAAATAGCTCCATCTTAACGCTGTTAAAGCTACGTTGTTTGAAGGATAGTCAGAAGATTTAAAAACGTGTGCTGCATCTGCTTTTCTCTCGGGAAAACCCAAATTCCAAAATAAATTTATAACAAAACTTGTTTTATCAAATATGGAAAAAACGCCTTTAAATGCTGCCTTAAGCTGTTCTAATCTGATCGAATAATTTGCATAATCATAACTTGCGAGAGACAGTTTTACTTCTCGATCCGCGTAATGTACTTGCCTCTCTTTAGTAATTCCCTCATAACACATCCATCTGGAAAAAATATATTCTTCCTTTAACTGGTTAAGCATTGCAAACCATTTAGGTGGTGCTCCACTACTCCTATTTTCTATATTTTTTTCTAAAACATTTTCTGTCAACACAGTAATTGTCAACGGATCATGAGCAAAGGCAGATTCTTCTTCCAATAAATCATTTAAAGGATTTAGAAAAAGGTGGTTCTTCAAACACCATATTCTGTATTGTCTTTCATCCAACTCACCAAGATCATATTCCTTATATACTATTGCTTCTTCTAAAACAGCTTTTGGCAATAACTCCTCATACTCACCTATGTTTTTCTGAAAATTCTGTATTGCATCTTCATGAAAATTTGGATCTTTTATTTTTACTGCATCCTTTAATGCGTGATATGCAAAACTATGTAAATCTCTATAATGGCCTGGATCATTGACCATATTTGCATAAAATTTTAAAGCTCTTCCATAATTACCTAAGGCCATACCAAATTGTGGATTTAGGGTAAGTGCTTTCCGATAAATTCTAAGAGCCTCAATCACTCGTCCACAAGAATCTAAGCCATTAGCGTAATTTGTATATGCGCACATCAAAAGTATAGAATTACTGTCTTCTTGTTCGTAATGCTCTATTACTTCTCTCAAATAAAAGAATGACCATTTTCTGAATTCAAGCGCAACATCCTTATCTTCACTTATATCTCTGTAATGATCAGCCAACGCACCATATCCCGTCCCCATATAATAATAAAGGGGAAAACATTCTGATTGAGTATATAAATGTAATCCATTTTTTAATTGTTCCAAATATAATTTTAAATCCGTATAATTCTTAGATAGAATCAGCCGATCCATTTCTGCTGCAACCTCTGAAAAAGTCATATCTGATTCTTCGCTCATAAAGATTCTCTTCTTTCATATTTTATTTGGAGTTGTCGCCAATGGCTTGCAATTTATATTTAGAGTATTCCCATTTACAGATAAACCCGTATTATCTACAATGATAAAATACACCATTCTGTATCAATCAGATATTTCACTAATTATGATTTCACTTTTGCTATTTATACGATCACCAGATGAAGAAATTGTATTAGTCATTGTGAGATAAGCTTGCAAAACAGATATTAGATTTTTAACTGCCTTTGTGAGTCTTCTCTCTATTCCGACAGTTCCTTGTGCGCTAATAATAAGGTTTTCAATTTGATTATTAGAAGCATCAATTGCCGTTTGCATTTTATCCAAAGCAGTTATAGACCGTTTTAATTCTTCTATATTTTGAGTCTTTCTAATAAATGGATTATCCAAAAGTTCGAGATAACTGTTTTCAATTTTATTCCAATATTCGGTAATTTTTTCAATATGAGTCTTTAACTTTTCAGCATAACTATCTACTGGTTCCGATAACTTCCGGCAAACATTCCTAACGAATATAGGATCAACATTTCCAGACTTACCCTTTACTTTATTAATGTCCTCTGTAGCTTTTGTGATAGAACGAGACATCTCTGTCATTTCTGAACATACTAGTCCTAATTCGTCAACCATCATTTTCCCATTTTCGTTAACGTCAGCAATATAATCTAAATATCCTCCATCGTTTTCGTCTTCAGTTTCATCAACAGTATCCGCTGTTTTCTCAGTGCTTGCTACAGGACCCACAGTTCTTTCAATCTGCGGATTTTTAAAATTGGGAGCATAATCCATAACCGGATTTCCATATTTAATACTTCCATCAATTGCTCCATTAAGCAATTTATTAAGTTCCGTTATTAAATCCGGCAATTTATTAAACTGTAAACTATATTGATTAGCTCTATATGATTTAATATCAAAAGGTAATTCATCAATATCCTGCGTAATAATAATTACCTTCTTACCCATTGCATGTGCTAAGCCTAATTCATAAAACACATTTGCATTCAGTCCTGTCAGATCTGCAATAATAACATCCGCAGTAGCAACCCCCTCAACAATATCCTTCAAAATATTTTGTTGGTTATCCAAATCTCCTGCATTTGTAAATTCATATAAAGTCCCAAATTTTTGCTTAAATTCTTCAAACAATGCCAAAAAGTCCTCATTAAAAGGTGTAATGACAAACACTATTGGCTTAGACGTTTCCACTTGTTGTCCTCCATTTTTACATTTTTCGTATGTTCCCTAGTTTACCAGACTATTTTGCTTGTGCGACGGTATGATTTGAATATGTATTCCAGGTTGGTTCATAGTCTTCATTCGCCTGATCCCCCCACATATCCCAACCTTCACGAACGCCTCTGGCAAAAAGTTCAATTCGAGGGCCTTGACTGCACGATTCAATTATAGGGATAATTTCATCCGGTTTACGACTATGTTCGCGCTTCATAGTTCTAATCAAATTAACCTGAGATCGCGCCGGTTGCAATGTCCGATTAGGTGCACTTTTTTTCTTTATTCCAAACAAAAGCAACTCCGTTACGTTTCTAAAATAAAAACCTACTCCGCGTCCATCTGGTCCACCATCTTTACGAATTTTCTCCCAGACAATGTTTCCTTTATATTCAAACCCCCAGGCATCCATAACTGCCAATCCGTCCGGCAACAACGCATTCGGAATCCATAAATAAAGATGTGCCTTGTCTCCGGTAATATCAGAAACAGGTAAGGCTTTAATATCGTTTACGGACATAGTCTCATAGCGATTTAATCTCTTATGCTCCGGCGCAACTTTTCCAGTTCTATTTTGAAATTGCCAAGGCGGATCTGCATAAATTGTATTGTACTTTTTACCTGCAGTAAACTCCTGCAGATTCTTTTTAGTGCTCATCAAGTCTGCCATATCCTTCAACACATTCCTTTCCTATACCTATCGCTAAGATTGGACACCCACCATTACGCCGCGATTCAAGACGATAAATCAACTTTCCCATCCATGTAGTACTGGCACCGTATTTCTTCATTAAGAATTGACCATTATCATCTTTTTCTTGCTTAAAAATATCATTAAGTTCTTCAGCTCTCGTAACAATAACCCCAACATCAATCAGTCCACAATCAAAATATGTCCTCATTGCCAACAAGTCTCTATCAAAGGTTTGATCTTTGCTGTTCCACTCCAAGTCAAACGCAACACGATTTTTCAAGAAATCAATATTGTGTCCATCTATGTATCCCGCTATTGTTTCTACTTCATATGGTTCATCAGCAAAACGTCCTCTTCGTTGAGCTGTTTGACGCGGATATTTTTTTACTATTAGATCACCGCTGATTCGAATCTCTCTCCAACCATAAGGATATAAAACATCATCAAACTTTTTGGGTATAGGAGATTCATTTCCGCCTGCTTTTTTTATATCTGTAAGCGTAAGACGTAACTGCTTTAAGCAATCCTGTAATTCTCCCCATTCCTCCGGAAAAGCATCATATAATATTTCCAATGCATGTCCATAATTATAAAAATCAAATTTGCCTAAAAGTTCATCGTTTATGTATTCATTAAAATTCATTCCTTATCTATTACCTCCTACTGTTCAACTTCTTCCGTTATCTCCATGATATCACTGATGTCACATTTCAAAGCAGTACATATTTTGACGAGTACATCAGTCGTAACATTTTCATTCTTTCCTAGCTTTGCCATGGATGCATGACTGATCCCAGCCGATGCACACAAGTCCTTTTTCTTCATGTCCCGATCAATCAGCAACTTCCATAACTTTTTATAACTGACAGCCATATCTATTCACCTAACTATTCATGTCGAACATACTTTCGTTTTCTACTGCCAGTATATCATAGGAATTCACTTTACGCAACACTCAATTCAGCGTTCGCTGATTTTTCAAGGTCTATCATCAGCGCTACCGTCTCATGGGCAGACATGGGCTGCCAACACACCGCTAACCACCGTCTAACAGCTATTTCATGTCTACCTTAATTTTCATCACTCCGTTTTTCTAACACAAAAATATATTCGTGAGCCAGCATCAGGAATGTCTTTTCACGCCCATCCCAATAATCGGCAGACCGGCAGTTATGTTGTTCCTTGATAATAATCTCCTTTAGAATAAACCCCACATCTGTGAATTTTTGCATGGTATTCATTCCAAGAGGTAATACATATCCCTTTCTGCGAATATCGCCAACCATAAATGCACAGATTCCACCTTCTTTCAAAACGCGATAGGATTCTCTTGCTACATCCTCCATCGCCTGCAGAAAATCCTCATACGCCAAATGTGATATATCTTCCGGTATATCCTGGCTGTAATGGATAATATCCGCATATGGAGGATGAGTGCAGACCAAGTCTATACTTTGATCTTTGATGAATGATAATTGTCTTGCGTTGCCCTGTTTAGTGAATATTTTAGAAGTTTCCTGATAAGTAAAGTGAAGATTTGAATTAGATAGCTTGATAGAATTCGGATTCACATCGACGCCGATTGCATTTCTGCCAAGCAACTTTGCCTCGATCAATGTTGTCCCGCTTCCTAAGAACTGATCTAATACCCAATCATTTCTTCTGGTGTATCGTAAAATAAGATTTCGTGGTACATATGGCGACCAGTTTCCGCGATATTTGCCGGAATGTGTGGCCCAACTTCCACGATCTGGAAATGACCATATGGTGGTGTCTTCCAATTTAAAGTTTTCCGGTTGTAATTTTATAGCACTCATCTCCTTTCTCTTTTTCGAAGTATAACACATATAATAAATTATGTCTATAAATCAAATAGGAATTTTCAACTTTAATATAAATCTTTTTTGTAATAAAATACCGGGAGAAACTATAGTCTCCCGGTATTTGTGCCGTTTTGCAATAAAATTTAATCATTTTACCGACTTTTATATTATTTTCATATACTTATAATTTACAAATCTATTCCAGTTCTATCGTCGCCGGTGGTTTCCCCGTACAATCATAGAATACACGATTGATATGTTTCACCTCATTGACGATCCGGCTGGTTGTTTTCTCGATGACTTCCCACGGCACCTGAGCGCTCTCAGCGGTCATGAAGTCGGTGGTAGTGACGGCGCGGAGCGCAATGGCGTAATCGTATGTACGCTCGTCGCCCATGACGCCGACGGAACGCATGTTGGTGAGGGCGGCGAAATACTGGCTGATGGTCTTGTCGAGACCGGCGTTGGCGATTTCTTCACGCCAGATGGCGTCTGCGTCCTGTACCATGGCTACCTTTTCGGCGGTCACGTCGCCGATGATGCGGATGCCGAGGCCGGGGCCCGGGAACGGCTGGCGATAGACCAGATAGTCCGGAATGCCGAGTTCGAGGCCGGCGCGGCGGACTTCGTCTTTGAAGAGGTCGCGCAGGGGCTCGATGATTTCTTTGAAATCGACATAGTCGGGCAGGCCCCCGACGTTGTGGTGGGATTTGATGACGGTAGATTCGCCGCCGACGCCGCTCTCTACCACGTCCGGATAGATGGTGCCCTGAACAAGGAAGTCGACTGCGCCAATCTTTTTGGCTTCTTCCTCGAAAACACGGATGAATTCTTCACCGATAATTTTGCGCTTGCGCTCGGGCTCAGTGACTCCGGCAAGTTTGGAGTAAAAGCGTTCCTGCGCGTTGACGCGGATGAAATTAAGCTTATAGGGGCCGTCCGGGCCGAATACGGCTTCGACCTCGTCGCCTTCGTTTTTGCGCAGAAGGCCGTGGTCGACGAAGACGCAGGTAAGCTGTTCGCCGACTGCTTTGGAGAGCAGGACGGCAGCTACGGAGGAATCTACGCCGCCGGAAAGGGCGCAGAGCACTTTGCCGTCTCCGACTTTTTCGCGGATGGCTGCGATGGACTGCTCTACAAAGGAATCCATGCGCCAGTCTCCGGCGCAGCCGCAGATGTTGTAGACGAAGTTTGAGAGCATTTTCTGCCCCTCTTTGGTGTGCAGCACTTCCGGATGGAACTGGGTCGCGTAAAGGCTTCTTTCTGTATTTTCCATCGCGGCGTAGGGGCAGTTGTCGGAATGGGCGATGGCCTTAAAGCCCGGCGCCATCTCGGCTACGTAGTCGTTGTGGCTCATCCAGCAGACGGTCTTTTCAGATACATCGGTAAAGAGCTTCGAGCTCTGATCTACGGTCACTTCAATCTTTCCGTATTCGCGGACCGGAGCTTTGCCGATTGTCCCGCCAAGCAGGTGCATCATGAGTTGGGAACCGTAGCAGATTCCCAGGATTGGCGCGCCGAGGTCAAAGATTTCTGTTGTGTAAGTGGGTGCTCCCGGCTCGTAGCAGCTGTTCGGGCCGCCGGTAAAGATGATGCCTTTGGGCTGCAGGGCTTTGATTTTTTCGATATCTGTCTTATAGGAATAAATCTCGCAGTACACGCCGCACTCGCGCACACGTCTTGCGATCAACTGATTGTACTGTCCGCCAAAATCCAGAACTACGACTGTCTCTCTTTTCATTTGCCTCTCCATTTCTGTCTTGTTTTCTGATTGTCCTTTGTTTTGCTTTCTGTTTTTGTTTTCTGTTATGTTTTCTGTTTTGTTTTCTGTTTTGCTTTTTGTTTTGCTTTTTGTTTTCTATTTCGTTTACTGCCTTGTTTTTGCTCCTTTGGAGCTTTGTTTTCTGATTTATACCCTGTCGTTAAAACGCAGTTCAAAAAGTATCATTCAAAATATAAGCTGTTCACACAGATCACACGGTTGCTTCCCCATGAACCAGTTTGAGCAGTTCGTCTTTACTGGTAAGTCCGACGTTTCTCTCCACACACGCCCCGCCGCGGAAAATGAGGACCGTGGGAATGGAAGCCACGCGATACTGCTGTGCGATTTCTGTGAAATCGTCGACGTTTACTTTTGCCACAAGGTAATCTTCCGCCTCCTGATCCAGTTCTTCGATCAAAGGCGCGAGCGCCTTGCACGGGCCGCACCAGTCGGCGTAAAAATCCACCAGCACCGGCTTGTCCGCTTTGAGCACTTCCAGTTCAAACTGCTCCTGCGTATTTATTATAATCATATCCGGCTGTCCTTTCTATATATTTCGTAAAAGTATTTCCGCTATGCCAGATTTTTATTCAGGCACCGTCTTTATCTTACAGGAAACGTGACAGAATTACAAGGCGCTTTTCCTAATCTCGGTATAGAAAATTCTCCACTTCTGTTTTATAATGATAGCACCTTTTTCAATCTTTCCATTTCATGGCTGTTAAGGGCAGTACTGCCTTATAAATCAGCAGCCTTTATTTGAAAACTACCGCACGCAGGGCTGCCGCATACAGCCTTTTTCGGCAGACGCGGCACTACTATCCTCAACCGCCTGCGAAGAGCGAGTGATACCTCTATCACAGTTTCGTACGAAGAATCTAATCTATGAAATATTTGCGAAAGGAATCTGTATTCATGAGTGAAAACATTTTATATCTGGACTGCAGTTCGGGCATCAGCGGCGATATGACAGTAGCCGCACTTCTGGATCTTGGAGCGGATCGTCAGGTGCTGCTTGACGCGCTGAACAGCCTGCCGCTATCCGGATATTCGGTTGAGATAAAAGATGTGTATAAGTCGGGAATCCGCGCCTGCGATTTTAATGTAATTCTGGACGCGGAGTATGAAAATCATGACCATGACATGGATTATCTGCACGGACACGAGCATTCCGAACATATGCACTTCAGTCATGAGCATGCGCACTCACACGAGCACTCCGATCATGAACATGAGCATTCACACGAGCACTCCGCCCGCAACCTGCAGGACATCATTTCAATCATCCGCGCAGGGAATTTGACCGCTTCGGCTGCGGATCTTGCAATTCGGATTTTTGAGATTCTGGCAAAAGCGGAAGCCAAGGTACATGGTAAGGGTATCAATGAGGTGCATTTTCATGAGGTGGGCGCCATCGATTCGATTGTCGATATTGTAGCGGCGGCGGTCTGTCTGGATAACCTGCATCCGGATCAGGTGGTCGTGTCTGCGCTCACGGAAGGCTGCGGGCAAATTCGTTGTCAGCACGGCCTGATTCCGGTTCCGGTGCCCGCGGTCACTGCCATTGCTGAACAGGAACAGCTGATGCTTCGGCTTACTGATATTCAGGGCGAGCTGGTGACGCCGACCGGCGCGGCAATCGCAGCCGCCATTCGCACGCTTAACAAACTGCCGGAACAATTTCTGATAAAAAAGAGCGGTCTTGGGGCAGGCAAACGTGAGTACGAAACACCAGGCGTGCTGCGTGCTATGTGGCTGGTGGGTGAGACGAACAAAATTTCCATCCGTACTGCAACAACTGATAAAGCACACGATGCGCCCTTTGATGCAATATCTGGTACCCCAACTAATGTCGTTCCCGATGTATCACTTAATGCAATGCCGGTTCCGGTCACCGCTCCGATTGGCAGCGATGCCATCCTCGTCCTCGAGACGAACATCGACGACTGCACCGGGGAGGCGCTCGCGTTCACGATGCAACGGCTTCTGGAGGCAGGAGCGCTTGACACATTTTGCATTCCGATTTACATGAAAAAGAACCGCCCGGCTTATCTCCTGAAAGCAATCTGCAATCCGGAGGATCGGGAGGTTCTTGAAGCGATCATTTTTGAAAATACGACGACCATCGGCATTCGCAGGCAGACCATGCAGCGCACAAAGCTGAGCCGCAAAATTATCTCGGTACAAACGCCTTGGGGGCAGGCAGACATCAAATGCTGTGATTACGAAACGGATGCAAAATACTTCCCGGAAAATGACAGTGTCAGCCGCCTTGCCACAGAGAACGGGATTGGATTCCCCAAGATGTACCGGCTGCTGCAGAATTTCGCGTATGAAAACCTGTAGCTGATAACTGTTGAACAATTTCGATACTCTGAAATATACATTAACTCAAGCACAAAGCATTTCTGCGCGGCAGCATTGACCTGCCTCCGAACTAATACAATGAACTCTTCCGTATTGCCGCCCGCCACGCTTCCGTCAGCCTTTCCACTGACCAGGCCGCATTGGCAGGGCTGGTAGACGGCAGGCCAATGGAATCCCGTCCGAGGATCGGCTTCTGGTATTTTTGAAACAGCTTCGTGGCGGTGCCGCCGTTGGTGTAAATCTGACGGATCGGAGCCTGTTCCAAGATGTACCGCAGATCAGTCGGCACCACGTTGCGGATGCTGCTGTCGCTGGAGCCTACGATATCACATTCGTAGATCACGTCCCAGAGAGCGATGTGATTCCGATGTAAAAAAGCTTTTTTCTCCTCGACTGTCTGCGGCACCCAGGCTGCACCCGAGACACACGAACCCGAGGCATTTGATTCTGTTTCCTCATAATTCCCGCAACACTGCTGGCCCGACTCTGTTTCAGATGGCAAAGCCCGCATATCCTCATCCATCAGAACGCCCGAGAGCACTTTCCAGAAGCGGTTCTGCGGATGGCCGTAGAAAAACTGCTGTTCCCGCGACTTCACGGATGGAAAACTCCCCAGGATCAAAATCCGGCTGTTCTCATCAAAGAGCGGTCCAAATGGATGCGTGATTCTTTTATAATCTGACATAAAAACCTCTCCGCCGGTTCCCCGGCATCTATTTTATATGTTACATCTGTTCTGAGTTGTATCTGCTTCGCAATTTCATGTATTCTTCGATTGCATTGCTTCCCACAGTTGCATTTTCTATATAGCCGCACTTTTTCTACAGCCACATTCGTTTTGCAGCTACGCCTCCCCCTACGCCGATCTCCATCCATAAATACCCTTTGGCATGCATGAACGAAATAACTATAGTTCTGCCGCTACTCTTCCTCCACATCAATCTCGATCCCCAGTTCCCGCGGGAGGAACCTCGGGCAGACATTTTCATTGGAGACGATCACGGCAGCAGAAAGTCTCGTGCCGATCTCGCAGGATTCTTCGAGCGTTTTGCCATAGGTAAGACCTACGACCAGTCCCGAACAGAATGCGTCGCCTGCTCCGGTCGTGTCCTTCACCTGCACGCTCATGGCAGGGCAGCAGCCTTTATGACCGTCTGCGTCCGCGTAAACGCTGCCTTTTCCGCCCATGGTAACGACCATGGCCCGATACTGTGCATTCTGAATCTGCTCTGCGAGCACATTCATCATCTCTTCCGGTTCCAGCTGCGAGTAATCGGCTGCAAAAAGGATTCCGGCTTCCTGCTGGTTACAGACAAAACAGTCAAGTCGTTTGATAAAGTCACGCCGTTTCAGCGCAATGCTCATATTGGAAACCACTGCGTAAACCCTTTTCCCGTATTTTTCCGCCAGATCGAATACTTTCTTGATGATCTCTTTATTGATGTCGATTTCGACCACGATGGAATCCGCGTCGCGGAAAATCTCATCGCCATGCTCCTCCAGCACGTTCAGGATCGGCATCAGATCCGGACGTTTGGAAATCGAACCCGCCACATCTCCCGAGCTGTCGAACACCGCAAGCCAGGTACCCATCCCGTCCGGCACGGTCCGGACGTAATCGATATTTACCTTATGATTGCGAAGCTTGTGCGCAACCTCCGCGCCCATGGCACTCTCATCAAGCAGACTGACAAAGGTCGGCCGCAGCTCGATATTTGCAATGTTTTCCACAACATTGCGGCTCACTCCGCCATGTATGTACTCGACCGTCCCGGCATTCCGCCCGTTCGGGATATAATTGTCAATTGGAAATCCCTTGATATCTACAAAAACTGCTCCGATTACTACAATACCCATCTTTTGTATCCTCCAGCCCTCACGTTTTTTCATCCTTCTTTTCCATATTCTACCACATTTTCGTAACCTTGTCTCATATTTCTGGAAAGTAAAAACAGGCAGACTCTCAGCTGGCACTCTCACCCTCTGATCTTCTGCCTGATTTTTCTGTCCGATAAAATGTTCAAATACTGATGTATATATATTCTTTGTCTGCTTTATTATCCTTCTGTCGCCTCACAGACCTTTTCATAAGAAATGTCATAAGGCACTTACACTATCAAATGAAAGCAGGCTGGCTTTTCTGCCGTTCTTATTTCTCCGCAAACTCCTGAAATGCCGCGTAGTCCGCGTCTGCGTTGTAAAGCTTCAGCACCTGCATCATGTCGGTAGCGCTGTAAGTGTTCTCATAGGTGCTGATGGACTGCGCATACAGCTCGTTGAATTCTTCGGTATCTGCCGCATACCAGTAGGTCTGATACAGGCGGAACGCGCAACCGTCCTCATCGCGGAAATCGTCCGCGTATCCTGCATAGGCGTTGCACATTGCGACAAACGACGGGCCGACGATCGCGCCGTATTTTCCGACTAGACAATTCAGCCTTGAGTCGCCGTTTGCGTCTGTCTCGTTGAAAAAGGCGTAATTCTGGTCTGTGAAGCAGTCGACCATGCCAACCTTGATGTCATAGCCATTTTCCGCTTCTGCATTGCAGATGTTAGTGATCGCATTGGCAATGGTCATGGCCGAGATCACCATGGTATATTCACCGCCGGTCACGGCTTCGCCCACTTCGCTGCCGTCCACCAGATAGCCAGGGAAAATCGTAATGCGGACGTCTGTGCCGGTCTCGATTTCCGTCGTTTCGGTGATTGCGGCAAGTTCCTCCACAGACTGATCATAGGTCAGGCCATAAATTTCCTGCAGCTTTGTCAGGATGCCGATGGTCCTTAAATGGTGCATTTCGTTGCCGATGCCGCTGCCGCCGGTCACGACCAGATAGCTTGCGTTGCCGCTCTCATCGAGCGCCGCCAGATTTTCCGCCAGCGTCTCTCCCGCTGTCTGCTCATCCTCCGTGGTCGGGCCGATGGTTCCGAGAAAATACGGATTGTCCTTAACGTTTTCATATACTTCATCGGAAATCGTACCGGATCCGAGCACGTAATACATCCCGTACTCTTCACACACCGGAAGCACATCCTCTATATAAGTCGAAAGGAAGGAGATGATGCCTTTTACACCTGCTTCGTGCAGTTCTTCCACAAACGCAATCTCATCCTCGGCCGTGTCAATCCGCTCCGCATTATAATAGAAGGTCGTGTTAAACGCGGTGCCAAGGTAATCTTCAAAATAATCCCGGAAAGCGATTGCCTCCCAGTCCTCCGGATCGTAAACGGACACGCCGATGGTGTAACCCGCGGCCATCTCCTCCTCTGCGGACATGGTCTCCTCTGTGACTTCAGCAGAACCTGCGGATGCGTCCTCTTCCGTTTCAATGCTGTCTTCCGCTGCCAAAGCCCTGCTTCCTTCCACCGGCATTCCGGCAAATGTACTTATGCCAAACAGCAGTCCAAGCAAAAATATCGCAGCTGATCTTCTCATGTCGAATCCTTTCTCGTAACAATGTAACTACTTCATAATCTCAAAACAAATGGCACGCCACCTCATGCCCTTTTCCGATTGTTTTCAGCGACGGCTTTTCTTTCCTGCAGATGTCCATGCACCGGTCACAGCGGTTCTGGAACGGACATCCGGGAGGTGTGTCCACCGGGCTCGGAGCTTCGCTCTCGATACTTTCAATCTTTTTGGTAAAATCCATCTTTGTGGAAAAAATCGCACCGAGCATGGCCTGTGTATATGGGTGCTGCGCGTTCGTCGCCACCTCATTGCCCGGAAGCGTTTCTACGATGTTTCCAAGGTACATGACCGCCACCTGATGTGCAAAGGACTGCACCAGCGCCATATCGTGGCAGATGAACACGAAGGAAATTCCTTTTTCTTTCTGCAGCTTTACCAGCAGCTCAATGATGCGGTCCTGCACGGAAACGTCCAGCGCCGAGGTTGCCTCGTCGCAGACGATGATTTCCGGCTCCAGAGCCAGTGCCCGCGCGATACCGACTCTCTGCCGCTGACCTCCGCTCATGTTGTGCGGATAGCGGTAAATGAAATCCTCCGGAAGTTCGACCATGCGAAGCAGTTCCTTTGCTTTTGCCTCGCGCTCCGAGCGTTTGATCAGCTTAAAATTCATCAGCGGCTCGGTGACAATGTCGATAATCTTCATCTTCGGGCTGAACGCGGCGGCCGGATCCTGAAACACCATCTGAATCTTTTTCCTGCTCTGACGCAGCTCCTCGCCCTTCAGCTTCGTGATATCTTTTCCGTCAAAGAGGATCTGTCCTTCTGTCGGCTGGAACATCTGGACGATCATTTTTACAAAGGTCGATTTGCCGCAGCCGCTCTCGCCGACGATTCCGAGCGTCCGCCCGCGGTAGACGGTCAGGTTGATATCATTGCAGGCTTTGAGGGTCCGCCCGCCGGACGCCGGAAACTGCTTTGTGACATGGCTTGCCGTCAAAATCGCTTCGTGTCCGGTCTCTTTCTCCGACATATGATCTGCGCCCGCGCTGCCTTCCGGCATCGGGTTCACTGCCGCTTTCTCATTTTTCTCAGGAGACATAGCGTTTTCCCTCCATTTCCGGCACAGCGGCCAGCAGATTCTTTGTGTAATCATTTGTCGGATGCTTCATCACATCATCTCGTGTCCCGCGGTCTACGACCTTGCCGTACTGCATGACGACCAGCTGATCCGCCATATAGGCCGCCACGCCGATGTTATGCGTAACGATGATGACAGAGGTGCCGAACTGATCACGCAGCTCCATGATCTGCCGCACGATCTGCGCCTGCGTCGTTACGTCCAGCGCACTCGTGGGCTCGTCCGCCAGCAGCAGCTTCGGAGAAAAAGTCATCGCCATGGCAATGCCGACCCTCTGCCGCATTCCGCCGGAGAGCTGGAACGGATAGCTGTTCATGATATTCCGGCCGTCCGGCAGACGCATCCGCTCCAGCATTTCTACGCCTTTATCAAAGGCGTCCTTTTTCGATATCTTCTCGTGGGTGCGTATGTATTCCACATACTGCGCCCCGATCTTGCGGATCGGATTGATCATGGCTCCGGAGTCCTGAAAGATCATGGAGACCTTGGATCCTCTTAAGTCGCGCCACTCGTTTTTGGAAAGCTTCAAAAGGGAGCGCCCTTCAAACAGGATATCTCCATCGGTCACCTGTCCGCCGCCGGGGAGCAGTCCCAGCACGGCACGGATGACGGTCGTCTTGCCGCTTCCGCTCTCTCCGACGACGCTGACCACTTCGCCCTCTTTCATATCGAGGTTAAAATGTTCGATCGTCGGTTTAGGATTTTTTCCGTATTTCACGGATATATCCTGTATGTTCAGCAAATCCATAACCAATCCTCCTAATATATGTCCCGATTTGCGTCAGCTAATCGAGGACGCAATTTCTCATTCCGCCGGTTTGATGTCCGTGCTCAGCCAGTAGTAATCAAATGTCGAAATCTCTGCTCCGGTCACCTTGGACGCGTTGCTGATCATCGTCGAATTGTAATAGCCGTGCAGCAGAACCGCGCAGTCATTGACCAGCACCTGCTCCATCTCGACCACCAGTTCATTTCTCTCATCGGTATCAAGAGATGCAATAAACTGCTCATACAAGGCGTCGAATTCATCACTGTCATAATTGCAGTAGTTTGTACCGTTCTGGTTGTCCTCGCCGTAGAAGTTTGATCCGTCCTCGCCGCCGTACCAGTTCAGAAGAAATGCGGTCGGGTCGCCGGTACCTACGGTAATCCAGTTCGAATCACAGAGATCATACTCACCCGCCTGCATCAGCATCCACTCCGTATCGCTGTCGGTGCTGTTCACACTCACGCCGATGCCGATTGCAGAAAGGGATACCTGAATCGCCTGCGCAAAATCAGACAGACAGCGATTGTTGTAGGTGACATAGTTCAGATTAATATTTTCACCGTCCAGCTCGCGGATGCCGTCTCCATCCGTGTCCACAATGCCTGCCTCATCGAGCAGCGCGATTGCCGCGTCCACATCATATGCATACGGATTGTCCAGATTCTCATCCTCATAGATCAGAGACGAAGGCAGGATGCCGACGCCGGCGGTATACATGCCGCCCACTGTGACGCTGCACATCGTCTCGCTGTCGATGGCCATGCGGACTGCCTGACGAAGGGCATCATTTCCAAGGACACCGGCCATATTGATATAAGCAAAACCGCTTCTCACACCGGAAGCCTGAGATACATAATAAGCGTCAGAAGCTTCCAGAGTCGCCAGATCACTGGATGTCGTCACATTCTCCGTCAGATCCACCAGCCCGCTCATCAGAGACATTGCTTTTGTCGTATCATCTTCAATGAATGTAAAATTCACCGTCCCGTAAGGAACCTCGCCATTCCAGTAGTTCTCATTTGCAACCAGAGTCCCGCTCTTCGTTGTTGTGTCAAATGAGGACAGCGCATAAGGACCGGTCGCAATCACAGTCGTCGCGTATCCGCCCTCATGCTCCGCGTCTGTCGTATCCCCATATACATCAATAATCGAGTAATACGGGAAACACAAAGCCGAGGTCAGATCCGCCATCGCCGTATTCAGCACGATCGTCACGGTATTCGCGTCCGTATCCGCTTCAATGCTCGCCATATCGATATAGCCGGCCGGTGCGGAACTATAATCCTCACTGTTCGTGCAAACATAATACAAACGGTTCAGAGAATCCGCCACTGCCTGCGCGTCACATGCGTCGCCGTTTGAAAACAGCACACCGTCGCGGATGTGAAATGTCCATGTGATCTTGTCGTCGGAGACCTCATAAGTGTCGCAGAGCATGGGCTCTACACTCATGTCATTATTGAATTTGAACAGACATTCCGTGACACCCATACGGACGCCCTGCCATGCGGCGTTCTGATACGCAGCCGGATCAAAAGAGGTCGAATACACATAACATCCAAAGTTCAGCACATCATCCGACGCCGCCTGTGAGACGACCGGGGAGGCGCTTACCACCATTGCGGCCGCCAGCGTGGCAGCCAGTACTTTTTTCAGCTTTTTCATTTGCTTATTTCCTCCATAAAATGTAAATTCGTAAGCGATTCTTCGCTTACGCCGCGCCGGCCGCAGTCGCAAAGCGATAATTTCCGTTTGCGGCCGTGCGCATATTATTCATCTCTGGGATCCAGGACGTCCCGCAGACTGTCTCCTAAGAGGTTGAATACCACAACAGTTACCAGAATCGCGAGGCCAGGATACAGCATCATCCATGGCGCCGCCATCATATAGCTCCGGCCTTCACTCAGCATCAGGCCCCATTCCGCCATCGGCGCCTGCGCGCCAAAGCCGAGGAAGGACAGCCCTGCCAGCTCCAGCATCATGCTTCCAATGTCGGTAAACGCAGTCACCAGCAGTGTCGGCATGACGTTCGGAAACAGGTAAACACTTAAGATATGCGGCGTGGTCGAGCCGGTCACCCGCGCTGCCGCAATGTAATCACAGTTCTTGATCTTCAGAACCAGTGAGCGCGCCAGTCTGGCATATTTTGTCCAGCTCACAGCAGTAATTGCGATCACCGCGTTGGTAATGCTGGCTCCCAGAATACCGGCGATAGCGATGGCCAGCACCATACCCGGGAAAGAGATCATCATATCCGCGATGCGCATGATCACCGCATCCACCCAGCCGCCGAAATATCCCGCCAGAATACCCAGTACCGAGCCGACTACGAAAATGCACGCTACCAGAATCAGCGCCGATGACAGTGAAATGCGGCTTCCGAAAATCACTCTGGAAAAGAGATCCCGCCCCAGCTTGTCCGTGCCGAACCAGTGTGTGGAGCTCGGCGCCTGCAACGCATCGGTCAGCACAGCCTCATAGGGATCGTAAGGAGCAATATAGTCCGCGAATATCGCGACCAGCGCGAGCACGGCTGCCAGAATGGCGAACACCGTAAACGCCTTATGTTTTTTGATAAAACTTAATATCTTCTGCATACTCTGCCCCTTTCCTCAGCCTTTCAGTGAACCCGACGTACCGGATGCCGCGGCCGCCTGATTTGCGCCCGCCTTTGTCTGGCGCGTCTCTTTTTTTGAAGAACGGGGCGCAGCCATATTGCTTCTCATGCGCGGATCGACCAGATTGTATGAAAGGTCAACCACCAGATTGACGACCATGTAGATCAGCGCGATCCAAAGCACATAGCCCTGTATCAACGGATAATCCATGGAAGAGATCGCTGACACCGCCAGACTACCAAGTCCCGGATAGGAGAAGATCACTTCCACCACCGCTGTGCCGCCGAGCAGGGAGCCGAGAGACAGTCCCAGCATCGTGATCAGCGGAAGCAAAGAGTTCGGGAACACATGCATCCACAGAATTTTGCTTTCTTTAATTCCGCGGGCACGTGCTCCGGTCACGTAATCCTGATTCAGCTCCTCCAACACCGCCGTGCGCACCTGCCGCGCATATTTCGACGACATCGGGAACGCCAGCGTCAGCGCCGGAAGGATCATCGGTTTGATTCCCGTGCCGATGGAAATGACCGGCAGCCAGCCGAGCACCATTCCTATGTAGTAGGCCAGCAGCAGGCCAACCCAGAAGTTCGGCATCGATACGCCAAGAAACGTGTAGCCGCGGACGATATAGTCAAAAACACTTCCTTTGTACACCGCCGAGATCATACCAAGCGGAACCGCAATCACCAGCATCATCACCAACGAGAGCAGCGCCAGCTTCAGCGTCGGCAGAAGTCTCGATGAAAGAAGTGTCAGCACCGGCGTCTTCAGCGAGTAGGATGTGCCAAAATCCCCGTGTAGGCATCCGGTCAGCCAGTTCCAGTATTGTACCAGAAGCGGGTCATTCAGCCCCATCTCCTCTCTGGTTGCCTCCAGTACCGCCTCACTTGGTATCGTACCGTTGACCGCGTACATCGAGCGCACCGGGTCTCCAGGCGCCAGATACGTCAGCGCAAATGTCAGAAAACTGATTCCTACAAGCACAATCACAATCTGCAGGAGTCGTCCGCCGAGCTGCTTTTTACTCATCGCTTTTCCCTCTTTTCATCATTGATCAGACCGAGCAGTCTTTTGCATCTGCCCGCATAAGAAACAAAGAACAAAAAATGCGCCCCGTTTCAGGGACGCATCTAAAGACTCTTTTTATACAAAAATAAGACCTGTAAAAGCTTTTCCTATCCACCGTAAGAAGAAACCAATCCTCAGATGCAAGCAGGTCTCCTGACTTAAGATCATCGCCCTCTATCGCCTTCCCACCAGACAAACGCCTCGCAGTGACATACCACACAGCACCTTTGGTTCCTTATTTTCAAACAAAGACACCGCATTTTTAATAGAAGACTCCCTATCACAGTGACGGGATCGTACCGGATTTTCACCGGTTTCTCTTTTAATCCCCGATTAGGGGGAACATGCATCCTCTATTCAGTTTTAAAATACCTAAACTTCTGTCAGTTTAGCACTCTCATTTTTATTTGTCTACATAAAAATTAAAAAAATATAAATAATTTTCCGGAAAAGACAAAATTCTGTCGGATTCAAAAAATTCTGATTGACATATTTCGCCATTTCCCTTTATAATGCCTGTAAATCCATCCATCGAATCTAATTTCATTTTAGAATGTCTAAGCGGTCATCGCGGTCTGCGATGATTTATTTTCGTGTAACAGTCCAGAACAGCAGCGAAATGGAAAAACAGGCGCTACGTGCAGTGGCCTGCTGTTCTGAATCAAGTGAAAATCAAATGAAATCAAATACCACACAGAAAAAAGGAGCGTCATTTATGAGCAATGAAGAACTTCTCCATGAAGAAGACACCTGTGGCTGCGGACACGATCATGGTCACGATCACGAGGATCACGACGAATGTGGTTGCGGACACGATCATGACCACGAACATGATGATCA
>JAJQHQ010000110.1 GCA_021199655.1 Lachnospiraceae bacterium | reverse complement strand
AGAGCAGCTGATTTGTAATCAGCAGGTTATCGGTTCGAGTCCGATCATCGGCTTTCATATTTAATTTAATAAATAATATGGGTGGGTTCCCGAGCGGCCAAAGGGGGCAGACTGTAAATCTGTTGTCGACGACTTCGAAGGTTCGAATCCTTCCCCACCCATTCGTCAGAGATATCTGGCACCTAAAATTTCATATCGCGGGGTGGAGCAGTCTGGAAGCTCGTCGGGCTCATAACCCGAAGGTCGCAGGTTCAAATCCTGCTCCCGCAACTTAGGCAGAATCGTATGGTTCTGCTGTATATATGCCCAGATAGCTCAGTTGGTAGAGCAGAGGACTGAAAATCCTCGTGTCGCTGGTTCGATTCCGGCTCTGGGCATGCTGTGTACTGTAAAGAAAGTTTCTTGCTTTCCTGCAGCACAACAGATGGGATATTAGCTCAGGTGGTAGAGCACTTGACTTTTAATCAAGTTGTCCGGGGTTCGAATCCCCGATGTCTCATGAAAGAGTGCCATAAGGTGACCGTGACTCACCCGACCCGGCGTTAATAGTTGCAACTAAGTAATAGCCGTTCCTACCTTTTCCAGAGTACAGGACGGCTATTTCTTATTTTTCATGTCCAGAATCGAGACTATCAAAGAAGCAACAGTCAGTAAAACCATGATTCCTTCGTATGTACTCATAATAATCACTCCTCCCCGATAGGTACTCAGTTCAGGTGAGAGACGTCCCCCGGCTCCTCAGGTAAGCATATTATATTTTAAAATGCCTCAGAATACACCATTTTGACTGTAGAGTAATGTTAAGCGTTAATTCCATTCAATCACTAAAATAGCTACATGAGGCAGATGTGCAGGCAGGGCTGCAGCAGAAATTTTTCAAAAAAAGTAAATTTTTTTGTAACCATTTTCCGGTTAGAATCGTTTTATTAGTGAAAGGCCTTTTAAGACAGACAAAATAAAAGAACCCTGTCTCGAAACTAAAAATGTAGTGATTTCACATATCCATGTGATAGGGAGCGCTCATGAAAATACCAACAGAAGTATTGCTGGAACGATACAAGGATAATGTATTTGCTGCTGCATTCCATATCTGTAAAAATGCTGCGGATGCGGATGACGTGGTTCAGGATACGTTCCTTCAATACTATTTATCAGAAAAATGCTTTGAAGATGAACAGCGCATTCGTTCCTGGCTGTTACGGGTGGCAATCAACAGGGCGAAAGATATCAACCGATCGTTTTGGCGCAGGAACCGGGTTTCTCTGGATGAATACACGGAAACACTGCAATTTAAAAGTGACGATTCGGAAAACCTTTTTGCCCAGGTTATGAAGCTGCCGGAAAAGCAACGGATTGTTATACACCTGTATTATTATGAGGATTATTCGGTGCGGGAAATTGCGGAAATATTAAATTTGAGCGAATCAAATATAAAAATCCGGCTCATGCGGGGACGTAAACTTCTTCGAGAAGCATTAAAGGAGGAATGGGACGATGACGAATAAGGAGAAATACAAAGAGGCGTTTTCGGTGCTTCATGCCTCCGATCACATTTCTTTGGAGGTAGAAAAAATGCAGAAAAATAAAAGAAACAGCCGCAGAAAACAGCTTATCGCAGCATGTGCCTGCGCGGCCATCGTGGCAGGAAGCATGACTGCCTATGCTACAGATCTTGGCGGCATTCAGACCAGAATCCATGGATGGATTAATGGCGAACAGAAAGTTGTGGATGTGACTGTCGAAACAGATGACAGTTATACATTTACCTGGACAGAAGATGGTACTACTCAGGAAGCTTATGGCAAAGGTGTTTCCATAAGTGCTTCAGGAGAAGAGACCGCGCTCTCTGCCGATGAAGTCTTTGAGGGCTTTTCGACCAGTGTAGAGACTGATGAAGACGGCACTATATGGCTTTATTACGAGTCCCATAAAGTGGATATTACAGAATATCTGTCCGGAAGCAGCAAAAGCTGTAAAGTGGCAATCAAAGATAATGGGACGATGACCTATTTCGACATAAAGTCAAATGGCAGCGGCGGATATAGCCTGACATCATCGGATTCGCCGGAGGGTTCCTCTGACGCGTATACGATTGTAGACTGATTCAAATTATAGTTGTGCCGCTATCATATTAATTTCCACATCGAAAAAGAGCCTGATTCGGCTCTTTTTCGATGATTGCTCGTAACTGTTCAGTACCTTCACCGTTACGAGGGAAAATCCATTTAAAATCGCTGCGCGATGGGATTTTCCCTTGTAATATTTATGTTTTCATACGTACCTCGCAGCAAGTGCGAGGTACTGTCCTGAATAGTTACGATTTCTCTATTAAATTCTTATATACAGCGAAATGCGCATAATTGAATGAAGCGGCTGTTCCATGCCACGATTTGAAACAGGGTATGGAAGTAGCCGTCTGTTTATGTTATACTGTCTGCATAAAAGAACTGGGGGTGTTATAATGCCATTAGCAAAAGAGCGAGTTTACACGGTACAGGATATCTATGACCTGCCAGACGGCGAGAGAGCAGAACTAATAGATGGCGTTATGTATGATATGGCAACTCCGTCAAGAATACATCAGGAGATTAGTATGTTTTTGTCTAGATGTATAAGCAGCTACATTCAGGACAATAAAGGAAAATGTAAGGTCTATGCCGCACCGTTTGCAGTCTTTCTGAATGAGGATGATTATAATTATCTTGAACCGGATATTACAGTGGTGTGCGATCCGTCCAAACTGGATGATAAAGGCTGTAATGGAGCGCCAGACTGGGTGATTGAGATCGTTTCATCGTCAAGCAGGTCAATGGATTATTTCAAGAAGATGTTCAAATACCGCAAGGCCGGTGTCCTGGAATATTGGATTGTTGATCATGAGAAGGACTCTGTCACTGTCTATGACTTTAAAGGCGAGAATGGCGGCAGTTATACGATGTCAGACAGGGTGCCTGCAGGAATTTACAACGGGGATTTGCTGATAGACTTTGCGGAACTGAAAGGGAGTCTGTAAAGACAAAATTAGTTAACGTTTTTGGAATTTTATGCGTTTCTTTTCAGCATATTACTCAGAGTATCAGCGGCTTCCTGATCTTTCTTTTTAAGTGCGTGAGAATAAATATTCATTGTTGTACTTGTCTGTGCGCGGCCGAGCAGATTCGATACGGTAATTCTGTATAAACTGCCGTGTTTTACGATAGAAGCTATTTTTTCACTTCAGAAGCGGAAGCATAAAGCTATTCACGATTCTCATACATGACACATTAACATTTCTGGAATAATATCTTATACTTATTGTACAGTAAACAGTACGGTAAATAGTACAAGAAAGGCGGTGCAAATATGATTGCGGCGAGAGCGGTTGATGTTCGGTCAAATATGAAAGATTACATGGACATTGCTTATAACGGTGAGCCTGTAATTGTGTCCCGGCGGCAAAATCGCAACGTTGTCATTGTGTCCGAACAGGAATACAACGATTTGCAAAAGGCAAAACGAAATGCGGAGTATCTGACGAAGTTAGACAGAAGCTTTGAACAGTTAGAGCGCGGCGAAGTTGTAGTAAAGTCTTTCGAAGAACTGGAAAGGATGGCCGATGAATAATGACGTTACCTTCTCCAAAGAAGCATTCGAGGATTACCTGTATTGGCAAGTACAGGATAAAAAGACACTAAAGCGGGATAAATGCTCTTATAAAGGATATTCGCGTGAATGGTGCTTTAGATGGAATCGGCAAGCCTGAAAAGTTGCGGTGCCGTCCCGGATATTCGCGGCGCATTGACGAAGTATACAGGCTTGTATACGAGATAGATCAGACAGATAGTATACGAATAATATCTTGCCGGGGACATTATGAAGATTAGTGTGTCGGCCTGTAAAAGTGAATCATGATGCAAAGCACAAATCCATTCGCTGAAAGCGAATTTTGCATGGATTTGTGCTTGTAACTGTGAAGATACTGAACAGTTACAATTCGCGCAAGTTTGATTGCCCATAGTGTATTGTTGTGTGAGACAGGAACGGCAGCTAAGTGGGAGGGAACAATTACATGACAATTAATGAATATCAGGATATGGCGATGCGGACGCTGAATCCGAAACTGGAGAAAAAGGACATCCTGCTCAATGGCGTTATGGGGCTGTGTGGGGAGTCCGGCGAGGTAATCGATATTGTAAAGAAACATCTGGCACAGGGGCATGAACTCGATACGGAACATCTGGCCATGGAACTGGGGGATGTGGCCTGGTATCTGGCGGAGACGGCCATGGCAATCGGTTATCCGTTGGAAGATATTCTGAAAATGAATATTGACAAATTGAAAGCACGGTATCCGGACGGATTTGCGGTAGAGAAATCTGTAAATAGAGAAGCATGATATTGTTTTAGATGAACCTCGCAGTTTTAGACAAGCCTGAAAGTTCTGTAACGGGCATGACAGCAGGCAGGAGATGCGCATAAATGAAAAACAGTGTGCTTACAAAAATCGCTTTAATGGAGTGTGAGAATTCCAATATGGCAGACATTATCGAAGGCCCGGCGGAGATACTGGACTGCATAAAGCAGTATTTAGGAAAATTTTATCAATATGCGGACAAAACCTGGTTTGGAGATTATGCCGACTATGATAAAACAGAGCATTTGGTTGCGTTTTTAAATGAAGAAGCGGCGAATGGAGCAGTAAAGGTCAGGATCATAAAAAGACAGGCAGAGAATACCGGTCAATATAAAACGATAATTATTTAGAGGTGAGAAACAATTATGATAAAAACAGTTGGAATTGTGGGTCTGGGAGCGCTGGGCGTGCTCTATGGGAGCCAGCTTCTGGAGAAGATGGACAGGGAAGACCTGCTGATCATCGCCGATGGGGAGCGTATCCGCCGCTATCAGACGGAAGGGGTATATGCAAACGGAAAGAAATGCGACTTTCGCTATGTGACGCCGGAAGAAGGCGAAGAGGTGAATCTGCTTATTTTTGCTGTCAAATATATGGCGCTGGAAGAGGCAATGGAGATGGCGCGGCCTTTTTGCGGAGAGCGGACGATCGTGATGTCGTTTTTGAACGGGGTGTCTTCGGAGCAGATGATTGAAAATATCCTGAAGCCTAAGCGGCTGCTGTACTCCTGTGTACAGGGGATGGACGCCACCAGGAAAAATCGGCAGGTCTTTTACAGCAAGGTGGGTTATATCGCGTTTGGCGAAAAGGATTCCTCGCGAAGCGAGGCTGTCTGCGAGGCGGAGGAATTTTTTGAGCGGACCGGTCTGGAATATAAGGTACCGGAAGACATCCGCCATCAGCTTTACAGCAAATGGATGCTGAATGTGGGAGTGAACCAGACCTGCGCGGTCTTTGGCGTGGATTATGGAGGAGTGCAGAAGCCGGGAAAATACAGGGACATCATGGTGACTGCGATGAAGGAAGCCGGAAGTGTTGCCGCGGCGGAAGGCATTCAGCTGACGGAAGAAGACCTGCAGGGATGGCTGAACACCATCGATGGCCTTGCGCCCACCGGCCAGCCGTCGATGCGGCAGGACGCTCTGGCAGGACGTCAGACGGAGGTAGAGCTGTTTGCCGGAACGGTGTGTGCCCTGGGGCGCAGACATGGCATTCCGGTTCCGCAGAATGAGGAATTTTACCGGCTGCTGACAAGAAAATAAACCCGGTATGGGTGCAGTGTCAGATGTGAGAGGAATCTATGGAAAAAATAAATCACATACATAAAAAAACGCAGGAAGAGTTAATCACAGGAGCAGTTTCTGAACTGCAAAATGAACGAATGGACTCTCATGCAGTGATCGGTGCAAAAACAGGTACACAAACCGATACAAAAATTGATACAAAATCCGATACAAAACCAGGCCGCCTCTACCTCTGCGCGACCCCTATCGGCAACCTGGAAGACATCACGATGCGAGTCATCCGCACGCTGAAAGAGGTAGATCTGATCGCGGCCGAGGATACACGAGGCAGCATCAAGCTGCTGAATCATTTTGACATTCACACGCCGATGACGAGTTATCACGAGTACAACCGTATCGAAAAGGCGCATGTCCTGATCGCGAAAATGCTGTCAGGCAGCAGCGTCGCCCTGATCACGGACGCCGGAACGCCGGGGATCTCCGATCCGGGTGAAGATCTGGTGCGGCTTTGCATGGAGGCGGGAATAGAAGTGACCTCGCTGCCGGGAGCCTGTGCCTGCGTGACGGCGCTCACACTTTCCGGACTTCCGACGCGGCGCTTTTGCTTTGAAGCATTTCTTCCGGCAGATAAAAAAGAGCGCCGGCAGATTCTGGAGGAGCTGAAGACAGAGACGCGCACCACTATCCTTTACGAAGCTCCGCATCGTCTCGTCCGCACGCTGGAGGAACTTTATGAGGCGCTCGGCGACCGCCGCGCGACGATCTGCCGCGAGCTGACAAAAAAGCATGAAACGGTGTTTGCGACGACACTTGAAAACGCCCTTGTCTGGTACCGGGAAAATGAGCCGCGCGGGGAATGTGTGATTGTGATGGAAGGGCGCAGCCGGAAGGAACTGGAACGCGAGGATCAGAAGCAATGGGAGGAAATGAGCGTTTCCGGGCATGTGGCGCTGTATGAGTCGCAGGGCATGGACCGCAAGGCGGCGATGAAACAGGCTGCGAAGGATCGCGGGATGTCGAAGAGGGAAGTGTATGCAGCGCTGCTTGAAAAGAGCGATGAATCCCTGTAAAAATGTTTCGGGAAATCATGACGGAAATTTAATTTTCTGACAAGCGAATGAAAACGCGGGAAAGCTTTAGAATCAGTAATTGAAAAGGTACTGAACAATTAAAGAAATTAAAGAATCGTTCAAAGAGGAACATTATGAAAGAGGATATCGAACATGTACTTGACTTTGCGCTCCGGCTCGGGGAAAGTCTGATCCTGTGCGGAGCAAATATCGAGCGGGTCAGAGATACCGTGTACCGGGTCTGTGACAGCTATGAGTGCCGGGATGTCCAGTTTTTTGCGCTGGACTGCTTTCTGTCGCTGAGCCTGGAGGGAAAATACGGGGAGCAGGTGTCCGCGCAGCGGTGCGTCCGCGGAGGGCTTCATATTCATCTCGGACGTTTAAGTCAGCTCAACCAGCTCTCCAGAAAGGTGTGTGCGGAAACGCCGCCGCCGGAAGAACTGCGAGAAATGCTGGAAAAGGCGCTGGATGTGAACGAATACCCGACGTGGGCGGTGCTTCTGTTTTCTCTGATGTCCGCAGTCTGTCTGAACGGCATTTATGACGGGAGCCTGCGGGATCTGTCGATCATTCTGCTGAATACGGTGCTGGTCTTTTTGTCCGGGATTTACCTGCGGAAGCTGATCTTTAACAAGATCATTTACAATATTGTGAGCGCTTTTATTGTGGGGACGGTTGCTATTTTCTTTGATAAGATCGGCTATCTGGACGGTTATTCCACGGTGATGATCGTCAACAGCCTGAGGCTGATACCGGGCATTCCGATGGTCAATTCGTTCCGGAACCTGTTGTCCGGAAATGAGATCAACGGAATCATCGAGCTGCTCAAGCTGATCCTGGAGACGGTCGCGATCGCGGGAGGCTTTCTCGCGAGTATCATGCTGCTGATGGGCGGGCTGACATAGTAGTGTTCATTCTGGTATGCATATCATTGTGACTGTTTGCTGCATAATTTAGCCGTTTGGTGAATAGAAGCGGCGGAATGGAGATTGTATGGGAGAAGCGATAAAACTGATCATCTGCTCGTTTGGATCGGCGCTGTGTATTGGCGCGGTCTATCAGATCCGGCGGGAATATCTGATTTTTGCAGGGCTCGGCGGCGCGGTGACCCGGGTGGTCTGGCTGTTAGTACGGGAATGTACGGCAGAAAGCTTTATTTATTACTTTTTCGCGGCGCTGGCGGCGGGCCTGTACGCGGAAGGCATGGCGATACACACGAAAAATCCGTCTACGGTGTTTTTGTATCCGTCTATCATCCCGCTGACGCCAGGACGGTCGTTCTATTTTACGATGATCGGGCTGATTCTGAAGGATTCAGCGCTGCTCAGTGAACATCTTGAAGTTTGTCTTCATTCGCTGGTGGGGCTGGGCATCGGCTTCGCGATCGTCTCGATCGTCATGCATTATCAGAGGCGGTACCACTGGATAAAGAAAAAGCAGATGCAGCGTATGATGGAGGAGGAAAAGTATGGAAGAGTATAAGTTTGACCGGGAAGCATACGAAAAGCGGATGCAGTGGTTTCAGGAAGCGCGGTTCGGTATGTTCCTGCACTGGGGACTCTATTCGATCCCGGCGCGGGGCGAATGGGTGCGCAGTCAGGAGCGGATGCCGGAAGAGACCTATATGCAGTATTTTCGCGAGTTTGATCCGGTAGATTATGACCCGCGCGCGTGGGCGCGGGCCGCGAAGCGGGCAGGCATGAAGTACATGGTTCTGACCGCGAAGCATCATGACGGGTTCTGTCTGTTTGACAGCCAGTATACGGATTTTAAATCGACGAATACAAAATGCGGCCGGGATCTGGTCGGAGAGTTCGTGGAGGCGGTGCGCGCGGAGGGGCTGAAGGTCGGCCTGTATTATTCGCTTCTGGACTGGCATCATGAAGACTACCCGCACTGCACTGACCCGATTCATCCGATGCGGGAAAATCCGGCTTACAGCGATGAGGGGCGTGATTTTGACCGCTATCTGACCTACATGCACAATCAGGTGCGTGAGCTCTGCACGAATTACGGGAAGCTTGATATTCTGTGGTTCGATTTTTCCTACAATGAGCTGCGCGGCGAGGCGTGGAAAGCGACTGAGCTGGTGCAGATGGTACGCTCCCTGCAGCCGGATGTCATCATTGACAATCGACTGGAAGTGAGCGGCGAGGGCTTCGGCTCTCTGGCGGAAGGGCATCCGACGCCTTACCACGGGGATTTTGTCAGTCCGGAGCAGATCATCCCCCCACAGGGGATGCAGGATGTGAACGGCAATGATCTCGTCTGGGAAGCCTGCTTCACCATGAACAACAACTGGGGCTACCACGCGACTGATCATTTTTATAAGCCTGCGTCTATGCTGATTCGTAAGCTGGTGGAGTGCGTCTCGAAGGGCGGCAACATGCTCTTAAATGTCGGGCCGGACGCACGGGGCAATTTCCCGCCGGAAGCGACAGAAAGGCTGGAGGAGATCGGAAAATGGATGGATAAAAACGGCCGCAGCATCTATGGATGCGGCAGGGCAACGGTGGAAAATACGGATGAGGGTCACTGCGGGGCTATAACGGAAAATACGGAACAGGGTGGCTGCGAAACGTTATCGGAGAACGAGGAACAAAACGGTAACGGGGTGACCGGAAAGGGTACGGATCAGAAAATTCCCATGGACAAGCCGGACTATGGCCGCGTGACCGCCGGGGATCACCGTCTCTACTATCATGTGTTTGAGAACACAGTGGGCGCGGTGCCGCTCATTGGCGTGAAGCGCGAGGAGGTCGAGGCGATCCGCTATCTGGCGACCGGCGCAGAGATCCCGGTCGTCAGCGACTGGGTCTACAGCAATTACCCGGATATCGTGTTTGCGAACCTTGGCGGCGACCCGGTGCTCCCGGATCCGGTGGATACGGTGATTGAAGTCATTCTGAATAAGTAAAGTCGGAGACCTCATACGTACCTCGTAGCGAGTGCGAGATGCTGTCCTGTATAGTAGTGAGACATAAAAATATACCCCGGAAATTTCATCTGGAAATTCCGGGGATGTTTTTTTCAGGTAACAGTTTTTGTTTTTTACGTGTACAAAGGCTCTTATATTCTCTGTTTTGTACGCGCAGTGCTTTAGTAATAGATGACCCGCACTTTTTTCACACCATCGATGGCGCGGATTTTTTCAATGACGGATTCATCCGGCAGGGTGTCGCAGTCGATCAGCGTGTAGGCTGCCTCACCCCGGCTTTTGTTCGTCATGTTCGGGATGTTGATGCCCGCCTGCGAGAGCAGGGAGGAAAAGCTCACGATCATGTTCGGCCGGTTCACATTCATAATGCAGATGCGGCATGCGCATTTTTCCGGCGGAAGCGTGCAGCTCGGATAGTTGACTGAATTGCGGATGCGGCCGGTCTCGATGAAGTCGCGCAGCTCGTCAACAGCCATCACCGCACAGTTGTCCTCCGACTCGGCGGTCGAAGCGCCCAGATGCGGTGTGGCGATGACGTTTTTCATGTGACAGGTCTTCGGGGTCGGGAAATCCGTCATGTAGCGGCGGATGCGGCCGGAGGCAAGGCCTTCCGCGATGTCGTCGTCGCAGACCAGCAGGTCACGCGCATAATTCAGGATCACGGTGCCGTCGCGCATCATGGAAATCGCTTCTTTATTGATCATCTCGCGTGTGCTGTCAAGAAGCGGCACATGCAGGGTAATGTAGTCGCAGTTCGCGTAGATGGAGCCCGGCGTCTCCACGATCTTCACCTGACGGGAGAGCCGCAGCGCTCCGCTCACGGAGAGGTACGGATCGTAGCCAATGACGTGCATGCCGAGCGCGTCCGCCGCGTTCGCTACTTCGATACCGATCGCTCCAAGGCCGATCACGCCAAGTGTTTTGCCCTTCAGTTCGCTGCCGGCAAACTGTTTCTTCGCTTTTTCCATGTCTTTGGAAATTGTCTCATCCTCACGGTTCTCCTCGACCCAGCGGATACCGCCGTCGATATCCCGCGCGGCGAGCAGCATCCCGGCCAGCACCAGCTCCTTTACGCCGTTCGCGTTCGCTCCCGGCGTGTTGAAGACCACGATGCCTTCCTCGGTGCAGCGGTCCAGCGGGATATTATTGACACCGGCGCCGGCACGCGCGATGGCGACCAGACTTTCCGGATATTCCAGCGAGTGCATATCCGCGCTTCGTACCAGCACGGCGTCCGCCTCGTTCAGATTCTGTGTCAGTTCATAGTCGTTGGTCAGATTGTTTGTCCCCATCTCGGAGATGGGATTCAGGCAGCAGATTTTTGTCATAATGGTTCTCCTCGGTTTCTCGCTTATTCTCGTGTAATCGCATAACTGATAATGATTCTTTATCACCACAGCTGCGTAATTACAATACCTGTTACTGTGCTGTTCAGTACCTGTACAGCTACGTGTAATTATAGAACATCGTTACGAACGGCGTGCGCACGGCACACCCACAACAGTTTATTAGTGTAGCATAGTGCGAAACTGCGCGCAAGAGTAAAATTGTGCAACAGTTCAGAACAGCATCGAAATGAAAAGACAGACTGTGCAGGTTTACCTGCTAAAGGCTGTCTTTTCATTTCGGGATGGGCGGAACGCCCATCAAGCCTCAGACATATGACGCTTAGCGGCATATAGCCTTCGAAGAAGGCGGTCTGTGGCCTGCTGCGCTGAATAATTACAGCTCCTGCAGGATCGTCAGCTCCTCCTCACTGACCGGTGCTCCGTATGCGTTCAGCGTTCCGAGGGCGATCGTTTTGCGCGTCCCGTGATAATCGCTGCCGCCGCTGATCAGCAGATCATGCTTTACGGCCTGTGCCCGCAGGAATAATACCTGCTCTTCATTATAGCGGGAATAATGGCATTCCAGTCCGCCAAGACCCTGCCGGATCAGGTATTGAAGCTGTTCCTTAAATTCGTGCTCTGTAAGCAGCCGTTCCCCCTCCCCGCCTAAAGGATGCGCCCAGACGGGAATGCCGCCCGCGTGCAGAATGCCGGAAATGGCGGTGCGCGCCGCAATCCGGTCGCGGTCTTTTTGATGATTTTCTTCGATCATACGATCCGGGTTGCTGCCGGCATAGTTGCTGTCAGATCCGGCAGGGCTGATCTTTGCAGTGTAATTAGCATCTGCCCCGCGGAAATAATTTTGTATGATATCGTCACGGCTTTTTCCAATGCCCCGTTTTAAGAGCAGGTCCGCCAGATGCGGCTTGCCGGGGCTTTTCTGACTGTGCAGCCAGGCAAGCTCTTCATCGGTAAATTCGACATGGTACGTCTCCTGCAAAAATGCCAGCCTCCGCTCCAGCTTGGCCAGCCGGAGGTCATTGCCCTCGCGGATGGCCGATAAAAACACCGGATCGTTCGCGTCGTAACGGTAGCCGAGCAGATGGCACTTGCGCAGCGGTGTGACGCAGGAAAACTCAATGCCCTTTATATAATGAAGATTCAGCGCCCGGGTGGCCGTCTCCATCTCCACCGCGCCGTCAATCGTATCATGGTCAGTCACCGCGAAGGTATCAATGCCCGCTTTTTGCAGACAGGCAAGCAGCTCGGGGATGGAATCCGAGCCGTCGGACGCGCTGCTGTGCATATGAAGATCGATCATGGTGGGCTCCTTTCTTTTTAATATGATGATACAAGGGACAAAAGGTCAGGAATGGAACGCTTGCGTTCCTATTCATGACCTTGGGGACCGCAAAAACACGAAGAAGTAGCCATTTTGACCATGTTTTTTGGTCAAAATGAGCGGATTCTGAGTGTTTTTAGGATCCCGAAAGTGCCGGATGGGACATCCGGTATCCGCTTCTGAACTGTAACAGTTCCCCGCAGCTTTGAAGATATGTAACTGAGAAGGGACTGAACAGTTACGAAGGTACAGAATGGTTACCCCGATTTTACATCATCAGTGAAAAGAACACAAGATAAGATGGATAATGTAAAAATATGGTATGAGGATATGGAATATGGGAACTGCGGGGTACAAAACAGTTACAATGGTTGGCTGAAACAGGTTTGCATGAATAATATGAACAAATGACTGATTCAATCGAACTAAAATTAAAATCTGTAAAGATAGTTCGATTATAATGGACTATCTTTACAAAAAGAACGGGAAATGGTAAAATAAACAGAAAAGAATTTCTGTTTAACGGGAAATCGTGAGGTGGAAAATGATCAAAAGAGAGTATTATCTGTCAAAAATCCGGGATTTTTATCATTTGGATCTGATCAAGGTGATCACAGGGATACGCAGATGCGGGAAATCCGTGCTGCTGACTCAGATTATGGACGAATTACGGGAGCAGGGGATTGCAAAAGAGCAGATTTTTTATCTGAATTTTGAAGATTACGATTATTCTTTTATCCGCTCGGGAGAAGATCTGCATGAATATATAAAAGGGAAGATTGTGACAGAGAAAAAATATTATCTTTTCTTTGATGAGATTCTGACCGTGCCGGAATTTGAACGTGTGATCAATTCGATCCGGATGAAATATGACACCAGCATTTTTATTACCGGATCAAACGGAAAACTGTTGTCCGGAGAACTGGCAACTTATCTTTCCGGCAGAACGGTGAGCTTACGCATGTATCCATTTTCTTTTTCAGAAGTCTGTGAGATCAGGGCTCTTGAGAAGGAATCGGTTACAGATGAGATTTTGCTGGATTATATGAACTGGGGCGGGATGCCGCAGCGTTTTCAGATGGAAACCGAAGAGCAGACGAAGACGTTTCTGCGCGATCTGTTCGACACGATTGTTTTGAGGGATATCGTACAGCGAGGCGGAATCAAAGATATTGATTTGTTTAACCGGCTGGTGGAGTATCTTGTCTGTAATCCTTCTCAGAGCTTTTCTGTTCAGTCTGTGACGGATTATTTTCTGAGTGAGAATCGAAAAGTGTCCAAAGAGACGATTTATAATTATCTGGAATATATTACATCCTCTCTCATCATGGAGCGTGCCAGCCGTTATGACATCCGCGGCAAACGGATTCTGACAAAAATGGATAAATATTATCTGACAGATATGGGACTGGGGAGAATCCGAAATTCCGGATTTAAGCTGGAAATGGGGGCCATGCTGGAAAATGTGGTTTACAACGAACTACTGGTGCGCGGGTATGATGTGTATGTGGGAAAGACAAGGAAAGGTGAGGTTGACTTTGTCGCGGTGAAAGGACAGCAGAAGGAATACTATCAGGTCGCCTATTATCTTTATGATCAGAAAGTGATTGATCGCGAATTTCAGGCATTCCTGGATATACCTGACAATTATCCCAAGTACGTCATTTCCTTTGATAAAATGGATTTTTCAAGGGAGGGTATCATTCATAAAAACGCGATCCGTTTTCTGCTGGAAGAAAAGGAAAAACAGTGATGAAATATCCGGGCGGCCGTGGACAAATGCGTTTTGGACAGTTATAATGAGCTAAAGAGATTAAAGCGCAGCTGTGTAAAGGAGCAGGTGTAATGGTGAAAGCGGGTGTGATAAAATGACAAAGACTTTTAATGTGAACGGTGTATGCAGACCGGACAGGCATTATATGGTTGATTTAACATCCAGGCTGGAAGAGATCAGGGGGATGGTTGATTCCGGCGCTTATTTCACGATTAATCGGGCAAGGCAGTATGGGAAGACTACGACATTGCGTGCTCTTAACGATTATCTGAAAGATGATTATACCATAGTGAGCCTTGATTTTCAGCGAATGAGCGCATTGTCTTTTGAAAATGAACAGTCATTTGTTGCCGCTTTTTCAGAAGAATTGCTGTTTTTCGTAAAGAAGTTTCCTGAAGGGATAAAAGAAAAGCTGACGGCGTTTGTGGATGGAACGGCGCGGATCAATTCCCTCCAGGCATTGTTTAAGGTATTCTATCTGTGGTGTGCAGGCTCCGGGAAGCGTATTGTTCTGATGATTGATGAAGTGGATACCGCGACGAATAATCAGGTATTTCTGGATTTTCTTGCTCAACTGAGGGCAGCTTATCTGACAAGCGATATTACACCGACATTTCAATCAGTTATTCTTGCGGGAGTATATGATGTTCGGAATGTGAAAAAAAGATTCGGCCGGAAGAGGAACACAAAGAGAACAGCCCATGGAATATTGCGGCCGATTTTCTTGTGGATATGAGTTTTTCTCCTGCTAACATTGCCGGGATGTTAAAGGAATATGAGACGGACTGGCATACCGGAATGAACATGGATGAAATGGCTGACAGGATATATGCTTACACTTCCGGTTATCCTTATCTGGTCTCCAGACTTTGCAAGCTGATAGATGAACGCATAGCTGGAAATAAGGATTTCCCGACAAAAGCCAGCGCCTGGACGAAGGACGGTTTTCTGGAAGCAGTTAAGCTCTTAGTGAACGAGACGAATTCCCTGTATCAGTCTCTGATCGGAAAGGTACGGGACTACCCGGAATTGCGGGACAAGAACCAGTTTATCACCGATTTAATAAAAATAAGAAGATTGGGGTAACAGATATTCTGGTGGGAGATAAGGTATTGGTGGAAGCCGTTGTCTGACAGATCTGTCTGCCGCATTGGAAAAGCTCAGGGATCGCTGACTGTAAGGCGAAATACTGTGAAAAGGGCGTGAAAGAATAATGAATGATAAGATCAGCAGGAATAAAAAACTCCCGGTAGGCATAGAGAACTTTGAGGAGATTCGCACAGAAGGATTTTATTACGTTGACAAGACGGCAATGATCCGGGATTTGTTGAGCGCGTGGGGGAAGGTAAACCTGTTTACCCGCCCGCGGCGCTTTGGAAAATCCTTAAATATGAGTATGCTGAAAGCATTTTTTGAAATTGGCTGTGATACGTCCGTCTTTGACGGACTGGAGATCTCAAGCGAGAAGGCTTTGTGCAAAGAATACATGGGAAAGTTCCCGGTCATCTCTCTCAGTTTAAAATCTGTCGATGGGGATGATTTTGCTTCGGCGCGCACCTTTCTGAGTACCCTCATCGGAGATGAGGCTATGCGTTTTCGTTTCCTGCTGGACAGTGATGTACTGTCAGAGGAAGAAAAAGAAATCTATAAGCAGCTGATTACGATTGATACAACAGGGAAGAATGTTTATGCCATGTCAGATCCTGCGCTTGTGGGGAGCTTGAAAACACTTTCTTCTCTGCTGTGCCGCCATTACGGGAAAAAGGTGATTATTCTGATAGATGAATATGATGTACCGTTGGCAAAGGCACATGAAAAAAATTATTATGAACAGATGATCACGCTGATACGCAATATGTTTAACCAGGCGCTGAAAACAAATGACAGCCTGTATTTTGCTGTGCTTACCGGGTGCCTGAGAGCAGCGAAGGAAAGCATTTTTACGGGTCTGAACAACCTGAACGTCCTTTCTGTAACAACGGTTCATTTTGACGAATATTTTGGATTTACAGATGATGAAGTAAAAACAATGCTGGAATATTATGGGCTGATAAAGAACTATGATACGGTTAAGGCGTGGTATGACGGGTATCTGTTTGGAGACGTAAATGTATACTGTCCCTGGGACGTGATAAGCTACTGTTATGAACTGACATGGAATCCTGCTGCAATGCCCCGGGATTACTGGTCAAATACAAGCGGCAATGACGTGGTACGCCGATTAATAGAAAAATCCGGCAATGAGCAGACCAAAAGTGAAATTGAAGCGCTGGTAGCAGGAGAGGCTATTAAGAAAGAAATACATGAAGACCTGACATACAACCGGCTTTATGATTCGATTGAAAACATATGGAGCGTACTGTTCGCAACGGGATATCTGACCCGGCGCGGCACTGCGGAGGAAGCCGGCATTTATCAGCTTGTCATTCCCAACAGGGAGATCGGGAGAATTTTCACCAGACAGATCACAGCATATTTTAACGATATGGTAAGGAAGAACAGCAGGCGGCTGGAGGAATTCCGTGATGCCCTGAAGACCGGCGATGCGGCGGGCACGCAGAAGCTGCTTACTTCCTATCTTTATGATTCGATTACGGTCAGGGATTCCGGCGTTCAGAAAGATAAAAAGGAAATCCTCTATCACGGTCTGATGATAGGGATTCTTGCCAACATAGACGGCTGGAAATCGAAAACAAATGCGGATAGTGGAGACGGCTATTGTGATGTGAGGGTCGAAATCGAAAAGGAAGATATTGGTATAATCATCGAGTTTAAGTATGCTGAAAATGCACAGTTCACTGCCGGGTGCGATGATGCTATGACTCAGATTGAGCGGATGGACTACACGCAGGAGTTGAAACGGAAAGGATATCGTACGATTTATAAGTATGGGATTGCCTGCTTTAAAAAGAAATGCAGGGTTGTGTGTGAGAAGGAAGAATATACGCCGGAAATATAAAGCAGAATACAGAAAAAGCCCTTCGGGGCTTTTTCTTTTTGGGTGCAAGGGAGTTTTGCAGCTAAAGCCGCCTCCTGCTCGATTCGCGACGACCTGCGCGAAAGCGGCGAAGTGGTTACGATATGCACGGGAATGTCAATGGACGGACGACAAATGCTGAAAAAGCGTTGGACAGAATTCACGAAAAGCGAGGAAACATTTACGAAAATTTTACGAAACTGCCCAAACTCTCTTGATTCGGGGGGGGGGCAATGGTGTTACAATGATTCAAATTTACAGGTCCTGTATTTATGTAAAAGTGTAACATAAATCCGGCACAGGTCATTTCAGCTTTACACATCTGCACCAAGGGGGATTAAGATGAAAAAGAAGAGTTTAAAACAGAAAGCAATGGCACTGTTCATGGCGCTGTCACTTTGCGTGACGAGCGTGCCGACGAGCGCGTTTGCGAGTGAAAGCGGCACGGGCGCGGAGACGTCAGAGACTGCCGCGATAACGGCGGTATCTGAGGAAGCGGCTGCGGAAAAGACAGAGACGGAATCTGAGACTGAAACCGAGGCGGGGAGTACAGCGGATGCCGGTGAAGGCAATAATGCAGCAGCGGGCTCGGAAGAAGATGCCGGCTCAGAAGGAGCGAGCGGCTCAGAGAGTGGTGAAGGCGCTTCTGCGGGTACGAACGCGAATACGGGCGGGGCTGTTGGAAACAGTATTGGAACGGAATCAAATGCGGAAACCAACGCTGAAGCTAACGCAGAGACCAACGCAGAAACAGACCCGGAAGGTACCATTGGAATGGGAAGCGGCGCGGAGACCTGCGTGCATGGGAATACCGCAGGAGATTGCGTTACCTGTGTGCAGGAGCTGATCGAAGCACTTCCTGCTACAACTGATTTGGATGGAATGGACGAGGACAGCCTGAACGCGGTTTATAACCAGATGCAGGCTGTTTATAGTGCATATAACGCGCTTTCGGCGGAAAATCAGTCGAGTGTGAATACTGCACGTTTGACGGCATTATCTGCTTACTTTGAAGCACAGTCAAGCGGAGGGCTCGGGAGCGTAGGAGCTGAAGAGAGTGAAAAAGTTGTCAATGAGGGTGTTGTGATCAAGATGAAATCGGAAGAGGAGGACTCTGTAAAGACTGGTGAGAATCATCTTGTCACGGTCAAGACCTCTTATTCCGCGACAAATGACGGCGACAAGGCGACAGTGCGCCTGTATATGCAGGATGCGGAAGGGAACATGAACACCGCTGCTACGTTATTGGATCTGGTAGACGATGAGATTGTTTATTCGAGCGAGGATAATTCGAAGCTGACCATTACCGTGACGCATGCTTATGAGTATGATATCAATGGAGACGCGGTCGCGGAATATCTGGAATATGTTATGCCGGCAGGTACATCCGTTGAGATGGAACTGGAGTTTTGTGTTCCGAACGGTATTTATGGCCCGGTGGAGACACTCGTTCTTGTGCCGGAAATCACACATACGGTAGGAGATGGATCAAACGATTACCTTTGCGAGGATATTTCTCTGGAGTGGACATCTTCGTTTTTATGGGAGAATCTGGAAAAGACCGCATCTGTTTCTGAGATTGAGGCAAAGACAGAGGGGACATTGAGCGATGATATTACATATACGTTCAGTGTGGATAAGAATAAAGCTGCGACAGGCGTGATCTGGACAGAGAGTACATCTGTGGAAGAGACTATTACTTTGCCGGATGGACTGACATTCCCGGATTCGATGGAATTGAAGGATGACGGAATCTATGCTGGAACGGCGCAGGTGATTGCTGTATCCTGCGGCACATTCGAGTATACCTTAAGTGACCTGGAAGTCAGTGATGAGCTGGATAAGGCAAGCTTTGTCATCACAACATCGAATCCGAACAGGGATGCGGAAGGGATTCTGACAGATGATTATAATATGATTTCGCAGCTTAGCGTGAAGCTTTGTTCGGAAAGCCTTCTGGTATCTGAGGAATATGTTTTTACCGGCGATGAAGTGATTGATAATACGGTAAAAGCGACTTTTGTGCCTTGCGTCAGCATAGATGATATTTCCCTGAATGCTCAAAAAAGTGTTTCTATTGCTGCGGATACATTTGATTTCACTCTGGAAAAAGAAGCAAGCGTAAGGTATGCGGAAGCTGGCGATAAATATGAATACACGGTTACCCTTACAAATGACAGCCGTACCGGAATGACCGGATTCTTTTATGATGTTATTTATTCAAAAAACGCAAAGATAACAGATGAGAGCGTTGAGGCACTTAAGGAACTGGGGCTTACAGTCGGATATTCTGAATTGATCACGATATCTTCTGCCGACGATATCAGTGAGGTGACAGCAGCTACTTTTTATAATGCTTTCTGTGGGAATATTCAGGTAGATGGTTCTGACGTTTTGGAGATCACCTATGAAGTAGAAGTACTGACAACGGGAGGAATTTCAAATACTGCACATTTCATTTGGAATAGCAGCGATTTTAGTGATCAGGTGGTCGTGATTCCTGCAGGCGTCTGGGAATCTCCTTCTGCTGATGATGATCTGGAATTATCAAAAGAAATCCTTTTTGACTATAATGCGGTCGATGGCTATCTGGCATCCTCCTATGAAGGTACGTCTTCCAGTAATTATTCGGACACGCTGTATAATGGCGGAGCTGTATTATATTCCATTACATTGACAAATAATTCCGAAAAAAACCTGTACGTGAATTTGGGCGATATCAATCCGCTTGCAGGATATTACTCATATGATACAGTAACAAAAAGTATTGTAAGTACGGGCGGAGCTGCATGGGGTTACTGGATGTCGTGCTATGGCACGAATGGGTATGGTGGCTCTTATAGTCTTTATTCCGGAAGCGACGGTTCGTTTGGATCTTATGACAATATAGTTGCTTCTTATGTAACTGCGAGCGGTTTAACAAAGTATTCGGACAGAATTGATACACTCTCTTCACAGTATGTTGGCGGCCCATATATTTATGGCGTGAGAATCAAAGCAGGCGAAACAATTTCTCAGGCATTTGTTCTTAATATGCCTTCTGGTGATGCGTACAGTCAATATCTGTATACCATTCAATCTTCCGGCACTACCCCCGATAATACTGCTGCGATTTTGGGCACTTCCATTACAGCGACGGTTACTCATACGTTGGAGGATCGTATCTTTGTTCAGACGGGCGTTCTGGGGAAAAACGGAAGCAACTATGATGATGGAGAAGCAGTGATAAATGCGTTCCTGAAAAATGTCAATGAGCTTACTTATTCCAGCCAGATTCAAAACGGGGAATATATTACATATTATTCCTATTTTGCAAATGACGGCACGGAAGATATTGATCTGAGTAAAACGGACATTGACCTGTATTTCAATGGAGCATCATCCAGTATTGAATTTGTTGGATTTAACACGCTCTCATCGTCATATGCAAGTACAGATATCAGTTATAAATACTGTTTAGGTGAAAACGGAGCGTATTGTGGTGGAATGTATTCCTATTTGATTGAGTCAGGAAGCGGCGCCGCTTCTTTGACAAATGCATCTGCGATATGTATACGGGATTATTATCCGAATGGCTATTATTATTATCCGGCAAATCCCTCTACTTTTAAGAACAATCTAAGCAGCGCCTATACATTTAATGTGAATACATCTTCAGGCAGCAGCGCGGTAAAGGTATCGTTATCGGCAGGCAGTTCTCAGATTCTGTCTCCCGGGCAGGGGTTTTATCTGGTCTACACGGTGCATACGAGTTCGAATCCGAAGCAGGCTAAACTGAATCACAGTGTGCACTGGACATTGGAGAAACCATCGGGCTCCACAGGAACTTATACATGTTATGTAAATGCTTCTGAAAGGTATACAGTAACACCAGGCGGGAATTGTATCTTTTCATTTAATTCCAGTTATGTAAATGACGGAAGCTGCAATGCCGGTACAGCCAGTACGGACAGCAAAACGGGTGCCAGCTGTACACAAAACGTATCCAATCTATATAATCCGAAACAAAAGGTCTGCTCCGCTGTCAATATGACCTGTGCAGACAATAGCACTGCGTCATATGGCGTAGACAAAGGAATAGCATGCGTAACGACTTATGATGAATTAATGGCAGGCACTGCTGCCACAAATTACTCTGCGAAGAACACGACGAATTCCATTCAGCTCACATCATATGATGATGATGTAATGGTGTTCTTTGTGACACTGTTTAATGACTCGGATCAGGATCTTAATCTGTCTGATACGTATCTCTGGGACAAATTGCCTGCCGGGTATGAATACCTGGGGGTCTGCACGGTAGATACAGATGGTAAGATCGGTGCTGCATCCATGAATGCGCTGGGTGGCTATGGTACGGATTTTACAACCTATTATAAGAATACTTATGAATGGGTCCAATCAACAGTAAATATATCCGGCCAGAGCTATTCAGGTAATTATCAGTCTTCGACGACGAACAGCAATGTGGTCAGCCTGTCTTTAAACGGCACGCTTCCGGCAATGAATTGTGTGACGATTGCCTATGCCTGCCGGATTCATGCGGAATATCTGGGAGACGGGACCGGAGCGAAATATAGCAGCTATGTTGGATCCTCCAATATTGGCAATCTTGTTTGCTGGTCCTCCGCAAAAATGGACATGAATCTGTTCAAAGCCGGCGGTACAGGGAGCACTGCGACAGGATATACACGTTGTTCAATGAGTTATTATGATGCCATGAGCGGCAGAGCCGGTACCGCTATCCGAAATGTAACGGACTATGTTTATAATGGCGACCATAAAGGCCCGATCGGTAATAATTATATAATCAGTGGCATCGATCTGAACATTACGGTTCCGAAATCAGCAACGATAGAAAAGGAAGCATATTTTACCTATGATATCGCTGATAAGGATAAATCCGGAGCATATTATGAAAACCTGGATTGGGATTCTGTGGTTTATGGTTTGGATGGCTCTGTATTTTCAACGGATGCCGATACCGGAAACGGGATCTATTATTCATTAGTAGATGGCATTCATGCGACGCACGATTACCGGAGCAGTGTTATCTGGAAGGTGACAGTTACGAATGACGGTGTTGCGGATATTGATACTTCTCAGCTTGTTGAAAAGATTGACCAGCCTTTTAAAATTTACGGTTATTACGCGGTGGTAATCAGCGGGGCAGACGCATATACTTTCTATTATATGTCTGATGATTATAGTTATTTGACTCCGGATTCTACAGAGACTGCGGATTATACTTCAAAGGTAACGGGAGCGGCGGTAGTCAGAAACGTATATAATCTTGATTTAACAGAGAACTGTAATGCCACAGTGCAAGACCTGCTGAAGAATTTCCCGGCAGGGGCAACACTGGAGGTTTATATTTACACGGGCATGGAAGAGGAGCTTCTGGACTGGTATTATAATACCTGCTATCTCTCAATAGACAATATGTCAGGATGGTCTCTTCAGGATGCTTCGCAGGAATACGATGATACCGGCATTTACGCCAATGACTGGGTTTCCGTAATCGCGACAGATGGTGAAAAATACATTAATAAGAAAACGGATGATGAAGTGAATTCCAAATCCAGTCTGGTTTACATTGACGAAATTACTGGTACAAAGACAGTTGATTTCACATTGCAGATGATGTCTTACCTGTACCAGACATCCAACTATACGCAGTCAAAACTCCAGAATATTATCTTTTATGATCTGCTGCCGGGAACCAACGGCGGCATTGAGACGGATGAGCCGGGCGGAGGATATACGGTAAATACGGATAGCTTTGAGGCTTTTATTCTTCGTACGAATGGGAATAAGGAAGTAATTGATCCATCTCATTATACGGTCATGTATACAGAAAATGCACTGCATGGCGGCCGACATCCGATGTCTACAAATGATACCGTATACAATGTAGATTTCGCTGCCGCTGAGGATGAATCGATCTGGCATACCGTTTACTCACAGGATGACCGTGCGTTCCGGGTAGTATTTGATGATACAGTAACCCTCGAGGATGCGGATATGCTGTACTTCAACTATTCTGTGACGACCAGAGATGATGCGGATTATGATACCGAATATCACAACCTGTTTGGCTACATTTATACGATTTATGATGATAATATTTCCCTTATTAAACGGCTGTATGAAGATACAACGGATGTAGTATGGCGGCCGGAGCAGGAAGAAATCGTTGTTGCAAAAGAACTGTATGATATAAATGGAAACCTGCTTACGTCACTGCCGGAGTTTATTGGCGATAAGGAGTATACTTTCAATTTATCTAAATATGACTCAGATACTAAGAAATATACAAGTATATATACATTTAAGCTGCAGGCCGGATATGCCCTGTACCTGGATCAGGCGCTTGCTGATGCCGGGTTAAGTCTTGAAGAGGGAGAACAGTATCGGCTGCAGGAAACCATCGGCAGTTTGTATCTTTATACGGATGACAGGAGCAGCTATAACCTGGTCAATACATACGGAATTGATATTGATGCGGAAAGCTTTGACTGGGAGACGACGCAGGTCGCTAATGGGGTGCTGCAGTATGTTGATTTTGTATATGAGGGATTGGGCACTGCGATTACTTTCAAAAACTACTTAACCCGCAGCGGATCAGTGAGCATTAAAAAGACAGATACAGACGGAAATGCGATCAGTTTTAGTGACGATGCGTCTGTAAGCTACAAAATATATGACGAAAGTAAGAATCCTGTTTATTTTACACAGAACTCCGATTCGTTTTATTATTCGGAATCTGCGGATGATCTGTGTGAGCTGACAGTTTCGAGTTCGACTGTCTATTTATATAATTTGCCTGTAGGGACTTACTATCTTGAAGAAACTGCGGCCCCGACAAATTATAAGAAAATGGATGAATTGATTGAGTTTGAAGTTACAGACAAGCAATGGACGAGCGAAACTAAGCTTGTAACGGTTGAGAATGAATATATTGGAGACGGAACTGCTTTACAGGTAAACAAGCTGGATACAGATGGAAATCTGATTACTTCTGATGAAGCGAAGTTTACAGTTACGTATTCAGCTTCTCTTGCCAGTAATTTAAGTAAAGCGTATAGCTTTGTTGATATGGGGGTTGATGATGCACTGGGGCATCTGTATCGACTGGCCGGGACGGATGATACAGATACTGTGAAAGAGCTGGAAACATATGGCGGAAAACTTTATATTACGGGGCTTTCACAAAATAAGGATTATTATTTATACGAGATAGCTGCTCCTGATGGCTACTATTATTCAACCGGAACTATAATGGGGGCCTGGACAGAATTTCGCTTAAGTAAGACATCCAGTGTATATACAATGAATGTTTCGAATAAGGAATGCGCTGGAAACGTAGAAATCACAAAGACGGATGAACATGGGGATATAATGACCGATACGGTCAAATTCGAACTCTATAAAGACTCCGAGTATACCGATCCCGTATATTTCAGGAGACTGGACAATCTGCTGGATGATAATCAAAATGTCATCTCCAGCTGTTACGAATATGTCACTGCTTCTGAGGTGGACAGCGGCTGCGTTACAGAAATCGAAACAGCGGCTGGGAAAGTAACGCTGACCGGACTGCCATATTATTGCTATTATAACACCGGCTCAAACTGGACAGCTTCTGCTCAGACCTATTATCTGAAAGAAACGTTTGCTCCGTTGGGCTATGGCCTCGGTACAACAAACTTTTATAGTATGATCTCTTCCACATCGACGCGGTTTGTTACATTCAGCAACACGATCGGGACGGGACATGTCAATGTAACAAAACAGGATGATAAAGGCAATGTGATAACTGACGATGTCGTTAAGTTCCAGGTTTATGACAGCGATGGCAATCTGGTATTTTTTACGAAAGATTCTGACGGCTATTACGTAAGCAACATAGCTGCTGAAAATACGCTTGATACTATCGAGACTGCTGATGGGAAGGTTTCTGTTAAGTACCTGCCGGCAGGGACATATACTCTGGTCGAAACACAGACACCCGCCGGTTATGCCGTAATTGCAGACACAACCTTTACGGTGACAGCTTCGAATTACGTTACGCCGTTGGAAGTGACGGTAACGAACCAGCACAACACGGGTAATTTTACTTTGACGAAGGTGGATTCTCAGGGTACTACGATTACATCTGACACTGCTTCGTTTGAGATAAAGGATGAAAATGAAAATGTAATGAATTTTGTCCTGAATGCGGGCGAATACGATTATGATGCTGACGGAACAGTTTCTACCCTTACTACAACAGATGGTATCCTTTCTGTAAATAAACTCCCGATGGGGAAATATACTATCGTGGAAACGGATGCTCCGGAAGGCTATGAACTGGCGGATTCCATGGAGATTACTATCACAGGTGCTCACTATTATGAAGACCTGACAGTTACCATTACAGATTGCCACAATTCAGGCGATGTGATGGTCGCGAAACTGGATACGGAGGGGAAACTGATTGAAAGCAATACTATCGTGTTCAAATTATATGATTCAGATGATAATCTTGTGAAGCTGTATTATACCGGTGAAAAAAATGAAAATGGACGTGTCTACAGTGCAACCGGAACCGGTTATGAATACAGCCGGCTGACAAGCTATGGCGGGAAGATCTATATCAGTGGTCTCCCTGTTGGCAGCTATTACTTAAAAGAGGTGGTAGCGCCTTCCGGCTATAGCCTGTATCTTGATGAGATTCCGTTCTCTGTGAAAGACGAGAACTATTTCGCGGCTCTGACTGTACAGGTACAAGATCCGGAATATGTTTTTGGCAGCGAGGAGTATGCATCATCTTCTTATCAGAAGATTGAAGAAAAGGATGAGCAGGAAAATTACGGATACGGCTATAACGGTACAGCGGAAGATTATGCAAACGGCAATAAGAATTATATTGTTGTGGATGCGGCAGAAGATATCGTAACATTTACCTTGCGAGTATTGAATCGTTCCGCAAAGAATTTTGAAAATGTCGTGATCATCGACTCTCTGGCGGACATTGACGATACCGGCGCGGTGAACTTAAACCAGTCAAGAGGCTCGGAATTTACCCTTGCTCTGGCGGACGACGCGAATATCACGGTGACCATGTTCGATGAGAATGGCGATGAGATCCCGCTGCAGGCTTCCGAATACAGTATTTCCTATTCGAACAAGACCGCTTATACTGACAGCGACTGGAATGGCGCATCTGCCTGGTCGTCGACGGCGGATAGTTCTACCCACTCGTTCCGTGTGACAATGGCTTCAGATTTCGTTCTTCCGAGCGGCTATACGCTGCAGGTGACATTTGACTCGGAAATTCAAAATAACGCGGAACCGCTTATGATCGCCTGGAACGCGTTCGGCTATCGGTATTATGTTGGCTCCATTGAACTGACACCGGAGCCGCCGAAGGTAGGCGTGAAGATCCCGGACGCACCGTCGATCAAGAAGGTTGTGACAGATCCGTCAGCTGCTATGAGCGATGATGATACCTATACCTTCTATGTCTATGAAGTGACGACGGATCAGCAGGGAAATGAGACAGAGACACTGGTAAAGACTCTGGAAGTGACTCCGAATGTTGAGACAGAGCTCACGCCGCACCGCATCATCAATGGTGTGAATAACGGAGGATATATTGAATCCGGCCATACGTATAAGATTGTCGAGGCGGCATCCGGGAAGACTACGCTGCTGAATGTCACCAGAAGCGATGATTCTACCAAGGAGATGACATTCAATTTCACCTATGATCCGGAAGAAGAAGGCGTGCTGGCGACCTTCACGAATGGTCAGAGTTACAATGGTGAAGTGGTGCTTACAAAGACCAGCAGCAATGGGGCAGCCCTGCAGGGCGTGAAATATGAGCTGCGGGATACGGCAGGCGATGCATATTATGTAGACTGGTCAAGTGCGGAGCAGGCGTATTTCATTGACAGTTCCTCCCCGAATAAGACGCTGACGACCGATTCCAGCGGGCAGATTAAGATCGTAAACCTGCCATATGGGGATTATGTCCTTGTGGAGACGGAGACCCTGGATGGCTACATCCTGAGTACGACAAAGCATGAATTTACGATTGACGATAATGACTTTACACTGATAGACGCCGATGGCGTGGATTCTGACGGAGACGGTGAGCTTGAGGCGGATGCAGTCGAGGTGATCCCGGAAACGATTGGCGTCACCAATAAGGTTAACGGTTTGACAATCAGCAAGGTGAGCGGCTATGACAACACGACGCTTGTGGCCGGTGCGGTGCCGACCATCACGAATGCAGAAAATTCTGCTGATGTGAGAACCGTCACTACTACAGCAGGCAAGGCGGTTGAGATTACCGGGCTGAAAGCCGGGACGTATACGATCAGCGAGACCACAACGCCGGATGGCTTTGTGACAGCTGCGGATGTGACATTCACGATTGATGAATACGGCGTAGTGAGAATAGATGGAAAGAAAGTGGACTCGAACGAGATCACGATCACGGACGAACTGCTCTATGGCTCGATCACCGTCACCAAGACCGGTGAAGTTCTGAGCACTGTTACGGTATCGCAGGATGCGGACTATACGTTTAACTATGACGATGGAACGCTTCCGGATGTGACATTTGATCTGTACGCAGCGGAGGACATCAAGGTACAGAATACTCTGATCTACGCAAAGGATGACCTGATCGATACGAAGACTACTGGTGCAGACGGCACGGCGACCTTTAAAGATCTGCCGCGCGGAAATTATTACCTGGTAGAAAAGGCCGGAACGACTGGCTATCTTGAGGATAAGACTTCGGTATCGGTCGTAGTCGGCTTTGACGAGCAGGGCAACCTGTCGAATGTAGTTGACGCAGCGACCTCTGTGGAAAACAAACGGATGAAGCTGAGCGTTTCTCTGGTGAAGACGGAGCTTGGCGATGAGACGAAGGCTCTTGAAAAAGCCGTGTTTGGCCTTTATACAGCGGAAGAAATGACGTTTGGCGGCGTCACGGTGGCGGCGGATACACTTCTTTCGACCGTGATGACAGGGGCGGACGGCAAGGCCACGTTTAGTATCGACCTGCCGCTTGGTGAATATTATGTACAGGAGATTTCAGCGCCGGACGGCTATGTGCTTTCCACTGAGAAGTACGAGATCGATTTTGACGGCAAACAGACGGAAGAGACGCTGACCCTCTCCGCATCGTTTACGAACGATTATACGAAGGTAAAAATCCTGAAGACGGACAGTGAAGGCAACGCGCTGCCGGGAGCTGCCCTGCAGGTGATCAGCTCCTCCGGGGAAATCCTCTATACGTGGACAAGTACGGATACAGCTTATGAGATTGACCGGCTGCCGAAGGGAGAATACACGCTTCGTGAAAAAGAGGCGCCCGCAGGATATGCGCTGTCGGATGGCGTGAAGTTTACCGTGACCGAAACAGCGGAAGTCCTTGAAGTAACTATGAAGGATGAGCTGACCAGCCTGAAGCTGAGTAAAGTGAGCGGTTTTGATGATTCGGTGGTTGTTGGCGCAGAACTGACCATCAAAAATGCGGATACAGACAGTGTGGTACGAGTTGTGACTATCACGGAAACTGGCGCGGACGTTACCGGGGCAGATGGTTCAAGCCTGGGAACGGTGACTGCATCCAACGGCGTGATTTCGCTCACCGGGATTCCGGCTGGCAATTATACCATTACAGAGACCGTAACACCGGAAGGCTATGAGACGGCGGATGTGGTTTCCTTTACCATTGACAGCGACGGTACGGTGAAAGTCGGCGGAACAGCTGTAAATGGCAACCAGATCACCATTGTGGATGAGCTGGACTATGGTTCGATCACCGTGAAAAAGACCGGCGAGGTACTGAATACCTTCAACCTGCAGAACAACACGATTACTTACAAGGATGGGGCTCTCTCGGGCGTTACATTTAAACTGTATGCAGCGGAAGAGATCAAAGTACAGAATTCTGTGGTCTATGAAAAAGGTAAACTTATCGCAGAAACGACTACTGGCGAGGATGGTACAGCAACGTTCGAAAACCTGCCGCGCGGGAATTATTACCTGATTGAGACGGCGGGCTGGAGCGGCTATCTTCTGAATTCCGATCCAATTGCGGTGTCGGTGGGCTATGATGGAAATGGCGCTAAGACAGATATCGATGCAGTGAATGTGACCGTGGAGAACGACCGCATAAAGCTGGCGGTGTCTGTGGCAAAGACCGAGCCGGACGGAACCACGCCGGTTGAAAATGCGGAGTTCGGCCTGTATACGGCGGAGGAAATGACCATAGGGACGACCCTGATTCCGGCGGATACCCGGCTTGAATCTGTCACAACAGACAGCAAGGGTGAGGCGTCGTTCGTCATCGACCTGCCATATGGAAAGTATTACGTACAGGAGATTTCCGCGCCGGATGGCTATGTGCTTTCGGACGAGAAACAGGAAATTGATTTTCATGACACTTTGGCGGCGGACGCCGATACGAGTACAGCAACCGTATCTGTCACGGAAAGCTTCACAAATGATTACACGAAAGTAAAGATTTCCAAGACAGACAGCGTGACCGGTGATGCTCTGGCTGGCGCGATGCTGCAGCTGCTGGATTCTAACGGTAAAGTCGCGGACGAATGGGTAAGTGACGGGACCGTACATGAGATAGATTATCTGACTGCCGGAATCTACACGCTTCACGAGGTAAGCGCACCTGCCGGATACGCACTGGCAGATGATATCGAGATTAAAGTGAGCGACTCCGGCACAGCTGTGGAAGTGGAGATGGAGGATGCTCCGACCTCTTTGAAGCTTGCCAAGATCAGCGGTTACGATGACGCGGCGGTAGTCGGCGCGGTGCTGACCATTACGAACGCGGATACGAAAGAGGCAGTCCGGATTGTAACGACGACTGCGGACGGCGCGAAGGTTACGGATGGGAATGAATCAAATGAGGAAATGATCACGGCGCAGAACGGCATGATCGAGATTATCGGAATTCCGGCCGGCACCTATGTGATCAGTGAGACGGTAACGCCATATGGGTTCAAACAGGCGGATGATGTAACCTTCACGATCGATAAGTACGGTGTTGTGACGATGGACGGAAGTGAGGTTTCGAATATTACCATCGTGGATGACCTGTTGTATGGCTCGATCACAGTGACCAAGACCGGCGAAGTCTTAAGTACGATTGATGTCCCCGATTACACATTCTCCTATGAGAAGGGAACGCTTGAGGATGTTACCTTTGAGCTGCATGCCGCAGAAGACATTACGATTCAGGGAACTGTGATCTACAACAAAGGAGATAAAGTCGGGACAGCGACCACGGATGCGGACGGCAAGGCGACATTTACCGACCTGCCGCTGGGTGATTATGAGCTGGTGGAGGCAGAAGGTAGAACCGGCTATCTTAAGGATACCACCCCGGTATCGGTGGTGCTGGGCTTTAACGAGAAGCAGGAAATCATTGCCATCGTGGATGTCGAAGTGGAAAATAAGCGTATGAAAGCTGCCGTATCTGTCGTGAAGACCGAGCCGGATGGCAGCACACCGGTAAAAGACGCGGTATTCGGACTGTATACGGCGGAAGACATGACATTCAGCGGAGTGCGGATTGCGGAAGATACCCTGCTCGCATCGGTAACGACGGGTGAGGACGGTACAGTAGAGTTCAACATTGATCTGCCGCTCGGAGAATACTATGTAAAAGAAATCGGTGCTCCGGCAGGCTATGTGCTGTCAGACGAGATTGTTAATATCAGCTTTGACGGATCTCAGACGGCAGAGACGATGGCAGTTGAGGCAGCGTTTACAAATGATTACACGAAGGTACAGGTAAGCAAGAAAGATCAGACGACCGGAGAGGAACTCGCCGGGGCGACACTGGAAGTATACGATACGGCCGGCAATCTGATCGACTTCTGGGTGACGGACGGAACGGTTCATGAGATCGACCGCCTGCCTGCAGGAAATTACATGCTGGTGGAGAAACAGGCGCCGGATGGCTATGAGGTAGCTTCAAAGAAAATGTTCACAGTGGAGGCGACCGGAGAGATTCAGACGGTGACAATGTACGACGCGAGAATTCAGACGAAACCGGACGACACTCCGGACGACACGCCGCCGAGCGACACTCCGAGTGATACTCCGAGCGACACCCCGGGCGACACGCCGAGCGACACTCCGAGTGACACGCCGAGCGACACTCCGAGCGACACTCCGAGTGATACTCCGAGTGACACCCCGAGCGACACGCCGAGTGATACTCCGGGCGACACCCCGAGTGATACTCCGAGCGACACCCCGAGCGATACGCCAACCGAGCCGGAGACAAATCCGCAGACAGAGACCGAAAGCGAAAAGCAGACGGAGACCGAGTCTGAATCTGAGAGCGAAGCGCAGTCTGAAACAGAAAGTGAGACGCAGACGGAGACCGAGAGCGAGACGCAGACGGAATTCGAATCGGAGACCGAGACTGAAAAGCAGACAGAGACCGAAAGCGAAACAAAGACCGGACCATCGATTTCCGTGACGAAGACGCTTTCCTGCGACGGTATCGCAATCTGCGCTGAAAACGCGGCCTTCTACGTGGCGCTGTATTCGGATGACTCCTGCACAAACCGTGTATCGGAGGTCATGGCTCTCGGCTTTGAGGATGCTCATACATCTACAGTTGTATTTGCAAACCTGGAGAAAGATACGACCTATTATGTAAGCGAATGTGATGCGGCAGGCAACGCGATTGCTTCCGGCGCCGTGGAGGACGGCACGCTGTATTATGCGAACTTTGTAAATGGCAGCAAAGCTGCTACCGAAGGATCGGGAAGCGTGGCGGCGGTTTCCCTTGATAATGAGTTTATGGAAATTCCTGACGGCTATTACAGCATGGAAGGACATCTGAGCATTACCAAGAAAGTCACAGATGCTTCGGGTAATGCGGTGGCAAGCAATGAGGTCTTCTATGTCGGAATCTTTGAGGACGCGGCATTTACCACCCTCTCAGATGAGGTATCAGAGAATATCGTGGCACTGGATATGGCAGGAAAATCGCAGGTGACCGTGACGGTGGAAACGCAGATCCTGACCAGCAGTGATACGAACCTCTATGTGACGGAAGTAGATGCGGACGGGACACCGGTAGCGCAGGACGCAGCTTTCGGATACAGGGTAAGTGTGGACAATGAGAACATTATCCTCGACGCGGACCATACAGAGAAGAGCGTGACTATCACAAACGTATTGTTGGAAGAGGAAACACCGGCGACAGAAACGAATGCGCAGACTGAATCAGAGACAGAGGCGAATTCTGTACAGACCGGCGACGACACACCGCTGACGATCTGGTTTGCCCTTATGATCGCGGCAATGGGAATCCTGTTAGCGGGCAGCGATTACAGAAGAAAAAAGCAACTTGATGGTTGACTTTTACATCCTTCTGGCGTATACTTGGTTCCAGTCAGAAGAAAGCGATAGCGCCATATGACACAAAAAGCGAACCCCCCCAGAGGAGGGCTGGTCCTCTGGGGGGTTCTCGCTCGTTACGGTGAGCTGTTCCGTTCAGGCTGTTGCTATCTAATTATTTCTGCCCAGCCATTTGCTCATGCAGTCGTATATGTAATTCCCAACCACACTTGCTCCGACAGAAACGAAGAAACCGATAGCGAAAGCTGCCATATGTCATCACCTCCTTCCTGCTGGAACGAGTCGACAGCAAACATATAATATCACATATCAGTAGTAAAGCCCACATATAAATTAAATAAAAACAGATTGAGACAGATTCAAGAGCGCGGTTTTTCAATAATTGTTGACAAATTGCGCTCGAATTATTAGTACTGTTAAACTGCCTTTTGGTGAAAGCCTTGACTTGTATAAATCTGCCTTTTCGTGAAAACTGTGGCTTGCATAAACCTGCCTTTTCGGGGTATAATGCGCACAGGCGCATAAGGAATTATGACAGCTTACGCTGTCTGCGCCTGGCGCGATCAAACTGCCGCTCGATAATTAAAAACAGTGAACGATAGGATTGTTTTGAGAGAACCGGCCTTTGAAAAAAGCCGATCAGACTGGAGAAGCCATGAAAAGAAAAATCTACGAAAAACTGCTGGAATGGAAAGAGAAAGACCAGGGAACCTGCGCCCTGCTGATTGATGGAGCCAGGCGCGTGGGGAAAAGCTATATCGCGGAGCAATTCGCAAAAAACGAATATCAAAGCTATATTCTGATTGATTTTGCGCATCTGCCATCGGATGTGAGGGACATGTTTGAGCATGATACAAACGATCTGAGCCTGTTTTTTAATAAACTGGCCGCTTACTACAGGACATCCCTGCAGCCGAGAGAAACTCTGGTTATTTTTGATGAAGTTCAGAGGTACCCGAAAGCGCGTGAGCTTGTGAAATATCTTGTGGCTGACGGAAGATATGATTATCTGGAAACAGGTTCTTTGATTTCGCTGCGGATGAATGTGGAGGATATTGTGATCCCTTCCGAGGAAGAGCATCTGGAAATGTTTCCTATGGATTTTGAGGAATTCCTCTGGGCAATGGGAGACGAAACGTCGATTCCATATCTGAGGAAATGTTATGAAAACCTGGAACCGGTCGGTCAGGCTGTCCATCGGCGGGTCATGAATGATTATCGACAGTATATGCTTGTGGGAGGAATGCCGCAGGCGGTGGAAGCTTATTTGCAGACCAGGAACTTTGAGAGTGCGGATCGAATCAAAAAAAGGATACTGACTTTATACCGGGAAGACGTAACAAAGTTCGCAAAAGGATATGAGGCAAAGGTTCTTGCCATATTTGATGAAATGCCGGCGCAGCTTTCCAAAACAGAAAAGAAATACAGGCTTTCCGGAATCAGCCGGGAAGCCAGGACGAGGGACTATGAAAACGCGTTTCTGTGGCTGTCGGAGGCGATGATCGTCAATGCCTGCTATAACGCGACGGATCCAACGGTTGGATTGTCCATGAGCGGGGAACACAGTACCAGAAAGTGTTATATGGGGGATACGGGCCTTCTGGTCACACATTCCTTCATGGATGATTCCTTCACGGATAATGAATTATACCGGGATATTCTTCTGGACAGGCTGCATGTCAATGAAGGAATGCTGATGGAAAATATCGTGGCACAGGAGCTTCGGGCAAAGGGGCACAGATTATATTTCTATTCCCGCTCTGATACTGACAACAGAGAAAATCATATGGAAATTGATTTCCTGATCCGTCAAAAAAAGAAAATATGCCCGGTGGAGGTAAAGTCCGGCGCTTACCGAAAACATTCCTCTCTGGACAAATTTAAAAGAAAATTCAGAGGAAAAATCGGTCAGGCGTATATTTTATATACGAAAGACATTCTTATCAGAGAGGACGTGGTGCATTTGCCGCTTTATATGGCGATGTTTCTATAACTCTTAATGTGAGCCTGGCAGCGTTGCAAAACCAGAGCCTGAACAAAAACAGTTATGATACAGGAGCAAAAAATGGTCATGATAATTGTTGACAAATTGCGCTTGAATTATTAGTATAGACAAAGGCTTAGAAAGTGCAGAGCAACACGTTTTCGGCTCTTTGGGGCAGAAACGTTATCCGGCACTTGTTATAAATATAAATAAGAAAATATTTTGTGACTATTCAGGATAGTACCTCGAAACTGTGAAGGTATTGAACAGTTACGATATTTTATATATAGGAAAGAAACCAGGAGGGATATCATGGCGAAGGAAAAGAAGCTGGTGGAGTCCATCACCTCAATGGAGGAGGACTTTGCGCAGTGGTACACGGATGTAGTGAAGAAGGCGGAGCTTGCGGGATACACAAGTGTGAAGGGCTGCATGGCGATCAAGCCCGCGGGCTACGCGATCTGGGAGAATATTCAGAAAGAGCTGGATAAGCGGTTTAAGGAGACCGGAGTGGAGAATGTCTATCTGCCGATGTTCATTCCGGAGAGCCTGCTGCAGAAGGAAAAGGATCACGTTGAGGGCTTTGCGCCGGAGGTGGCGTGGGTGACGCATGGCGGCCTGGAGCCGCTGCAGGAGCGTATGTGCGTGCGTCCGACTTCGGAGACGCTGTTCTGTGATTTTTATAAGAATGATATCCAGTCGTACCGCGATCTGCCGAAGGTATACAATCAGTGGTGTTCCGTGGTGCGCTGGGAAAAGACGACCCGTCCGTTCCTGCGTTCCCGGGAGTTCCTGTGGCAGGAAGGCCATACGGCGCACGCGACCGCTGAGGAGGCCGAGGCGCGCACGATCCAGATGCTGAATGTGTATGCGGATTTCTGCGAGGAAGTGCTGGCGATTCCGGTGATCAAAGGCCGCAAGACGGATAAAGAGAAGTTCGCGGGCGCGGAGGCGACTTACACCATCGAGTCATTGATGCATGACGGCAAGGCGCTGCAGTCCGGCACGAGCCATAACTTCGGCGATGGATTTGCAAAGGCGTTTGGAATCCAGTTTGCGGATAAGGATAATACACTGAAATACGTACATCAGACCTCCTGGGGCATGACGACGCGCATGATTGGCGCTATCATCATGGTGCACGGAGACAACAGCGGACTGAAGCTGCCGCCTCGCATTGCGCCGACACAGGTAATGATCATCCCGATCCGTCAGCAGCAGGAAGGCGTGCTGGAAAAAGCAAATGAGGTGAAAGAGGCGCTTATTGCGAGCGGTCTGCGCGTGAAGCTGGACGACTCTGAAAAGAGCCCGGGCTGGAAATTCTCCGAGCAGGAGATGCGCGGCATTCCGGTGCGCATCGAGCTGGGACCGAAGGACATCGAGGCGGGCAACGCTGTGATCGTGCGCCGCGACACGCGGGAGAAGATCACTGCCGCGATCGCCGAGCTGCCGGAGAAGGTGGCTGAGGTTCTGGATACGATCCAGAAGGATATGCTGGAGCGCGCGAGAGAACACCGCGACACCCACACTTACACGGCGACGACGAAAGAAGAGTTTAAGCAGATCGCGGACGAGAAGCCGGGCTTCATCAAGGCAATGTGGTGCGGCTGCCAGGAATGCGAGGACGCGATCAAGGAAGAAGTTGGTGTGACAAGCCGCTGCATGCCGTTTGAGCAGGAAGAGATCGGCGATACCTGTATCTGGTGCGGGAAGCCGGCGAAGCACATGGTGTACTGGGGGAAGGCGTACTAAATGTCACACCTGCTTCGGACACGCAGCCTGGGCATCCGCAAGCAGACGGTAGGTGGTATCCGCCCTGCACGGACAAATGTATCCAGAAAAAACGCAAAATTTCTTGACAAATACATTTTATGTGAGTATAGTTCAATAGATGGGAATTTCACGAATTCGCGCGGATTCCGTAAGGATTCGGCAACAGACGCGGATTCCGGCAGGAACTGAACACGAGCGAGAATCTGCCGCAGATTGAAATTTTCGAAAAAAAATAAGAGGAGGACAAAATATTATGAAATTCAAAAAAGCACTTAGCGTAGCTCTCTGTGCATCTATGGTAGCAGGCTGCTTCGCAACAGTAGCATCTGCTGATGAGGATCTGACCTGGAAGATCGGCGGTATCGGACCGATCACCGGCGCAGCTTCCGCATATGGTTCCGCAGCGATGAACGGCGCGCAGATCGCGGTTGACGAAATCAATGCGGCTGGCGGCATCAATGGTTATCAGATCGAGTTCCAGGCTGAGGATGATGAGCATGACGCAGAGAAGTCTGTCAATGCTTACAATACCCTGAAGGACTGGGGTATGCAGGCTCTGGTTGGTACGGTTACCACGGCTCCGTGTCTGGCAGTTGCTCCGCTGGCAGCTGAGGACAATATCTTTATGATCACACCGTCAGCGTCTGCAGTAGATACGATTTCGTATGGTGATAACGAATTCCGTATGTGTTTCTCTGATCCGTCACAGGGTTCTGCTTCCGCGCAGTACATCGGTGAGAATCTGGATGTGACCAAGGTTGGCGTGATCTATGACAGCTCCGACGTATATTCATCCGGTATCTACGCAACGTTCCGTACTGAGGCGGAGAATTATGATTTTGAAATTGTTGCTGCAGAAGCGTTTACCTCTGACAGCAAGACGGATTTCTCCACACAGATCCAGGCGATGATCGATGCCGGTGCTGAGCTGGTATTCCTTCCGTTCTACTACAATGAGGCTTCTATCGTATTCACACAGGCTTCTTCTATGGAGTACAGCCCGCTGTGGTTTGGTGTAGACGGTATGGATGGCATTCTTTCCATGGAAGGCTTTGACCTGTCTCTGGCTGAGGGCGTTATGCTCCTGACTCCGTTCTCCGCAGACGCTGAGGACGAACTGACTCAGAATTTCGTAGCGACCTATCAGGATCTTTATGGTGAGATTCCGAACCAGTTCGCGGCGGATGGATATGACTGTGTATACGTGATCAAGACTGCCCTTGAGACCACAGAACTGGATCCGAGCGCGGATGCGTCTACAATCAGCGACGCACTGCAGGCAGCGATGGTAGAGATCACCATGGACGGATTGACTGGTGAAGGTATGGTCTGGACGGCAGACGGCGAGGTTTCCAAGAGCCCGAAGGCCGTTGTGATTCAGGACGGCGTTTACGTAGGTCTGTAATTTCCGGCGACGGGATCACGAAGACTCCTGTATCGAAGAAGTCCGGGAAACGGATGTAACAGGTTATTTGGGAAACCGAAGAGAACCCAACAGGGGGTTGCAGGTGGCAGCCCCCTGTTTTGTGGCAATGCGGCTGATGCCGCACGCTGCATGATTTATTCAGAACAGCAGCGAGCGGTTCTGAACTATGACAAAACAGAGGTATCTTATGAGTTTTATTTCTTATTTAATCAATGGTATCAGCCTCGGTAGTGTATATGCCATAATCGCGCTTGGCTATACCATGGTGTATGGTATTGCGAAAATGCTGAATTTTGCGCACGGGGACGTGATCATGGTCGGCGCTTACGCCGCGTTTTCAGTGATAATGTACTACGGCGGCAATTCAGTGACTGCGGTTCTGGTGGCGATTGTGGTATGCACAGTGCTGGGTATTGTGATTGAGACCATCGCTTACCGGCCCCTCCTGGAGGCGGCGTCGCCGCTGGCTGTGCTGATCACTGCCATCGGCGTCAGCTATTTTCTGCAGAACGCGGTGCTCCTGATCTTTGGCTCTACGCCGAAGAGCTTCCAGTCGGTGGTGAATCTGCCAAGTCTGAAGCTTGCCGGGGGCGCGTTGACGATTTCGGGAACGACGCTGGTGACGATCATAAGCTGTATCGTGATCATGGTAGTGCTGACACTCTTTATCAATAAATCGAAGCCGGGGCAGGCGATGCTCGCGGTTTCTGAGGATAAGGGCGCCGCGCAGCTGATGGGCATCAATGTCAACGGGACGATCGCCCTGACGTTCGCGATCGGCTCCGGACTGGCAGCGATTGCCGGTGTGCTCCTTTGCTCTGCGTATCCGTCGCTGTCCCCTTATACCGGTTCCATGCCGGGTATTAAGGCGTTTGTGGCGGCAGTGTTCGGCGGTATCGGCTCCATCCCTGGAGCTATGATCGGCGGCATTCTGCTCGGCGTGATCGAGATTCTGGGAAAAGCATATATTTCATCACAGCTTGCGGACGCAATCGTGTTCGGAGTGCTGATTATTGTGCTTCTTGTGAAGCCTACCGGCCTGTTCGGTAAGCACATTCAAGAGAAAGTGTAAGGTGCGCTCATGGAAAAAGTTGAAAAAATGAAACAGAAAAATTTCAGGAGCAACCTGATCACTTACGCGATCGTGATTCTTGCGTTTGCGATTATGGAAGCCTGGAAGGCGTCCGGCAATCTCTCCAGTCTTCTGTCAGGACTGCTGGTTCCGATCTGCGTTTACGTGGTTCTGGCTATTTCGCTGAATCTGGTGGTCGGCATTTCCGGGGAATTAAGTCTTGGGCATGCCGGTTTTATGTGTGTCGGCGCGTTCTCCAGCGCATTCTTTTCCAAGTGCACGGAGGAAGTGATTACGTTTATGCCGCTGCGCTTTTTCCTTGCAATCCTGATCGGGGCGGCTGTGGCCGCGATATTTGGTCTGTTGATCGGTATTCCGGTCCTGCGTCTGCGCGGCGACTATCTGGCGATCGTGACGCTGGCTTTCGGCGAGATCATCAAAAACGTGATCAATATTTTCTACATTGGTCTGGATGAAAACGGATTCCACGTTTCTACGCAGGATCAGTTTTCTCTGAATATGGAGGCGGACGGGCAGATCATTTTAGGCGGCCCGCAGGGCATTACGAGCATCACAAAATGCTCCACGTTTCTGGTCGGCGTGATTCTGATCCTGATTTCGCTGTTTATTGTTCTGAATCTGATCAATTCCCGCGACGGCCGTTCGATCATGGCAATCCGTGATAACCGGATAGCCGCGGAGTCGATCGGTATCAATGTCACGAAATACAAGCTGATGGCTTTCACGGTATCGGCGGCGCTGGCGGGGGCGGCAGGGGCGCTCTATTCACACAACCTGTCCACGCTGCAGGCATCCAAATTTAATTTCAACACGTCTATCCTTGCACTCGTATTCGTAGTCCTGGGCGGGATCGGCAATATGCGCGGCTCGATCATTGCGGCTGTGATACTGACGGTGCTTCCGGAGATGCTGCGGTTCCTGTCGGATTATCGTATGCTGATCTACGCGATCGTGCTGATCGTGATGATGCTGGTCAACTGGTCGCCGAAAGCGCTGGAGATGCGGGAACGCCTTATGAGCCGCTTTTTCCATAAATCCGCGAAGGAGGGCGAGTGATATGTCTGCAATGTTAGAGGTAAAAAATCTCGGTATTTCTTTCGGCGGTCTGCGCGCGGTCAATGCGCTTGACCTGACAGTGGAAAAGGGCGCTCTTTACGGGCTGATCGGACCGAACGGCGCGGGCAAGACGACGGTCTTCAATCTGCTGACCGGCGTCTATAAGCCGAGCGAGGGTACGGTGCTTCTGGACGGCGAGAGCATTGTCGGGAAGAGCACCGCGGAAATCTGCAGATGCGGCATCGCCCGTACGTTCCAGAATATCCGCCTGTTCAAGGATCTTCCCGTTCTGGACAATGTAAAGGCGGCGCTTCAGAATGAGTATAAATATTCTCTTTTCTCCAGCATCTTCCACACACCGAAATATCGCAAGGTAGAGAAAGAGATGGATGAAAAGGCGCTGGAGCTTCTGAAGGTCTTTGATCTGGACGGTGTGGCTGATTATAAGGCTTCGAATCTTCCTTACGGCAGACAGCGTAAGCTGGAGATTGCGAGAGCGCTTGCCACAGATCCGAAGCTGCTGCTCCTGGATGAGCCGGCTGCCGGTATGAACCCGAATGAGACGAAAGAGCTGATGGATACCATTCACTTCGTACGGGATCATTTCGGCGTGACCATTCTTCTGATCGAGCATGATATGAAACTGGTGTCAGGTATCTGCGAAGAACTGACCGTGCTGAACTTCGGAGAGGTGCTTTCTCAGGGAAAGACCGCGACGGTACTGCGGGATCCGCAGGTGATCACGGCTTACCTTGGAGAGTAAAAGAGGAGAACTATTATGGCAATGCTGGAAGTAAAAGATCTGGAAGTCTACTACGGCGTGATCCGGGCCATCAAGGGGATTTCTTTCGAGGTCAACGAGGGAGAGATCATTGCGCTGATCGGAGCCAACGGCGCCGGAAAGACGACGATTCTTCATACAGTGACCGGCCTGATTAAGCCGAAAGCAGGTCAGGTGATTTTTGAAGGGCAGGATATCACGAAAACGCCCGCCCACAAAATCGTAAAACTGGGGATGGCGCATGTACCGGAAGGCCGCCGTGTGTTTTCCCAGCTTACCGTTTATCAGAATCTGAAGATGGGCGCGTATTCCAGATCGGATAAAGAGGAGATTGAGGACAGTCTCCAGAAAGTATACAAGCGCTTTCCCCGTCTGGAGGAGCGCAAAAATCAGGTAGCCGGAACGCTCTCCGGCGGCGAGCAGCAGATGCTTGCCATGGGACGTGCTCTGATGTCGAATCCGCGCATCATTCTGATGGACGAGCCGTCGATGGGTCTGTCGCCGATCCTGGTCAATGAGATTTTTGATATCATCCAGAGTGTGAGCGCGAGCGGCACGACCGTGCTTCTGGTGGAGCAGAACGCGAAGAAGGCGCTTGGCATCGCGGACCGCGCATACGTGCTGGAGACCGGCAACATCGTGCAGGAAGGCCGTGCGGCGGATCTGATGGACGATGAATCGATCAAGAAGGCGTATCTGGGAGAGTAAAGAGACTTGCTGTGAGCGAATGGATTGAGCAGATTAAAAGAATCAGAAAAATCTGCGGCAGTGTTCATCCAACATGGAAATATAGAAATGAAGAGAAGGAGATTGTCTGAAAACAGTTGTTTTCCGGCAGTCTCTTTTTATTGTTGAGCGGAACGGATTGGCGAGACACGCGAGTATATGGACGAAAAAGGTTGCCTGATTTTCATAAATTGAACAAAACATTCGACATAATATTTCGAAAAATCTGTAAAAAACCTTTTTAAAAAGAATTTCAAAAAACAACTTGCCAGAAACGGTAGAAACTGTTACACTAATGACACAAAGAAAACCGGAAAAACATAAAACAAAGCTCAAAAGTTCAAGCAGCAAAAACAGCAAAAACAGCAAAAGCAGCAAAAGCAGCAAAAGCAGCAAAAGCAGCAAAAGCAGCAAAAACAGCAAAAACAGCAAAAACAGTGAAAATACAAAAATGCCTGTCAAATAAAAAAGAATAAAACAGGCATAATATAAGGGAACAGGGGGTGTCAGTATGGAGCAGAACATTGTTATCACCATTGCGCGTCAGTTTGGCAGCGGAGGGAAGACGGTCGGAGAGATGCTGGCAAAGGATCTGGGGATCAAATGCTACGACAAAGAGGTGCTTCGGATGGCTTCGGAGGAGAGCGGTATCAATGAAGCGCTGTTTCACGAAAAGGATGAGAAGCTGAAACGGGCTCCGATTTTCGAGAAAACGAAGGGCGAGTACAAGGGCCGCCTGATCTCTCCGTCAAGTGAGGAGTTTGTCAGCGACCACAACCTGTTTAATTATCAGGCAAAGATCATCCGTGACCTTTCGGAAAGGGAGTCCTGCGTGGTGATCGGCCGCGCCGCGGATTATGTGCTCAAGGATTTTCCGGGACTGGTCAGCGTGTTTGTGCACGCGCCGAAGGCTTATTGTACCCGCCAGGCGATCGAACGGTACGCCTGCCGCCCGAATGAGGCGGAGAAATTAGTGGAGAAGACAGACAAAGCCCGCAGTGATTTTTACAATTACTATACCGGGAATAAGTGGAACGACGCGAGAAACTACGATCTGTGTCTGAACAGCCAGAAGCTGGGCTTTGACGGAGTGCTGGAGGCCATCGAGGCATATATCCGTATCCGGTTCGGAAAACTGCCGAATGAGTAAAATAGAAACAACGGGGCGGAAGCAGTTGAACAGAGCAACACATATAAAAAGAAGCAAAATTAAATCTTGAAGTTAATATCGAAAAACCTGTTGACATTTTAAACATGATAAGATACGATAAGAATGTGTTTATGTGAACCCCTCAAAGTGAACGATATCGGCTGCCGGAGAGCAAAGGGCAGATATGGCTGTTGAGTGGAAAAAATTAATATGGAATCCGGATGCAGAAGATAGTGGAGACGGAGAAAACAGTGCGGCGGGAGAGATCTGTGCGGCCGGGAAACCGGGTACCTCCGGAAAACCGGGTACCGCCGGGAAATCCTCAGGTGCGCCGGGAAGCCGCTATCTCGTAGCGTGCGAGGAAAGCGGGCTGGCGGAATATCAGAAGCAGCTTCTTTATGATGTGCTTGGCCCTGTTTTTTTCGGACAGAAGCAGGCCGGAAACAGGGAAGAACTGGCGGAGCTTTTTAAGGTGAGATATGGGATCGACGTGCAGAAGGATTTCTGCGAGGGCGATGAGCATTACGACGAATATTGTGAGGCGCAGCAGGCCATTGCGGAAGGCATGAGTATCTACGGCGGTCAGATCGCGTTTGGAGACAGTGTGCTGGCGGAGCTCGCCGGGACGATCTGGGAGAATCTGGAGCGGCAGGAGACGCATAAATTCCGCCGGATCAATACGATGCTGGAAGAGTAGAGCAGAAAGAGCAACGCAGGTTAAATACAGAAAGGATAACGCAGGCTAAATAACGCAGGACATATTAAGCAGGGCAAAAAGGCAGAAATGAGCAGTCCCCGGGAGTCAGAGGAATCTGATTTTCGGGGTTTTTTTTGCGCAGAAGCGCGCAAGAAGAAGTTTAGTAACTGTGGTGAAAGCACTGAACATACGGATTTTATAAAAAGGGCGCATTTGGGAAATTCTATTATAGTACTTCAAGATGAATTGAAGTGATATTGAAGTGGCATTGAAGTATATATTGAAGTGATATTGAAGTGATATTGAAGTGATTATTGAAATGATGTTGAAGTTGACTTTGAAATGATATTGAAGTATACTTGAAAAAAATAGAAAACGTATATTCTGCAGCGTGTATTGTTCGGGAGGTGAGCCTGTGTATCTGGAAGAAATTATAAATGATATTCAGCTGGAAAATGACAGATTTGAGTGTAAAAGCCGACTAAACAGGGAGGATGTTGTTGGATGGCTGAAAACCATAGCGGGTTTTGCGAATGCGTCAGGCGGAGACTTTTATGTAGGCGTGGAGGATAAGACGAATCAGCTGATTGGTTTTGATCGGGCTGGTGCGGATAACGAGCGCAATTATTTTAACAATCAGGTGAACGAGCATCTGGTGCCGAGACCGCAGATGAAACTGTCGTTTGTCCGTTATGAGATAAAAGGGACGGAACGTTTCATCCTTCATATCCGGATTCTGGAATCTGCTGTAAAGCCGGTTATCCTGAAATACAGGAGCATACCTTCTATTTTTATGCGAAGGGATGGATTTACAAACGGGGCGACCTATGAGGAAATTATTGAGATGAGCGTGAAAAGCAAAAATACGCAGTATGATACTCTGACTTCAGACAGAAAATATGAAGCAGCAGATTTTACGATACTGCGCAGCTTTTACGCTTCTCATAATAATGGGAAGGCTTTGACAGAGAAAGCTCTGCAGTCCATGGGATTTTATGATGAAGAGGGATTCCTTGCGAATGGTGCGGTTCTGTTCGAAGATGATTATCAGGGCAAAAAGACGGAGGTACAGTGTTCCTTATTTTCCGGGTTCACGAAGGGAAGCGAAAGGATCGTGACGATCAATCGCTTTCACGGGAACATGATTTCCGTGATCAATTATATGATGGAATTTGTGACACAGCGTATGAATCATTCCATGATAAAATTGGAAAGTACAAGAAAAAATATTGACGCATACCCGCAGAGGGCTCTGTTTGAGGGTGTGATCAACGCAGTGGCGCATCGTGACTATTTTCTGGACGGAACGCAGATTCAGGTCGATATGTTTAAAGACAGACTGGAAATATCGTCACCGGGCAGTTTTTACAGAGGAGAAAAACTGGGAAAGACATATGATCTGTCAGGGATTACTTCAAAAAGAAGAAATGAACTGATCGTCTCTGTATTGGTGAGCTGCAATGTCATGGAGGCCGCCGGGACCGGTTTTGATAAAATTATGGAAGAATATGCGGGGCAGGACGAACTGCATCGCCCGTATATCTGTTCGTCGTCGGATCATTTTACTCTGGTGCTGCCGGATCTGACATATATGGAAGGGGTAGAAGATAGCTCGCTTCCTGTGCTTCTGTTTGCTCCGGTGCCGGACGGGACCGCCTATGACAGCAAGGTTCTTTCATTCTGCTATCATCAGGCTCATAAGGCTTCGGAGATTGCGGGACATCTGGGAATCAGTGATTCTACTTATCTGCGGAAGCAGGTGCTTGGAAATCTTGTGAAGAACCAGTATCTGGAGGAAAGCAGGCTTTCAAGAGCCGCGTATTATAAGACCAGGCCGGAGATGGTGACGGTGGAATGAAAATGGGAGGAATACCGAATATTTTGTTCTGAATAAGGAACGTGCACAAACAAAAATCAATTTATGTTTCGATTTCAGAATATAAATCGATTTTAGGGATGAAATGCTGGAATGGGAACGGAAGAAGCCCCCATGCAGCTGTTATGATTGTTTTTGCAGGAAAAACGAATCATATAAGCGGATCCGAACAGGGATTGTAAAACAGAAAAAGTGTGCTATAATATATTCGGATAAAACCGAGTCGGAGGCGACCGAATAAAATGAAGTTTATCGGAAGAACGGAACAGCTGAATAAACTAAATCGCGTAATAGCCAGGTCGAACAAAGCTGAAGCAATGCAGACAGTCCTGATTTACGGGCGCAGACGCGTGGGAAAAAGCGAGCTGGTGAAGCAGCTGCTGAAAAACACGGCGATACAGAGCATCTATTATGAATGCAAACAGGTTGCAGAAGAAAGCAATGCCCGGGACATCTGTACGATTTTGTCCGAAAGACTGCAGCTTCCAAAGCTTGGGTATAAGTCAATGGAAGAAGTTATAGAGTATGTGTTCCAGAGATCCTGCGAAGAAAATATGATCTTCGTTCTGGATGAATACCCATACCTCCGGGAAAATATCAAAGGCATGGACAGCATTCTGCAGACATTGATTGATAAGTACAGAGACTCAGCAAAGCTGACCTTTATTATTCTGGGCTCCTATGTAGAGATCATGAGAAATCTGCTGGAGCATACCAATCCTTTGTATGGGCGCATTGATCTCACCATCAATTTGAAGCCCATGGATTATTATGAGTCGGCAGAGTTCTATCCGGGTTTTTCTGAAGAAGACAGGGTGAAAATCTATTCTGTGTTCGGCGGAATTCCCTATTATAACCGGTTGGTGGACGACTCTGTTTCCGTGGAAGAGAACCTGATGGAACTCCTGGTTGCTCCGGAATCGCGTTTGGAAAATGAGGTTTCCATGTACCTGAATGCGGAAATTTCCAAAATAACAAATGCGAATGAGGTGTTTGAGGCCCTGGCCAGAGGTTATTCAAAGTACAAAGACATTCTGGATCAGTCGCATGTATCCAGCGGCCCCACACTGGTGGATGTACTTGATAAACTCTCCAATATGGAAGTTGTGGAGAAAAGAACCCCCATCAATGATGAGGGAAACAAAAGAAAAGCAAGTTATCACATCAGTGATCCGCTATCCGCTTTCTACTATCGGTATATTTTTCGATATGCTTCTCAGAGAAAAATTATGGATCCGAGAGTATTTTTTGAGAAATACGTCCAGGAGGATTTTGAATCGATCTATGTGCCGCATTATTTTGAAGAGATCTGTAAGCAGTATTTGATTCGAAAGAACCGGGCAGGGAAAATTTCGCCGGCCATAGAGAAAATTGGCAAATATTATTACGATCTCCCTGCGGAACGCCGAAACGGAGAATTCGATATTGTTACGCAGGATGAAAACGGATATATCTTCTATGAGGTCAAATTCCGAAAGGAATATATCCCGGCCTCTGTGATCCGCGAAGAGATATCACAGGTCAAGGCAACCGGCATGAACTGCTATCAATATGTTTTCATCTCCAGGTCACCGGTAATTTTAGATGGAGTTGAAGATCCTGTAACAGTCATAACACTGAAGGATCTTTGGAAATAAAAAGTGGATGCGGATATACTTGATGAGGCTGGGGCTTCTGATGCGGCGGGAGATGACGCAGAAGAAACGGTAAGTGATACAGAAGCCTGATTTTATATGGAAATTGTAATATGTATTTGACTATTTTTTGAATCTGTACTAAACTTTCCAATGACAAAGACGTCGCTGATACCTGTCTGGTATTATGCGGCGCCTTTTGCATGATGTAAATCCGGCCAGTAAAAGGATATTTGAGGCTTTTGTTAGTTTTTAAAGCCAAAGGCACTAAAACCGGCTTGTTCCGCTTGCTTTTATTGAAGACATGGGATATACTTTGTATATACCAACTATATAAAGCTAAAAGGGTAAATTTTGCATAAACGTCTGTTTTTTATTCAGATGCTGAAGGGAGATGGAGGCATATGGTAGCACAGGTAAAAGCATGGGGGAACAGCCAGGGAATCCGCCTGTCGAAAGAGTTATTGGATTCGTTGGGGATTTATTTAAATGAGTATCTTGATGTAAAAGTGGTAAACGGAGATATTGTATTATCTAAGACGTTCCGACATAAGACACTGGAGGAGCGGGCTGCAGAGTATGGCGGTAAACTTGGCCCTTATGAGGAAATGTCATGGGGCGAGCCGAGCGGAAGGGAGATGTGGTAATATCATGTTTCCAATCTCGCAAGGGGATATTTTAAAAGTTGAAAACCTCTCTTTTCCGGTAGTTGTTGTCAGCAAGGATTTTTTTAACCAGTCAGAACAGATCATAGCCTGTCCGGTTCTGCGCAATGCTATGGCTGATCCGCTGCATATCCCAGTTACATGGAACGATACGCAGGGGGGTGTTCTGTGTGAGCAGTTGAAAATATTAGACCTGCGGGTTCGTGGTTACAAGAAGACAGGGGAACTGAAAATAGATAGTATTATGGACATTACAGATGCTATCCAGAGTATTTTTGATTATTATCCTTCTGGCAGACAGGACAGTTGATTTAAATTACAATAGCGAAGGGCCGATGAATTGTAAAATAATTTGTCGGCTTTTTTGTTACCTTTTGGCTTTTAGGAGAACTGGGGAATTAATACAGGTCAGGAATCGGACAACAGAACTCTCAGAAAATAAAGGAGATCAGAATGAAGAAAAACGTTGCAATTATAGTATCTGTTTTCTGTGCTTTGATGGCACTTCCGGTGTGCGCCGAAGAAGAAACGGAGGAGAAAACCTTTTGCGCGACCGTATTGGAGATAGAGGAGGCTTCTATTCTTGTGCAACCAAATTTTGACACGGAGGAATACGACAACGCTGACCAGATGTATGTTGGTTTAGATGAAGTTGATGATGCACAGCTCGAAGAATTTTTTGATACAGTTACTGTGGATGATACCGTAAAGATTACCTATAATGGTATGGTCATGGAGACCTATCCGGCTCAGATTATTGCATTGGATATTGAACGTCTGGAAATATCAGAGATGGCGGCAACTGTGGCAGAACTGATTGAAAGCGAGGGCTTCCAGATTGAATTTTCAAAGGGTGTAAGTGAGTATTGCTCTGAGTATGCGGATAGTCTGACGATCTGGCCTTCGGCAGAAGAAGATGACCCGGAAGGAGATCCGGATGAGGAAGTCAATTATACGGTCACTCTTGGATGGATTTCAGTCTTTCACTATGCCGACAGTGAAATGGCGGAGGCGGTATCTGAAGCGTTTGATGCGGACGATCCTTCCATGTTTGGGATGGAGGGCGAGAGTGTGGTCATTGATTATGTGGCTCCCATTCGCCTTTATCTGCAGGAGGAATGTATTGTCCTTTATGGCGGTACGAACGAGACGATGATTTCTCTTCTGGATGAAGAACTGGGGGAGCCGTTTGCTTGTAATGATTATTAAAAAAGGAATACTCAGAAAGAATTGCCAGATATATTTCTAAAACTTGCTGTTGGAGAACCGCAGAAGGTGGCAGATAGAGTACATGCTGCAGAAGATAGTGAATCATTCATCTTTTAAATCTATCTTGCAGATTGTAAGTATAAGTCAACGTAGCCCGCAACTGTCGAAAATTTTGTACGTTCGGCGGCGCAGGCTATTATTTTATTGTTTTGCCAAGAAAGAAGAGAAAACAACGGATGGAATTGCTTGTGATATGGAAATGTTGAAAAATTATATTTTTTTTAATGCTTTCCATGTTATAATTTTTTATATAAGACTCAAATGGTGTAATGGTTATTCGAATATATAATCATATGGATTTTGAGGAAGGAAGGTCAAAAATGAAGCTCTCTTTGATGCGCGAATTTGTGACGTTGGCCAATGTACAGAATTTTTCGCGGGCCGCAGAGGAATTATATATAGCGCAGCCGGCACTTAGCAGACATATTGCAGCGTTAGAAAATGAACTGAAAACAAAACTGATCGATCGTTCCAGGAACTCTTTTGCACTTACCGTGCAGGGGGAGGAAGCATTGCATTCTTTTCAGAAGATATTGCTGGAATATGAGGTACTGATCGAACGGATCGCCCGTCAGGTAGATGCAGAAGGCGGAGAACTCCATGTTGGTTATCTCTATTATGATAAAGATTATTATGTAGCACGTATAAGAGAAACATTTCATCGGAAGTATCCGAAGGTTCGGCTGGTTTTACATCCTTATCAGCCTGTTGAACTGGAAAAAAATCTGCTGAGCGGGAAACTGGATGCGGCTATCATTTATGGTGCCAGTTATTGTGAGAATGCAGATCTGCAGTCGGAGGCGTTTCTCAAAATCCCATATTCTTTGTTTGTATCTGTCCATCATCCACTGGCAGGGCTTTCTGAGATTGATGCGTCAGCTTTGAATGGAGAAAAACTTCTCTGCCCTGAAGAAACACTGCAAATAACAAAATCAAATATTGAGATGGAACGTATGCTGGAAGAATACGGGGTGGAGATCAGAGCAACCATTCCTGTTAATAATTTTGACGAGGTCCCGTGGATTCTGGAGGAGACCGGCGGCGTTTATATTGCTCCTATGGTTAACCTGACGGTTTATGGTAGTAAAATAGTCAGCCGTTACATTATGCCAGAGAATTATTCCTGCGATGTCAGTGTTGTCTGGGAGAATGCAAATAAAAATCCAGGAATACAGCTGCTCTTGTCCATTATCCGAATCTGCTATGCCTGATACATGGCTTATCTGAAAATTGCATAAGCTATGCAGAAGCGTTATTTCACTTTTGAGTTTGACGCAGATATAATATGAATACCAAAAGCGATCAAACAAATTAACGAAAGGTGAGGTAAACAAAATGGCAAGACAGGCAACGAATCTTTTGGACGCAGCTACATGTAACGATCAGGTATTCCGATATGGGAATATTATGACTAAGATCATTCCCTGGGAAGGCGATCCCTTTATGGAAGTCGGGGAAAGTTATTTTAGTTCTTCTTACATTCATGCCGGCTTATCCGGAAGTGAAGAAGTATTTAAAGGCCCGGATGCGGAAAAACTGATGTCTGATTGCAGCATCAATAACGTTTACAAATGGAAAGTCGGTAAATGCAAGCATCTGGTTGCGCTGACCCCGGATGGGTTGGTTGCCAATCATGCACTTTTCTTTAAAGATGCAGATGACACATTCCGTACAACAGCCGGCTGCAGCGTTCCCTATATTCAGGCGTTACAGAGTGGAAACTATAATTGCGAATATACTATGAATCAGTGCTTTATTTTCCAGATGTCCGGTCCTTTATCGCTGACGATCCTTGAAAAGGTAACACAGACCAGCCTGCGGGATGTCAAATTTTTGGATTTTAAGCCGATTACCATCCCGGGTATAGATGCTGAACTTGAGATCTGCCGAATTGGTATGAGTGGGACGCTGGCTTATGAAGTGCATGGTGCAGCAGAAGATGGCCCGGCCGTTTATGATAAGATTGCTGAAGTTGGACTGCCAATGGGATTAAAGAGAATGGGATGGAAAGATTATACGGTGAATCATACATTTGCCGGATATGCGCAGATGACTGTTAATTTTGAATCTTCTCTTTATCAGTATCCTGATTTTTGCGCAAGTGCTCCGTTTACTCTTGACTGCAGAGGAAGTGTTGACCCGGAGGACAAACGTGCCAGATTCCGTACCGCAGTAGAATGTGACTGGGGCTGGATGGCAAGATTTGATCATGACTTTACGGGACGCGAAGCACTGGAAAAGGAATTAGCAGCGCCGAAGAGGAAGCTGGTTACGCTGGAATTTAATGCGGATGATATTGCGGACGTGTATCGCTCCCAGTTTACAGATGATCCTTATAAATACATAGATCTGCCATGCGCTGATCCGCAGCCGGCTGGTGGGCATCAGGATTATGTGACGGATAAGAACGGAAATAAGATCGGTATTTCTGCAGACCCAACTTTTAGCTCGCATTTCCATACTATGGTAAGTCATGCAATTATCGATGTGGATCAGGCGGTTGAAGGAACAGAAGTGCTGGTTCAGTGGGGAGATTATGGAAAGAAAATCAAAAATCTTCGTGCAACGATAGCAAAGTTCCCGTATATCCATGGTGTCGCAGATAATAAGGACTATGATCTGACAACAGTTCCTTCCGGTCTGGAATAACACTGTATCTTTTCGATATTTATGAATGTCTCGGACTTCCCACATCTTATAGGTGTGGGAAGCTTAAAATGCGCAGGGGCGCATAAGGTATATGACAACTGTGCTGTCCGCATCTCCGCTGCCGCTCCGGTCGTTGCTAAACGCGTGCCACTGGCACGCAGCAACCACGCGGACGAGTAGGAGTCGTCAAGCCGCCTCCTACTCGATTAGATAGACAGATATTAAAATATCAGTAAGGGTAAAGATGCAGAAGATATTCCGGGAAAACTGAAAGGACAATGTTATGAGCAAATCAAAGAAAAATTATGGCTGCATGATGCTGGTTGCATTATGCGTCGCAAATTTTATTCCAAACTATGCGCAATATCAATTATCTCCATTTGCTGCTTCTATTATGTCTGAATTCAATATTTCAGCCAGCCAGTTTTCGTCCCTGTTTACGGCACCAATGATCCCTGCTATTCTGCTCTCACTGGAGGCAGGCATGATGATTGATAAATTCAATCCAAAGCTTGTTATGGGAATAGCTATCGGAATCACTATGATCGGAACCATCCTTGCAGCTCTCTCAGGTTCTTATTTCATGTTGTTTGCTGCGCTTTTTATGATCGGGGTTGGTGCAGCATTTATCAATTGTAATCAGGCAAAGCTGATCAGTGGATGGTACACACCTGAGAAAGTGACTGGCAAAATGGGAATCGTGATGGGGGCTTCCACAATCGCTATGGCGGTAGCTTTGGCAACCACGTCTTTATTCTCATCAAGAAAAGCGGCATCGACTGTATCAGCGATTGGCGGAGTGATAGCATTTATTCTATGGATCGTCCTGTATAAGGTTCCGGAAGAATCCGGCTTTGAAAAAGATCATGCAGGCGAACCGGGAGTAATTGACGGTCTTAAGGTTGTGGTTAAGAACAAAAATATCTATATCATTGCAGCGTGTATGATGGCAATCATGGGAGCAAATGTTGTAATAGGGTCATTTGCGCCGACGGCACTGCAGGAAAGAGGTATTGACGCTGTGGCAGCAGGTACATATTCCGCTGTCTATACGATTGGGTGTTTTTTAAGCTGCTTTATTGCACCGATTGTGGCGGAAAAACTGCGAAGTGTAAAGAAAACGGTGATACTCTTTGCGATATTGGCGTTTTTCGGAACGGGATTTAGCGTTAGTTATGTTCCGGCGGGGATTCTTCTGGGCGCGGCAATGCTTCTCACAGGCATTTTCGTTGGGGGCAGTATTCCCCTTTTGCTCGGACTGCCTGTACAGCTGAAAGGAGTAGGGCCTCTATATGCAGGAACGGCTGGAGGGTTTATTTCAACAATCGAGCTGATTGGTGCTGTTGTGATTCCTGGTTATATTCTTGTGCCAATTTCTGCAGGAAATTATAACATCCTGTTTTTGGCAGGAGGAATCTGTATGTTAATCTGTGCAGCAATTGCAATATTATTACCGAGAACAGAATAGGAAAACTCGCGGTTGTCGAAAAAAATTTCGACAGCTGCGTTTTTTATTCTGTAATATTTCTTACGAGCTTATAAGAAATCTGCAAGCTGTGACTGCCGCGACGGAAGCAGCAGCTTATGCAAAGTTTTTTGCATCTATTTGCCGGATGGAAGGCGAGAGTGCCATCATTGACTATGTGGTGCCCATTCGCCTTTATCTGCAGGATAATGTATTGTCCTTTGTGGCGGTACGAATGAGACGGTGATTTTTCTTTTGGATGAAGAACTTAGGGAACCGTTTGCACGAAATGATTTTTAAATATCGATAATTCTATCGGTAGGATGTTTGATAGCCAGAAAACGTTATTTGGAAACCTAATAATAGGTTGAATTTATCCTAAATTGTGTGTATACTAACGATATCAAATGAAACGGGGGTTATGCACATGAATGTAAATACGAGAAATCTTGTCTCCATCACGGAGGCTAACCAGAATTTTTCACGGGTTGCCCGCATGGTCGATGAAAGCGGACCGGTTGTTATTTTGAAGAACAACACGCCTCGTTACCTGCTTATTGAATTTGATTCTGCTGAAGAAGAACAGATAGCAAAAGATGAAGATGTCCTTTCTGTATCCAGACGGTTCCTTGCAAAAAATAAGGAGGCATACGAGGTGCTGGCGAAATGATTGTTCTTTCGAAAAAGCAGGTTTTATTGCTGCATGCGCAGCTTCTGGAAGAAAGCGGTGGCAGTGATGGACTCCGTGATGAAGGACTGCTTGATTCCGCATTAAGTGCACCATTTCAAGGCTTTGGGGCACGGATGCTTTTTCTTCTATCCAACAAAAGGCAGCGCGTCTTGGCTACGGCCTTGTAAAAAATCATGCGTTGAGGTATCTGTCCATGCGCGGGATATGGCCTGGGAATGGATGGTGGACGCCGGAGAGAAGTATTCCGTTGGAGATCTGGTGCTGGTAGCGGTGGAAAATATCCAGATGAAGTCCATTGATGACATCTCGATTTCTGTAAATGCCAAGACTGGGGCGAATACCAATAAGGATAATCTCAAAAAGTGTCATAAAAACGGGAAGTACGCGGGGATCGTGACGGACATTTACAAGGGCACTTATTTTATCCGGCTTTCCATCGGGGGCAATGCGGTCTCCCATTTTTGCAGCACCACATCGCTCCCGGCAAAGCGCGACCAGGTCGGATTTGTCGCCACCAAGATTAACGACAGCTTTGAGGTGGCGGAAGGAATCATCACACGGATCATCAGGCGTTATGCGTAAAGGATGGTTTAAGAGAAAAATTTAGAAAAAGTTTAGAAAAACCACTTGAACCGCGAGGCCGGATTTTTTTACAATAAAAGAAACGGATGAGAAAGAGGTGGTTTTATGGCTAAGAAACAAAAGAAACTAGTTCCGGCGGATATCTGGTGTCCGTACTGCGGAAGGAAGGCAGTTCTCCGGCCGGCCTCTTATGTCTATAAAGAGAACTGCTTAAATGAAAGCGGGCATCTGTATGTCTGTACCGGATATCCGGCCTGTGATTCTTATGTTGGCGCGCATGACCACAACCTGCAGCCGAAGGGGACGCTGGCCAACTCCGATCTGCGGCACGCTCGGATCGAAGCGCACAGGGCGCTGGATGCCATCTGGAAAGAGGGCTATATGACACGGAAAGAAGCCTACATCTGGATCGGGAATAAGATGAATCTTGGCAGGAAAGAGATGCACATCGGGCAGTTTTCCTATTACCGGTGTCAGGAAGTGATAAACTGCTGCAGCGAATTGATGGAAAACAGAAAGGCAATAAAACAGAGGGCAGCCTGATGGGGCTGCCGTTTTTCATGCCTGCAAACGCGGATAAGCAAAAGCGAGGATAAAGGAGGGAGATGATCTTGGTTTTGGAAGCAACGGAAGAAGAAACGTATGAACTAATGGATTTGCGCGACCGGCATCTTTTGACCGCGGCGGTCAGTGCCCTGGTATCGGCGATTTGCGTTTATGTGGTGGTGCTCATCCGGACAGATTTCGAAACAGTATATCTTCTGGCCGCTTCTTTATCCTGCATGGTTTTCTTCCTGCGCTTAGGACTCTTCGAAGGGAAAAAGATCATGGAGGCGAAAGGCTGCTATTTAAAACTTGATGAGGACAGCCTGACGGTGCGGCAGATATTATCGGATGGGAGCAGCGTGACAGGAGTATATGATCTGGATGGAAATTCATATTCGTACCAGTGACAGGCAACATGTTTATTTTATGTCACTGATTTGTTCTGAGGTATGAAAATTTTTACGGCCCGGACTGTTTTGTCCGGGCCGTTGCGCTGATTTGGTGAATCCTGAAATCGCTGTTTAGGGAATGCGGTATCTGGTGATGTCCTTCCAGTTGGGTGGAAACCCCATCTGTTTTAATAATTCCTCTTCACTTATGTGCACAACAGATTTATTTAAATCGGCAATCAATTTGTTAAGGCTTCGCTTAAATCGGCAAAACTCCTGTTTGGGGAGAAGATAGCGGAAAGCAATGACAGCGGCAAATAAATCTTTCTTCCCATAAATATATTGCTCTGCGTCCATTGGAATGTGCATCTTTGCGTGGATAGGGAGATCAGCTATGGCATCTACTGTTTTATATGTGAACAGTCGTTCCCCATGGGCACATACATTCCTGAATTTTGTGAGACATGATAAAAACTGCCCCATCTGCTTTGGATTGACGGTTTTTATTGATTTGCAGATTTTTGATTGTAAGGTCTGGGGAAGCACCTGATACATTTTTGAGAGATTTCCAAAGGTAAGGACATTGACCAGAACCCAGAGTGGAATATTTCCATAGGAATCTCTGTAGTGATTTATGTATGCATAATCAGTCGTTGTCGTAGCATGCTGTAAGGTTCCTACCAGACGGATTATAGTCTTTTTGTTTCTATTGGTGTAATTGAAATTTTTTACATCCAGATAGGCTGTCTGCGATTCCCCATATTTTTCTGAAAAATAATAGGATATAAGTGAACGCAGATGGCGTTCAATCTCAAGCAGATATTTAAAAAACAATTCTCTTAAATTTGCATCAAAATCATAGAGGGCAACGATTTCTTCAAAAGTGGTCCCTGATTTATACGTTTTTGTGAAAGGGATACGAAACAGATGCTTATATCCGCCGATTAATGGAAAATATCCAATCCGTTCCAGAGTATTCTTCGCAAAGTCAGCGTCCTGAATGATGATATTTTTTTCTGATGATAATATATATAATTGATGCTCAAAATCTGAGAATGCTTTTACTTTCGCCATAACGTACTCCTGATATGTAAAAGAGGGAGAGACCCGAAGGCTCTCCCCCGGCCGCGGGCTTCGCAAGTTTCCGCAACACGATCACTGAACATACTATAGCAAACTGTGGTCGGCTTGTCAACAGGAGGGATGAATATTCCACCGGAGATGTTGCCATAATGCCGCTTTTGTTTACTATGAAGTCCATGATTAGTATATGAGGGAAAGCGGGAAATGATTCACAGGTTTTCTTAACCTCTTATCTTCCTCTGATACCATTTAAAATGAATGCAACAGTTCTTCAGAAATATTAATGAAAATGTAAAAGAAAGACATGAAAACGAAATTGACAAATAATTAACGATGTGGTAAATTTCATCCCATCAAGAGGGAGTAGTTGGCTGGACAGCTTTCGAACCGTCAGGACTGCAATGCAACAGCGTTGTACGGGTAGGATTAAAAACAAGACTTTTGTTACGATTTGTAGCAGAAGTCTTTTTCTTTTGGCAAAAAAGGAGGCGGGATGGGAAAACGCCAAAAGGATTTGGATTTTTGCAGGAAGTAAAGATTACCAAGCCAACGAATACAATACACCAAATGAAGGAGAAAGATTATGACTACGATTTTAGCTTACATAGGGATTGGATTAATTATCAGTGGCATTGTATTTATCGCAGTGCTCACAGTAAAAAAACAGCAGCAAAAACGTTCCATCGGTGTAGCGGCAGCCGTTTTAGGTGCAGTGATATTTATCTTCGCGAATTCGTTCGTGATCATACCGACCGGATATGCTGGCGTCAAAACCACGTTTGGGCAGATCAGTGAAGCATCCGTCCCAAACGGGTTTAACTGGAAAGCTCCGTTTATCCAGTCGATTAAGCAGGTAAACTGCAAACAGCAGGACCTTACCTTTAATGGGGAGATATGGTCGGAGACTTCAAACCGTACTGCGGTATATTATGACGGTGTTACGGTTACATACCAGATCAGCTCCGGGAAGGCCGCATGGATCTACGCGAATGTTTCAAGTTATGAGAATAATATGGTAACACAGAGCCTGGTGGCGTCATCCATCAAATCCAGCAGCAAGACGCTTTCTGATGAGGATGCGACCAACCGCAGCGTGATCGAGCCGCTTACGCAGGAGAACCTGCAGTCTGCCTTAAATGAAAAATACGGGGAAGGCGTTATCATGGTGAACAAGGTGACGATTTCCAATGCGGATTTTGAGGACAGCTACAACGAGGCGATCGCGGCTAAACAGACTGCCCAGCTTGCTTATGAGCAGCAGCAGATTGAAAACCAGAAAAACATTGAAGCTGCCGAGGCAGAGGCAACGGTGAAGAAAACGCAGGCACAGGCCGAGGCGGATGCGGCAGTGATACAGGCGCAGGGTGAGGCGGAAGCAAACGAGCTTCTGAATGATTCCCTCTCCGAGAAGATCCTGCTGCAGATGTATCTGGAAAAATGGGACGGCGTGCTCCCGAAAGTGACCTCGGATGGTTCCGGTATGATACTGGATATCAGCTCCCTTACGGAAACCACTCAGACGGAAACAGAAGAGGAGTAAGAGGGGGCAACACGTATCTTAACCATTGCCAGCCGGTATAAGCTGGAGATAAACCAGTATTATTATAAGCAGTAATTACTATAAAAAAGGATTCCGACTAATGATTCATTAGGACGGAATCCTTTGCTTTTGATGAAATTTATGCATACGGATGAAAAAATAAAATTCTCTTGATTTAACTGAACACATCTATTTTTAACTGTTCCCATGCATTCTCATGTTCCACGTAATATAATGGGCAGGATTTTCCACTCACATCGTAATGGCGGAGGATATCTTCTTCTGTTAAATGATACATCTGGCACAGGGTACGAAGCAGCCGGATCAGAGAAGAATATGTTTCGGAAGTAAAAGCACCGTCTTCGCCTGGATGACAGCATTCGATGGAAATCGTGTCATAGTTCCGGTTATTCGAGCAGTAGGCAACTTCATCCATAGGCACACATTGAAGGATTTCGCCGTCAAGTCCAATGATGAAATGGCTGCTTGCGTAGGCATCGCCCGATGTCGCAAGCCCTGCAAAATAGCTTCGGTTTTCTTCCGCTGTTGTTCCGGGATTTCCAACATAATGTACAACAACTGCATTGATCTGCTCTATCTGAATCCCGGGTCTGGAATACTGGTTTTCCGGGAGCAGGGAGATTGTTACCCAGTCTTTATTAAGTAAGGGAACCGGTTTGCCGGAATCCAAACGGAAATTATGGATTAGAAATACAAGCAGGAGCAGCACAGTACATCCGGAGAGGATGGCCGTAATTCTTCGCCGTAAGAATCGCTGACGTGCAATTTTCCATTGTGGCTTTGGCTTGCACGAGGAAATATGCTTGTCAAATTCGTCCGGCGAATCATTTCTACCATTTTGAGAAACGCTGTCTATATTATAAGGGTGGTCATTTGTGCCTGTACTGTCACTTGGGTTTTTCTCCTGATATTTGTAATTCATGAACGTTCCTCCTCGATTGATTTTATTTTATCATCGGAGAACGATTAATTTCGGAACTTTTTCTTAAGAGTATAAGTGTGTGGCAGTAGAAAATTGGAGACCTCTGTTTTTAACAATATTAAGAATTTTCGTAGGGAACCCAGAAATGGAACCTGCTATACTCAGAGCAATCACTAAATTCTGATGTCTGTAACAAAGGAGAAGATACCTTTTTAAATAAGCTGAAAGAGATTCTTTGAAAGGTTCTTGATTGCAAGGAATTGGATATCGTGGAAGGAGTGAGTATTGGATATGCGATTCAAAAAATTGGTGTCGGGTAATTCAAATCATTTTGCATAAGGAGAGGATGAAAAATGAGACCATTTAACTGGAAAGTGAAGAGAATTTCCAGACTGTATTTTTGGATTGCGTGGTTTATATCAAATCTGATAGGATTTGGAATTGTTTTTTTGATTCTGGGAGAATCTTCAAATTACGACTCTGAACAGATAGAGATGCTGCTCATGATTGTTTGCATCATATATGTAGTCTATGAATTTCTTCTTATAAGCAAACGGTATCACGATGCTGGAAAAAGTACAGCTTTTTGCGTTTTAAGTATGCTTCTGATGCCGTTTGCAATTGGCAGTATTCTGATTATGTGGATATGTGCAAAGAAAAGTGATCAGGATAATGAATGGGGGCCGAATGAAGAAAGAATACTTTATGAACAGGACAGGGAATATTACGGCAGATAACAGGTGGCAGATTGATAAAGAAATCAATACCTGAAAAATCCGGAAACAATGGAGGACAAATATGTACGCAGGTTTTGGCATGGGATTTCTGAAATCTACCGGATTAGTTATGATACGAACAGTGATTCCACTGAGAATGTGGATGCGAACATGGATGAGAATGCGGATGCTGCGGATACAGATCCGGCATTCCTTCTTGAAAGTGCGGTTACTCTTCTGGATTCCGACCCGGAGTCAAACCGTTCTGCCGCAAAAAGTCTGCTTGAAAGTGCGGCGCGAACTCTGGCGGAGACAAATGCTGATGCGGCAGGCCTGGTAAACAGCGCTGTGCAGTTGATGGACGTGGAAACCTTTGATGTGAATTCCGTGAGAATTCTTGTTTCGAGTGCGAAGAGTCTGATTGGATAAGCGGAAAAACGTGGAGAGAGCAACTCTGCGACTAAATTGCGACTTTTTTGAGAACAAATGCTTCGAAAACCGCATAGAATACCAATAAACGTTTGCCCGGCAGCTGCACGGCGGCCGGGCATATTCTGTTCTATGAGGCGAGGCGGTATGGAAGATCAGAAGCTGGATAATCTGCTGAATCTTGCGTTGGATGCGACGAAGGAAGAACTGGAAAAATCAGAAGAACTGGACGTGGGTTATGATCAGGGAGAGCGGACCTGGGAAGTGATCGTGCGTTACAGCGGCAGTTATCAGGAGCTTCTGGCTGTACTTCCGGCAGATCCTGGATCAATGGAGAGCGTGGGGCTTTCCGGCGGCTACGCGATCCTGACCGCTACCCGGAATCAGATCGAGGCGTTGGCGGCGCTTCCGCAGATCGAATATGTGGAAAAGCCCAGGCGCCTCTATTTTAGTGTGTCGATCGGAAGAACGGCCTCCTGCGTGTATGCACTGCAGACGGCCCCGTATGATCTGTTCGGGGAGGGAGTGCTGGTCGCGGTGATCGATTCCGGGGTGGATTATTTTCATCCGGATTTCCGAAAAGAAGATGGCAGCACGCGCATTCGGGCAATCTGGGACCAGAGCGCAGTGCTGCCTGCGGACAGAGTGCAGGAAGCAGCGGATGATGGGGTGACGAATGGTGAGATAGCAGCGGATGCCGGGGCAACGAATGGTGAGACAGCAAATGGCGAGGCAGCAGATTATCTGGAAGAAGCTGGCAGGGAGATCGGTGATTGGGATGAACAGAAGGGAGCGGGAAAAGAAGCGGGGCAGCTCGGCCATATTCCGGCCGGTTTTACGCGCGGCGTGGAATATACGCAGGGGGATATCAACGCCGCGCTGGCGGCCGGCTCCCGCGCGGCGGGGCTGGCACTGGTGCCGGAGCAGGATTTCAGCGGTCATGGCACGGAGGTGCTTGGCATCGCGGCGGGAAATGGGCGCGCTTCCGGCAATCCGTACCGCGGCATTGCCGCGAAGAGCGATATTCTAGTGGTGAAGCTTGGATCGCCGCGGCCGGATGGGTTTCCCAGCACGACAGAACTGATGCAGGCCGTCGAATACGTGATGCGAAAAGCGGAAGAGTTTGCGCAGCCGGTGGCGCTCAATTTAAGCTTTGGCAATGTGTACGGCTCTCACCGTGGAAGTTCGCTTGTAGAGACGTACATTGATATGATGGCGCAGCGGGGGCGGAGTGTGATCGTTGCCGGGACAGGAAATGAGGGGAATACCGGCGGGCATGTGTCGGGGAAGCTGAGCAATGAAACTTCTGACGTGATCGAATTCCTCATCAGCGATTTTGAGCCCACTATGAATCTGCAGATCTGGAAGAATTATGCGGATGAATTTGAGATCATGATTGAGCACCCTGACGGGCGGACGGCCGGACCGTTTTGGGAGGAGATTGGAACGGTCCGTTACCGGCTCGGATTCACGGATATTCTGGTTTACTATGGCGAACCCGGACCTTATCAGGCGGAGCAGGAAATTTATATTGATTTTGTGCCGGAGGAAGAGTACATCGACAGCGGTATCTGGCGGATTTTGCTGCGGCCCAGGCGGATTGTCACAGGAGAGTATTCCATCTGGATGCCGGACGGCCGCGCAAGAAATGAAAACACGCGTTTCCTGACGCCGACGCCGGACACGACCATGACGATCCCTTCGACGGCTGCGCGGGTCATTGCGGTCGGCGCTTACGACGCGCGTCTGGACTCTTTTGCGTCCTTTTCCGGCCGCGGCTGGCCGGATACGCCGTATCTCAACCGGCCGGATCTGGTCGCTCCCGGCGTGGATATTACCACCACCGCGGTCGGCGGCGGTTATGTGAGCGTCTCCGGCACTTCCTTTGCCGCGCCGTTTGTGACCGGCGCCGCCGCGCTTTTGATGGAATGGGGTATCCTGCGTGGGCGGGACCCGTATCTTTACGGAGAAAAAGTGCGGGCCTGCCTGCACCGCGGCGCACGGCAGCTGCCCGGCTTTACACAGTGGCCAAATAACCAGGCAGGCTATGGGGCGCTGTGTGTGCGGGACAGTCTGCCAGGATAAGAACAGGGGCAAAAAGAGGGGGCATACCAGCCCCCTTTTCTGTTATCTGCCTGTGCACAGTCTGCTTTCAGGCTGCGCTGCCTGTTGTGATCCTGCACCGTGATTTTTACGCTTCGTCATCCTCTGTGCCCGTCAGTTCATCTGTAAGGTCCTCAAGACTTTCCGCTTCGCCGGAAGCGACCGCTTCCAGAGCTTCTTCCGGAACGGTGATCGCTTCTACAGAGTCGTCAGTAAACGTGTATACCATGGACAGATCATTGAGAACAACCTCCACGGTCGTCGTGGTATCGGAGTCTTCACTGTCAAAGTATCCGGCGACAAGGGTGGTCACGTAAGAATTGAGCGTGGTCAGATCGGTGTCATTCAGGTCAATGTTAAGAGCGACCGGACGGTAGTCCGCCGTATTGATATAGTATTTGATATTGATCTTCAGGCCGTCCAGCATTTCCTCTATCATGCTGACGGTCTCATCGTCAAGCCCCATCTCGTCCGAAAATTCTGTGCCGACAAGTTCTTCCGTCTTGTCAATGACCGTGCGCAGGTTGGAAGAATCGATGACGGCCGTAAGCAGATAGCATTCGCTGCCGTCAAGATCAGCTGCCTCATCGGAAAGCTCCCAGGTAAGTCCCAGCTGTTCCATCTGGCTGTAATCAAGGGAAGAAGAGAGGTCGAGCAAAGACTGCAGGTCGTATTCGTCCGCGGAGACCAGGCTGTACGTCCAGGTACCTTCGCCTTCTTCATCGGAGGCAGAGTCCTCGGTATAGGCATAGGTAGCAACACTCTCGTCGCTGCTGATGATATAGGTCTTTACTGTGATCTCCTCTCCCACGCCGAAGGTGGACAGGTTTACGCCGCCTTCTACGGATGCGGCAAAGGGATCCAGGATGGTCTGAATATCAAAATCCGCGTCCGCGAGGACGGCGATCGCGGTGGTTGTTTCCCCGTCTCCGATATTGATATCAATATCGCAGTTCAGTGTAAAATTGGAGGACATATCTGTCGATGAAGCCGAAAATTCGGATGACTTTTCCAGAACGCTTTCGACAGTTTCGGCGCTGTTAAATCCGCAGAGCAGAGAAACTGCAGCCAGTGCCGATAACAGGACCATTCCTTTTTTTCTCATGATTTTATTATCCTTTTGTAACTGCAACGACATTGGGCAGTTACATCCTTTCTTTGCTTTGTATAACTGTCTGTTCACTCGCTGCAGGAAGCTTTTTTGGCAGCATTATCCTGCAGCATTTGGCGAAAGTATAACATTTTGGCCTGCTTATGTCCATAGAAGAAATCTGGAATCTTTTTTTAATAGGAAACGACGTAAGAAAAAGCATTTTTTTTCACTATACAAAATCTGGCGAAATCTGCGATAAATATTTCTTGAATTAAAAAGGGGCGGAGAGTACAATAGCGACAGCGTGTTTTGCAGGGCAGCCATGCTGAAGGGAGAGAGCATTTTATGAATTATACAGAAGCGGTGGATTACATAGAAAACACACCGAAATTTACGAAGAAGAACGGGCCGGAAAATACCCGCGAGCTGCTTGAGAGGATCGGCCATCCGGAACGGGAGATGAAGGTCATCCATGTGGCCGGGACGAACGGAAAGGGCAGTGTCTGCGCATTTCTGGCGTCAATTCTTCTGAATGCCGGAAAACATGTGGGGCTGTTTACCTCGCCGCATCTGGTGGAGATCACGGAGCGGTTTGAGATTGACGGGGAGCAGGTTTCACATGAAAAGTTTGCCCGCGCGCTGACACGCGTACTGGACGTGACGAAGGAAATGATCGCGGACGGATTCGCGCATCCGGCGTATTTTGAACTGCTGTTTGCGGCCGGACTTCTGATCTTCAGGGAAGAAAAGGTCGAATACCTGGTGCTGGAGACCGGGCTGGGCGGACGGCTGGACGCGACAAACCTCGTGGAGCATCCGATCGCCTGTGTGATCACGAGCATCAGTCTGGATCATATGGAATATCTGGGCGATACTGTGACGAAGATTGCCGGAGAGAAGGCAGGCATCATCAAAGAAGGCGTCCCCGTGGTCTATGACGGGCGGAATCCGGAGGCAGATGCGGTGATCGCGAAGACAGCCGCTGATATGCACGCGCGCGCTTACCGCTATGATGCGTCGATGAGCCAAATACTGGGAAAAACGGATAAAAGCATTGATTTTCTTCTGGATTGCGGTTATGATGAAAAAATAAAAGTAACGGTGCCGTATCTGGCGCCGTATCAGGTAGTAAACAGCTCGCTGGCGCTGATGGCACTGCGGGTGATCGACCCGGAGCATTCGATCAGTACGGCACAGGCCGTGGAAGGGATTGCCCTGACCCGCTGGCCGGGACGAATGGAGACTGTGCTGCCCGGCGTAGTGCTCGACGGCGCGCACAATGCAGACGGGATACAGGAATTTATCCGCACGGTGCAGAGCGTGCAGGGAAAGACACGGCTGCCGGCGGACGGTGAGTCTGAACGGGAGCAGCCGCGCAGGATAACGCTTTTGTTTTCTGCAGTGTCGGATAAGGAATACGGGAAGATGATCCGCGAGATCTGCGAGGGCATACAGCTTTCCGCGGTGGTGGTGACGCAGGTCGGAGGTTCCCGCGTCGTACCGGCAGAACGGCTTGCGGAAGCCTTCCGGAGCTGTCTGGGCGGCTGTTCCGGTACGAGCACTGCTGATCACGGGACAGATGAGGGACCTGCGCCGCGGGCAGATGCGAATCCGCAAATCCCGGTTCTTGTAGAAAAGGACGTGCGGGAAGCGTTTGAGACGGCATTACGGTTAAAAGGGGACGGGATGCTGTTCTGCGCCGGATCCCTGTATCTGGTGGGGGAGCTTAAGGCAATCCTGAAAGAAAAGCCTGCGTTACTATTCACAGCTGCGCTGTGAATGTAACGATTTCGCCCCATTTTAAATG
>JAJQHQ010000009.1 GCA_021199655.1 Lachnospiraceae bacterium | reverse complement strand
CGTTTTCACTTACATTCGCTCCGACAGCATCCCCGCTGTGTTCATCCGTTGTATTAATCCTTAGTGTAACAGATTTTTTCAGTCTTGTCATTGATTTATTGATCGGGCAATCCTCTTTTTTCTTGCCCCCATCTTGATCCCAACTTGGCCCCGTCTTGATCCTTCCATATATTGTTTCCTTCCACATCAAAAATGCTCACATCACTGCTTCCTTGTTGATTCGCCTGAAAGACATCCTGATGGGTATCTTGGTGGAGGTCTTGGTGGGTATCTTGGTGGGTGTCCATCATGTTTTTCTGGTTCTCCACCCACTTATGATTCTTTAATGTTGCAAAAACCATAAATTCCACCGTTCTGTACTCTGGTTCAGGCAGTCCTGCTTCACTCTTTTCGCTCCTAAACCGATGCCTTTACTTCATCCGGCAAACATTTGGGAAGAATATCCTCATAGCGATATATACTGAGCACTAGACCAAGCAGCAGATAAGAACAGATCAGATTGCCGCCATCAGAGGAGAAAAATGGAAGGGAAGTGTTGAAGGCAACGGTCAGCCCAAAGTCTACAGATACTGATGTCAGGATCTGCATCATTAACACAATTCCGCACCCACAGCCCAGAATCATTCCCAACTGATTTTTCTGGTGAAACGCAATCTGAAATATTTTCACAGCCAGCAAAGCCAGCAGAAATACAACCAGTGCTGCGCTCAGCAGTCCAAATACAGACGCCAGGCTGACAAGGATATATTCTCCGTTGTACCCCGCAAGATCTGTCATCGAAACGCTGCCGCTTCCACTCCCAATCAGGCGGCATGAGTTCAAAATCTGGCTGGCCATCCCCATCGTATAGCTGTATGCTTCATGATAAGCCCCCGTTGCAGACGCTGAAAAAAAGTTTTTAAGCTTTGTAAGATAATATTCCGGAGGCAGGTTGCCGATGATTGCCATCGCAGCTGCAATCCCTGCTGGTGTCAACAGCAAAATGCTGCCAGCCAGAAGCATTCCTCTTTTTCTCGGCACAAGAAACCAGTCCTTCCAGATTGCTGCAGCCATCAGCAGGCACAGCGAAATATATACCAGTATCGCCCTGCTAAGATACGTTCCCTTAAATATCAGAGCGAACGGAGCTATAGCCCAGAAAAGGATTTTCCAGAAGCATTTAGCCCCCTGGCCACGATAATGATACAAAACCGCCCCAAAGACCGGTATATACAGCCAGCTTAGTAAACCAGCTGAGAGATGAAAAACACCGATTGAGATGTACATCGTGCTTCCATTTACGCTCAATCCAAACACGCAGTCTGCAGCCAGCAACGCCAAAATAACCGCAGCAGTCCAAATCCCATATTTTGCTAAAATGCTGTAGTCCATACGATAAATCAGAAGCATCAAAGCATAGCCAAGAACCGTGTAACCAATATGCTGCTGCAATACCGAATCGGTGATTGCGGATGTGCCGCTGCCATTTCCTGCCAGCACCCATTGCAACACAATACTGATCATACTTACAATTCCAACCATAAGCAGTGTCACCCAGGACATTTTCGGACGATGAAGATGATCCATGGAAATGCCGGTCTCCACCGGGTCTCCCATATCAAGCACAGCTTTTTCCATAGCCGCCTCCTCCGGCATTCCCTCCCGTATGTACGCTTCCTGCTGATCAAGAATATGCTCCTCCAACTCTTCACGCACGAATTCACGTGCCTTACTGCACCGCATCTGCCCAACAACCATATCCAGATACTCTGATTTATTCATCGTCATCCCTCCACAGTGCCGCACAAACGCGCAGCATTTCTATGATTTGTGGTGCTTTCCATAGCAAGCACTTTACTGACTGCTTTTGCATATTGCTCCCATTCTGTTTTTTTCTGTTCAAGATAGCCTGACCCTTCTTTTGTAATCTGATAATATTTCCGTACTTTCCCCGACACCTCTTTCTCGTAAGATATAAGAAACCGCTTATTTTCCAGCGTATGCAGAAGCGGGTAAAGAGTACCGGCTTTCAATTCGAATACATTTTCCGACCGGCTTCTAAGTACCTCAATCATCTCATATCCATACATATCTTTCTCCGAAAGTAAACGAAGAATCATCGTTCCAAGGCTCCCGGACATAAGCGTTTTATCTATCAAGATGCTTTTCCCCCCACTATGTAGATTTTCTATATATATAGATTATCTATATAATATACGGACACTCCGCATTTGTCAAGGTTTTTATCATTCGCTTCAAAAATATATCAGTTTTGTTTCGATATTTCCTGAGTTAAGACTTACTATCGGCAAACCAGGGGATAGTTCCCACAGAAGAACTTCTGCTCGACTCAGTTATTGAAACTGTCTCGAATAGAAAAACAGGCGAGCAAGCCGATTAATAATGATTTGTTCGCCTGTTTCATGATTTAGAGTCTTTATGATTCCATCACGTCCTTTTGCTTCCGAGAACTTCTGCGGATTTTTTTATCGCCATTTATATCGCCGTTTGTATCGCCGCTTATATCGCCATTTATATTGCTGCTTGCATCTTTATCACTACTTGTTTTCATTTGCTTTCCATGGAACGATAACTTCAATATCGTCCGGTCCGGAGCGTATTATTCGTCTACTTCCGGATCTTCCCAACCCTGCTGTTCCCATACGTTGTATATTGTCTTCATCTCCCTCTGAAATCCTGTTTCTGTATAATTCTCTGCTCTCGCAGAGAAACAAGTTGGTAAATGCGTGACTATCGCAGTGACGCCCCTTTACCCATCACAGCAGTGGAGTCATATAAATCGGCAGATACAGGATTCCGTTTTCTTCCTTATAGTCCTTCGTGTGCAGCACGATCGGCATATCCATATACCCGCCATACTTCATCCGGAACTTTTTCAGAGAAGATAACGTATACCGCTCACCGGATTTTACTTCGATTGGTGAAATGTTATGTGCACTGGTGATTCTGCTTTTTGCGATCAGAAAGTCAATCTCCATCCTTGCGCTGGCATCTGTGCGCGAGGATTTTGAGAAAAAGTAGAGTTTGTGCCCGGAAGCCACCAGCATCTGCGCCACGATGTTTTCCATCAGCATGCCTTCATTGACCGTAAGCTTGTCAAATAACAGCTTTCGATAGATTTCCTCCGAAACAATGCCCTTCTCGTCAAAGGCGTGGCTGATCAGCAGACCTGTGTCGGCCAGATAACACTTCATGGTTTTCCGATCCATATTCATTTTCAGTCCGACGTTCGGCTCGGAACAATTGTAGCAGTTATTTACGATCATGGCATCTGCCAGCCAGAAGAAAGGCTGCTCGTATTGCCTTGTTCTCGCCCCCGATCGGATGTCCTTCAGGCGGAACTTTTTCTCATGCCGGGACAGCTGCGCCGGTATCAGATCAAAAATAGCCTCGACCTCCAACTCATTTCCGGCGGAATGCTTGCGGATGTCCTCCCGATAAAGTGTGAGAATTCCTCTCTTTATGCGGTCTACTTCGGTAAAATCCCTTTTTTCCTGATAGGCTTCCACTGCCTGCGGCATCCCGCCGACAATCAGATACTGCCGGAAATAATCCATCGCTTTCCGGTGCATCGCCTGCCCCATCGGACGCTTTTTCTCATAGCAGGAGCGAATCAGAGGCATCAGCGTCTCATTTTCCATGGCCCACAGAAATTCCTCAAAATCCATGGGATACATATAGACATGTTCCTCCTCGGAAGGGATTACAATGTCCCGAACGTTTTTCCGTATCGACATAAGAGAGCCTGTTTCCAGATAGGCATATCTGCCGTCCGCTACCAGATATTTGATGGCTCCTCTCGCCCGCGGGAACATCTGCACCTCGTCAAATATGATCAGCGTCTCTCCCGGATAAAGGCGTACATTATAATAGCCTGACAGATACAGAAAAAATGTGTCCAAATCATCCAGATAATTTTCAAACAGCTCCTGCACCTGACGGCTTGCGCGGTTGAAATCAATCAGGATATAGGATTTATAATTCTCCCGGGCAAACTTTTCGGCAATGTAGCTCTTTCCAACCCGCCTTGCTCCGTCAATCAGCAGCGCAGTCTGTCCGGAACGGCGTTTCCATTCGAGTAATGTATCGTATATTTTTCTTCGCATAAGCTTCTCCATTTCAGATAAATGAATCGGCCCTTATTTCTGCGTGCAGGTTAACTGTTTGCATAGCGGCCGACTATTATATTAACTGTGGGGATTATACATGAGAATTCGTACAAATGCAAGATTATCATTTCAATATTTTCGCACTTTTTTTAGATTATTATTCCATCAAAAATGCACATATTCCAGATTATTGCGGTCGTTTAATCACACCCAGACATGATTATTGGTGTGATTCCAGGAATTTCGGCTCTACATAGACTGAAACTGCACAGACATTGGGCGTAAGATTCAAACAGCTCATAGCCGAAATATTTTTAATGTCTGCTTTGCGTCCACGTTTCATACGAATACCGCCATATTTCAGACGGTAGTCTTCCCCTTGCTTTATACTTACCCAAGCAATTCCAGCAGCTCCTCCTGTGACAGACTTGCAAGCGACGCGCCTTCCCCGGAAAGGACCTGATCCGCGAGATCCTTTTTCTCTTCCTGCAGTTTCAAGATCCGCTCTTCTATCGTCCCTTTCAGGATCAGCCGGTACACGGTGACCTGCCTGGTCTGGCCGATCCGGTGAGCCCGGTCTGTCGCCTGATTCTGCGCGGCAAAGTTCCACCACGGATCGTAGTGGATCACGATATCCGCTCCCGTCAGGTTCAGGCCATTGCCGCCCGCCTTGAGTGAGATCAGAAACACCGGCACGCTCCCTTCATTGAACTGATGCACCAGCTGGATCCTTTTTTCCTTGGACGTAGCGCCGGTCAGGATATAGTATGGGATTCCTTCCGCCTTAAGATCCCTCTCAAGAAGCGCGAGCATCGACGTAAACTGGGAGAAAAGGAGCATTCTGTGTCCGCCGTCCATCGCCTGCCGGATCAGGCCCATAACTGCCTCCCGTTTCCCGCTCTCTTCGTGGTAGTCTTCATAGAGAAGCGACGGGTCGCAACAGATTTCACGGATCTTTGTGAGTTCCGCGAGCACCTTCACTTTCCCAGTCCCGTTTTCCATGGTCCCATCCAAAATTGAATTTCTCAGTCTCAGGACCTGCGCGTCATAGAGCTTCTGCTGTTCTCCGGAAATCGGCACATAGCGCACTTCCTCCAGTTTCGCGGGCAGGTCTTTCAGCACGTCCTCCTTCCGCCTTCTCATGAGGAAAGGAGAAGTCATTTTTTTGAGCTTTTCCACTGCTTCCCGGTCCTTATTTTTCGTGACGGGAACCGCAAATCTCCGTTCAAATTCCTTTTGAGAATATAAAAAGCCGGGCATCAGGAAATCAAAAATACTCCAAAGCTCCGAGAGACGGTTCTCAATCGGCGTTCCGGTCAGCGCAATGCGATGTACGGCGTTCAGTGTCTTTACGGCCTTTGAGACGGCCGCGCCTGAATTTTTGACAGCCTGTGCTTCATCCAGTACTGCATAAAAGAACTCTTTTCCGGAAAACTCCGCGATGTTGTGCTTCAGCAGATCGTAGGAGATGATGTACACCTGCGTGGTATCCCATGCAGCAAACGCTTTTTTCCTGGCCGCCGCGCCGCCGGTCACCGGCAACACCCGCATATCCGGCGCAAATTTTTCAAATTCCTCCTGCCAGTTATAGACAAGGGACGCGGGACAGACTACCAGAGACGGATGCTCTGTTCCGGGCTTCTTTTCCTCGTAATCATACAGAAGAACAGATATTGTCTGCAGTGTCTTCCCCAGTCCCATCTCATCCGCCAGAATCCCGCCGAACCCGGCTTCCTCCAGAGTCCGGATCCATTTGAATCCCAGCACCTGATAAGGTCTCATAATTCCGGCAAGCTTTTCCGGAGGTTCACTCTCGGAATCCCGGACTGTTTTAAAATTGCGGACAAGACCGCGATATACCCGGTCTCTTGTGGAATACAGTGTGTCATGCTCTTCAAGGAGTTTATCAATATACATAGCGCGGTAAAGCGGCAATTTCGCACTCTTCCGGATCACTTCCTCCGGATTCAGATCCAGTTCCTGCAAAAAATCGCTGATCCCGGAAAGCTGATCATCTTCTTCCAGATCCAGAAAACTCCCTGATGAAAGCACATGGAACCGTTTCTTCTCGCGATAGCTTTGCAGCACCTCCAGCAGCTCTTCTTCCGAAATTCCGGAGGAAGTCAATGACAGGTCGAGAATGCCGCTCTCCACCGAAACACCGACCTTCATTTTCGGAACAGGAGCAATCGTAAACTTTCGGAACGCTTCGGAACCATGAACCGTTCCATACTCTTCCAGAACCGCAATACCGGACTGCAGAAACTGAAAGAACTGTTCATCACTGAGAACCGTTGAGAAAACTCCATCCTCGTCAGGCTTCAGGTAATACATCAGCGCACTGACCGCATCGGCGACCCGCTTTTCCTGTTCCACGTCCCGATACCCGTCTTTGGAGTCAGAAACGCAAAGGGTATAAACCTTTTCCACGCTTTCTGTTTCCGCGCCTTCTGTTTCAGCACTTTCCATATATTCAGTAAGTTCTGTATTTTCAGTACTTCCCGCAGCCGCCTGTTTTTTCCGGCACTTTTCCCTGTACCGAACCTTTCCCGTACAGCGCAGGAGATGAAACACCTGCTCCCGCCTCTTCCGTCTTTCTTCTGTATCAGATCCGGTCATTGCTGAAATGTCCGATGTATCACAATCGAGATAAAAATCAAAATGCGGTTCCGGAGGAAGATACCCCTCCGCTTCCTTTTCGCAATTATCCGTAAAATCAACCGACGGGTTCTCCAAAAAGGCCGGCACGACGCGGTAGTAGAATTCCTGCAGATTCGGAAGGCCTACCTGAAACCGAAAATATCCGGAGGAATCCGCGACGGCGTCAAACGGCTCTATAATCTCCTGTTCCTTCTCTGTAATCCGGGAAAGACCGTCCGCGTTCAGCATATAGCGATGAGAACCGCTGCCATCGAGCAGCACGGGAATCAGGCCATGCACCGCAATCCCGGAAAATACTCCTCTCGCGTCAGACAGGCGATCACAGGTAAGGGAAAGCCGGATATCTCTGTGTGCCACCGGAATCTCCCTGCTGGCCACCCCGTTTGTCTTATCCTGATATTCCGCGTTCTGTCCTTCCCAGACGTCGTAAAAATTATCCAGAACCGCGCCCTTGAACTCCAGGTTCGAAGTGACATTGATCGTCCTGACGCTGTGTCTGGAGAACGCATTTCTCGCCTCAATCTGCAGATTGATATCGGAGACATCGCCGACCTTCCTCTGCAGAAAATCAAAAAGTCCGGCCGAGTGATCCGTGAAATCATATTCCCCAAAGTCAATACTCTCCGTTTTTGAAAGGGTAAGCGTATATCGGCCGATGCAGGCCGCGACCAGTTCCCTGACATTACGGATTACGATGAGCTTTCCGCCCTCTTTCTGTATCCGGAAGCTGAGTTTTGCCTCCCCTTCCTCAATGATAATACGTGGATACAGTTCGACTGCTTTCTTCCTCTGCTGTTCGGTGCGAACTGTCTTCCGGATCTTTGCCCGGCTCGCCTTTTCCAGACTGCTGAAAAATTCTCTGGCTTTCGAATCCGTGAGGTCAACGGTCTTCTCCGCCAGCTTATCCGTCTCATCCCAGAGAAGTTTACACAGGATCAGGCCGTTGATATTCAGATGGTTCGTCTCTGCTTTGATTTCTTCACCAAAATCCATGTACGAACGGGACCGGTCCTCTCCGTCAAGATAACCTTCCTCGGCATCCAGAATCAGTTTGTTCCCCGTAAGCCGGGCTTTCCCCGCCGTAAAATAATAGTCGGACACGATATCCTGATCATTGAGCTTTGCCTGAAATGTCCGTGTACCGTCACGGTCTTTCTTTTCATTTGCGTAAAGAGAAACCGCATTCGGATGGTTCTCCAGAATATCCTTTGCCATATGCATCGAATACGGATCCGTCACAAAATCCTTCAGGGCAGTCCTCATATCGTAAACGGCAATCCCGCCGGGATCCTTGCGTCCCTCAAAGAAGTCCAGGGCAGGACACGGTGTAAGACCATAGTGCTCCTGCAGCTGCGCCAGTTTTTCGTTCTTCTTTTTCCTCTTAACGGCACCAATCCGTTCCCTGCCGGCAAACCTGTCCTCTTCCACAACAATAAGGCCGCCGTTTTTCTGTTCCATGTAATAAAGAAGCGCCGCCTCATGGCAGCACGGTCTCCCCTTCTTTCCTTCCGGACAGTTGCAGTGCAGAAGCTGCGTTTCCAGCTTCGTATGAATATCAAACGGCCACTTATCAATTGAGACCGAAAAACACGGCCCTCCCGAATAGCTGTAATAAGGACTGTCATAAGACAGCCTTCTTTTTGACGAGATTCCCGCCGCCTTTTTCTCCGCCTCGTCCAAAGAACACTCTGCATGCAGTCCAATCCAGCCATGCATAATACTGATTCTTGACTGCATGGCATCGTCTGTGGCCTGCTCGATCGCTGCTGCGGGAAATAAATGCCGCCATCGAACCGGTATGCGCAGCGGTTCCTCCGATTCCGGATCCTCATTCAAAAAAAATCTTTCCCGCATCTCATCTGTAATGATCAAATCTTTGCCCATCTGAATCTCTTCACTCATCATTTTCTCCACTTTATCAGTACGTAAGCCGACAGACTACGCCTGTTCAAAAAAACGGTTCACCGGTTTCATTTAAAGTGAATTATAGGTAAAGATTGCTCTATGTTCAATATATTTTTTAATATTTCCCGCTCTTTTCACTTTTTGTCCAACATAAAATAACGCCGGCCTTCTTTTGAAAGAACCGGCGTTATTTCATTTCATCTGAGTACAGGCCCAGCGAATCAATCCTGCGCATGCCCGCAGCTGGAAAACAGTTCCATTTTCTTTTTACATTCCTGCTCCACAGCCTCTACCGCAGCCGGGATCAGATCCGTAATTCCCTTGTCTATACTGCTGAACTGCTCTTTTTCCGCTCTGGCAGCGGCGACGTTGATATCTGTAAAAATATTCACCTTGCTGATTCCTTCCTGAATCGCCGTGCGGAAATCGGTATCTGTCAGTCCTGAGCCGCCATGTAAAACAAGCGGCACATCGACGGTATTCGCAATCGTACGGATTCGCTGAAAATCGAGTTTGGGCGGCAGCTTATATGCGCCGTGCGCATTTCCGACCGCAATTGCAAGAGCATCTACTTTCGTGCGCTCCACATAATCCTTCGCTATTTCCGGATCCGTAAAATAGCGGGAAGGATCATCCATACAGGAAGTGCCTTCTGCCGAATCCGGATTATCTCCTACATGTCCCAGTTCGCCTTCAATGGTCGCTCCATAGGAATGGGCAATTTCCGCCATTTCGCGCACTTTTTCTACATTCACCTCGTAGGGGTCGATCGAACAGTCATACATAATTGAGGAAAACCCAAGTTCAAGGGCCTGTAAGCAAAGTTTCTTTGTCAGGCCATGGTCAAGATGGACGACTACAGGGACACTGGCTTTTTTTGCCATGGGAAGCAGGAAATACGATAATTCCTCCAGAGGGCCATATGGCAGCAGAATCTCTGCGGTGCCAATGATCACCGGCGACTGCGTAGCCTCCGCGGCGGCAATGATTCCTCTGGCAAGCTCCAGATTGACCGCGTTAAATAGTCCTACCGCGTATTTTTTTCTCTTTGCCGGAAGCAGAACGTCATTTAAATTCGCTAACACTGCAATTCCTCCTCTCACATTTTATGCAGCTTTTTTATACGATATTTTTCAGCACAAAGCTTCATTGTAACTGTTCAATACCTTCACAGTTACGCTTCATTTTCTTATTCATTCTTCGCCCAGTTGTGAGCAATTTTATCTTTCATTTCATCAAAGCTTTTCAATCCGCTGAGCGCATCGTAGGAGCTTACACAGCAGGCCCCGGCAGCCGCAGCCAGATGCATGGATGTTTCCGGAGTCTCCCCCTGCAGGACTGCTGTCAGAAAAGCAGCGATACTGGTATCGCCTGCTCCGGTTCCGGATAAAATCTGTTCCGGAACATAGCTTTTCTCAAATCCTTCCTGATCCGCCCATGCGGCAGCGTTGAGGTTCAGTTTTTTCCCCGTCTGCTCTAAAGCAGCCTTTCCGGCCGTGCGATAATACATACCGGGAGCGCCGCATTTGATCAGCAATACTTTTGCGCCCATTTTCATACAGGTATCAGCCAGAGGCCGGACATCCTTTTCAATATCAAGGATTTCCGTAATGTCCCGGCCTGCCGCGCGCTTCTGCAGGTCTTCAAACCGTTCCCGGTCAAGCATAAACATGAGTTCTTCCACGCTTGGCACAAAAAAGTCCACATAGGGAAGCACCCGTTCAAGAATCCCGTACCAGTCGGCCTGCCCCGCCTCAGATGACGGATCCACTGCAGCCATGTCAAGCGAGGTAGACACACCTGCTTCTTTTGCCCGCTTCATCAGCTTCAAAAGCTCATTTCCGTCATCACGGTACATGCCTGCCATCAGAGGCGGATAGCCAAAGTGAAGCAGCGCTGCTTCCGCGAATGCTTTCGCAGGGATATCCTCCGCGGAAAATGTATCATTCGCTCCGGGATTGTGAAGAAATATCCGGTCAATTCCCGGTATGGCAAGTACCACCGAATACGATGTAGACTCGCCGTCCGCGACCAGCAGGCCGTCTTCTGCCCCATGTTCCTTCAATATGGTCCGGACCATCGCCCCAAACGGATCATTTCCGACCTTTCCCATCAGCGAGACGTCAGCGCCAAAAAATTTCATGGCAAGCCCTGTATTCGCCACGGAACCTCCCGTATGTACATCGGCTTCATTCATATGGATCAGTTTGCCCGGCTGTAAAAGATCATTCACCTTCTCTACCGGACGTTCCGGAAACACCGGCGTAATATCCAGGCAGATATGTCCTGCCACAATCGCTTTTTTCTTCATCACAGCGCCTCCTGTCCGTTTTTGGGAGCTGTTCCGTACACTCACAGCTGCCTGTCCTGTCTTTGCTTTAGCTTCAGTTCCCGCTTTTGGGTTGCCTCCCGCAACAGTGTATACGCAGCCGATGCCGTTGAAATCCATAATGATCTCCCTTGTGTCCTTCATTTTATTCCCCCGCTTTCCGCCAACGCTCCCCTGTCCAGCACATACACCTTTCGATAAGCGCATCGCACCCATCCGTTCCGCTCAAAAGTTTTCAGCACCTGGCTTACTGTCGGCCGGGCGATTCCAAGACACATGGCAATTTCCTCATGGGAATACGGCAGACACTGCTCTGTAATTTCTTTATCCGGATTATCCGTTTCCGTCTCTTCCAGCAGGAAAGAAGCAACCCGCTGGTAACGATCCAGAAAACGCCAGGAATGAAGTGCATAGGAAAGATGGTTCATAGTGGCTGAACAATGCTGCAGCACCTTCGTCAGGATCTCCGGATTCCGGCACAGGCAGGGAATCAGCTGTTCAATCGTACAGCAGATCAGATCCACCTCCGTGACCGCTCTTACAGTAGTCGGACGTACACTTTTGCTCAAAAAGGAAGATTCGCCAAAGAGCCGCCCTTTCTCAACAATCTCTATCGTCAGTTCCTCCCCGTCCGGTGCGGCAGCCAGAACCCGCACGCGCCCGCTGCGAATCACACACAAAATGTTCGCAGTGTCGCCCTCCAGATAAATGACAGCATCACACGCATAGTGGCGTTGATATCCAACCTTCGAGAGCACTTCCATTTCCTCATTGGAAAATTTTACAGTTTCCATTTTTTTCTCCAAATTGTCATCTAAGTTACATTCAAAATAACATATCGAAAAGTATAATACAAGAAAAATCTTTTTCAGGAGGCAGCACATGAAAGTATTTGCTTACGAAGTACGGGAAGATGAAAAAGAACATTTTGATCGTTTTTCCAGTGAGCTGGGAGTTGATCTGACTTTTACGGATGAGATTCCAACCCTGGAAAACGCCTCGAAAGCGGCCGGATGTGACGGTATCACCATGCTTGGACAGGGGACGATCGATCAGCCGCTTCTGGACGAATACAAACGGCTGGGAATCCGCTGCATCAGTACCCGCACGATCGGATATGACCATATTGATGTGGCTTATGCCAAAAAGATCGGCCTGCCTGTATGCAACGCGTTTTACGACCCGAATGGCGTAGCTGAATATACGGTCATGCTGATGCTTCTGTGCATCCGTCATTATAAAGCGGCACTCTGGCGCGCACAGGTGAACGACTACTCGCTCCAGGGACTTTATGGCCGTGAAATCAGGAATCTGACCATCGGCATCCTCGGCACAGGACGGATTGGAACACAGGTGGCAAAAATTCTTTCCGGCTTTGGCTGCCGCGTCCTCGGATATGACCTGTATCCCGGAAGGGCATCCCACTGGCTGACCTACACAGATGTGGAAACCATCTATCGCGAATGCGACATCATCACCATCCATCTGAACTTAAACGACCAGAGCCGTCACATGATAAACAGGGAAACCATCGCCAAAATGAAGGACGGCGTGATCCTGATCAACTGTGCGCGCGGCGGCCTGATGGATACCGAAGCCCTGATTGCCGGTATCGAGCAGAAGAAAATCGGCGCTCTCGGTCTCGACTGCTTTGAGAATGAAGAAGGCATTTACCATCTGGACCGCCGCGACGATATCATCAGCAACCGTTTCATGGCATATCTGCGCCAGTTTCCAAACGTAGTCATGACCCAGCATATGGCATTCTATACCGATGCAGCTGTTTCCAATATGGTGCGCTGCGGCATAGAATCCATCTGTTCCGTGATCACCACCGGAGGGTATCAGACTTTATTGTAATTGTGAATTACCCGTCGTCTAAAGCCAATGGGATTTCGGTCGACTTATTTCAAGACCATACGATGCGGTCACAGCCAGATTGCCGCATTTTTCAACATGGACATCCTATCCGCACATATATTACCGCTGCTCTCGTGTCGATTGCCGAATAAGTAAATTAGACGTGGTAACATAAGTCTGTATCTGCATATTCGGGTTATGGATCATCTGGACAAGAAACTTGCCTGCCTGTACCCCCATATCGCGTACATTAATGTCTACTACTGTCAGAGGCGGATCAATTATCTGCGAAAAAGGATAATCATCAAACGCGATCACGCCTATATCATCTGGAATCCGCATTTTTCTCTCCTGTATCGCTGCCACACAGCCAAGCGCTATGTAATTATTGGCACATACTATCGCTTCCGGAAGCATTCGTTCCTCCAAAAGCTGACTGGACATCCGATACCCGTCTGCCCGGGTAGATTCCCCCAGCCAGATATACTGATCCTCCAGCGGAATCCCGGCATCCTGAAGGCTCTGCTTCACACCTTTCAATCGGTCCGCAGATCCAAGATCATAATATTGTCCGCCCAGAAAGGCAATCCGTCTGTAGCCAGCCGAAATCAAATAAGACGCAGCAACTGTCCCCGAATAAACATTATTGTTATCAATCCAGCATACCTGAGACTCAAAATTGGGTGCTCCAAGCACAATGTGCGGAAAATGAGCCCGTGTCAAAAGCCCTGACAGCGCATGAGTCATTACCGAAATGTGAATGACAAGCGCGTCCGAGCTTTTTCTTGCAATGATTTCTTCTGCAGCATCATATGAAGTTTTTTCATCTGCACCTCTTAAAACCAGGCGATAACCTTTTTGTCTGAGGGATTCTTCCAGCCCCGCCAATGTTTCCAGCATATGGGGATTCTGGAATGCCACGTCAGGTGCAAGGTTGGTAAGCACCGTAACGATTTTTGTCGTCCCTTTTGCAAAACTTTGTGCGCTAGTACTCGGATAATAGTTCATCTGACGCATTACAGCTTTTACATGCTCCGCAGTCTTTTCTGAAATACTATAGTGTCCATTAATTACCTTTGAGACTGTAGAAACAGATGTCCCGGCTTCCCTCGCCACATCCCGAATTGTCACGCCCATCCGCGCACCTTCTTCCCGGA
>JAJQHQ010000071.1:57966-66392 GCA_021199655.1 Lachnospiraceae bacterium | reverse complement strand
GCAGCGATTTTGAATGGGCTTTCCCCTCGTAACTGTGAAGGTACTGAACAGTTACAAAAGCTTTTTCGAAGGAGGGGCTGCTATGACAAGTGAAACGATCAGAGAAGCAATTTTAAAGATTGTGCCAAAGTATCCGATCAAGCGGGTTATTCTTTTTGGATCCCGTGCAAATGGGACTTACCGGGAAAAAAGCGATGTGGATTTAATCATGGAGTTTACTGAAGCAGTATCGCTGCTGGTTCTTTCGGAGATAAAGTATTGCCTTGAGGATATTTTGGGTGTTGATGTTGATGTGATTCATGGACCATTAAGGAAAACTGATATGATTTGTATAACAGAGGAGATTGAATTGTATGCAGCATAGGGATTACATTGTAATTCGAAAGGTCATAGATGAGATTAATATCGGCCTGGAGATGCTTGGAGATACGGAACTTCCGGCGTTCATGGAAGATGAAAAATTAAAAAGAGCGGTTGCCATGACAGTTATTAACATTGGGGAACTGATTAAGAATGTTACCATGGAAACAAGGAGCAAATATCCCAAAATTCCATGGAGGGCGGCTGCCGGTATGCGTGATTTGGCCGCTCATAAGTATCAGACGCTGAGAATGGAAGACGTATATCGGACTGCAAGAATGGACTTTCCTGCGTTAAAAAATCAGTTGGAAGCAATCATGGAAGAAGACGAATAGAACAGAACATTTAAAATTACCCCTGTATCCCAAAATAAGTCGGCGTAAGCTCTTCCTCCGTATCCGCCTCATAATCAAATACAAAACGCTCGTACGCGTTGATGACATGGGTATTCTGGTACCTGTCGTAACGCCGGTACTGGCGCCCATAAGACATATGAACATGCCCGTGCAGGAAAAAGCGCGGGCTGTATTTATCTATCAGGGTCAGGAAGCTTTTGAATCCCTGATGAGGCAGATCACGACCGTCATTCAGCTGGTAGGCCGGCGCGTGCGTCACCAGAATGTCGAAGCCGTGATGGATAAACAGCTTCCAGCGAAGCCGCCGGATGCGCCGCCGCATCTGCTGCTCCGTATACTGGTAATTGCCCGGGCGGTAGCGCATCGAGCCGCCAAGCCCGAGGATGCGCACACCGTCGATGACGACGAGGTCGTCGTCAATGCAGGTGCAGCCCTCCGGCGGGACTTTGTCGTATTTCTCATCGTGGTTCCCGTGTACGTAGATCACGGGAGCGGACGTAAAGGTGGCGAGAAAGGACAGATAATGCGGATGCAGGTCGCCACAGGAGATGATCAGATCGATGCCTTCCAGTTTGCTTTTTTCAAAGTGATCCCACAGATAGGCGGATTCTTCATCCGCGATGGCCAGTATCCGCATGGCGAGTCGAGTTTCCTTCCTGTATCATTTATCACTGGACGCCGCCTGACACAGCGGTGTCCCGCAGAACATCTGTAAGCTCTTCGGGCAGCTTTACACCTGTTTTTTAATTCCCTGCTGCGCGACGACCGGCTTTGCCTGCTCGGTCAGCTCATAATCTTCGGGGATGGAGCCAATCACGTTCTCTGCGAGCCAGTCCATTTTGACGATCTGCTCCGCCGTCAGGCTGTCGCCCCATTCCGCCTGCGATTCTACGATGCCGGTCTGCGAATACAGCGTACCGGAGAACGGGTTGAACTCACCCGCTTTGATCGTATGTTTCAGCAGGTCTACCAGGCGCTGGGTGCCGATCGGCAGGTTCTGCGAGCAGATGACGTCCACTACGCCGGAGGACATGCCCCACCAGTAGTTGATCGCCTTGGCGGTATCATCGTCATATTTCCAGGTGCCGTCCATGATCGTCCGGATCAGCTTCTCATAAAAGCGGCCCCAGTGGCAGAGTGGCATCGCGAGGTTCCGCGGATGGCCGTCCACCATATGATAGATACCGAAGAAGCGGGAGGCTTCCTCCGGGATCACCATGTCCTTGCCGGAGACGCAGGCAGGATTCAGACGGCGGAGATTATCGTCAAGGTCGATGTCTTTTTTGGTCGACCATTCCAGATACACCTGCGCGCGCGGATTGATCATTTTCGCACCGAGCGCAAAGGCGTTGATATTCGAGATGGTGCCGAACAGCGGGTAGTCCGCAATGTAGGCAAGCCGGTTGTTTTCTGCCATCGCGCCCGCAATGGCTCCCATCAGGAACTTGGCTTCATGCATGCGGGCATAGTAGGTGCGTATGTAGCGGTGCGAGGTGTTCAGCGAGCAGTTCAGAATGCGGACATTCGGATGCTCGATCGCCGCTTTTACACTGGCCTCCGCAAATACCGGAGAAGTCGTGAAGATCAGGTTGCAGCCCGAACTGATCGCTTCCTCAAGACAGGACTCGATCGTCTGCGCGGTGATGCCGCTGTACGGAACCGTACTTACCTCCTCCGGGAAGGTCTGCTCCAGATGCAGCCGTCCCAGCTCATGAGAATAAGTCCACGCCGAGGCTCCAGGCGTCTTGTCGTAAACAAACGCAATCTTCAGTCTGGCTGGTCCGCCCTTTAATCCGGCCGGGAGGAGACGGGTCAGGAGCGGCTTTTTCTCCGGCACCGGATCCATTTTCAGCGCAATCTTATCCTCCTCAGTCAGCAGCTCGAACTCTTCCCATGCCTTCGCGATCAGCGTCTTCATCTCATCCGTAGTGATGCCGTTGACCCGGTCATAGCCGTACAGGGTCAGGAAAGAAAGAAAGGCGTCGCCGGGGGTGATGGAAAGCTTACTGCCTCCCCTTGCCTCATAAGCGGCAGTGAACCTTGTGTAATTGGAATTAAAATCCAGCCGGTCGTCGTCGCTCCAGAGCTCATCCGGCGCTTTCCCGACCGCCGCCTGCAGCTTCGCGAAGCTGCCCACTTTGGAAAATTCAATATAATTGATCTGCGACAGAGCGTAGAAGTCGACAAACTCATAATAAATGATCGACTCCTTGTCATCGGTGCGCTTCGGAAGGATACGCGTCACCGTGCCGGGGATGGAGATCGCCTCATAGTATTTCATGACGCTGACGCGCTTATTGCCCTCCTCGACATAGAACCGGTTCATATATTCCCAGGCCTTGATCGGATCGTGGATTCCTTCCTCCATATGAGCGGTGCTTAAATTGGCCCACTTTGCGGCAAACTCTGAACTCTCCTCCAGAATCGGCATATAATTGCCTGAAAAAGCGTTGCCGCGTCCGCCGTAGCGGGTGCCGACAATGTGATCGATCGGGATCTGCACCAGCCCCAGCGAGGTCATCGGCAATGCTTCTGACGGGAGAATCTCATCCAGCACCTGAAGCGTCGGCCGCTCGCCGCGCATCATCCGCGCCTGATAATCCTTTTTTCCTAATCGGTATGCTTTTTTATAATCTTCTAATGACATAAAACTCTCCTTATATGCAATGTCTGTGCCATAATTACAGACCGCATCGCCTCAGCATACACCGCAGCCACGTTGATTTTTGCGGTTTTCCTGCGCCGCTTATTATCCCTTGCTTCGCTGGAACTCGCTTCGCTCAGACAATGGCGAAGCAAGGGAAGCTATGCTCGAAAACCTTGCAAAAATCTGCCTACCGTCTGCTTGTGTATGCCTGAGGCAATGTACTGATAGCAGCAATGGCAAAGCTCTTGATTTCAAGCGTATTATAAATGGGCAGATAGCGGAAATCAAGAGGGAAAACGCCTGTTTTATAGTGAATGACAAAATTTTTGCCATTCATTATAACGATGCACACAGACGCGCATGGAATGGCTGCTTTGCAGCCTCGTGTCTGGCGCAAAGTAAAACGACTTACGTCGTTTACTATAAAAAGCAGTTCAGGAAAGCGGGGAGCGTTTTGCCAAAAAAATGTGGCAAACGTCAAAAGGCTATGGTAAAATGAGACAGAATTTTGTGTGCCTGATGGCAGGGGATGATTTCTTCGGTATCATGGCAGTTCTTAGATGAATGAAAGTAACGATTCTCGTAACTGCGAAGGTACGGAACCGTTACGAATGAAAAACAGGATAAGGGAGAAAGAGGGATATGGCAAAGCTGTATTTTCGCTACGGCGCGATGGGAAGCTCCAAGACGGCAAATGCGCTGATGGTTCAGTATAATTATTATGAGAGAGGAAAACGCGCACTGCTGGTGAAGCCGAAGCTGGACAACCGTGATGGGGATGCCGTCATTTCATCACGCATCGGGCTGGAACAGAGCTGCAGTTTTGTGGAGGATCTGGTGCAGATGACCGCGGAAGAGATTCAGAAATACGACTGTGTCGTCGTGGACGAGGCACAGTTCTGCACCAAAGAGCAGGTAGAATGGTTCGTGCACATCGTGGATGACCTGACCGTGCCGGTGATCTGCTACGGTCTGCGCACTGATTTCCAGCGGAACCTTTTCCCCGGCAGCATGTGGCTGCTCGCCTGGGCGGATGTGATCGAGGAGATCAAGACCGTCTGCTGGTGCGGCAAGGCCGCAACCTGCAACGCCCGCTTCAACGAGCAGGGCGAGATGATCACCGAGGGCGATCAGGTCGTGCTCGGCGCGAACGACAGTTACACCGCCCTTTGCCGGAAGCATCATCGCCGGAAGATGCTGCGGCCGGAAAACGTGGTTTGAGCCGGTTCCGTTCAGGCTGTTGCTGTCCGACTATCGGTTCCCCGCTTCCAGCAGCAACTGGATCTTCGTCTTCACAATATCAAATGCGACGTCATTCATGCCGCTGTTGATGACCAGATCGGCGGTCGCCTTGGTCGGTTCGACGAACATATAATGCATGGGCTTGACTGTGGTCAGGTACTGCTGCACAATGTTGTCAATGTCGCGCCCGCGCTCCTTCACATCGCGCACGATCCGGCGCAGGATGCGCTCATCCGCGTCGGCTTCCACATAGATCTTAATGTCAAACAGATCACGGAGACGAGGGTCCGCCAGCAGCAGGATGCCCTCCGCGAGGATGATCCGGCGCGGCTCAATATGGATCGTCTGATCGGAACGGTTGTGCTGGCTGTAATCATAGACCGGACAGTCGATCGCCTGCCCATTGCGGAGCATCTCCAGATGCTTCACCATCAGATCCGTCTCCAGCGCGTCCGGATGGTCATAGTTCACCATCTTGCGTACCTCAAACGGCACATTGTCCTGCCTCTTATAATAATTATCGTGATAAATGACCGCGATGTCGTCCGCGAACGCCTCCTTCAGACGGTTCGTAAACGTCGATTTCCCTGAGCCGGTACCCCCGGCGATTCCAATGATAATGCAGCCCATAATGCGAATCCCCCGAATGTGTTTCTATAAAAATTATTATAATTTTAGTCATTGCCTTTTCATTTCGATGCTGTTCTGAACTGTTAACAATTGTAACTGTTCAGTACCTTCACAGTTACGGAAAAAGTCCATTTAAAATCGCTGCGCGATGGGACTTTTTCCTGTAGAATATACGTTTTCATACGTACCTCGCAGCGAGTGCGAGGTACTGTCCTGAATTGATAACAATTTTACAATGTTTCGGAGCCGTGTGCAATCATTAATTCGTAATTATTTTCATGGCATTTATATTCATAGCCCCGTTTTCCTTCACATATGTTTTTAATAGAAATAAATATCGGGAACGGTACTGGTCTGCATCAGAAGCAGATTCCAGACACCAAATGGAGAGGATATTCGAAATGAACGCGATCTGGGGCGGCTTGCTTCTGACAGGAATCGTATACGGCATTCTGACTGGCCGGGCAGATGCTGTATCGGAGGCCGTGCTGTCCTCCGCAAAAGAAGGCGTAAGCCTTTGCGTGACAATGTTCGGTGTGATGGCATTCTGGAGCGGCCTGATGGAGATTGCGAAAGAAGCCGGACTGATCCGCGCGGTCACGGGATGGCTTCGTCCGGTCATGCGATTCTTATTTCCACGAATTCCAAAAGATCGCCCGGCGCTGGAACACATCGCGGCCAATTGTGTCGCAAACGTGCTCGGCCTTGGCAGTGCTTCGACCGTGTATGGGTTGAAAGCCATGGAAGCATTGGAGGAGCTGGAGGAAGAACGGAGGAGGGAAGAACAGGCTGCCGAAGAAGAAATCGGTCATAAAGAGACACTGGAAAAGGAGACTGAAGAAAGTTATGGAATAAATGAAAACAGTCAACGACAGAAAAGAAAACGCGTACCGCGCAGCGTCGTGCCCCACGGCACTGCCAGCAGCGAGATGTGCACGTTCCTGATCCTCAACATCTCGTCGCTGCAGCTCATCCCTGTCAATATCATTGCTTACCGTACCCAGTACGGCAGCGTAAACCCGACCGCGGTCGTCGGGCCGGGAATCGTGGCGACCGCGGTAAGTACAGGGGTGGCGGTAGTGTTCTGCAAGATTATGGAGAGCCGCGCCAATTAGAATCGCGTCTCCGCTGCCGCTTAGCGCCGCGATGGGCGCGGCCTGCGTCCTGCATCCAAAACCGATGCAGGACAATAAATGGAGAACCGCGCCAGAATTGGCGCGGCTTAAAAAATCACTGTTTTTTACGTTTCTTTTGTCTGCTGAGATGACTTCTGAAAGCTGTGTTTTCTATACCAAAGCCTCAACCAGAACTTTATCTTTTATCTGTCGCGTTTCCACTCCCGCCGATTTCTTTTTATTAAAGCTAAATGTTAATAAATATCCCTTTTTCAGGTCATATCGATCCAGATATTCAAGAAGCTGCTGCTCTCCGCTATCGTTGTATTTCTGGCCATGCCAGATTTTGCATTCGATAATGGATATTTGTCCCTTGTAATCAACGATTACATCGGTGCGCTTTAAATCGCGTGTCTGCGCTTCGATGTAATAATGTCCCGTTCCATTAATAACTGGTTTTAAATATAGAAGAAATATTCACTTCGGTTTTCACGGGCATCCCTGCAGGTAATACTTTCCGTTTCTTCTAATGAAAGAAAATAATTATACAGCCTTGTCTCGAAAATCCGGTTGCTTACTTTTACCTGTCCATTTTCAGACTTCACGTATCCGAACATGGAAGCAAGTGAAAGTATGGTATTATCCGGGTTAAATGCTACGCTTTCCCCTTCGAACAGCGTACTTTTAAGCATTTCTCCAAGCTCCGGCGTTTGCGTGATCTGCCGGATCATGCTCTCGAACAGCGGTGATGAAGATTTCAGAAGGTTGCCAACAGCCTCGGTCACGCCCTCATATGTCCATGCGGACGCAGCGTTTGGAAAAGCCCTGGTTCCAATAAGCTCCTCATCAATCCTTTTGCAAATGCCGGATACAAGGACAGGATAGCCGGAGGTATATTCATAAATCAATTGTGAAATACGATGGATATCCATACCCGTGTGATGGTCTGTTTCATACGCACGAAGCATCCCGGCAATCTGCTCCGGGGAGAAATCCATATCTACATCAAAGGCAGCCGAAATATTCCAGGGAGAATTTTCCGAAGGTTCCCCTTCATTTACGAATTTGCGCTTCAGGTTCTTTATATCATATACCCCCGCAAGAATCACGGATTGAAAAGTTGTTTCGGAATCCCGATCAATGTAACCGGCCCGCAGCTTTGCCAGAAAGTCCAGAAAAACCTGATTGTTTGATGCGGTATCCACCTCATCGATCAGCAGAACGATCGGATGCTTAGCCTTTTCGCAACATTTTTTGAGCAGTGAAAAAAGCTTTCTCAGGTTTGCGCGTGGAATCTGCCCACCCGCAAAGTCCTTCAACTCATTGAGTAAATCCTGCGGCAGGTCATCCGATTTTTTCACCTTGTTATAAAACAGATCTGCAAATGCTTCCGCAAAATACTCCACACTGGAAAAATCTGAAGAATCAAGATCCTGAAAATCAAGACTTACGACCAGATATTTATTCCGGAGATGATTGGCCAATATCCGGAGTGTGGTTGTCTTGCCATACTGCCTTCCCCGATTGATGGTAAAGTATTTACCTTTATCTATCATATCTTCGATTGCGCGAAGACGGTCAGAAATGTCGACCATATAATGAAGCTCCGGTTTGCAATCCGCTTCGGTATTGAATATTTTACCCATGGTTCCTCCCTGCTTCGTTTTCGCGTATTTCATGAAATAAAAGTGCCGTTTTGCTGCCTGATTTTTATTGTACCACGATTTCCGCAACTTGTAACTACTTCATCGCGGCCTTTCCGCAAAAAATGCAGCGGAAGATAGAGCGGGGAGATGTGAAAAGTAAAAAGAAAGCCGCGCCAGAATTGGCGCGGCCTGAAAATCATTGCTTTTTATGTTTCTTTTGTCTGCTGAGGCGATTTTTAAGGGCCTTGTTTTCTGCAGTTACTGTTTTAATTTTCTCGTTTGCAGCATCAAGCTCTTTCTGCAGCCTTGCAGCTTTTTCGTGATCAAGTTCCCAAAGAGGGCGCTGCGCATCAAGCTCTTTCTGCAGCCTTGCAACCTTCTCGTGATCAAGTTCCCAAAGAGGGCGTTGCGTATCAAGCTCTTTCTGCAG
>JAJQHQ010000071.1:48898-57866 GCA_021199655.1 Lachnospiraceae bacterium | reverse complement strand
TGCGTATCAAGCTCTTTCTGCAGCCTTGCGGCCTTCTCGTGATCGAGTTCCAAAATTGGCGCTGTCATATGGTTTACCACCTCCAGTAAGTATTTGTCCTTATGAAATACACGGATCAACGCTTTCCTCAGAAGTGCCAGGATATATTTCCGATCAGATTCTGAGATGTACCTGGACACAACTGCTTCATCTAATACAATTATAATTTCTCGAAAGAAATTTGTCAACTCCAATTTTGCAGAATTATAGTCGAAATCTGGAATGTCAGAATCCGGGTGCAGAGTTTGTTTACCATCTGATTTCGCGTTTCACTGTCTTTCTTGCCGCCGCTTCTTCCTGAGCATGGTGCGAAACCGGATGGGTGTAAACGGAATTAAGATCAAAAGCTGCTTCTTGCTGATCTCGCGCAGAGAATAGTCCTGTACTTTCAGAGCAGGAACGGCGTAGTCAACGCATTTTATCTCTGTAATTGTATTTTGCGGGCGGACTGTGTCTGTTTCCTGCATACTTGAACTATCTGAACGATCTTTACTATTTGTGCCGCCAGTATGATAGACCGGCAGGCGCAGTTCACATGCGAGATGGTCGGGTAAGGTCGTCTCAGGTTCCAGAAAGAGAACCGCGGAGTATGGAAAACGTAATATGTAAGGAACCGCCTTTGTGCCTTCCTCAGAATAGACGAGAGCTGACTGTGAGTCGTATTCATATACTCGCTTCACGATTTTCCTGTCTGTGTCACTTTCGCATTCAAAATGGTATATTCTCGATTCAATCCGAACGGCAATATCAGAACGGATGGAAGATATGTCTTTTGTAATAATTCTTTCCACAGAAAACTCTGTACCCACAGGGATGACCTTCGCATCTCTGGGATAGGCTTTCCCGTGGGCTTCTTTGATCAGCGGCAACAAAAGGAACGGCATCTCAAACACTTCTTTTTTCAGGATCTCGTCCCATAACTGCGCTTCTGTAGAGATGCCATCGGGGAGACCGTTATGCAGCAGGCCTTCCTCGAAAAATGTGCCGGATGATGTTTGTTGACGCGCAGTCGGCTCCACTGTGTTTTTGCTCTTTTGCATTTACAACCCCCTTTCATTGATTTCCTATCGTATCACTTAGCTAAATAAAAGTCAACATTATATTTGAGAAATGATATAAATTAACTCATAAAAACAAAAAGAAATGTACTGAAAAACATGATAGAAATATTTAAGCGAGCGGCAGGCAAAACTTGCCCTTTGAGTCTTTACATGGTAAACTGAATAACAACACCGCGCAACAACAAGAACTACAGGATTCGATGTACGCTGCGGAGCGGGTGTTTCGTGATCTGATACTGGATTATCCGGACTGTGAGGAATATTATGCTTATTATGGGATAACCAGCCGTGCGTTGGAACAATTTGAGGAGGGAAAATCTTTTGCGAAGAACATTTAACACGGACGGTTATTGTGATCCGGAGCTGCATTATATGGTGGATCTTTCCGGGCGGCTTAAAGCCATCAAAACCATGGTCGATGATGGAAAATATTTTACCATAAACAGGGCTCGGCAATATGGGAAAACAACGACTTTGTATGCTTTGACAGAGTATCTTAATGAAGAATATATGGTTATCAGCCTTGATTTTCAGGGCTTAAGCTTTGCGGACTTTGAATCAGAGGAACGGTTTGTTTCGGCATTTTCCAGACAGATTTTGCTGGCAGCGGATGATCTGCCCGCGGAGGCAGGACAGGCTCTGGAACGGTTTGCGAAGGGGGAAGTGAGCAACGCAACCTTATCTGTGCTGTTTCTTTCGCTGGTCGGATTATGCCGTACATCGGAAAAGAAAGTAGTTCTGCTTATTGACGAGGTGGATTCCGCCTCGAACAATCAGGTATTTATTGATTTTCTGGCACAACTGCGTTTTTACTATCTAAAACGGCGGAAGATCCCAACATTCCAGTCTGTAATCCTGACCGGCGTGTATGATGTCCGTAATGTAAAAAAGAAGATACGACCGGAAGAGGAGCATAAGGAAAACAGTCCCTGGAACATTGCCGCGGATTTTGCAGTAGATATGAGCTTTTCCGCTGCGGATATCAGGGGAATGCTCGAGCAATATGAATCCGATCATCATACGGGGATGAATATGGCCGATATGTCAAAGCAAATCCATGATTACACATCAGGCTATCCGTATCTGGTATCGCGCCTGTGTAAATTCATGGATGAGCAGATTCCGGCGTCAACGGGTTTTCCTGACAGGAATGCTGTCTGGACAAAAGAAGGACTCCTGCAGGCTGTAAAACTATTGGAGAATGAATCAAATGCTTTGTTCCAGTCTATGAAGGGAAAGCTGAAAGAATATCCGAAGCTTCGGGAAGTCCTTTATGGACTGCTGTTTACAGGCAGGCCGGTTCCTTACTCATCCATGAACGATTATATTGAAATTGCCTCGATGTTTGGTTTTATAAAAAACAGCAATGGAACAGCGGTTATATCGAACCGCATTTTTGAGACCGTGCTTTACAACTGGTTTATGTCGGATGAGTATGTGGGAAACAAAATTTATGATGCCGGAGTGCTTGGGAAGAATCAGTTTATCGTGGGCGGACACCTGAATGTGAGACGGATTCTGGAACGTTTTACAGAGATTTTTGATGATCTGTATGGGAATCAGGAGGAAGCATTTTTGGAGGATGTTGGACGGCGTTATTTCATGCTGTTTTTAAAACCGATCATCAACGGAGAGGGAAACTGCTATGTGGAAGCGCAGACCCGTAATCGTGAACGGACAGACCTGGTGCTTGACTATCATGGGGAACAATTTGTGATCGAACTCAAGATCTGGCGGGGTAATGCCTACAGAGAACGTGGTGAGAAGCAGCTTTTGGAATATCTCGATTATTATCATTTGGACAAGGGCTATATGCTCAGCTTTAACTTTAATCAGAATAAAGAGATTGGGGTTCAGGAAATCATGCTGGGCAGGAAGGTACTGATTGAGGCGGTTGTCTGATTTACCACCTCCAGGCAAAAGTGGGAAGGAACGATCCCTGCCCTGCGGAAGCGGGAAAAAATATAAAAAATGCTGCGGGACATGCGCGGTGGATAAAAAACAGCTTATCCACACACAACTTAACAAATTTCGCTGCTACGAAACCGTTAAGTTAGTATAAAATTACCAAAAAAATTAAGAAAAATCGAAAATTTTCTATTGCAAAATCGTTCCGAACGGTCTATATTGAAAGCAAATATTTATATGCCTGCAGGTGCAGGCACCTTTACTTGTAAAAGCCGATTGCTATGTGCTTCGCACTCTCACAATCGACACCGGTATCTCCGCTTCCGCTTCGGTCGGTGCTAAACGCGTGCCACTGGCACGCAGCACCGTAATCCGCTCATTTTTCTTCGAAAAATGGCTACTTACTCATACCGGTTTGGTTCTCTAATGTACAGCCCCTTAGACATGCAAGCATGTCACGTGTCTGTCCATTGAGAACGCTTTTACACTATATAATCGCTTGGGGATTCCCTGCCCGCAGCTTAAGAAGGACCGAAGAATCCGAATGAATTCGAATGTGAGAAGGTATACGAGGACGAAATTCGGAGAGAACAGCGGAGATACCGGAAAAGCGAGATCATATATATCATAATAGCAAGACGGAGGGCACCACCCGGAGACAAAAAGCACCGGGATGCGACCAAAGCCGGGCGCAGAAAAAGAAAGGGGAAAAAACTATGCGTAGAAGCAGAAAAACTTCGCGGGGGGGGCGGTTCCTTGCAATAGTACTGGCAATGTCTATGGTACTGCAGCAGGCAGGGATCAGCTCACTGGCTGAGGACGGCACAACACTGGCCGCCGAGACCACAGTGACAGAGGCCACCACAGAGGCGGCAGAAAGCAATTCAGAAGACACATCCAATGAGACAACTGCGGCAGCAGACTCGTCATCCACGACGACCGATGCCGTATCTACAGAGGCGTCCACCACGACGGATACAGCGGCTGACACAGATGCAGCCGACACTTCCGATGCGGATGTGACAGCAGACGAGAGCACAGATCCGTCTGTTTCATCCGACAGCGAGACGACGCTTGATATTTCTATAGAAGAAACAGATTCCAACGAAACCACAACAGAAGACGGTTCCGAAGAGTCCACCGAGGCTGTAACTGAGGCAGCTGCCAAGGCGGAATCCGAAAGCGAAGCGGAGACGGAGGATGCGACCGAAGCAGCAGCGGAAGCAGCTGACGCGGAGACCGAAGCGGCCACAGAAGCAGAGGATGAGACCGAAGTGGAAGAGCCGAAGACTTCCTTCACCTATTCCGACAGCAGCGTTGTGATCACAGCGACAGCTGCCGAAGAGGCCAACTTCTCTCAGGACACAGAGCTGATGGCGGAGTATATCGAGCCGGACAGTGAAGAATACGCAGCTGCTTATCTGGCAGCGGTAAGTGCTATTGAGACACAGCTGGGTACACAGCTTGGTATCGATGAGGAAAACACACAGACAGCGTATGTTCTGTACGATGTCTATTTCGTATGTGACGGCGAACGCGTTGAGCCGGAAGCCGGAAGCGTGAACGTAAGCATGGTATTCCGTCAGGCAGTCGAACTTGGTCTGGAAGGCGAGATCACAAACAAAGCAGTTGTCCACCTTCAGGACAGCGGCGTTGCCGAGATCGTGACCGACTTCGTCAATATTAATGCAGATGGCGATATGACTGCGATGAGCTTTACACAGAGCAGCTTCTCTTATACTGGTGCGGTTGTCACAGGGGAGACATCGGCAGACGAAGAAGAGACAGAAGAGGGAACAGAAGTCGTAACTGAGGCAGAAGAAGAAACGGAAGCTGCAGTTGAGGCGGAAGAAGAAACGGAAGCTGTAGCTGAGAACGAAGAGGAAACGGAAGCTGCAGTTGAGGCGGAAGAGGAAACAGAAACCGAGAGTGAGACTGAGGCTGCAGTACTGCTGGGAAGCACAGCCGAGTCGACCACAGACAGTTTTACATCTGATAATGGAACGATCAGTGCAAGCGTACAGCTGTCGGATGGTGTTCTTCCGGAAAGCGTACAGCTGGTAGTGGAGACTGCGGATGGCAGCACATATGAAGATGCGGCAGACCTGGCGATTTCCTGTGCAGCAGACGCCGGCATTACCTTCTCTGATTATACAGTTCTGGATATTCATCTTGAGGACACAGAAGGAACTGAGATCGACTACAGCGGCAGTGCGACTGTGACGCTGTCCTTTGCGACTCCGATTCTGGATGGTGATGAAAGTACGGAAGCGCTGGTATTCCATATCAATGATGGTGAGGCAGAATATCTTGCTCCGGATACGGATTATACGGACTCAACGACAGGTGTAATCAGTGGGATTACGTTTACGACGACCAGTGGATTCTCACCGTATGTGATTGCGCTGGGGAGCTATGGAATTATGGCCGCTTCCACTGCGACACTGGATTCTGATGGCAATGTAGCATTAGAGGATATAGCTAGTTCGATCACCGCTACTGTGGAAAGTTCAACAGAAGATGTTTCCAGATCGGGGGCTCTCAAGATTGCGATTAGTTATAATATAGACGATGATGAATTGGATGTAGCTAAAGCGGCAACGGCTTGGACGTATGATCTGACTTCATTGTTAACGGACACAAATGCTAGCGCGATATTCTCATCTGTTTATAAGAACGGATCTGGATTTATATTTAATGGCTCTACAAATGTAGGATCCTATACGATTGTAGATGGAATTATATATCTTTATATAAAAAATAGCTGGTTATCTCAGCAGGATTCAAGCGTAAATGGCACATTTGATTTTTACTGCTCATTTGACTCCAGCTCTATAGGTACGGATAGTGAAGAAACCTTTGAGTTTCCTGGGACAGGTGAACCGATAACAGTTAAATTTGAAGATGTCGATGTGGAGACAAGCAAAACTGTTAATAGCAAATCAGGTGATGCAGGAAATTACTTAATGAATGCGGATGGTACGATTTCTTATACTGTCTCAGCTACACCAAATGCAGATCTTGACACCCTGACGCTCACAGATACTTTGGGTGATGGTCAGACGTTGAATAAGAGCAGCATTAAGATAAACTATGTGACAGTACCTTCAAAATATTATACATATGTAAATGGGGTATTGAATGTTGATGTGGCTGGATTTTTGGAATCTCAGGGCTCATCTGTAACTGCTGATACCACTTATACTGTTCGCTATACAGTCTCAGTTGATGATAATGCATGGGGCACTGAACTTACTAACAGTGCGTACTGGAGCTGGGATGGCAGTGCTTCCACCCAGAACGAACCAGATGTGACCAGTATTACTCCGTATAAAAACGTTACATCAAAAACGATGACAACAAATACGGATGGCAATGGTAGTGTTGAATCGTTTACTTACACAATAACTGTGGGAGATGGAAAAACAAATTTGGCAGGATATACCCTTACAGATACGTTTTCGTCTTCAAACCAGAAACTGTCAGGAACTATTACGATTACTCCTGATGTGAATGGCCAGACAACAATTTCTGTAAATTCTACTGAAGATGGTTTTACATATACATTCCCATCTACTGGCACATATTATGGACCGTATACAATTATGTATACGACAACGTTTGAAACTACTGGATTAACAGGATATACAACTGTTTCGAATACGGTTATAACTACTAATCCGGATGATCCGACCGTGAAAGAAGAGGATTCTAAGAGTGCTAACGTTTATACAGGAAATGAAAAGGATGAATTTACTGTTACGAAAGAAGCCGGGGAACTGGACGTAACTAATAATACGATTTCCTGGACTATAACCGTTAATATCCCTTCAGGAACTACTATAGACAGACTGTGGGTTTATGAATATAATTCTGATTATATAAAAGGTACGGAATTGGACACCGGCACAGTACTGGCTACATTAGGTGTAGACTGGGATAGTATAACTGTCACTGTAAATGGAACAGCAAGAGATGGGTATGATTCTGTTGTTAATCCTGTTGATTTTAATGGAGGTGTGGATTTTTCCTCTCTGGAATCGAAGTATTATTATTTATATTCACAGACGTGGTATGGTACTGATCCAACGTATATTTTAATACCAGAAGCTACTGGAAAAGTCGTTATTACTTTGAAAACAAAAATAAGTAATTGTACTGGCACAGATTGGAAGGATTCAACTGCAGGAGTAGAATTTTATAATCAGGTGCTGGTTTCACAAACTAATTGGGATCTGAGCAAATTAGCAACTGCTACATACACTTATACGAGAGAATATCAGTTAAGCAAGACTTCTTCCTATGATGCTGATACAGGTATTACTACATGGAAAGTAAATGTTAATAAATCGCAGTTGGTGTATGATCCAGATATTGAGGCTTCAATTTATGACATAATTCCGGAGGGCATGGAATATGTCTCTGGTTCCTTTACGTATAGCGTGAACGGAGATTCCTCAACAACAGCCACAGTGACGACTGGAACTACGGAGGTTATATCGGGAAGTGGCACCGTAGACTGTGAAACGATATCTGCTACGTTAGGATACTTGAGTGGAAATTATTATCACTGTGAGTATCAGACTAAAATAACTGGTGATGACGTTATAACGGATGATGGATCTTCAACATATACAAATGCGGTCGATTTGAAAAATGGGGACACTGTGCTGGCAAGTACAGCCTCCACTGTAACTATTACGCCAAAATATCTTACAAAAGATTCGGCTACCAGCAATACATCAATTGGAGATACAGATACGGATGATCTTATAACGTATACAATTGTGGTGAATCCGGGCGCATTAAAATTATCCGATGAGGACTCTTTGACATTAACTGATACTCTTCCATCCGGTATGGAATTGGCAATTGAAGTACTGGATAATAAAACAAAAACAGTTACATTTACAGATGAGAATGGAGAAGACGTCTTAGGGTGTTCGTTCACTTACTCAGACAAGGTCCTGACGGTGATTGTTCCGGATGAGACATATGTAAAGGTTACTTTTGTAGTAAAGGTTACTGAACTTGGAAGTCAGACATTTACTAATACAGCGACCCTTACATTGAGTGGTTCAGTGACAAGATCTTCATCAAAGACTACTTATGTTGAAGTATTGAGCCATCAGGCAACGATTCAGGGCGCAAAGAACCGAGTGATTGTTACTAAATATGACGACACGCTAATTTCTCTTGTAAGTGGTGCGGAGTTTACATTATATGCTGTGGAACTGGATAGCGATAATGTGATAAGCAATGATTCAACAGTTGTAGGAACAACTACGACCAAAAGTGGTGAGGCAATTTTTAGCAACCTTGAATATGGGAAATTGTATAAGATTGTGGAAACCGCTTCTGCGACTGGTTATGTAACATCAAACACAGAGCATTATTTTGCAATTTATGACAGTTCTACTGGGGCAACACAGACAAAAGATGTTGTAACGGCAGCAATGTCAGCTGTAAGCACGGCAAATGGCGGTCTTACTATTGAAGTAAGTGCAGGACCGTATGAACTGCTTGTTACAAACCGTTCAACAACGGATATAAAGGGTTCTATCCTTGTTACAAAATTTATTAAGGCAGATGGCCAGACAGATGAAGATGCTACAGGTTCATTTAAGGTGGCAATTTACGATAGCCAGTATGTTGCTGGTAGTAATCTTACGCCTGTACAGACAAAAACTATAGTTGTCAGTGCAGATGGCACGGCAAGTGTTAGCTTCTCGGATCTGGATCTTGATACGACCTATTATGTATATGAACTGAATGATGATGATGAACCCATTCTTGATGGTGGAAGCTACAGGTCATATACAGTAACTTATGTGAATCAAAGTATTGCAATTTCGGATAGAAATACGACCGGGAGTGTGACGATTAATAATGATGTTGTTGCAACGGCAGAGATCCAGGTAAAGAAGAGCTACTCAGGAACGACGGACTGGATTGAGGAT